>NZ_JAMWZS010000008.1 GCF_024282095.1 Nitrosomonas sp.
AAAATTAAGCACTATCCGATAGATATCAAGCAAATATTTTTTAGAATGCTATGGTTTTTGTACTGACGTTATTGATCCATCAATTTAGCAGGGTGTTCTAACATAGAATGCGCAACGCGAGATTATGCTTGCTGCTGTGCTGGGCGATCATGAGTTACTCGCCGCTTGCTGTGGCGGAAGAAATGGCGGAGTACACCGTAAAATCGGCTTTCTTGTATAATTTCGCGATTTTTACAACATGGCCTGATAATAATCTGGATGCCTTTCATCTATGTATCTACGGCGCAGATCCTTTCGGCAAGGATCTTGATGAATTGATGAAGAAGAAGCGAGTAAATGAGCGCAGCATTACCATTTACAGAACAAGCAATGTTGATCAGCTCGAGCAATGTCAGCTGGTTTTTATTTCCCGTTCAGCGATTGACAACCTGACAAGCGTCATCGATACGCTGAGAAACAAGCCCATACTCACGGTAGCGGACAATCCCGGCGCCGGTCAGCGCGGTGTAATGATCAATATGGCCGTCAGAGATAATCGAGTGACATTTGAAGTCAATTTATCTATGGTCAGAAAAGCCGGTTTGAATTTGAATGCCCAGTTATTGCGTTTTGCTACCGAAGTGCATCAGTAATCAACAAAAATCACAATTCAATTCTTGCATCTCTCTGTCGTAATAAACTTCTTACGTTAATGCCGCCTATTCTACAAGCGCATGTTTATTTCTTTATTTCACAAATTAAGCTAATAAAGTCTTATTTCTCTGCTTTTTAATCAATAACCCGGCATGTTTAAATCTGGATAATTGAAAGATTAATCCTACTCACCGTGTTTATTCCAAAAAAGTTCAGCGCATTGAATATCAATTCCTCTGTAAGAAAAACGCTACTGTTTGGTTTGCTTTTCATGCCATCGCTACCCGTTTTTGCAACCAAGAATCTAGAACAACTGAGCCTGGCGCAACTGATGGATATTACTATCGTAGGGGCTTCAAAGTATGAGCAGAAGCAACAGCAAGTCGCGGCGGCAGTCAGCGTCATTACACGCAAAGATATCAGAGCATATGGTTGGCGTACGCTGAATGAGGTGCTCGCCAGTCTGCCGGGGATTCATCCCACCTATGATCACCAATATGATTATCTTGGCATGCGCGGTTTTGGCCTGCCGGGGGATTTCAACACCCGCGTGCTGATTACCATCAACGGCAATCGCATCAACGATGCCACGTATGATCAAGGGCCGACGGGACGTGACTTTCCACTGGATATCGATCTGATCGAACGCATCGAATTTATTCCGGGACCGGGTAGTGCCGTGTATGGTCAAAATGCCATGCTGGGTGTCGTCAACATTATTACGCGCACCGGTTCCAGTGTGAAAGGCGCCGAGCTTTCGGCTTCCTATCAAACAGCCGAGGTCATGCCACAGGAACGTGCTACTTTTGGTAAGCAATTCGACAACGGAATTGATGCGCTAATTTCCGTTTCGGGCCTTCAATCCCGTGGCACAGACCGTTTCTTCAATTATGGCGATTCCGGTGTTTCAGGCGTAGCGCACCGCATGGACGGAGAAAATGTTAAACAATTATTCGCGCGAGCAGCGCGCGGCCCTGTTGCATTTGATTTCATTTATGGTGACCGTCGCAAGGATGATCCCACCGGCATGTACTTTTCCGATCCGCTGGCAAGTGGTGCGTCAATAAACGATCGTCGTCTCAACACACAGATCCAGTATAACGACAATTTTGCCAACGATACCCTTAATGTATTGGGCCGTTTGTTTCTCGGTCAATATCGCTACGATCAGCCAAGTATTTACAACGGCGAGAAAACGTTTACTACCGGCCCCAGTAACTGGCATGGCGCTGAATTGCGCCTGCTGTCCACTGCCTTGACCGGTCATAAGCTCATGCTCGGGTTCGAGTATCAAAATAACACCAGCATCAAACAGACTTTCCAGAATTTTGCCAATCCTGATGAAAATGTGGCAATCCATAGCGCTGTCGTGCGCCTGGGTGTATATGCCCAGGATGAATGGCGCATCACCGATACTGTGTCAGCAACGGTAGGCTTACGTTATGACCACAACGACTGGATTGGCAACCGACTAAGCCCGCGCGGTGCGCTGATCTGGCAAGCCACTCCCAAGACGACACTGAAGGCGCTTTATGGTCGCGCTCACCGCTCGCCCAATTCGTATGAACGTGACTTCAATGATGGTGTATCTCAAGTTGCGAATCCGGGATTGCGCAGTGAAGCAGTCGATACGGCTGAACTCGTGGCAGACTATCTGCCGCTGCCTAATATGAATGTACGTGCTACCGCTTATGCGTGGGATATGTACAACATCATCACGTTAGGCGTGGATCCGCTCAGTGGAATTCCGCAATATCAACAGGCATCCAACAAAGTACTCGCCAGAGGAGCTGAATTATCGTTTGATAAAACCTGGGACTGGGGCGCACGGCTGCGTGGTAGTTATGGCATTCAGAATGCCGAGCAGCAGCATTCACACCTTCCCAATTCTCCCTATCAGCTGGGCAAGCTGAATGTTTCCATGCCCATACCGCTGATGACAGGCCTGCGAGCCGGTTATGAGCTGCAATATTACGGCAAACGCAAAACACTCGACGGCACGAATACCGATGATTATTTTATTTCCAACCTGAATCTGGTGACTGATGTGCGCTGGGTAAAAGGATTGGAGGCATCATTGAGCTTCTACAACTTGTTCAATGAGCGCTATCAACATCCGGCTGCGGATACCAATTGGCAAAATAGCTTTGTTCAAGCTGGTCGGACTGTGCGTTTTAGGCTGGATTATCGTTTCTAGCGGTCTGCCAGATGAATTGAGTGATGTTTCATACTGAGTGTTGCTGTATTCAGACACTTTAGCGTCTGCCTGAGAAGTCAATTTCCTCAAAAAAACATCAGAATTCGCTGCACGAAACTATTTTTCCGCAGCATATTGAGGGTGTCATATCTTGTCGTTAGCACACGCCACAAAACCATTGCACCCGCACAGATATTGACACAACAAGGTATTTGCGGAAAATAGAAACTGGCAGTATGCATTGTTTCTAGTCAAGTGAGTGTAGCAGAAAGGGGATCCGTTTACGGGTTCGGTCAAAGTGCTGCAAGCCACAATCTTCATGAAATGCCGCACTAGCGTGGCGCTTATCGATTGATGATTCGCGTTACATCAACTCTATAATTTGACCGCTAAAGCAAACGGCTTTTTCATAAACGGCTCATTAGTTGTCATACCAGTTCATCATGTTGAATTTCTTTCAAGTCAATTCATTTAAAGACAATTTCCCTGCGAGAAGCTTACTGTTTTATTTGTTCCTCAGTCACATGCCATTCGCCCATGCCACAAAAAGTCTGGAACACATGAGCCTGGAACAATTGATGAACATCCGCATCATTGGTGCTTCAAAATATGAACAAAGCCAACAGAAAGTTGCCGCAGCTGTCAGTGTGATTACACGTGCGGATATCAGAACTTATGGCTGGCGCACTCTAAATGAAGCACTCGCCAGTCTCCCGGGAATTCATACGACATATGACTACCGCTATGAATATACTGGTGTACGGGGTTTTGGTTTACCAGGGGATTTCAACACTCGTATCCTGATCTTAGTCAATGGGATCCGCATCAACGATGCAACTTACGATCAGGGTTCCGTGGGACGTGATTTCCCATTGGATATTGATTTGATTGAGCGAATTGAGTTTATTCCTGGGCCCGGCAGCGCGGTTTACGGGAGAATGCTATGATGGGTGTTGTCAACGTCATTACACGCAATGGCTCCGGTATAAACGGCACGGAGTTTTCCAGTTCCTATCAAACAACAGAGGGCATGGTACAAGAGCGTCTCAGCATGGGGAAAAAACTTGACAATGGCATTGATGCATTGATTTCTTTTTCCGGTTTGCAAGCCCGCGGGGCTGATCGCTTCTTTGATTTTGGCAGCTCCGGGATTTCCGGCACAGCAAATGGTTTGAATGGCGAAGATGTTAAACAGGGATTCGCGCGGCTATCGTATAAATCGCTTTCGTTCGACTTTCTTTATGGCAATCGTCATAAGGAAGACCCTACTTCGTCACTCTTAAGCGATCCTTTGACACGCACAGTGCTCAACAATCCGCACTTGCAAACACAGCTTCAGTATAACGAGAGTTTTGCCAATAACACGCTGAATGTATTAGCACGGGTGTTTCTGGGGCAATATGATTTCTCGCAATCATTTTTTCTCGGTGGAGAGAAATTCAGGGTCACCGGCCCCAGCAGTTGGCATGGCGCTGAATTACGCCTGCTCTCAACAGCCATCACTAATCACCAGTTGATGATGGGAGTCGAATATCAAAATAGTACAAGCATCAAGCAAACTTTCCAAAATTCAGCGACCGATGAGAACCTTATTGTCACTAATAGCGCTGTCGTACGTATCGGTGTGTATGCGCAGGATGGATGGCGCATCACCGACACGTTATCTGCGACGGTTGGACTGCGTTATGATTACAATAATTGGATTGGTAACCGGTTAAGTCCACGCGGCGCACTAGTCTGGCAGGCTACGCCGAAGACAACATTCAAGGTATTGTACGGTCGTGCTCATCGCTCGCCGAATTCCTATGAGCGTGACTTCAGTAGTGTCGCAGTAACCGGTGCTGTGAACTCGGGATTAAACGGTGAAACTGTAGATACCACCGAACTGGTGGCGGACTATCAGCCCATAACCAATATGATTGTGCGTGCCTCCGCCTATTATTGGAATATGCATGGCATCATCACAGAACAATTCGATTTGGCTACCAATAACTTCGTCTATCAACCCACCCCCCATAGAATAATAGCTAAAGGAACGGAATTGTCAGTGGATAAAACCTGGGACTGGGGAGCGCGCACGCGCGCTAGCTTCGGTATTCAAGATGCGGATCAGCACCATTCTCATCTTCCCAATTCTCCCTATCATCTTGGCAAACTCAATCTTTCCGTTCCGATACCTTTGATGAAAAACTTGCGTGCCGGCTATGAATTGCAATACTACGGCAAGCGCAAAACAGTGGATGGCCCCAATACAGACAGCTACTTTCTTTCCAACCTTAATTTAGTGACCGATGTTCGATGGGTAAAGGGACTTGAAGCATCGCTAAGCATCTACAATCTGTTTGACGAGAATTACCAGCATCCAACCACAGCCTCCAACTGGCAAAACATTTTTTTGCAACCGGACGGAACCTTGCGTTTCAGAATGGACTATCGCTTCTAAGTACCTGTTAGTATGGCATACTTGCACAAGGTTCTCTGTTATCTCGACCAACGAATATCCAAGCGGATATGCGGCGACGGCTGGATACTCAAAAAGCTGAAAGCGATTGGCGTACAGCGTAATCGTTTTGCCAGGAAATCAATAGTTGTCATTTATTCTGCGGTTCTACTCCATTGGCTCTTATTATTGAGTTATTCACCCTCGGCACAAGCTGAACACCCGTCAGAGTATCGATTGAAAGTGGCTTTCCTCTATAATTTTGCTGCTTACACCGAATGGCCCAATGCGCATAATTCAGTGTTAAATCTATGTATTCATGGCGAAGACCCGTTTGGTGAGAATTTACAGCACATACGGCAAAAGAAGGTCCATGAGCAAGAACTATTAATTCGCCATACCAAAAATGTCGACGAACTTCCCGGCTGTCAGATTGTTTTTATTACCCGCTCTGTTGTAGATAGTCTTGGCAACATCATCAATCTACTAGACGGAAAACCGATATTGACGATTGCTGATACCCCCGGTGTCGGTCAGCAAGGTGTTGCGCTCAACATGGCTATCAAAGAAGGTAAAGTGATATTTGAGGCCAACCTCGCTGCAGCAAGAAAAAGCGGTTTAAGACTTAGCGCCCAACTGCTCCGTTTCGCCACCGAGGTGTATCAGGAATGAGCGTACCGGCTGCTGAAAATGATCATAAAAATTGCTTAAATGCTTGATTGGAAGATTTTTCAATCCTACTCGATAAATCGGTTGCATCGGTTATTATACGTTGATTATCTAAAGGAGAAATGGGCTGGATGAATACGATGGAAATCCAACTGGCTGAAATAAAGGGTCGAACTGATGATGCGTCCGTACTCAACCCGGCGCAACTTGATCAAATTCGGAGTCTGGATATTTCTGGAAAGCATAGACTGCTTCAAAGAATTCTACATACCTTTCTTGAGTCTACTGAGGTTATATTCGTCAGCTTGAGCAAGCAATAATAAATGGTGATACAAATACTCTATATCGAACCGCACACACACTGAAGTCCAGTTCAGCTAATATTGGTGCTGAAGACTTATCGGCAATATTCAAACAGCTGGAAAGTTGTGGGAAAGCTGGGGAATTAGTAAATGCAAGATTGCTACAGAAAAACTTGCAGCAACATTATCAACAAGTAATAACCGAAATTAGAAAAATACTCGACCAATGATGACCGTAGAATCTACTGAAACTTTATCGTCATCAATAAATTGATGAAGGATTTTTCCTTTTCGGAAAGCGGTTACTCATCCAGGCAGCTGAATCCACAGGAATAAATTATGAAAGTAGCTGATATTAATCAGTTAAAAATTAGCACGTTGTTACCCAGTCCCAAAGGCGTGGCGCTTGCCTTATTGGAAGCCTGTCGGCGAGAAGACGTAACGATCAATGAGATCACTAAACTTGTCCAAACCGATCCTGCACTCTCGGGTCGTTTGATCCAGCGGGCCAATTCGACCAATCAGACTACGCGTGCTATCACTTCTGTGACAGAAGCGATTTCTCGTGTCGGTTTACTGTCAGTTAAACAACTGGCAATGGGATTCTCACTGATCGATCAATATCAAAAAGGCTCTTGCAAGGAATTCGATTACCAGGAATTCTGGTCACATTCGCTCCTCATGGCAATTGTGATGCAAGAATTAGGTAAGTCGACACGGATATCTGCATCGGATGAATTGTTCGCTTGCGGTTTGATGGCGCGCATCGGTTGTTTAGCGTTAGCTACAATTTATCCGGATAAGTACAGTGAATTAATAGCGCAACAAACGCTCGATACACCGCTGATCAGGCTGGAACAACAGCATCTGAAGACTGATCACAACGAATTGACCGCAGCAATGTTGATTAATTTTGGTGTTCCCAAGATTTTTGTTGAATCTGTCTATTACCATGAAACGCCGGATGAGTCGGGCTTTTCTGAAGGGTCCCGCCCGTTTCAACTGGTACATTTATTTTATTTAGGAAAGCAGATTGCTGATTTTGGATTGGCCGAGGAGTCAGAGCGTAACCAACGAATTTCCGAGTTGATGCTGCTGGGTGGAAAAATCGGTTTGGATGCCGAGTCATTTGGCGCATTGATAGATCAGGTTATGCAGGAATGGCAGTCGTGGGGGAAAATACTCAAGATATCCGCTGTAGAGCTTCTCCCGCCGTTTCATAAGATGATAAATGCGGCTGCGCCGCGTCAGGAAAATGACACAGATGTTGCTCCACTGCGGATCCTCGCAGTAGAAGATGATCCATCCAGCCTCATTCTTATCGAGGGATTGCTGGCGAGTACTCGTGGGCACACATTATTTACCGCAAGTAACGGCCAACAAGCCTTATCTTTAGCGATGGAAATCTCGCCGCATATTGTCATCACTGATTGGATTATGCCGGTGATGAGCGGGCTGGAATTAACTAAATCTTTGCGTGCTACCGAATGGGGTCAGAATTTATATATTATTATGCTGACTGGCGTTGAAGACGAGGAAGAAGTCGTCAAGGCCTTTGATGCAGGCGTCGATGATTATGTGACAAAACCGATCAATTCACGTGCTTTCCGAGCCAGATTACGGGCAGCGTGGCATTATCGAAAGTTGCAAGAATCCTGGGAGCGTGACCGGGAGCAACTCAAGCGTTTTGCTGCAGAACTGGCCGTCACCAATCGTAAGCTGGAACATTTTGCATTAACCGATGTATTGACTGAATTGCCTAATCGGCGTGCAGGTATGGAAGCATTAACCGATGTATGGAGTGTTGCGAACCGATCGGGTCAACTGATGGCTGTCATGCTGATTGATATTGATCACTTCAAAAATATCAATGACACCTATGGGCATGCCATTGGCGACAAGGTGCTCAAAGAAGTAGCCATATCGATGAAAGACACTGCGCGAAAAGGCGATACTTTTTGTCGCATGGGGGGAGAAGAGTTTCTGATTGTTTGTCATAATGGAAATACCGATGCAAAATCTGTTGTTCTTTTTGCAGAGAGAATCCGCCAACATGTCAGTAAGCAACAAATTCATATTGATGAAGCTCACATTAATATTTCTGTCAGTATCGGCGTTGCCTTAAAAGAAGCGAGCATGAAGAACGAGGAGCATTTGGTCAATACTGCTGATAAGGCACTTTACGCCGCTAAGAATGCAGGGAGAAATAGAGTTTTTCTGGCACTCGGTGATCGGTTCATTAGCTGTAGCTCGGACAAACCACTCAATCATTTCGATTAAACAGCATCTGCCAATCAACTTCTCCTGCCCCTCTTGTCGATAGCGAGCCTTAACCCCGACTTCCGTACCTCCGTAGTAATTCCATTCGGTTTAATGTGAGTTTCCGGATGCTTAAATTATGACATAATTAGCCGTCCTAACTATTTATGATCTAAAAGTGACCAAGCAAAATTCTTTTATTCATTATTCGATATTTTTTTTGGTTGGCATGTTTGGCCTATCAGCAATACACAACCCTGTTCGAGCCGATAATGGAATATGGATTGATGTTGATACCATTGAACACACGTTATCGGTGATGCAGGGCAGTACTATTCAAGCAGTATTTAAGAATGTAGCTATCGGGCGCTATGGTACCACTTGGTCCAAGATGACAAAAGACGACAAAACCCCATTAGGTAGATTCAGAGTCGGCTGGGTCAACGAAAAAAGCCGCTATTATCGTTTTTTTGGCTTGAATTATCCAAATCTCGATACAGCTAAACGTGCATTGGATGAAAACAGAATTTCTGAAGAAATTTGGTTATCAATTTTAGAAGCAAAGAACTTGGGAAAGACGCCACCTCAAAATACACCATTGGGTGGTCACATCGGAATACATGGAATTGGCAGGGGCGATCAAGAAATTCATCATAAATACAACTGGACAAATGGCTGTATTGCGCTCACAAATGAGCAGATCGACCAGCTTGGTAAATGGATAAAACCCGGTATCTTAGTGAATATTCGCTAGAAACCCGGGCAGTCAGCCTATTGATATCATTCGATATGTTGCTAAATACTTGAATTGGTCACTCGAATTAAATAATAATTTACGTCATATAGTTACAAGGTAATCCATGGTTTTGGGATGAGCGTTCTTGTAAATTTGTCACAGAATCCATTTATTTTGCAGAAAAAATCAGATAAGATTCCAACGGGTTGCTGATATGTAGGTATCAGTAGCTAGTAAAGTGGCGGATGTTTATGCGCATTAAAGCATTAAATAGAATAAACACTGAGGAGATCGGAATGAAAGAAAAAATCAAGCATCCAGTTCGCGTTTTAACACTGGCAGCAATAGCAGGTGCTTTTATTGGATTAACAGGTTGTGCAACCACAGGTCAGTTAGAAGAATTACAGACTAAAGTTAATGCTGTTGCAGCTGACGCAGCAGCAGCTAAAGCAGAAGCAGCCGCTGCAAGCGCTAAAGCAAATGATGCAGTACGTATTGCTAATGAAGCAAACAATCGTTCAATGGAAACAGAATCAAAAATTGATCGGATGTTCAAAAAAGCAATGCATAAGTAATCAGTTAGTATTCACAGTAAGAATCAAAAAAGCCCCTCATCTGAGGGGCTTTTTTATGAATCACCTCGCTTCACTCTTTAATTATTTTGTGTATGGAATTGAATTTGATGGCGTGAACGTGAGATTAAAACCGGTATTCCATTTTTCTCGATGATTGCTTTTCTTAAAACTTCCTGATCAATTTCAAAATCCTCAGTTATATTTTTCTTACTACTTTTTAATGCAAGAAAGTCATTGATAGCATTTATTGTCATTTGTTTGTAGTTAGCAAATTTCTCTTCATCTTCTTCCAATGGTGGGTGCAGTTCAATAAACAGTGAGTCCAGCAGCCAGCCGACTTTAATAGGCTGATTAACGACCTGCACTTGCGTTCCCAATGGAATTTTATCAAATAATGCTTCGATATCTTCAGGGTACATGCGGACACACCCAGCTGAAACACGCATGCCAACACCGAACGGCTTGATTGTTCCATGTATCAGATAACTACCGCCACCGATACTTAAGCGCATAGCATGCCGACCCAAGGGATTAGTTGGGCCCGGTGGCACCACACTGGGGTAAGGCTGCTCCCCATTAGCTATCCGATCCATTTGAAGTGATTTCGGCGGTGTCCAGGTTGGATCTTTCTTTTTATCAACGATCTTTGACACGCCCAGTGGGGTCACCCAATCCATTCGACCAATCCCCACCGGATGCGTAATAATCATAGGCTTCTCTCCTCTGACAGGTTCCGGGAAGTAGTAAATTCTCATTTCAGGTAGATTGAGTACCAAGCCTTTGCGATCAGCATGAGGGATAATATATCGACTTGGCAAAACAACTTTTGCACCATCTTCGGGTAACCATCGATCAACCGTCGGATTGGCCAGCAGAATCTCAATCTGGCCAATATCGTATTGACGTGCTATATCCAGTAGCGTCTCCTCACGACTTGCATGAGTAGTTCGTATTTGGCCAAAAATATCGACATCATGTGGCGGAAGCACCCATGTTTCAGCACGAATAGCAGAAACAACAACAAAATTAATTGTGGCAAAAATAAGCAGGGAAAATCTATACATAAGTCATATCGTACAGTATCAACGAAAGAAATAACTACGACAAATGGAATAATAACTGAAATCTTCTTGATAAAAGCAGAAAAACAAATGCAAATTTGAATAGTTAGCCAAGAAAGCCATCGTGACAACCTCTTTAGCAGACCGTTGAAAAACTATCTGCGTTGCCGCTACGGTGTAAAAACAGGCTCAACATGCTCATTTAGCATACATACACTACGCTTTCTCACCTGTTTTTGTCTGGTATCGGTTGTCCGAAAGCGTTTTTCAACGGCCCGCTAGACATACCAGAAAGGGTTTCATCCCACGACGAAGCGGCTTTCCTTATAGTGCTCCAGCCTTTACGCCAAATTCATAGCGTCTATACACCTTACTCTTTCTTTCACTACCAAGGCATATATACACTGTAACACCGTACGTTTATCATTGCGTTGTAGCGTGGATTCTTTTGGCAATCCCGGCAACCAATTGAACCGAGGATGGTTTAGAGGGTGTCGATCGATGGTTTACAGCTTGCAATGTCACGAATCATTCTTTCAACGTAGATTCGTACCACTGTTATTTGCGCCTAGCTCATTAAATCTGCCGCACGCGTAGTACACAGCTTGTATGTATTCATCAGGAACACACACTTTGAGACCGTTCAATCTGCTTCGGCAAGGCAATTCTCAGTTATTTCGCTTGCTTCACCAGCGTTTTTATCGCTAGTAAAAACCTCTTCTCAGCAAACTACCACAACTTCATTCGATTCGTTGGATTACTGGCTTCAGATAGCGCTCCACCATCAACCGGATCGGTATACCGGGGTGCCTTTTCTAACAACCCATCAATTTGCTGCTCTGCTAAAAGACAAGTTCGTCTTTTCAACGAAACGGATAGGATGTCTATTAACTCAGCATTTGCCTCGATTCCAGCAATCCAACATACTCCTAAAGTGACAATATTTAGAAATTCTCAGGGTTTATCAGGAGCAGGTTCAGAGTCTCTCGGTGCATAAGCAGATGGAGGTGGTTTATCCATCGGGTAGCCGTCCAGACTTTTCTTTCCTTCACAAGCAGTTAATACTAATATTGCAAATGCCGTGGCTAATAGTGAAAATTTAATCATTTAATCTCCGTGTTTTTCTGTTTACTTGTGTGTAATAGCATAATCGAAGTAGTTTGATTATACAAATTTGAGTTAAATGATTGAATAGCTACAAAGTGTAAAGTTGGATATGCTCAACATCCTTCTATCTGACACGCAAATAAAAAATATTGCTTGGCAATCTGCGGTCTTAAATACTTCCAAAAAAACAACCGCCCTCTAAAGGCGGTTGTTTTAAACTAAAAATAAACCAATATTTCATTATTTAGGTGTGCCTTCACGATCATCCATAAAACTGGGTGGATATTGACCTGGTTTTGGCTCACCGCAACCAACCAAAAAAGTCGCTAAAAGGGCAGCAATCAATAGAGAGTATTTCATATTCTTTATCTCCTATATTCAAAAAAATTTTTGACGAAAAAATAAATTATGTAAAACAGCTCATCGATCATTCAGAAATAATAAATGACCACAACCTTAATACCAGAATACAATAATACTGTCCAGAAAAATTAGAGAAATCTATAAAATATCAAATGACAGGAGGTTTGTTAGCTGCTTAATTCTTACTCATGATATAACCGCTAACATACCATTGATAAAGGATTTTTTTAGTCTCATTCCCAGTTTCTGAAGATGGCAGAAATTCCTGATTGTCAGCAAGTTTAATGAGTTCTTTGTATGTATTAATACTTACTTTATAGACTTCACCATTGATGAAAATTTTGTTATTACCGCTTAACATTCTACTTTTTAAGTTAAGCTGCACACCATTTTCTTTAATCTGCTGCTGAAATATAGTGGGTGCCAAAGGCTTCGCAGGTTGTTCAAAAAAAACATGCGTTTTAGGTTCTGAAAGATAAATACCCAGAAAATCTTCGATATCACTGCGGTTCCATTTAATTTTCTTCAATATCGAATTCACCTGAGACTGCATTGCTGCATTGATTTTTGACGGATGGGGTTGCAATTGCAAGTCAGGATCGGAATACCTGCCTTCCACCGCAACATTATCTTGCAGATAATCCAGAAATTGCGTTATCAACTCATGATGACTCGGTGCGCGAAAACCAATGGAATAGGTCATACAGTCACCTTCCGCAATACCGTTATGCGCATAATGAGGCGGCAGATACAGCATATCACCAGCTTCCAGCACCCATTCCTGTTCGGGTTGAAAATTCCTCAAAATCTTCAGTGGCGCATCAGCAATGAATTGATCGTCCTGTTGTGCGGATATCTGCCAGCGCCTGGATCCCATTCCTTGTAATAAAAACACATCATAGGAATCAAAATGCGGCCCGACTCCACCGCCTTTAGGCGCATAGCTCACCATTAAATCATCCAGGCGAGCATGGGGTATAAAACGAAATTTTGATAATAAATCACGCGCAGATGGAAGAAAATGGTTCACATCCTGTACGAGCAGCGTCCATTGCTTTTTAGGCAATTTTGACAAATCATTATTACTGAACGGGCCATGCCTGAGATGCCATTTACCATTTTTCTGAACGACAAGGCGGGATTGTGCATCTTCATCACATGCCAGCTTCATTAATTCATCGGGTGTTAACAAACCATCGAAACCGGGCAGAGCATTTCTTATCAACAAAGGCTGCTTTTGCCAATAATCACGTAAAAAATCTTTGGGCGTCATTCCCGCCAAAGCGATAGCCTGTATTTTATTAATGCTCAGTCCCCCACAATTCTTCCAGGCGTTTATCACGTCCACAGTTTTTTCGGTAATATCCATATCGAAGTGGATTCTTGATGTAATAATCCTGATGATATTCTTCTGCACGGTAAAATTCGGAGGCGGATAGAATCTCCGTCACAATAGGCTGAGTAAATCGACCGGATGCTTTCAGCGCCTTTTTTGAAGCCTCTGCCAATTCTTTTTGGTCAGGATTAAGGTAAAAAATCGCACTGCGATATTGTGAGCCAATATCACAAAACTGTTGGTTAGGTGTCAGCGGATCAATCGTTAACCAATAAGCTGCCAATAATTTAGAGAAACTGGTTTTTGACTTATCAAAATGAACTTGCACAGCTTCCACATGCCCCGTTCTGCCAGCAGATACTTGTTTATACGTTGGATTTATCACTGTACCGCCAATATAACCCGATGTGGTCGAAACGACTCCGGGTATTTTGTCAAAATCAGATTCAGTGCACCAAAAACAACCGCCGGCAAAAATTGCCACCTCTAGATTCTCGCTTGGTACCTGTGCAGTTGCTGATTCTGCGATGGGTGTATCCATTTGCTGGCAAGCACTCAATACTAATATGGACAGCAATAAGACAATCATAAAATGCCGTCGACAAAGCCACGTCCACATATACTCACCCCCTCGGTGCCGGCAGTTGATCGGTTTCCAGTACAAACTTTAGCGCCAGTCCGTTATTACACCAGCGCTCACCTCGCGGTGGCGGTCCATCTTTGAAGACATGCCCCTGATGCCCTCCGCATCGTATACAGTGATATTCAGTGCGCAGAAAAATCAGCTTAAAGTCGCGTCTTGTCCCCATATGCCCAGGAATGGGCTGTGTAAAGCTCGGCCATCCAGTCCCGCTCTCATACTTATATTGACTTTCAAACAGCGGCAAATAGCATGCGGCACAGATAAAGGTCCCTGCTCGATGCTCATGATTTAATTCGCTGCTTCCAGGTTCCTCGGTATGCTCTTCAAATAAAACCCGGTAGGCTTCCGGCGACACCAATCCACGCCATGCTTCATGGGGTTTGTTGAGTGGCTCGATTGCAGTTTGCGGATTAATATCACCCGCGACCAATTGTGCCGGTAACAAAAATGAAAGCGCGGGTAAAGCAGTAACTACACTCATTCCTTGAAGAAAGATGCGTCGTTTCATAAGAAGCTCCTCGTTGAGTTAATGAAGTCCGATACTGCATTGCACAAAAATTAACCTCAACCGATCAAACGGGTGTTACTCGTAATTGAAGACGCTAGCTCAGGATTGGCATCATTTTGATTAACTCTGCCCTGCAGATTTACCTACAAATCCTGTATCATCACGGTTTTAGGATTATATCTTAGTCTACATGAAAATCACTTTTCTGGAATTTGAACAAAATATTGCAGAATTTGAATCAAAAATAGATGAGCTACGCTTTGCTCAAGATGACTCTGCACTGGACATTTCATCTGAAATCACACGATTACAGGCAAAAAGCCAATCACTCACAAAAAATGTCTATGCAAAATTGACCCCATGGCAAATTTCGCAAGTCGCCCGACATCCGCAGCGCCCCTATACGCTGGACTATATAGAACATCTATTCACAGATTTCGAAGAATTACACGGCGACCGGAATTTTTCTGATGATCATGCGATTGTGGGCGGTTTGGCACGTTTCAACGGCCAAACCATTATGGTCATCGGTCATCAGAAAGGACGTGATACCCGGGAAAAAATTTATCGTAACTTTGGCATGCCGAAGCCGGAGGGTTATCGTAAAGCGTTGCGCCTAATGCGTTTGGCTGAGAAATTTTCCATCCCGCTGATTACTTTTATCGATACGCCGGGTGCCTATCCGGGTATCGATGCAGAAGAGCGGGGACAATCTGAAGCCATCGGTAAGAATCTTTACGTCCTGGCAGAATTAAGAGTGCCTGTGATCTGCATCATTATTGGCGAAGGTGGCTCCGGCGGTGCCTTGGCGGTAGCGGTCGGTGATGTGATACACATGCTGCAATATGCCACCTATTCCGTCATCTCTCCTGAAGGTTGCGCCTCCATTCTATGGAAAAGTGCAGACAAGGCACCGGAAGCCGCAGAGATTATGGGTATTACCGCCGATCGGCTGAAAGCAATGAATTTGATCGATAGTATTATTACTGAACCCATTGGCGGAGCGCATCGCGATTATCCGGCAGTGATGCAATCGGTAAAAACCGTTTTACAGGAATCGCTCCGCAAACTTCAAGATCATTCTACCGAGACACTTCTGGAAAAACGCATCGAGCGACTCATGGCATATGGCTCATATAAGGAAGTCAAAGTCGAATAGCCTGGTATGTGATACTAAAAAAGTATTACTTGCACATATTAAACAGGGTAATCATTTAACGATTGCCTTGAGTGGCGGTATAGATTCGATCGTATTACTGCATGTACTTGTCATGCTATCCAAGCAAATGCAATTTACGCTTTCTGCTGTGCATGTTAATCATGGCATCAGTCGCAATGCAGTACTGTGGAGCAGATTTTGCTGTGATCTTTGTTACGCTTATGGCATTTCTGTCTACGTTGCGTATATACACATCCCCAAAGAATCCGGTATAAGCCTTGAAGCGGTTGCTCGCGACGAACGCTATCGCATTTTTAATCACGTACAAGCTGATTATGTGGTGCTCGCACAGCATTTGGACGATCAAGCCGAAACATTGTTATTACAATTATTTCGTGGTGCAGGCATTAAAGGATTAAGTGCCATGCCGGTTGTGAGAAAACAACTCTCTGATAATGCACCGCAAATACTCCGGCCGCTACTGGAAGTTTCTCGCAGCAGGATCGAATCCTACGCACGGCAAAATAAATTGAACTGGATCAACGATGAAAGTAATGACAGTATTACTTTCGATAGAAATTTTCTGCGTCATGACATCCTGCCCATATTGAGAGGGCGATACCCCAATTACTCTCAAACGCTGTTACGCACCAGTCGTCACTTGTCCGAAGCATCGTTGTTATTGGATGAGCTGGCTGCAATCGATAGTGAAGATTGCCTGGTTTCCGGTAAGCTTCAAGTCGATGGCCTACGTCAACTGAGTTTTCCGCGCGCCAAAAATCTGTTTCGCTATACTTTGTTGCAACAGGGTGCGGATCTCCCCAGCACAGCGAAATTAGAAGAAATTTTGCATCAACTTTTATCGCTATCTTCGGATAATCAATTCCATATCAGCTTTGGCACTACTGAAATTCGTTGTTATCAAGGCGCTGTCTACATATTAGCTAGAAAAAAACTTTCGGAGCAACCCGAACAATGCCAATACATATGGCGCGGCGGAGCGTTTTTAACGCTGCAACATTTGAGTGGCACCGTTCGTTTTATCCAGGCAGAAAATCAAGGTATCGATCAACAGAAAATATTAAATAAAGTAATAACTGTGCGTTCGCGTAGCGGTGGAGAACGTTTTACACCGGCTTGTAACCGTCCGCGACGAAGTTTAAAGAACCTATTACAAGAAGCTTCGATACCGCCATGGGAGCGTACTATGATGCCATTGCTGTTTTGTGATGATAAGCTCATATGGGTACCGGGAATCGGCATTGACTGTGAATTTCAAGTAAAATCCGGTGAACTGGGAACGCTACCTATCTGGAATCGTGAGTGAGAGTAGGTTATGTAATTTTGGAAACAATAGGAACTTTAAAGATTATTCATACAATCAATTTATTCTCTAAGGATGCTTCATGATTCTGGTCACGGGTGGCGCGGGATTTATCGGCAGTAATTTTATTCTGGATTGGCTGACGCAATCTGATGAAAAAATTGTAAATCTTGATAAATTAACTTACGCGGGTAATTTGCAAAACCTGTCCTCATTAACGGGAAACCCAAGACATATTTTTGTGCATGGGGATATCGGGGACATCGAACTCGTTTCACGATTATTGGCTCAGCATCAGCCCCGGGCCATTATTAATTTCGCCGCTGAGAGTCATGTAGATCGTTCGATCCATGGTCCGGAAGACTTTATTCAGACCAATATTCTGGGCACATTCCGCTTATTGGAGGCGGTACGTGCTTACTGGAACGAACTCGAAACAACCGCAAAACAGAATTTCCGCTTTCTCCATGTTTCAACCGACGAAGTATATGGTTCGTTGAGCCAGAATGAGCCCGCATTTACTGAGGAACATCGCTATGAGCCCAATAGCCCCTATTCCGCCAGCAAAGCTTCCAGTGATCATTTGGTGCGGGCTTATCACCATACCTACGGTCTGCCTGTACTGACTACAAATTGCTCGAATAATTATGGTCCTTTCCAATTTCCGGAAAAACTGATCCCTTTGATGATTGTTAATGCATTAACAGGGAAATCCTTACCGGTATATGGTGATGGTCTGCAAATTCGTGACTGGCTATACGTGACCGATCACTGCAGTGCGATTCGCCGTGTTTTAGCAGCAGGTAATCCGGGAGAAACTTATAATATTGGCGGCTGGAATGAGAAACCCAACATTGAAATTGTGCAAACAATCTGTAATTTATTGGAAGAATTATATCCAGGTTCTATCTTTCATCATCTGATCACTTACGTCAAAGACCGGCCGGGACACGATCGTCGTTATGCCATCAATGCCACCAAAATTGAACGCGAGCTAAACTGGAAGCCAGCGGAAACCTTTGAAACAGGCATCCGTAAAACTATTCATTGGTACTTGGAAAACCGGCAATGGATTGCTGATGTTCAAACTGGTGCATACCGGGAATGGATAGAAAAGAATTACGCTGAGTTACAGTCATCGCAATGAAAATTTTGCTATTCGGTAAAAATGGTCAGGTAGGATGGGAGCTGCAGCGGAGTTTAGCGCCTTTAGGCGAACTAATTGCATTAAATTCAGCAAACGATGAGTACTGTGGTGATTTTACCAATCTTGCAGGCATCAAACAAACGATACGAAAAATTGCACCCGATATCATTGTCAATGCCGCCGCTTATACTGCTGTGGATAAAGCTGAAAGTGAAACGGAATTAGCACATATCTTAAATGCGCAGGCCCCTGGCGTGCTTGCACAAGAAGCAAAGCAATTGAACGCTTGGTTGGTTCATTATTCTACAGATTATGTTTTTAACGGCAGTGGTGAGCAACCGCACCTTGAAACAGATGCGACGGATCCCCTCAATGTGTATGGAAAAACCAAACTGGAAGGTGAAAACAATATTGTTGCGTCCGGATGCTCACATTTAATATTCCGTACCAGTTGGGTTTATGCAACGCATGGCAATAATTTTATTAAAACGATACTGCGTTTAGCACAGCAACGTGACAAGTTAACAATTGTCAATGATCAGATTGGTTCACCCACCGGTGCAGAATTGATAGCGGATATTACTGCCTACGCGTTACTTTCATTAAGGCATCAGCATGAGGTTTCCGGCTTATATCACTTGGTAGCCAAAGGATATACATCATGGTATGAATTTTCCCGTTTTATCTTGGAGCATGCGAGACACGCAAATCTTCCATTAAAAATTCAACCGCATGCCCTTCTGCCCATAACGAGTTGTGATTTTCCTTTGCCTGCAAAACGCCCATTGAATTCACGCTTAAATACTTGTCAGCTGGAAAAGAGATTTAATTTAAATCTGCCCGCTTGGCAAACGGGCGTATCTCGTACATTGACTGAGATTCTAAGCAAGGAAATATGATGCGCTCGGTGTTTAACCTTCCGCTACATCCGCAAGGCCGATGATCGTATTTCTTTCGAGTGTTCCCTGCGCTTCCTGAGTTCTGTATTTCAGTCAATCGGATAGATTTCGTAAGGGGCAATATGTATATAGTTGCCTGTTTCGGTTGATATACCGAAGGTAAATATGAAGAGCCTCTCGGTTAAACCAAAAACAAAAACTTGCTTGAATGATTGGTTAAGTTCGTTATATACTCATTTTTTTAACTAATAGTTAAAGAAAAAGAGAACTTTTTTATAAGGAAAATTACACAATGAAATATACTCTTCTGGCTGCATTTTTACTGGCTCTTCTAACATTGTCTGCATGCGGTGGCAAACCTAGCCAAGCGCTGCCTGAAACCGAAAAAGCAAACTATGAGAAAATCATGAGCGGTGGAGAAGCAGATAGCAAAAAATAATCCCTCTGTTTGAGGAATTAATAAAAAACCGCCTTTCAAGGCGGTTTTGTTTTTTTAAATTTACAAACTCATTTTCTAGCGTATTTGACTTGAATTGTTGAAAATTTGCCTTACTCTAGAACACTGCAAGGAGAAAATAAAATATTCAGCTATCTTTCCAGGAAGTTTATGCCAGCCTGCTCTCCTCTGCTATTTAAGCTGTTCATGTAATAGCTTCAGAATACGACTGGTAGTAGCAGAATTTGTTGCCGTTCCATCATCATTGAGCAAAGTAACCTTGCTGGTATTGGTTCCGGTATTATCAACGTGTATGCGGTATTTTGCAGCTTTTGCATCTGCCTTATCATCACTACGCCAGAACATAATTCCCGACAGAATACCTTCGCCATCGCCTTTTTTCTTACTATCGTTATCAGGATTGACATAGCGAACAAAATAAACACCTTCCACCCGATTACGGTCCTCAACGGTAAAACCGATGCGATCAAGCGCCAGCCCGACGCGTCGCCATGATCTGTCAAACGCTTCATTGATGATCAGTGTGCTTCCTGTTTCCCGGTCAATGTAGGCGCGTTCTTGAGTAGTGCTTCTACCCGTAGTTAACTCCAACTTGGCTTGTTCTTCTGCTACACCAAAACGCATCATCAACCGGGATAGCATTTCAGCTTCCAAGTCAGGATCAGCGGGACGAGGCTGCCAGATGGTGCGGTTAAGACTGCCTCCTTCCAGCACTTCATTCATACCGCGGTGACTGATATATATTTCAGTGCTACCCGTTTCATTGCGCTCTAGACGGGTACGAAATTTATCACGCTCAGCAGTGGAATAGATACTATCCAGGAAAGTGGAGAGAAAAGTTCGTACAATGTCTTGTGGAATCTTGGCTCGATTCTCGGCCCAGTCTGTTTCCATAATACCTGCTTCAGGGACTTCCATTTTGATCAGGAAACCCAATTCCTGCCAGAATTCTTTGACTACCGGCCATACCATTTCAGGTGATTGCGGTACAACCAGCCAGCGTTGCGTGCCGGCGCGCTCAATATGTACATTCTGAATCGATGACGGTATAAAGGAAGGCGTGCCAGCCTTGGGTTGCCCGCCACGTTCGCTGCTATAGGCAGAAAACGTTGTGCTACTACTGGACGAGTTGGACTCAGGAATTGAGTAGCGCTCATCAATCGCAGGTTGAATCAGATCAGGCGGAATATCCAAGGGGGGAAGTTTTCCAGCCGACTTGTAATCAATACTCTTGGTTTCAGGAAACAGATCGAGCATCTTACAGCCCGTGTTTGTCAATGAAAGCACCAATACTAGCGACGGCACGGTTACTTTCCGCCATTTCATTTTTGACATCTTACTCCTTCAAATCACGGATATTGGCCGATTGCATGGCTTCGCGAATAAGCTGATGATACTGAGCGGATAACGGTGTGAGGGGAAGGCGAATTCCAAGACCCATTAAGCCCATTTGTGCAACAGCCCATTTCACAGGAATCGGATTAGCTTCGACAAATAAATCGATATGTAAGCGTAACAGCTGATTATTGAGCGCTCGAGCGGTCTTCAGATTGCCAGCAAATGCGGCCATGCACATGTCGTGCATCATTCTGGGAGCTACGTTTGCTGTGACTGAAATAACACCATGCGCACCTAATAACATCAGTGCTAATGCACTGACATCATCTCCGCTATAGATGGAAAAACCCGCTGGCGCGCGCGCTAATAAATCAGAGCCTCGTCCAATATCGCCGGTTGCATCTTTAATACCCACAATATTGGGAATCTGTGTCAAACGTAATGCGGTATCGTTGTGGATATCTGCAACGGTCCTACCGGGAACGTTATATAAGATATGCGGAATTTCAACCGCCTCCGCAATTGCCTTAAAGTGCTGATATAGCCCTTCCTGAGTGGGCTTATTGTAATAAGGGGCAACCGAGAGGCAGGCATCTACTCCGGCATTTTTTGCGTAAATCGATAAATCAATCGCTTCACGGGTTGAATTAGCACCCGTACCTGCAATGACCGGTATGCGTCCAGCAACATGATCCACTGCAGTGCGCATGAGTAGATGGTGTTCTTCAAAATCCACAGTGGGAGATTCGCCTGTAGTGCCAACTACCACAACACCATCGGTACCCTGGTCTATATGAAAATCAAGAAGAGAGCGGAAACGTTCCAGATCTAATCCACCCTCTTCATCCATCGGAGTAACGATGGCAACCAAGCTACCTTTAAACATGACAACTTATCCAGTAAAAAAAATATATTTTACCCGAATCTCGTTGAGACGCTATGTTTTAATCAATCGATATCAGCGTTCTATCCATTCATTTTAGAAAAACTGATTCTGTCATCGCTGCAGTCAACTTTAATCGTATCTTTGGCAATAAATTTACCCTCCAGGATCTCTTTTGCCAGCGGATTTTCAATTTGCGCCTGGATCGCGCGCTTTAAAGGTCGCGCACCGAATACCGGATCAAAACCAGCTTGAGAAATCACGGATAATGCTGCATCGCTAACCTCAAGTTTCATTTCCAGTTTGGCCAGTCTGGTTTCAAGATAGTGAAGCTGTATCTGCGCAATTGAATGAATATGTTTTTGATCCAAAGCATGAAACACCACGACCTCATCAATACGATTAATAAATTCAGGGCGGAAATGAGCTTTTACCTCACCCATCACTGCATGCTTGATCGATTCATATGGACTGTCGGACATTTCCTGGATCATTTGCGAGCCCAGGTTGGACGTCATGACAATCACCGTATTCTTGAAATCGACGGTACGCCCCTGACCATCCGTCATACGACCATCATCCAGAACTTGTAGCAGCACATTGAATACATCCGGATGCGCTTTTTCCACTTCATCCAGCAAAATGACGGCGTAGGGTTTTCTGCGCACGAGCTCAGTTAAGTAACCGCCTTCTTCATAACCGACATAGCCGGGCGGCGCCCCAATCAGACGTGCTACCGAATGTTTTTCCATAAATTCGGACATATCGATACGTATTAAATGGTCTTCTGAATCAAATAAAAATCCGGCTAACGCCTTACACAATTCAGTTTTACCTACACCGGTCGGTCCCAGAAACAGGAATGATCCATAAGGCCGGTCAGGGTCAGCCAATCCGGCACGGGAGCGCCGGATCGCATCGGATACCAAACGTACCGCCTCATCCTGACCGATTACCCTGTCATGTAATTTTTGTTCCATCAACAACAATTTTTCACGTTCACCTTGCATCATTTTAGACACAGGAATACCGGTGGCACGCGATACTACTTCCGCAATTTCTTCAGCACCAACTTGGGTGCGCAATAATTTAGGTGCGGCTGCAGAACCTGATTCAGTTTTTACGCTTTGCTGTTTTTGGTCACTGAGTTGGGATTGCAATTGCGCTTCCAATTGTGGAAGGCGGCCATATTGCAATTCCGAGACTTTTTGCCAATCGCCTTTGCGAGTGGCCGCTTCGATTTCCAGCTTGATCTTCTCCATCTCCTCCTTGATTTGCTGGGAACCTTGCACATGGAATTTTTCAGTTTTCCAGATTTCATTCAAATCAGCATACTCACGTTCTTTTTGCTTTATTTCATCCTCAAGTAATTGCAGGCGTTTCTGTGAAGCCTCATCTTTTTCTTTTTTTATTGCTTCACGCTCGATTTTGAGCTGTATCAGGCGTCGATCCAGCTTATCCAGTGCTTCGGGTTTGGAATCAATTTCCATACGAATGCGCGCTGCGGCTTCATCAATCAGATCAATGGCTTTGTCAGGCAGAAAACGATCAGTGATATAACGATTGGACAGTTCCGCAGCAGCGACAATTGCCGGATCGGTAATATCAACACCGTGATGTACTTCGTATCTCTCCTGTAAGCCGCGCAGTATCGCGATGGTGGCTTCCACAGTAGGTTCTTCTACCAATACTTTTTGGAAGCGTCGCTCCAGCGCAGCATCTTTCTCAATATACTTGCGGTACTCATCCAAGGTAGTGGCACCGACACAGTGCAACTCACCGCGCGCCAATGCGGGCTTTAGCATATTACCCGCATCCATTGCGCCTTCCGCTTTGCCTGCGCCCACCATGGTATGCAGCTCATCAATGAATACAATGGTTTTTCCTTCGTCTTGTGCAAGTTCTTTCAACACTGATTTGAGACGCTCCTCAAATTCCCCCCGGTATTTGGCACCTGCCAGGAGTGCGGCCATATCCAAAGAGAGCACACGCTTATCTTTCAAGCTTTCAGGTACCTCGCCATTGATAATGCGCTGCGCCAAGCCTTCAACAATGGCGGTTTTGCCGACACCCGGCTCACCAATCAGGACAGGATTATTTTTAGTGCGCCGTTGCAAAACTTGTATCGCACGGCGAATCTCATCGTCACGTCCGATGACTGGATCCAACTTGCCTTGACGTGCGCGTTCGGTAAGATCCAGGGTATATTTTTTTAAGGCTTCGCGGCTGCTTTCAGCTTCAGCGCTGCTGACTTGTTCACCGCCTCGTATCGCATTGATGGCCTTTTCCAAAGCTGTGTGATTGGCACCATGCTGCTTGAGTAAAGTACCAATCTCGCCTTTGTCCTGCAGGATTGCCAAAAGAAACACCTCTGAAGCAATAAACTGATCGTTGCGTTTTTGCGCTTCTTTGTCTGCCAAATTCAGTAGGTTATTCAGCGTGCGAGAAATATTTACTTCCCCTCCTGAATTTTCAACTTTGGGTAATCGCTGCACGCTTTGCTTGATGCTTTCCAGCAATGGAGCGGTATTGACGCCGGAACGTTGCAGCAAAGAGAGTGTACTGCCATCTTCCTGTTGCAGGAGCGCCAGTAGTAGATGCTGCGGCTCAATTGCCGGATTATCCTGACCGACAGCGATGCTTTGAGCATCTGCAAAGGCTTGTTGAAATTTGGTGGTTAGTTTGTCAAAACGCATGAAATTCTCCCTCCGTAGGTTATTGGCTCCTACGTGGGGGGCGGTGCCGGAATTTCAAGAGCGGATTATTTGGCTATGCGAAGTGCGTGTATCTTGCTTATTTCTGGTATGAATTTCTTTAAAATGTTTTCGATCTCAGAAACGGGTACCGGTCTGCTGAAATAATAGCCTTGATAGTGATTGCATTTTTGTGCGATTAATAGATTAAGCTGTTCTGCTGTTTCAATACCTTCTGCAATGACATCCATTTCCAGGCTGTGTGCCATCGCAATGATAGCGGCGACAATCGTGTGATCGTTCTTATCGGTTACGATATCACGAACGAATGTGCGGTCTATTTTAAGCGTATGAATTGGGAAACGTTTCAGGTAACTGAGGCTTGAATAGCCAGTACCAAAGTCATCAATTGAGATATGTATGCCCATGTCACTCAAACATTTAAGTGTTTCGACGACTTTCTCAATGTTATCGATCAGCATACTCTCGGTGATCTCCAGGGTGATATATTTTGCTTCCACCCCGGTTTCATTCAGTATTCGAGAAATATTTTTTGTTAAATCTTTATCCCGGAACTGTCTTCCTGATAGATTAATGGCCACCCTTGGAACAGTATAACCCTGATTCTGCCACGTTTTGATTTGTATACAGACTGTTTTCAGAACCCATTCACCAATCGGAATAATCAGCCCGGTTTCCTCCGCCAAGCTAATGAATTTATCCGGAGAAATCAATTTATGTTCAGGGTGCCGCCAACGCAGCAGCGCTTCCACACTATAAAGTTGATGATCCGGCATATCCATGACAGGCTGGTAGTATAGAACCAGTTCGTCACGCTCTAGCGCATGGCGTAAATCAAGACCGAGAGTGTGCCGCTCGTGAGCTGATTTGTTGAGTTCATCGGTAAAGAACTGATAATTATTGCGTCCATTTTCTTTGGCATAGTACATGGCTACATCACTGTTCTTCAATAATGCTTCCGCACTGGTTCCATCATCCGGGAATACCGCAATGCCGATGCTGCCGCCGATATGTAGCTCGTTTTCATGGATATGATAAGGCTGTATCATCGAATCCAGAATCTTTTGAGCCACTTTTGCAGCATCCAGGGATTCCGCGATGGAATTTAGCACCACAATAAATTCATCGCCGCCTTGACGCGCAACAGTGTCTTCATTGCGGACACATGCCGACAATCGCTTGGCTACCGCCTTTAGTAAAAGATCACCGATGTCATGGCCTAATGAATCATTGATAGTTTTGAAATGATCCAAGTCGATAAACAGCACAGCCATTTGCCTTTGATGGCGTGTATCATGGACCAGTGCTTGTTCGATGCGATCTTGCAGCAAGTGCCGATTGGGTAAGCCTGTTAACGCGTCATGCGTTGCCATTTGAATAATGCGCTGTTCAGCCTCTTTGCGTTCGTACCAACGACCCAGGTCATGTGCAATGGTGTCAATCAGATTCTGTTCATAGGGAAATGTGAATGCCAGGTCTTGCAAGTAAGATACCTTTAACAGTCCACATACTTCTCCATTCGACATAATTTTTGCGCTGATTTCATTGCGAAGGTTTGCGTGGTATCCCGCTGTAGCGAATTGCTTGTTTCCCAGTTCAATCATGGCAACTGCCATTTCAGGAGAATGCAGGGCCAGGATGAGGGATTCCAATATGTTCTGGCATATCTTTTCTGTACTGAGATCCTGTCCCATATAATTTCTGATAATTTGCAGGCAATTACTTTCTTTAAGCCGTTCGCTCAAGCCACAGTCTTTTTGTTTGTGTGCGGTAATATCGACACTGATCGACAAATAACAATCGGTTTTCCCAGGGGCACTCACAATCGGTATGATTGCTGAATCCACCCAATAGAGTGTTCCTGCTTTATTGCGGTTACAGATTTCCTGGTGCCAGATTTCACCTTTGGTAATAGTTGCCCACATGTCAACAAAAAATGATTCTGGATGTATCTGTGAGTTCAATAAGCGATGATCTTGTTCTATCAGTTCTTCTGCGGAGTAACCACTGATTTCACACAATTTATCATTGACTTGTATAATCTTTCCATGGCGATCGATAAAGGCGATTAAAGCAATTCTGCCAATAGCGTTGATATAGGCAGTCAGTTCAGAAGAAATTTTCTCGGCATGGTTTCTAGCCTGTATTAACTTTCTATGCGTTTTTATCAATGCATTTCTGGATTTAATGGATTTTTGAATCAGCGGCAAGGTCAACCAATACAGAATTGCTATGCCAAATGCTACAAATAGCCCCAGATACAGCAAGATCGTTTTAATCTGATCCGTCAGATGATCGTACAACTCGTGTTCATTA
Source organism: Nitrosomonas sp. (assembly GCF_024282095.1). Classification (GTDB taxonomy): domain Bacteria; phylum Pseudomonadota; class Gammaproteobacteria; order Burkholderiales; family Nitrosomonadaceae; genus Nitrosomonas. The sequence goes on from NZ_JAMWZS010000008.1 coordinate 27,067, forward strand.
ATTTTGAGTACAGCGCCTAATCCATAGGCAACAGGCGAATGCGCTGCGACAACATCGATTTGCCGGTAGTCCTTGGTGAATTTAATACCGGTTTGCCCTGCTAGCGCATAGTGGATCGGTAACGGTTTGTTGTCCATGATGCGCTGCATACGTTTAAAATGATTACCATCAAACCCACGTAGAAAACAGTCCATCTCCAGATTATTTCCTTTCACAGGAGCACACAGCAGAAAGTCACCCGTCATGCCAATCAGGGTGATTTCTGTAAATATTCTGGTGAGAGCGGGTAGCGGTTCCTCCGTTATGATACGGCCAATGAATTTATTTTCATCATTCAGAACAGGCATGGAATTACGCAAAATAAATTTCCCATCATCCCACAATAAATTGCTGCGGATATCCGGACCAGTATCTAACTCAATCATGAGATCCGAGTAATTGGAATGAAGACCCGATCTGAGTATCAAGTTGCCTGCAGGGCCATAGATACTGACACCTGAGAAGTTATTCTTCAGCATTGTTTCTGAAGATTTAATTAAATTGATAGCCCCTTCGTCTTTGAGTGCATTCGAATTGGCTTTTTCCAAGCTTTGAACCAGAGAAATACGAGTGGATGCTGTTTTTGTATGTGATATGGAATGTGTCATCTGATTTTCGATCAGCTTAACCATATTTTCTAATGCCACGTTCAGACCCGAAGTCGTCATCGCTTCAGTCTGTGGTTGCATGATCCTATAGACAGAGAAACCTGTTAACAAGATGAGAGTCACCAGTGTCAATCCACTGATGGTAATAATTCTGCGATCATCTTGATTGATAAAAAAACGAAACATTGTCTATTAGCATTTCCAAGAAACAGAGATTTTTATGACGACCCGTGATTAAGTGAGGACTATTCAAAGAACGACGAACTATTATCGGTAAGCGGCTTCTATACTTAAGCTGCAATTAGGCACTTTTTTACCCCTTTATCTGAAGCTTGCTGAAAATAGCTTGTCGTAAATTGATGAATAAACAGACGCAACAACGCGGGGATGACGATTCAAAGCTGACTGCGTTTTGGGAGAACGACCGAATGAAGGAAATGATTTATATTTTTTTCTTTAGTAACTCGGGATAAGGATACAAAATATTCAGTGCCACACTTTTACCCGCTGTTTCAACGATGCGCACATGCTCACGCTTAAACTGTCGTGCGTGATGCAAACCACATGAATGAGCGATCATGTTAATTTCCTTGTTAACATTTTTGGCGTAGTTAGCAACGCGCAGATATTTTTCCTCAACCACCAGGCCGTTTTGCAAGCGCACATCGTGGGTTGTGATGCCGGTGGGGCAAGTATTGAGATGGCAGCGCATCGCCTGGATGCAACCCAATGAGAACATAAAGCCTCGCGCCGTATTGACAAAATCAGCGCCGGCGCAAAGCGCCCAAGCACCTTCCGCAGAAGTAACCAATTTCCCCGCAGCAACGACATAAATGCGGTTTTTCAGGCCGGACTGAATCAGTGCATCCACCACGCGCGGCAAGGCTTCCGCAATCGGCAAGCTAACATGGTCAAGCAGCGTCTGCGGTGCGGCACCACTGCCGCCTTCACCGCCGTCTATGGTCAGAAAATCGGGAGCATATTCGAGCCCACGACGGTTGATGTTGTCGCACAACTCATTAATAAAATTCCATCCGCCGATCGCCGTTTTGATACCGACCGGGCGTCCGGTCAGTTCACGGATATAATTGATTTTATCGAGCAGCTCATCGATGTTATTAATGTCTTTATGGCGATTCGGGCTGATGGAATCCTGATGCTCAGGGATGCCGCGTATTGCGGCAATTTCACTTCCCACTTTGGTGCCCGGCAATAACCCGCCTTTGCCGGGTTTTGCACCTTGCGACAATTTGATCTCAAACGCTTTGACCACTTTGCTCAATTCTTTGGCGCGTTGCGCGGAGAAATTGCCGTGTTCATCGCGAATACCGTACTTGGCGGTGCCGATTTGCATAATCACATCGCAATCGCCCTCCAAATGATACGGAGCCAACCCGCCTTCGCCGGTATTCAGCCAACAACCCGCTTGTGCCGCGCCGCGTGACAAAGCGCGCACGGCAGGTTTCGAAATGGCGCCGTAGCTCATAGCGCTGATGTTAATGATGGATTTAGCTTCAAAAGGATGTTCGCAATAGCCCTGACCGATGTGCAATGAGGGTGTTGGCAGTTGATCTTCTTCCTGAATCGGGAAAGCGGCGTTGACGAAAATGATCGATCCCGGTTGACGCAAATCATTGGTGGAACCGAAACCGACCAGACTGCCTTTATTCTTTGCATTTTTGTAGATCCAGCCGCGCGTGGCACGATTGAACGGCATTTCATCCCGATCATTGGCAAAGAAATATTGCCGGAAATATTTTCCCTGTATTTCGAAAAAGTAGCGCAAACGCCCAATGACAGGATAATTGCGTAGTACTGTGTGCTTTTTCTGTGTGACATCCTGGATGAACCAAAAAATAATCATCACGACGATGGCAACACCAAGTATCGTGACAATGCCATGGATGATCAAATCAATCACGTGAGCCATATAATCTCCTTCCTTGCAACTTACTATCGCGGGAGCCTATATACTATCTGTTCGACCATAGTAAGTGAACAGCTTGGGTGCATAAAGAAATTGAACAATTTACTCGATGAAATTAATGACAATGTAAAACGTGCGTTAGCGGAAGATATGGGTACGGGCGACCTGACGGCGGCATTGATTCCGCAGGACAAGGAATTAAACGCATTGGTAATCAGTAGGGAAAACGCGGTATTGTGCGGAATGCAGTGGTTTGAGATCTGTTTTCTGACGTTGGCGCCGCAAACAACGATCGACTGGCTTGCCCGGGATGGGGATTATGTTCAAGCCGGGCAACAACTTTGCACGATCAAAGGGCCAGCCCGCGCACTGTTGACCGCGGAGCGTTCCGCACTGAATTTTCTGCAGATGCTGTCCGCCGTAGCAACACACACCAAGCGCTTTACCGATGCCATCGCCGGCACAAAAACGCTTATCGTCGATACGCGCAAAACCCTGCCAGGTTTGCGATTGGCGCAGAAATACGCGGTAACCTGCGGCGGCGGCGTCAATCATCGCATCGGCCTGTATGACGGCATTCTGATCAAGGAAAACCACATCATCGCAGCGGGTGGCATCAAACCGGCTTTGATGAAAGCGCGGGAAATCGCGCCGCCGGATGTTTTTATTCAAATTGAAGTGGAATCGTTGCAGGAATTACATGAGGCGCTGGCGGCTGGCGCCACGATGGTGTTGTTGGATAATTTTACGCTGGATCAGTTGCGCGATGCAGTTACGCTGACTCGCCAGCGGAGCAGTGAACGAGTCATCTTGGAGGCATCCGGCAATATCACACTGAATAATGTGCGTCAGGTGGCTGAAATGGGGGTTGACCGGATTTCCGTCGGCGGCTTAACTAAAAATATTCAGGCAATCGATCTGTCAATGCGTTTTGTTTAACAGGCCGTTAATGACATATTTATCTTATTTGTTCAAGGCTGACTTGTGCGCGCCCTTTTCCAAAAAATCCCAGCTTTTTAGCTGCATGTTTTGTGACATCGATGATATTTTGATTATGTTGTGCCATGCGGTCATTGATTTTGACGATGACACTTTGGTTATTTGCTAAATTAGTGACCTTGACTTGCGACCCATAAGGAAATTTATTATGTGCAGCGGTCAGTTTATTTTGATCAAAAACTTCCCCATTCGCTGTTTTCTTACCTTGATACTTATCGTGATAGTGGACGGCATTGCCTGTTCCCGCGAGGGCAACACAGGAATTTAGTGTGATAAAAGCAACAGTGCCATGAAATAATAGTGAAGTAACGCATTTATTCATAAAAAATTTCCTCTGCAAAATATCAGCATGCCAGTAATACTGAAAACCGATTAATTTGATGATTTTTATACCAATCCACAGCGAGACAATCGATGTGGATTGCGGCGGTGGCAGTTTACAGGCATTCGCACGGTTGGTTTTTGAGAATTGAGTACAATTTTACCCGCATTTACAGCTTGCAATTTTTACATCCATCACTTTTGTTCCATCGTGCTAATGAATGCATTCGCTTCATTGATTGATTTTTCCATCGAAGCAACCAGCGCGGATACATCGGATTTGATCGTGCCCAATTCGCCTTTGAGCGAAGCAATGGCGCGGGCATTGAGGTTGTGTTTGAGGAACATGACCTGATCGTGAAACACGGTAAGGATCGGTTCGATTTTGGCTTCGGCTTGTTTCATCGAAGCGATTAACTGACGGTAATGCGCTTGCGTGCTATCAAGTTTTTTCTGACTGCTTTGTTTCATCGAGGCGTTGCTGTATTGCGTGATTTCCGTTTTCCATTCGGTGAATAACGCTTCGGAAACACTTTCTATGTCCGCAATTCGTGTTTTGACTTCGTCGGCTTTGCTGACGCTGGCTTCATACGCGTCATTAAGCCGTTTATAGGTAGCTTCCAGGTCACCGCCGCTAAAGTTGGTGGCGGCAGTAAACTGTTCCAGTGCGGATTTGAATTGCTCCTTGGTTTCTTCCTGCGTATCGCGTGCTTTCTCAACTCGCGACACCATCACATCGCGTTTCGGAATGCCGATTTTTTCCAGGCCTTCGAGATACATCGTGGTGCAGGCTGTCAGCATCAGCACTATTGAAAGAATGAATAAACGGGACAGAGTGTTCATGTTGTTCTCCATTAAAAGGTCTACAGGTTGTTGATTTTTATTGTCTGCTACGAAGTGGTCGGATTTAACGTAACACACCTCGCCGTAACAACCGCCAAGCTACTTTCAAACCCCATAAGATGGGATGGCGACGCAACATCGGGGTAATTTCGACGCGCACACCGGTGTGCCGCTCAATTTTCCACGCCGCATATTCGACGCTATTGTTGAAAGTCAACGTGGCTTTGGATAAGCGCAGGATCGACAGAATTTTTCCCTGCCAACGGCGCAAACGCCAGCGCCACAGTGCCTGTCGTTGTGTCGCTGGATCGGTCAGGCAGCGGTATTTTCCATTGTCTAGTTTTTCCAATATGCCTTGCAGCATGGGAGCTGCCACTTCTGTCAGGCGGGTAAATGCACCCAGGTTGGCCTGCGCCAGATGGCGCGCGCGCGTTTCGCGCTCTGCCCGCAATTCAGCGGCATAGGTAAGCATCAGACAGCGGGTCCAGATTTCTTCCACATCGAATATACCTGCCTCGAGTGCTGCGGCTCCCGATTTTAAAAAAGTGACAACAGCGTGCGCCAGCGAAGCATAAATGTGTTCCCGCACAGCATCATCACGGCAGTACAGCAACCGTGACGGTTGCGCAAAACGCGCCCAAATATACGGATGAAACCAATGCTGCGCACCACGCCTGAAGTCGTGTGTTGAAATGACGGCGTATTTGGCGCGTAACGTTCTTCCCTGATGCGGTACTTCCACATAAAAAACATTCGGTGCCAGCCAAGCGTTTAAGTTGGCCAAATAGCGCTCGGGATAAGCCTTGTGGTAGCTATCCACGATGACATACAAATCGACAATGCCTTCTTCCAGGCTAATGGCGGAATGCAAGCAGGAGCCATACAGAATCACGGCATCCAGTGACTCGCCAAAGCGCATGATGAGCACATCCACCAACGGGACGAGATCGGGAGATACCGCCTTGTTGCTTTCCCAAGCGACTTCGTTGAGTAGCCGGATGGGCAGTTGTTCGGTGGATGTGGCTTTAGTATTAGTCATAGTCTTAACAGCGCCTTCCAGCACTAAGAATGTCACAGGATTGGTGGCAGTAATCCGTAGCGGTTTGTTGGTACTGGCAGATCGATACAATTCACCGTCCACAATATACTCATCATCCATTTGCAGCGTTAAGGAACGGGTGTTATGGCTGTAATAACCATCTTTTTCCCGCAGCACTTCGCCGCCGCCTGAAATTAACGGCCATATTGAGCGCCACAAGCGTTTGTGGTGTTGATCGACCAATGTCACATGCAGCGGCGCCGGTTCTTTTCCCCAGTAGGGACGAATGTTAAGCAACAGGCAATCCAATGCACTGACCAGTGCGAACAGATAAGTGCCTTGATGAGTTCGCCCATCGGCTTGCATCATGGTCATTGTGACCGGCGCCCATTCATTCTGATGGCGGCCAGATAGCATACCGATCATCATGCCGGCGAGCGAGCGCAGCATGATCAAAGAAGTAAAAATGCCGCCGGTAATTCCGATTTGCTTGACCGGGCTGCGCGAGAATTTGACGCCGCGTGCAATCAGTCCGACAGCGAAGAACATGCCATAGATTGCCCCCATTCCTGCCTGCTCGATACGTAGTACGGGACGCTGTACCAGCCTGGGTTCCACTGGCCGTAATAGATAATCACGCAAGCGGCGCAGGATTTGTTCGGGTTTGCCACGCATTCCCAGATCCAATGGCGTCATATTGGTGGTACCGCCCGGTATGACCATCAGCACAGGCCATTTCGCAGGCGCCAATGCAGCAAACAAATGACCGAGGATCGCATGCGTCGTACCGTCTCCCGCAACAATCACCAGTAAATCGATATTCGCTCGGAGCAATTGATCAATTGCACTTTTGAAAGTGATCGCATCGGTAGCTTCGTAGACCATGATACCGGGTATTTCGCTCAATGCCTGCCGGATAGCCGGTTGACATTTACGTGTCTGGCCTCCCAGTGGGTTGAGCAGGCAACCAACTTTGGCTGTCCCGCTTCTCAAGCGGTCAATCCGTGCTTGTAATGTCATTGGGTGTGATAAACGATTAATTGGATGATACCGGATAGGGCTTTTTGAGATTGATCGGGGCGCGCGTGAATATTTTGACCGCCCATATTTCCCGGTCACGTGCCGGATCGATATCCTGCAGCCAGGATTTCAGTGATCCTTCTTTTTGCTTGGTTTTCCAGCCGGTCATCAAGCGCCATACCAGTATACCCGTTGAGATCAAATGCCATGCAACGACCAACAAAAGCCCGAAATCCGGTTGGCCGGTCAACCATCCATACGTGAGCAACAAAAGATTCGGATTGCGCCGGGCGGTGATGAGCCGATTGAAGGAATCCCATTTGTGCCAGATGAACATATCAAAGTGTGCCAACCAGAACTGGAACATGCCTTCGCACAAACGTCCGCCGACATAGCCGATGAACATAAGCCACATCAGTATTCCCAAGCCGGTAATGGGCGTGAGCGTGCTTGCCAAACCGACTCCCCAAGCCAGATACCAGAGTGGTGGATGAATGATATCCAGACCATGATCCAGTACATCGCCGAGTCGGCTTGACGTCACGGTAACACGTGCCAGTTTCCCGTCCACGGTGTCGAGAAAGGTCATGAACCATCCCATGAGCAGACCCATGCCAAAAAACCCGAACCAGAATGCGACCCCAGCCAACACGGCCAAAACGACGCTGAGATACGTGACATGATTGGGTTGCCAGCCTTCCCGGACACAGTAATGTGTCGCCCAGAATGCCGGTACCGGCCAGAGCCATTTGGTGACCAGATCGGTCACGCCCTTATACGACCCGGAAAACAGCTCCTGTTCCAATAACGGGCGATTTTCTTCGCTGATGGGCAAAATATAAGGCGGATCTTTCTTTTTCAGATTCTGCTGGAAGTCTATTTGCAGATCCTTCAAACCAATGCGCGGAATGGTCAGCAGCACAAAGCGATAATTCTGGCTCTTGTTATTGTTGAGATTCCTGAGTAATTGCTGCGCTTGATCGCCATCGGTACGTATCGCGGCGGGACAATTTTCGTCGCTGTATAGCGCTGTTTTTTTCTCCATGCCGAGCAATGCGGTGAGTACCCGGGCATCAAACAGAAAATTGGCGTTCAGGAATAATACAGCAGCACCGGAAGGAATTTTTTCTACATCCTCAGTAAGGATGATATGTTCTCTCGTTTTCAACATGCGCTGCAAACGCTCACGGCCGGTTAGTCCCCAAATTTTGGTTTCAATTTCACCGAAGATATAGATATAGGTTGAAGTCGACATGTGTTGTAGTGATTGGGTTTTGTCTGAGTTATGAAAGATCTGTCATGGATAAAACAAGACTGCGCAATTATATAGGCATTGATACTACACTAACCCATTCGTGTTAAAAAGTTCTGCGTAACCATAAAGTTGCTAGAATGATCATGGCAAAACCCGGTACCAGTGCGATGAATGCCGGGTTTAAACGTAATATCAAACCCGTATTCGCAATAATTTGATCCAGCAGATAAACGGCAATGCCGATCAACGCAGCAAACACCAGTTTATTGCTCAAGCCGGTGCGAATCGATCCAAATACAAACGGAATCGACAACAGCAGCATTGCAATCGTCATCAGTGCACTGCCCAATTTACGCCATAGCGCCAACGCATACGAATCCGTATCCTGACCGGTGCTGCGCAGGAATTCCACATGCCTTACCAATTCAAGCGGTGACAGGCTTTCGGGTAATTTGGTGAGGGTTAGAATATCGTCCGGGTTTAGAAACGACGACCAGTTTAATGAAGCAAGACGGGTCGCTGAAATCTCGTCGTCTTTAAATGTTCTGACGATTACATTGTTTAATTCCCAGCTATCGTCATCTTTGATATCTGCATATTGGGCCAGGGTGTGCGAGAGTAAAAAACCTTCCTGATCTAGTTGCAGGATTTCAATATCGGCTGCTCTTTTGGCATGCATCATCTGGCCGATGCGCAGAATATTGTGCTCATTGCGCGTCCAGATTCCCAGATTCCTGCCTAATTCGGCACTGAGCTCCAGCGCGATAGCACGATTGGTAATGGCTTTTTGCTGCAACTGGGGCGCGACAAATTGCTCTAGGATCGCGACACTCAGCAACAGTAATATACCAACGCTTAAAGGTGCGAGACTGATGCGCAGAGGTGAAATTCCGGCAACCCGTAAAGCGATCAATTCCGAATGAACTGCCAGTTTTCCAAGCGCAATCACTGTACCCAATAAAGCAACAAAAGGTGCAATTTGGATAAGTCTGCGCGGCACCAACATGGCTGTGTATAAAAATGCATCTTTGATGCGATAGGTGCCTTTGCCGACATCTTCCAATTGATCCAATAAATCAAAGAAACTGAATAACGGTAACAAAACCGCTGTGGCAATCATGAAACCGATCGCCACTTGATAAACGATATAGCGATAAATGATCATGATTGACGCGGGAATCGTTTGCGCTTTGATTTCAATGCATAGATGCCAAGCGCGACTAACATCAGCAGATATAACCACCAAACGCCCGGCACGCTACCCACAACGCCTTGTTCGACCCAGGTTTTGGCCAGTCCGGTCAAATTATAATAGGCGGCGAAAACAAGCGCTGCGATCAGATACGTTCGATCGGTTTTATCGTGGCGCGGCGTGGTGCGAATAAACGTCACCGCGATTAAAGCCAGCAGGATGGTAGCAAGCGGGCGGGAAATGCGCCATTGCAATTCCGCAATATCCCGCGGCTGATCGGATTCCCACAGCGTTCTCGTGGCGGCGGCCTTGCGCCGGTAATTCAGAACAAAGTCATTATCAATGAAATAAGTCATGTTCCTGAACTGAATGACCTCATCAATGCTTGCTGCATTGGTTAATTGATATACCACACCCTCGGATAATTGAATATGCGGTCTCAGTTCTTCCGCTGTTGGCTGAATCTGGCGAGCTTGCCTGGCAATGACGATTTCACTGCTGTCCGGCTTCTTGATATAGTGAAAAATATTCTGCATTTGCTGATCAACATCACTTTTGCTGCGCACATAGACCACCCTGCCGGTCTTTTCACTGCCATAAAAACGCCCGGCCTGAAAGCGGTTGGTATTTAAGTCCGCTTCAGCCTGCGCGTCCAATATGTAACTTTCCGCATAAGCCCAAGGCCGTACATACGATGACAGCATGCCGCTGGCGATACCAACCGGTATTGCCACAGTCAGTACGGTAAGGACAATGCGCGTACCACTGACGCCGACAGAGCGGATTACATTCAATTCCTGATCTTTGTTGAGTCTGCCCAGACCGATAATGACAGAAATATAGAGTGCAATAGGAATGAGTACTTCCAGTGCAATCAGCGTTTTTAGAAATACCAGTTTGAGCAGTGCGGCGATGCCCAATGTTTCGGTAACAGCGCCAGCCAAAAGCCGGGCGCTGCTGAAGCTGGCGAATAAGCCAACCAGAATCAAAATGACTACCGTGAAGGGCAGCGATATTTCGCGCGCGATGTACCGCTCAATTAATTTCATATATCGGTTTTGAGTATCGACTCAGCAAGCACTAAGTCTTCTACTTTATCAACATCTACGCCAGCACGAGGATTATCAAGCACAACGGCCTGTATTTTTACCCCTGATTTTTCTGATACGGCGGCTAATGCCTGCTGTAGTGTGAGCGACCCAAACAAATAAGACAGTACCATTTTGAATCCAAGCACTTGTCCGATCAAGCGCCAGGGACGTTTGCGCAGCTCTTCAGCTTGCCGCCAGAATCCGACCAGCATCCGCCCCTGAGGATTGAACATGAACAGATTGCAGCCGCAGAATCCACCGTCGCGCAGCCGTATGACGGTGCGTTTTGAACCTGGAAATGCGGCGGCGATGTCTTGCTGCCTGATCGTGCCAACAGCAGCATCACACTGCGTTGCCAGGGCGTCGTGTAAAAAACGTTGCACGATATCGGGTGTGAGCAAGGCATGATCGGCAGTAGTCAATAATACCGGCGTATCGCTCGGTACATGACTGAGACCGCTTTCAGCGCTGCGACTGGGCGAATCCAGATTCGGCAGCCAGGTTACTTGTCCGGATGCGATCCGTTGTTTTAATTCCGGACAATGCAGGAGCAAGGATTCGGAAGGGCCGCAGAGAGTAATCGAGGTAATCAGATCGCAAGCTGCCAGCGCATCCACAACACGGATAACCATCGGAACGCCGCCAACAGGTGCAAAGGCTTTGCAGGCTGCGCCGGTGTGTTGCGTGATGGGATCTTTATTGGTGCGGTCAGCAGCCAGAACCAGTGCGGCGAAACGCTGCGGCGTTGGATAGGATTCAGCGCTCACAATGTTTTTCCATAAATACGATAGCGTTTGTATTGTTCGCTGCCAATGCTGTCAAGGATACTGCGCATGGCGACGTTGTCTTCCAGTATCCATGACATTTCAACTTCCTGGATGCCGCGCGCGATTCCCGCTTGCCGTGGCGCATCAATGACCAGGCAAGCCAATGCCAGACCCAGTGGCGTATTGTGAAATTGTTTACGTACGCCCATCAGCGGTATGCGGCCTGTGCGGATCTGATGATTTCTGATTCTGTTGACCAGTTTGAGCCAGCCAAATGGAAACAGGCTACCGTTTAATTCAGTCAAGACTTCATTGAGATTAGGCAATCCCACCATGAATGCTGAAGGCTTGCCATCGACTTCGGCGACTTGAATGAATTCATCGGGCAACAACAAACGCAGACTGCTGCCCAGTTCAGCAAATTCTTCTCGTGTGAAGGGGATGAATCCCCAATTTTCAGACCAGGCATCGTTAAAAATATCCCGCAGCATTTCCATTTCCGCATCGAATTGATTGCGGTTCAGTGTACGTAATTTTATTTTTGGAGAAAATCGATTGATCAATATCTGCATGACACGCGGTATTTCAAAATCGACTCTGACTTTATAGGCCAGCAAATCTTTTACCGGCTGATACCCTTGTTCTTCCAGCAAGCGTCCATACCAACGCGGTGAGTGGGGCATCATGATGACCGGCGGCGTGTCGAATCCATCGACCAGAATGCCGCACTCCTGATTGATGGAAAGGTTGAATGGCCCGCTGACTCGGCGGATTTGCCGGGATGCCAGCCATGCTTCTGCATTTAGCATCAGTGCAGCACATACTTCTGCGTCGTCGATGCATTCGAACAGGCCAAAATGACCGCTGTCTGTACCGTAGCGCTCTTGGTGCAAGGAATCGATCTGCGCACTGATGCGTCCAACCGCTTGGCCATTTTGAAAGGCTACCCAGGCTTGCCATTCGCCATGTTTAAAAAAAGGATTGAAACGGGAAAAGTGAAAGCGCCGCTCCAAACGTAAAGGCGGTACCCACAACGGATCATCGGCATAAACATGCCAAGGTACGTCAATGAATTTGCCCATATCACGATAAGACATGACCGGACGCACCGTTACTTTGGAATTGCCCGGTTTATCGTGTTTATTCATAGCAGATGAGCGCTGTCGTTTGAATGATCATTGGATCAAGAATAACTGATCGGTTCGCTAAATAGTTTAAATCAGTAATGCAGCCAGTTCACTGCATCAGTTAAGTATGATAAAAAAGAAGGTTTTTTTATAAATTAGTATGTTTGAGTAAATTCGATACCAATCGATGAAAAGTTTCTTTGGGATCCGGTTCCTTATTTGTGGATTGTTTGGTAGGCGCAGCATGATCGGATGCTGAAGGTTGTTCAGCAACAGCACACTTCTCATCAGTGATATTCCGGCAGAAATCACAAAAATTATTCCAATCCGTGTTGTAACTCAGCAGGCGATCCTGTGGAATGAATACGCGCAAAACCTCAAAGTTTTGCTGCATTTCGGGTAGACGAGAGCACAGGTAAGTATTGATATTTCTGGGCCAGCCTTTATGGGTTGGATACAGAAGCTCCAATTGTGTTTCAATGGTATAGCGAAAATTATCAATCGCATTGGCGCGGCGTTTGCGATTAAGAATTTCAACAAATACAGCCACTAACCCCAAAAAGCCAAACAAAACAAATGGCCATAACGGTACAGTCTCAAAATATCCGGTGATTTGATTAATATTTTCGTCCAAGGTCGTCTCAATCCAGTTTTAAGTATATTGAAAAAACAAACTCAAGTAGTTAATTAATTGAATGCTTACTTGATTCTGTTAATGTTTGTGCAGCGCATTATCTTGCCATAGTAAAATCTATGTATCAATATTGTTATTTTGCACTGTTTAACAGCTTGCCAACTAAAAAATTATGCTGATATGCAACATATAGTTCCTGTAAAAAATTAATAACTGCGCATACCTGTTGATTCATGTGGTTTTTCAGATAGTGATGCGGAGCCTGTAAGGGGGATAATAACTCGCATTACTAAATTTGAATTGACCTGATAGTGCTTATTGCGTTATTTTTACCTGTTTTGTAATAGCTGAGAAGCACTTAATTTATTTAATTTTGTATGTATGGTATCCAAGTCTTCTAAAAATGCTGCGGCATCTCAGCCAGAAAGTTTTGAGGCGGCATCGGCTGAGCTGGAAAAAATAGTGGCAACCATGGAAACAGGACAAATGTCATTGGAAGCTTCCCTTTCAGCTTATCAGCGCGGAGTTGAATTATTGCAATATTGTCAGAATACACTGCAAGGTGCGCAACAACAGGTAAAAATACTTGAAGCAGACATGTTAAAAAATTTTACAAGACCTGACAGTGATGAGCGCTGACTTTCAAAGCTGGGCCAGTAATTGTCAAGCCAGTATCGAAACGTTTCTTGAGTCCCGATTACCTGCCGCTGATTGTGTTCCTGTTCGATTGCATAAGGCAATGCGTTATGCTGTCTTGGGCGGCGGAAAGCGAGTGCGGCCTTTATTGTCTTTTGCAGCGGGAGAACTTGCACATGCGGATGTCGAACGCGTGACGGTTGTTGCTGCGGCGACAGAACTTATTCATGCGTATTCTCTAGTGCATGATGACCTGCCTTGTATGGATGATGATATTCTGCGACGTGGCAAGCCTACCTGTCATATCGAATTTGATGAGGCCACGGCATTGTTGACGGGTGATAGTTTACAAACACTCGCGTTTGAGTTGCTGGCGGAAAAACGTCTGGCTGATACGCCCGAGACGCAATTAGCGATGATCACACAATTGGCACTGGCTTCCGGTTCGCGTGGTATGGCAGGAGGACAGGCATTTGATCTGGACAGTGTCGGCAAGGCACTCAGTCTGCCGGAACTGGAGTTCATGCATATCCATAAAACCGGTGCGTTGATTCGTGCTGCCGTGATGCTGGGAGCCCGTTGCAGCAACCGCTTGGATGATAATCAGTTGAGTAAGCTGGATCATTTCGCCAAATGTGTCGGTTTGGCATTTCAGGTGGTTGACGATCTGTTGGACGCTGAAGCAACGACGGCCACATTGGGCAAAACCGCCGGTAAAGATGCTGAAAATAACAAGCCCACGTATGTCAGTATTCTGGGTATTAGCCAAGCGCGTGAATTGGCGGAAAAATTACAGCATGATGCCGATCAGGCTTTAGATGGTTTTGGTGAAGCTGCATTAAGGTTGCGTCAAGTAACCGATTTTATAATTAAACGTAAGTTCTAGCATTTTCCTCATTATTTTTATTTTCAGGTTTTGAATGTATCCACTGTTAGATATCATTAATTCACCATCCCAATTACGTGAACTGGATCAAAAGAAATTACCGCAGTTTGCCAAGGAACTCCGTAGCTTCTTGATTGAATCGGTCGCAAAAACCGGTGGACATTTGTCTTCCAATCTGGGTACCGTCGAATTGACCGTTGCACTACACTACGTTTTTAATACACCGTATGATCAGTTGGTGTGGGATGTCGGTCATCAGACGTATGCGCACAAAATTCTGACAGGCCGGCGAGATGGCATGAGCAAGCTGCGCATGCAGGGCGGCATAGCCGGATTTCCACGCCGCGATGAAAGTGAATATGATGCATTCGGCACCGCGCATTCCAGTACCTCGATCAGCGCCGCGCTGGGTATGGCGGTTGCGGCGCGATTAAACAAGACGGATCGGCGTGCAGTGGCGATTATCGGCGACGGTGCGATGAGTGCAGGCATGGCATTTGAAGCACTGAACAATGCCGGTGTGATGGATGCCAATTTGCTGGTTATCCTGAATGACAATGACATGTCGATATCACGGCCGGTCGGAGCACTCAACAACTATTTAGCCAAGTTGATGTCCGGACGATTCTATGCCACGGCGCGCCGTGCCGGCGAGAAAGTACTTGGTGTCGTGCCACCCATGCTGGAATTGGCCAAACGCGCGGAAGAGCATGTCAAAGGTATGGTCACACCCGGTACGCTATTTGAAGAATTCGGATTTAATTACATTGGCCCGATCGACGGCCATGACCTGGATGTTCTGGTTACTACACTGAACAACATCAAGCTCCTGGAGGGACCGCAGTTTCTGCATGTGGTTACCCGTAAAGGTGCCGGTTACAAGGTGGCGGAAGAAGATCCCATTCTGTATCACGGTGTTGGCAAGTTTGATCCGGAAAAAGGAATTGTTGCCAAATCAGCCGGAAAGCCCGCCTATACACAGATATTTGGTGATTGGCTGTGTGACATGGCGGCACAAGACTCCCGCTTGATCGGCATTACTCCGGCAATGCGCGAGGGATCCGGGTTGGTGCGCTTTTCACAGGAATATCCTGAGCGTTATTTCGATGTGGGTATCGCCGAGCAACATGCGGTGACATTCGCGGCTGGTGCGGCATGTGACGGCTTAAAGCCGGTCGTGGCGATTTATTCAACCTTTCTGCAGCGTGCTTATGATCAATTGATCCATGATGTCGCCATCCAGAATTTACCGGTGGTATTTGCCATCGACCGGGCCGGCTTGGTGGGCGCGGATGGCCCAACACACGCGGGTAGTTTTGATTTGTCTTACTTGCGCTGTATTCCAAACATGACTGTCATGGCACCCTCTGATGAAAATGAGTGCAGGCAGATGTTATATACCGCCTTTAAACTGGACACGCCATCAGCGGTACGTTATCCACGGGGAACTGGAACCGGTGTACAGGTTCAAAGGGAAATGCAGGCATTGCCGATCGGCCGGGGCGAAATCCGGCGACAGGGGAAAAAGATTGCTTTCCTGGCATTTGGCAGCATGCTGACACCGTGTCTGGAAGCAGCAGAAGAACTGAATGCCACGGTGGCTAATATGCGCTTTATCAAACCGTTGGACGATGATCTAGTGGCATCTCTGGCTGCCAGCCATGATCTGCTGGTTACCGTGGAAGAAAATACCGTGATGGGTGGAGCTGGCGGTGCTGTGACAGAATCCCTCAACAGTCAGAGAATTGGTGCCCAAGTGTTACAATTAGGATTACCGGACATTTTTATCGATCAGGGTGATCCTGCGCAGATGCTTGTAGATTGCGGATTGGACAAAAATGGACTTATTAAATCAGTGCGATCAATATTGCCTGAGTAGGTTTCTGGGAGTCGGTCATGTTTGATCGGATTGCTGCCAGGCATATCTTGTTGCACAGGAGATAAACATGAATAAACAGATAGACTTACCGATTGCTGATGTACAGAGTTCACCCGATACCCGGCGTATTGCGATCGACCGGGTTGGCATTAAGGCCATACGTCATCCTGTGGTTGTAGCGGATAAGGATGGTGGAATACAGCATACCATTGCAGTTTTCAACATGTATGTGAATTTGCCGCACAATTTCAAGGGCACACATATGTCTCGCTTCGTCGAGATACTCAATGGTCATGAACGGGAAATTTCTGTTGAGTCATTCCAGGTAATTTTGCGGGAAATGATCGAGAAATTGGAAACGGATTCCGGTCATATTGAGATGACTTTTCCTTATTTCATCAATAAATCCGCACCTGTTTCACAAGTAAGAAGCTTATTGGACTATGAAGTGACATTCATAGGTGAAATTAAAAATAATGAATACCTCTTTACCATGAAAGTCGTGGTGCCCGTTACCAGCTTATGTCCTTGTTCCAAGAAAATATCCAATTATGGCGCACATAATCAACGCTCACATGTCACCATTTCCGTGCGTACCAACAGTTTTGTATGGATCGAAGACGTTATCAGGATTGCCGAAAATAATGCGTCGTGTGAACTTTATGGCTTACTGAAACGGCCGGATGAAAAATATGTGACCGAGAAGGCCTACGATAATCCCAAGTTTGTGGAGGATATCGTCAGAGATATCGCGGAAGTGCTGAATCATGATGCGCGTATTGATGCCTATGTGGTCGAGTCGGAGAATTTTGAGTCGATTCATAATCATTCAGCATATGCGCTGATTGAGAATGATAAGAAACGCCGCCAGTAATTACGTCATTCCTGAGTAACCGTCTTAATCAACAGCCCGTTAGGAGAGCGTCATGCCGGACACGATGACTCAACAGCGCGCTGCCGGTGCCA
This sequence comes from Nitrosomonas sp., assembly GCF_024282095.1. GTDB lineage: Bacteria > Pseudomonadota > Gammaproteobacteria > Burkholderiales > Nitrosomonadaceae > Nitrosomonas. The sequence continues at coordinate 44,296 of NZ_JAMWZS010000008.1, forward strand.
TCATGGGCGCATTTGTCGGTGACGCATTGGCACTTGGCCCTCATTGGTATTACGATCTCGCTGAGCTTCGGCGTGACTATGGCGAATGGATTACTACCTATACCGATCCCAAACCTGGTCGCTATCATAGCGAACGCAAAGCTGGCCAACCCTCTCAAGCAGGTATTATTCTCACACTCATGCTGCGCTCCCTGGTTGCGCAGGGCGAATACAATGAAGCGGATTTTTGCCGCCGCATGGATGAAGACCTCTTCCCGTTTCTCGATGGCACGCCGATGGGTGGACCAGGCGGTTACACCAGCCAATCAATTCGAGAAGCATGGCGGCGGCGGGTGGAGCAGAAATTGCCGTGGGGACAAACCGGCGGTCATGCGGATGACACGGAAGCAATTGAGCGCACGCTGGCGCTTGCAGTTCGCTACGCATTTCAGCCTACCGAGCTTGCTACCACAGTCGCAAGCAATACCCGCCTGACCCAGATCGATGATACCGTGATTTCGATGACCGTAGCGTATGCTGCGGTGCTGGGTATGCTGGTAAGAGGACATGCGCTGGATAAAACGCTATCCGGGAAACTGATGGGACTGGTAAAAACCGGAAAACTACCCTTCCATGCCGTCACCTTTGCCGATTTGCAACCACCCCGCCCGGGTGATCCCGATCCGCCTCGTGCCGGACGATTCGCGTCACCAGATGCCCTGCTCACGCCATCTTATATGGCTGAAGCTGCGGCTGATGCAGATATACGCATAGAACCGGCGTGGAAGGTGTCGATTGTTTACGGCATGCCTTGTGCCATCTATCACCAGCTCCCTGCCGCCTATTATCTTGCCGCCCGTTTTCGGGATAATTTTGAGTCTGCCGTGCTGCATGCGGTCAATGGTGGCGGACAGAATCAGGCACGCGCCATTCTTACCGGCGCACTTGTCGGCGCTCAAGTAGGCTTTTCCGGTATTCCGCAACGATTTCTTGACGGACTTGACGATGGTGACACACTCAAGGGTCTTGCGATGGATCTTGCTACCCAGATAAACGACCCCGATTAATATCCAACAAAAATTAAACTAACTCCATGCTGGTGGAATGAAACAAGCAAGAGCTAGGGTTTGCGACCAGTTACGATGCTGTAGTAGCCGAAAGCTTTGTGAATCTGAATGTCCTCAAATCCTATTTCCTTGAGCATCGATGATAATTCCAGACCGGAGTATTGCTTGCCTTCGGTCCAGCCCATCATCAACATACTGAAAGCTGCAGAGGCGAAAGGACCTGTCTTCTGATCATCATAGAGTATTTCATGGATGACGATGCGCCCGCCGGATTCGAGACTATTAAAACTCTTTGCGGTCAGAAAATGACACTTCTCCGGTGCCCAATCGTGATAGATGTTTGAGAAAAAATGCAGATCAGCTGAAGGCCAATGATCACTCCAAATATTGGTTTCATGTGTTTTGATCCGTTCCTGCAAGCCATACTGACTAATATATTCCTGGGCAAGCTCGCATACCGGAAGAAAATCCAGAAATATTACTTTCAGGTCGGGTAACTTTATTGCTGCACCAATCGAATGTGCCGCAGAACCTCCCGCAACATCAAGCATCACGCGATGCCGGGAAAAATCCAGGACCTCGGGCCAAACGAATGCTGATGTGATACTGATGCTATGCATGCCGCGCGTAAAGCGATGCAGCAATTCAATTTGTTCTTCATGGGTCTTAAAAATATCACCGCCGCCATAAGCTTGTGGAGAATCTGTCAACACTGCTTTTTCCAAGCTTGCGAAGGAAGATACCTGATAGTTGTCTATCATCAGATCCCAGAAAAATCCGAAATAATTGGGGCTATTTTCCAGTAAATATTCCTCTGATACTACGGTCAGAGAATAACGCTCTTCCTGCAACGATAAAAAACCCAATGCGGTAGCTGCGGTCAAGATAGCCTCTGCCGGACGTTGCTTGATACTGAGAGAATCGCAAATGTCTGTTAATGTACGCGGACCATCTGCCAGCAAAGAAAAAACTTTTAGTCGATGCGCCAGCAGCAATGCCGGATAACCATATACCGCAAAAACCACATCCCATACCGGACGATCATCGACTCGCGGCGCCCGAATGTTGGAAAAAGCATCTTGTGCCATCAATCCTCCTTTACCTTTAATTGGCTTACCCAATACACCAATCGCAAGTATTTATTATTTAATTTATTGGTAGATACTCAGGTTGCTCGCTGTGCCGCATGATTCACAGTAATTCTTGATGGGTGGAAGCTTTCATGGATTTTTCCGTTTCCACCAAGCGCTTGATATTCTGGACCGTTCGCTCAGCGCCATCCTTGATGGCAGCACGGACTAATCCCTCGAAAGGTCGCATGATCGCCAGAATTTCAAGCAGCTCAAAAGAGAATGTCAGTTTGGTTGAATGTTCAGGATTGATAACCTGTAATTCATACGTACAACGAAAAGGATCGGAAATCCCGACCAGTGTTAAACGCACGCCGGGCTCATACGTAGAAATTTTAAATTTCGATTCGGTACGACGCCCTTGGTCGATACGCACTTGCCGCCCTTCGGTTCCTAACTTTACCGGGCCTGGGGTGATCTGTTGAAGTTCTTTAACTTCTGGCGACCATTTGGGATAATTTTCGAACAGGCCGTCTCCAAGATACCGAAAAATTTCACCGGCCGGACACTCCACGACAGTATGCGCTCTACCTATGACCGGCTCGGTGGAGCCTAAATTGAGCATAGAACCTAAATTGAACATATTGCTTGCCCCTTTCTGACCGACGGATGCCCAGAATCAGTGTAATGATTGGCAATTAGCTGAGACGTTAAACGAATAAAGAATCGATTTCAAGCACTTTTAGGATCTGGTCTTATCTAAAAGACCACTCACTATTAGCCAGAATATTCAGTGCAACTTGGCTAAATCGTTTCGCAAATAAATCTGCAAAACCTTCGTGAGGTGTGAAGTCAACCAATACTTCCGCATTAATTATTTCACGTGCAACATATTCCGCACTACCTAGCGCATCAGTAAGCCCTAAATCAATACTTTTTTGCCCCGTCCATACGATACCGCTGAATATATCCGGTGCATCTTTTAAACGTTCGCCTCTACCTTGCCGCACTACATGGATAAATTGTTCATGAATTTCTTTTAACATAGCTGTCGCATGATTTTTCTGAACTGGATCCATCGGTGTAAAAGGATCAAGAAATCCTTTATTCTCACCCGCCGTTAGTAAACGCCTCTCAACACCTAATTTTTCTAAAGTGCCGGCAAAACCGAAACCGTCCATTAGAACACCGATTGAACCTACCAAACTTGCTTTATCTACAAAGATTTTATCTGCAGCAGCAGCCACATAATAACCGCCTGAAGCGCAAATATCCCCAATCACTGCATAAAGCGGTATCTCAGGGTATTTAACCCGCAGTCTCTTTATTTCATCATAAATATAACCCGCTTGCACCGGGCTTCCACCGGGGCTATTAATTCGTAATATAACTCCCTGAGTATTCTTGTCTTTAAACGCAGATTGCAGGCTGGCATTGATTTTATCAGCACTACTAGCACTATCCGCAGTTATGATTCCTCGCAAGTCAATGAGTGCTGTATGTTTATCAGTGATTCGTATTTTTCCATTATCAATCCACCCTAATGCAGCAAATAACAACGCAAAAATATATATAAAGAATAATAACTTAAAAAATATCCCCCAATTACGTGCACGACGCTGCTCACGTACGGATGCCAAGACAATATTTTCTAATAAATTTTTTTCCCAACCCTCATTCTTCACTTTCGGTTCATCCATTTATACATACTCACAAATCAAAATTAGAATTACTGCAGTCTAAACTAATAAGCTGAATTATCACAATCATAAGAAAATGAAATAGTAATAAATTTCGCGTTCTCTGAATAAATGAAATTTACCGTGATGACAAGATATTGATGCTAATTAAAAACTGCTTCCTTCTGCTAATTCAGAATTGACCAATTGATCTTTGCACGGCGAAAAGCAGGACAAAACTGGCGGATGATGTGCGCAAAATTCACACCGCCCCTGCGAACCAGAGCGAAATGACACATTTCGAAGCAGTCATCGATGGCGCGCACAAAAAGTATCTGCATGAATCTGAAAAAGCTGCCAACAAAATTTTCGAGGATAAGCCACCAAGGAGGGCAACCCGTCCAAATGCTGCACAAACAATCCCCGTGGCAAGACCACGGGGAATCGCAAGTTAAATCTTCTTCAGGTCTGATCAATCAATATCATCCCCTAATTGCGCAGTAGTTGTGAATAAATGACCACAAATACATCTATAAATACAATAAGATACTGCCTATTGAATTAAATTCCTGAACAGAAAACAGCAGATTCAATTAGAAACAATACAGGTCTGTTGGGTCCAAGACCGGAATTATCTTGAATAAGATGACAAATGCATTGTATTTAATTGATAATTAAAGAAATAAGCAAATCTTATAGCCAGAAAAGCAACAGCCATGTTGTCTATTTACAACATAGTTGTTATTTAATTTACAAAATTTGCTTGTTTTCCTTGCGATACACTTCCGTGTTGGGCACAATCCAATCAAACCCTCCAACATGGAGGGTCCGAACAACGGGGTACATTCCATCGGAGTGTAGCAAGGCAAAAAGAGACACCCCCAGTCGCTTTAACATTAAAGGAGAACTTCCGTATGAAGAAGAAACTTATTTCGCTGGCAGTAGCCGGTGCACTTGCAGTCCCAATGGTTGCATCAGCACAAGGAACCAATGTAACACTTTTCGGTAGTGTTCAGGCTGAATATGCTACGGTTAACCGCGATAAACAAAGTAGTCAAGCCCATATCGGTGATGATACCGGCAAATCAAGATGGGGTATGCATGTCACCGAAAACTTGGGCGGTGGATTAAAAGCGAAAGCACATGTTGAATATGGCTTCAGTACAGGCAGTGGTGCTCTAGGTATTGCACGGGAAAGATGGGTTGGGTTGGCTAACGACAACTGGGGTGAAGTGAAATTTGGTCGCGTTCAATCTCCATTTAAAGATTTTGCCGGTGGTAATACCATTGATGCATTTTCATACACAACTCTGCAAGCTTCCGGCAGCGGCGGTACCATGACTGCATCAGCCAATGGTTTAGGATCAGGTGCGAATGGTTTCGTGAACAGTGCTGTTCGTTATGATTCACCAAAAGTTGAAGGCTTCAGCTTCGCAGGTATATTGATGCCAGGCGACTCCAACAGATTAGACCCAGCTAACATTATCGCTGCAACAGGCCCTTACGCTGGAAGCAACTCTAATTCTGGTGGTGAAGATGGTGAATGGGACTTCCAAGTCGCAGGTAAATATGAAGCGAAAGTAGCAGGACATAACCTAGGTGCGTTTGGTGGATACTCTCGTGATAACATCAGTACCCGTCAAAGAACAAATTTAGGTTTGACTAACAATGAGCATGTGTGGCGTGGTGGTTTGATGTGGGGTTTCCAAAACTTCAAACTCAGCGGTCAATACGAAAGAGTTAGCAACGCGGTGGGTGCAGCAAGTTGTACCAATGCTGCTGCATTAGGCAATCCAGCAACAGGCTTGGGTGATTCACGCGGACAGTGTAATTCAGCGATGAATCTGGGTGGTGATGGACATCTGTGGTTTGCGGGTGGTCAGTATGATTGGGGCAACACCAGCTTTATCGCTCAAGGCGGTATGACAGATGCCAATGCAACTGCTCTCGCAGCAAAACGCGAAGTGAGCAGCTTCACGGTTGGTTTGATACATAATCTCAGCAAACGCTCTAGCCTTTTTGGCGGTTACCAACGCGCAATGGTAGATGATAGAAATTCATTATTCAGAGATAGCAATACCTATTCAGTGGGTATGCGTCACAATTTCTAATCAGCAGAGTTGACTTAATAAAAAAGGCACCAATTGGTGCCTTTTTTATTTTTAGAAAGAAATATAGTAAATCTGATTAGTCTTTTTCCTGCTGTAAATTTATACTTCAGGAAATTACTGAAAAACTTTTAGCGGAGATTGTGTAGTTATGAGTATGAAAAAATGGACTGATGAAGAACTGATCACTACGCGTGATAGCCTTGAAGCATGGAACAGTCGAAATAATAGTTCAGGATCCGGTTCAAAATTATGGTTATTTACAGCATTCTTAGGGGCATTTGCCATTTCAACCGGAGTAGCATTTTTCTTTCTTGATGGCATTGATGTCATGAATGTCCTATTAATAATTATGGGTACGGTCACATGTGCATCTTGGTATAAAAGTGAAAAACAGCGTAAAGATAATATTGCATTTCTTGCTGAGATCAATAAGGAGATTAAATCTCGCAAGGTAAAAGATACGCCGAAACATAAAGATAAAACCGATACGACAGCAAAAGAGATTAAAGAAAATTCTCGGGAGGATTCATCCGTAACAGAATCCCAACCTACCGAAAAGACGCTTGAGAAAGTGGAAGAAAAATCCGGGAATTAGTTCAGGTATGAAAATAAGTAATTTATTGGCAACATTTGTGCAATTCATTACCTTCAGAACATCTCACGCAGAAAATAGCTTATCTAACGGTAACATAAATCTTACATCGGATTTGAACCAAAATGACCGCCAACTTTTTGAAGCTTTGTGTCAATTCTTGTGGATCCAGGGCGGTCCATTGCCACTGATCTTTGACGTGGCGGATGTGGTTTATACAAAACAAGGGATTACATCAGCAACATTAAAACATCTTGAAGCAATTGGTTTACTTATTTTCGACACCAATGGTTTCGTTAAAAAGGGATTTGGTAAGCATACACGGCTATTTTACTGCGGTAAGCCGACAAAAATAGGTTTCCAGCATGATGCAAATAATTACCTGGATTTAGGGCATGTCGTGCTTACAGAGCGCGGCAAAAAATTGGCTTTGACTTATCAAACACCAAGAAATCAGGAATTTTATGAGTACGTCATCAAAAGATGGTTTCAGCAGGGATTGATCTTATCATCCATACAAATTGATCGGAATCCACGAACCGATTTCGTTGGTCGCGCCTGTTCGATTAAAGAATAAGAATGGCGCGATAATCATTGACATTGGTATAGGTCGGTCCAGTCACCACCAAATCATTTAGGTGCCGGAAGAATGTATAAGCATCATTATTGGCTAACAATGCGGCAGCATTCAATCCAAGCGCCTTGGCGCGAATGAGTGAATCAGGCGTCATGAGTGCCCCGGCGTTGTTTGCTGTGCCATCTATCCCATCGGTATCACAAGCAAGTGCATAAATCTTCTCCAGACCAGCAAGCTCAATCAGCAGTGACAATAAAAACTCTGAATTACGACCTCCGCGTCCCTTGCCCCGGATAGTGACTGTCGTTTCGCCACCTGATAACAGCGCTATTGGCGCCTTTAACAATTGCGGATGTAAGCGGATTTCTTTGGCAAGCGCTGCATAGCCTTTGGCAATTTCCCGGGATTCCCCAGTTACTGTATCGCCGAGTATCAAGGTGGCAATGTTGAGACTTTGGAAATAATCCGCTGCTGCCATCAGTGATTGATGAGCATTGGCAATAATTCTGTTTTCAACATGGGTGAAAATGGAAGCATCGGGCTTAGGCGTTTCATCGACTGCGCGTTCCGCTCCTGTCAATAAAATCTGCCTGACCGCTGGCGATACATCCAAATGGTAGCGATCAAGCACAGCCAGTGCATCAGAGAAGGTGGTTGGATCTGGTGCGCAGGGACCAGAAGCAATATGGGTTGCTGCATCTCCGGTCACATCCGAGATAATTAACGCCAGTATGGGAGCCTTGCAAGCTGCAGCCAGCTTGCCGCCTTGGATGGCCGACAAGTGTTTGCGGACGGTGTTGATCTCCTGAATGCTGGCACCACATCGCAATAATTGCTGAGTAATCTCTTGGAGTTCCTGCAATGAAACACCAACGATCGGTAGAGAAAGCAGGCTGGATCCCCCGCCACTGAACAAGCATAGTAGTAGATCTTCGGATTTTAACGCTTTGACCGCAGCCAAAATCTCTCGTGATGCCAGTTCCCCGTTTTCGTCAGGAATGGGGTGCCCGGCTTCGATCACCCTGATTTTATGCGTGGGGAGTGCATGCCCATAACGGGTGACAACCAAACCATCCAGTTGCGCATTGGCAGGCCAGGAATTCTCAACCGCCAACGCCATAGCCGCAGATGCTTTACCAGCACCGACAACGAGCGTGCGACCTCGCGGAGGATCCGGTAGATGTTGTGGTATGATATGCAGCGGATCGGCTGCTTTAACCGCGACTGAGAAACTTTCCAGCAAGCAGCTGCGCGGATTCATTTTGCGAGCATGGGTTGCAGGTAATGGCCGGTAAAACTGTTGTTATTGGCTGCGATTGCTTCAGGCGTGCCTTCAGCGATGATACAACCGCCGCCGTCGCCGCCTTCCGGCCCTAAGTCAATAATCCAGTCCGCAGTTTTGATGACATCCAGATTATGCTCAATCACTACCACGGTATTACCATGATCCCGCAGTCTGTGTAACACTTTCAGCAGTAGATCAATATCCTGAAAATGCAAACCCGTAGTCGGTTCATCCAGAATATACAGCGTACGTCCCGTGTCACGTTTGGAAAGCTCCAGCGATAACTTTACCCGCTGCGCTTCACCACCGGAGAGCGTCGTAGCGGATTGTCCCAGCGTAATATAGCCAAGCCCCACTTGCAGAAGTGTTTGTAATTTACGTGCAACGACCGGTACTGCATTGAAAAATTCAAATGCATTTTCCACAGTCATCTGCAGTACTTCATTGATATTCTTGCCTTTATACTGAATCTCCAGGGTTTCACGATTATACCGTCGGCCATGGCATACGTCGCAGGTGACATAGATATCCGGCAGAAAATGCATTTCCACCTTGATCACGCCATCGCCCTGACACGCTTCGCATCGTCCGCCTTTGACATTGAAGGAAAACCGGCCAGGCGCATAACCGCGTTCGCGCGCCTGTGGTACACCGGCAAACAACTCGCGGATGGGTGTAAATAGCCCAGTGTAAGTCGCAGGATTGGAACGGGGCGTGCGTCCGATAGGGCTTTGGTCCATATTGATGACTTTATCGAAAAAAGCCAGACCTTCAATGTGTTGATAGGGTGCGGGTTCGGCATTGCTGGCATACAGGTGCCGGGCCACTGCGCGATGCAGTGTTTCATTAATGAGCGTCGACTTGCCGGATCCAGAAACGCCAGTCACACAGACAAACAATCCTACCGGTAGATTCAGTGTGACGTTTTTGAGATTATTACCGGATGCACCATCAATGCGCAGTATTCGATCTTTAATCAGCTCGTGACGTTGCTCCGGTATTTTGATCGATAATTTCCCCGATAAGTATTTGCCGGTCAGAGAATCGCTATTTTCCTGGATAGCTTGCGGATCGCCCTGAGCGACAATAAAGCCACCGTGCTCTCCAGCGCCGGGCCCCATATCCACCACATAATCCGCAATTTGTATGGCATCCTGATCATGTTCAACCACAATGACGCTATTGCCGAGGTCACGCAGATTTTTAAGCGTATCCAACAGGCGACCATTATCGCGTTGATGCAAACCAATGGAAGGTTCATCCAGAACATACATGACACCGGTCAAGCCGGAGCCGATTTGACTGGCGAGGCGGATACGCTGGGATTCACCGCCAGACAACGTATCCGCCGACCGATCCAGCGATAAATAATCCAATCCGACATTGTTGAGAAATTGCAGGCGGCTGGAAATTTCCTTGATGATCCGCTCAGCAATCGATTGTTTCTGACCTGATAATTGGATTTGGTCAAAAAATAGTTTGGCTGCTTTCAACGGGAAAGCACTAATTTCAAAAATCGCCTGCCCGGCAACATGCACATGACGCGCAGCCCGGCATAAACGCGTACCCTGGCATTCCGGACAGGTTTGTGCATTGAGATATTTTGATAACTCTTCACGCACGGTCTGCGATTCTGTTTCCTTATAACGCCTTGTTAGATTGGGGATGATTCCTTCAAAAGCATGTGTCTCCTGGTGCTTCTTCCCCCCTTCCGTTAAATAGGAAAAATGTATTTTTTCTTTACCGGAGCCCTGCAGAACGATGTTCTGAATAGAGTCATCCAGATTTTCAAATGGCGTTTCCAAGTCAAATTCATAATGTTTGGAGAGACTTGTTAATAGTTGGAAGTAAAACTGATTGCGTCGATCCCAATTTTTTACCGCACCTGCGGCCAGTGAAAGATGTGGAAAAGCGACTACGCGCGCTGGATCAAAAAAGGTGATTTGCCCCAGACCGTCACATTTGTGACAAGCGCCCAATGGGTTATTGAATGAAAATAACCTGGGTTCTAATTCGGACAACGAATAACTGCACACGGGACAACTGAATTTGGCGGAAAAAAGGTGTTCCTGGCCGGTATCCATTTCAACTGCTAACGCACGTCCATCGGAATGGCGTAATGCCACTTCAAATGATTCAGCAAGCCGTTGCTTGGCATCCGGAGCAACCTTCAGGCGATCAATGACAACCTCAATCGTATGTTTCTTAGTTTTCTGCAATTTGGGCATTGCATCAATTTCATACACTTCTCCGTCAATCCGTAAGCGGATGAAACCTTGCGCGCGCAGCTCATCAAATAACTCAACCTGTTCACCTTTGCGTTCCACGATCAACGGTGAAAGAATCATCAAGCGCGTGTCAAGTGGAAGTTGCAGCACATGATCGACCATTTGCGAAACGCTTTGTGCGGTCAGGATAATATTGTGCTCTGGGCAGTGCGGATCACCGACCCGGGCAAACAGCAAACGCAGATAATCATGAATTTCAGTCACTGTGCCTACCGTCGAGCGTGGGTTATGCGAAGTTGCTTTTTGTTCGATGGCAATTGCAGGTGAAAGCCCCTCAATCAAATCAACATCGGGTTTTTCCATGAGTTGAAGAAACTGTCTCGCATAGGCTGAAAGTGATTCCACATAGCGGCGCTGACCTTCCGCATAGAGCGTATCGAATGCCAGTGAGGATTTGCCCGACCCTGATAGCCCGGTAATGACAACGAGCTTGTTACGTGGCAGATCGAGCTGAATGTTTTTCAGATTGTGGGTGCGCGCCCCGCGTATTTTTATGGATTCCATGAACTATCTATGTATGAGTCAACCTGCTAATATACCCAACTTTTTGGAAATATCACAACCTGATTCATGTCTGCATCAACTTCATCTGAAAAAATGTCTCCAGAGGAACTGCGCGCGACCATCGGTCTGGCAGGCGTTTATGGCTTGCGAATGTTTGGATTATTTATCATTTTGCCGGTATTTGCTTTTTATGCTGAAGACTTGCCCGGTGGAAACAACTACACGCTGGTCGGCATTGCCCTAGGGGCATATGGCTTGACACAAGCCATTTTGCAAATTCCTTTCGGTTGGTTGTCGGATCGTATCGGGCGTAAGCCCGTCATTTATTTGGGTTTGATTTTGTTTGCGATTGGCAGTCTGATTGCTGCTGTCGCAATCGATATTTACTGGGTAATACTGGGACGTATCATTCAAGGTGCCGGCGCAATCTCGGCTGCTGTGATGGCGCTCGCAGCGGATCTTACACGCGAAGAACATCGCACTAAAGCTATGGCAACCATCGGTATGACCATTGGCACTGTTTTCGCCATTTCTTTAATTGCCGCTCCAGTATTGAATCAATGGATCGGTGTGCCAGGAATCTTTGCCATGACGGGCGTATTAGCGTTGCTAGCAATGATTGTGGTCAACAAAATTATCCCTGATCCGCAAATCAGCCGTTTTCATTCGGATACGGAGGCATCGCCTGCAAGTTTTGGCAGCGTATTGCGCGATACACAGTTGTTGCGTTTAAATTACGGCATTTTCGCTTTACATGCCACGTTGATGGCGTTATGGTTGGTTGTGCCACTCACTTTACGCCAGGCAGGGATGGCAGCCGACGATCATTGGCAGATTTATCTACCGGTTCTGTTGTTGTCGATTGTATTAATTATTCCGGCAATTATTTACGCCGAGAAAAAAGCAAAGTTAAAATTTGTATTTATTGCGGCTATCGCTATGTTGTTGATAGGACAGATATTGCTGGCAATTAACTTTGATTCAATCTGGGGTACAGCCTTTGCATTATTGGTTTTTTTTACGGCATTCAATTTGCTGGAAGCCAGCTTGCCATCTCTGATTTCGAAGATTGCACCGGTTGGTGCAAAGGGAACAGCGATCGGTGTCTACAGTAGCACGCAGTTTTTGGGTGCTTTTGCAGGAGCAGCAGCGGGTGGTTATTTATTTGGAGTGTATGGAAGCTACGCGTTATACACATTTTGCGGATCATTACTGATCGTATGGTTGATACTTGCAGTCACGATGAAAGCCCCAGCTGCGGTGCGTTCCAAGATGTATCATGTGCAAGAAATGGATTTGGATAAATCCAGAGAGTTATCACGTCAGCTTGCGGCAATATCAGGTGTATATGAAGCCTTGGTGCTGGCTAACGAAGGCGTCGCCTATCTAAAAGTGGATATGGAAGGCTTTGATGAAGAAAAAGTGATTAAATTGCTTGAGGAGGAAACATAAATGGCATCAGTCAATAAAGTCATACTCATTGGTAACTTGGGAAAAGACCCGGAAACCCGCTACATGTCAAATGGTGATGCAGTGACCAATATTACAGTAGCGACGACGGATACCTGGAAAGACAAGAATGGTGAAAAGCAGGAAAAGACTGAATGGCATCGTGTGACGTTTTATCGCAAACTTGCAGAAATTGCAGGAGAATACTTAAAGAAAGGTCGCTCTGTTTATATTGAGGGCAGACTGGAAACCAGAAAATGGACGGATAAAAACGGCGTGGAACGTTATACGACGGATATTATTGCAAACGATATGAAAATGCTGGGCAATCGATCAGGAAGCGGTAGCTTCGAATCACCTGATCATGAAGAAGACAATTCTGCTCCTAATCGATCTTCTTCAGCCAAGGGTGCCAGTGGATTTGATGATATGGATGATGATATCCCGTTCTAAGCGAACGGGGCGAATCAGTGTAATTTAATGTCTGTCAGGGAGTTGAAGTATTCCTTCTCGGAAATCTGATCCAGAGATACTTGATTGGCGACGGGGAGGTAATGAAAATTCAATACTTTCTATACTGCCACCAATTGCTTTAGCCATATTTCTGAACTCCACTGCGAGCATACATTTGGGAACAATGAATGTTTGCTTAAATCCAGATTTGAAATTAACAAGAATTTTCATAACGTTATTCCAGGTAAGTTTGATTTATTTAAGAATTTGACCAATGATTTCATAGCGGTGCTATTAATTATTTTGATTCTAACGACTTAAGTAAATTAAACTTTAACAGGCGTTGAAAAACTATCTGCGCTGCCGCTACGATGTAAAAACAGGCTCAGAATGCTTATTTATTACGCATAAACTGCGCTTTTTCGCCTATTTTTTGCCTTGTATCGGCTGCCTCGAAAACATTTTTCAACAGCCTATGTATTATTCCTGCTGTTTTCATTGTAATTGCGCGGCATTCCACACCCTATGAATAGAAAAATACGGGTGCCTTACTGCCTTTATGAAGTTAACAAAAATAAACTTCCAGCCTTACTAGAAGCCATTTAACTTTGATACTCACCAGCACAATAAACTAAACGCAGAATTTTATGGAATTAACCCTGATCTGCCATCCATCTTGCTTTTTTTGCATGCTTCTCTCTGATAAACTCAACGCTTCGATAATACACAAAAATATATCAGCTAATTGAGGAGTCCCGGATGTTTGACAAACCCAACCAACTTATTTTTTACATCAATGTAACGCTCATTGTTTTCGGTGTCTTGGTGGCATTGCTAACTGATCATGTTGTGATTGGGCTAATATTCGCTATCAGTGCATTGATACTGGTTTATGATCAAATCAGGCAAAATAAATTCGCATTTACCATCGCAGATTTAAGAAAAATACTGACTGTTCATGACACTACCGGAAATAAAGCAACATTGACACAAACACAAATGACAACCGCTTGTCACGTTGATAACTCGGAATATTGGTTTAGAAATATTCACGCCATTGGAAGCATTAGTAATTTCAGAGTCAATAACGGCGATCCGGCCGAACAAAGAAAAGACAATGGAAGCTACCAAGTCTGTATGAAGCTTCCGCCCGAATTAAAAGCAATCAATGGTTGTGATCTGACTTTATCGTATGAATACAAGGATGCTTTTACACAAACAGAGGGAACCCTCTCCCACGTTGTCGATAACGACACGCAACAATTGCATCTGGTCGTTGAATTACCCGAGGGTCGCGCCATTTCATCCGCTAGGTTCTTCTGCAAACATCATGGTAAAGAAGAAGCACTGCTGCCGCCTGTTGTGACCGGACAGACAAAGATTGAAGCAGATATCAGAGATCCGAAACTGGGTGCAGAGTACTGCTTGCAATGGAATTGGTCTGAAGCAGGTTTGTTAAAAAAATTAGGGCGTTTTTTCTAATTGTAAGTAAGTGTAACCGTCTTCTATCTAATCTTGGTTTAAAAAATACAGATTAATAAGCCAAGATTAGATGAACATGAGCCTCATAGCACTTTCCAATTCTTTCCGCTGTTAGCAAATAAACTTAAACGCCATTGAATTTACTCAAAGCCCTCGCTGCTATCAGCAGCATGACCTTCATCTCGCGTATTCTCGGGTTTGTACGCGACATCATGATCGCCCGGATTTTTGGCGCAGGCATGGCGACGGATGCTTTTTTTGTTGCTTTCCGCATTCCTAATCTGTTGCGGCGATTATTTGCTGAAGGCGCATTTTCACAGGCATTTGTTCCAATACTCGCTGAGTACAAAAATACCCGCACCCCCGAAGAAACCCGCGGTTTGATTGACCATATCACCATGCTCTTGGGCATCACGCTGTTCATTGTCACTGTCATTGGCATCGTGGCAGCGCCGCTGATCATCTATGCCAGCGCACCCGGATTTTCTACCGATCCGGAGAAATTCAATCTGACCGTTGAACTCCTGCAGATTACCTTCCCCTATATTTTATTTATTTCCCTGGTGGCTTTGGCGGGCGGCATACTCAATACGTATGGCAGGTTTAATGTACCTGCGATCACACCGGCATTCTTGAACCTATCATTTATCGGTTGCGCACTGTGGCTCACACCTCTACTGGATCCACCGGTTCTGGCACTGGCTTGGGCGGTTTTTATCGGCGGCGTATTGCAACTCGCTTTCCAAATACCATTTCTGTTACGCCTCAAGTTATTGCCGCGCATTCGTTTCAACAATCCGGATACCGGCGCTTGGCGTGTAATCAAATTAATGGGCCCGGCAGTTTTCGGCGTATCGGTGGGTCAAATCAGTTTACTGATCAACACCATTTTCGCTTCACTGCTGGTTACCGGCAGCGTTTCCTGGCTTTATTATGCTGATCGCTTAATGGAATTCCCAGCAGGTCTGTTGGGTGTCGCATTGGGCACCATCTTGCTGCCATCGCTGGCTCGACATTACAACAGCAACAGTCACAACGAATACTCCCGCTTGCTCGACTGGGGTCTGCGCATGACGATACTACTGACATTGCCGGCAGCGCTGGCATTAGCGTTATTGGCGACTCCCTTGATCACAACGCTTTTTCACCACGGCGCATTCACTGACCATGATGTATGGATGACGCGCGAAGCACTGATTGCCTACAGTATTGGATTGCTTGGATTGATTCTGGTGAAAGTGCTCGCACCGGGATTCTATGCGCGCCAGAATATCAGAACACCGGTAAAAATCGCCGTCATCACATTAGTTGCCACACAACTGATGAATCTCGCCTTCATCATTCCCCTCAAACATGCCGGATTAGCATTGGCTATCGGTTTAGGCGCTTGTCTTAACGCAGGATTACTGTATTACAAGTTACGCAGTCATGAAATCTATCAACCGCAACCAGGATGGTTGATGTTCTTTCTGAAAATACTAACTGCGTTGACGATTATGGGAATTGTGCTGTGGTTTGCGACAGGCAGTGATGCTTCCTGGCTCGTTGATTCTACAATGACACGCGTCGGCCGGTTAAGCTGGATAATCATTGCGGGTGCATCCAGTTATTTCGCTGCGTTATGGTTGTTAGGATTCCGCGTCAAAGACTTTACCAAGCAACAGGCTATATAGAACAGCTTATTCCAATTCTACTTAGAAATAGCGAGGTCTTTGAAAAACTTTATTTTTTATAATTCGGATTAAAAATACTGTGCTTTCTGAGCGGTTGATGCGTTTCTAACCAATCGCAATCAAGCAATTTCTACAAACATTAACTCATAACGGTAAATTTTCGTCTAAATGGCATATGTTTTCTGCGTGATTAGGATTTTGCATAAACAATCTTGGCAATCTCTCAGGTTGTATGCCATGCTTTGTAATTCCTATTACAGATGCCTACCAGCAAACTTGAATAGCAATAATCCAGAATAGGCAGGGCGTCCTGTCGCATCTGATACAGCAGCATAGTGTTGGACGATTGTTTGCTCTATCGGGATCCAATTAATCAGTTGATTAATCTGATTTAGAAAGTCTCCTTTGCGCGTGCGGCGGGTGGCATCAAAATCTGAAAAACTCATGACAAAAATACAATCTTCTGAATAAATGACAGGTAGTTACGTTGGATGCTTACGTGACAATCAGTTCAATTCAGACATTGGTTAAAAAACGATAGCAACTTCAGCGCTGAGAAAAAGGATTTCTCAAGGATGATATCTAGCAATAACTTGTTTCGAATATCTTTGCCGATACAATCACGCACAAGGATATTGCTTGAATACCCTTGCCTATCAACATCTTAGCTACATTGAATTTTGAATCGCGTAGAGACTTAGTCCCATCAGCGCTTGAGGAAATATGCCCAGTGCCAGTACTGCAAAGCCATTCGCACTCAATAAAATCCTTACATCACTATTGGGCAGAATAGGTTCATCAGTTTCTGGTTCATCGAAGTACATTAGTTTAATGATACGCAAATAATAAAAAGCGCCAATTAATGAGAACAGTACCGCTGCAACCGCTAACCAAATATAACCCGCATTGACAACAGCCTGTAATACGGCCATTTTTGCATAAAAACCGATCATAGGCGGAATACCTGCCAGTGAGAACATCAGCAGCAAGGTAATAAATGCATACCAGGAATTTCTTTTACTCAGTCCTTTGAAATCACTGATATTTTCTGCCTCAAATCCATTACGACACAGCAACATGATCACTGCAAAAGTGCCTAGCGTCATCAAAACGTAAGCAATGACATAAAACAAAGCAGAACTATAGCCGTTTGAATCCGCGCTGATAAAGCCAAGCAACAGGAATCCCATATGGGAAATGGTTGAATAAGCCAACATACGCTTGATATTCGTTTGTGCAATGGCTGCAAGATTGCCTACTGCCATCGACATGACGGCCAGAATGACCAGCATACCTTGCCAATCAGCGACCATTTCTCCCATTCCCTCAACCAGCAAACGCATTACAAAACCAAAAGCTGCCAATTTAGGAGCAGAACCAATAAATAATGTAACTGCTGTGGGTGCCCCTTGATAAACATCTGGTGCCCACATATGAAAAGGCGCTGCACTCAGCTTGAAGCTGATTCCAGCTACAATAAATACTAACCCTACAACCAATACTTCTCTACTACTTGCTTCACTTTGAATGATTTGAGCCAGTTGAGAAACATGTAATGTTCCTGTTGCGCCATAAACCATTGACATACCGTAAAGCAAGAATCCTGACGCCAGTGCCCCGAGCACAAAAAATTTCATGGCTGCTTCGGTTGCAACAATTGAATCTCGGCGCAATGCTACCAATGCATAAAGTGACAATGAAAGTAATTCAAGACCAATATAAAGTGTCAGAAAATGACTGGCAGAAATCATCACCATCATTCCCAATGTTGCAAACAATACTAAGCTAAAAAACTCACCTCTCAACATGCCCCGGTCACTGATATAAGCGTGAGAATATATCAACACTGCTGATACCGTACCATACACCATCAACTTCAGTATATCTGCCATCGCATCATCGACAAACATACCGGAAAATGTTTGACTGGTTTCTGTCGAAAACGATAAAAAAGTCAGTAGTGCGCACCCCAACAATGTAACTTGCGTTAACAAATAGGCAACATAACGTCTATTCTCGCCTGCTGTGAGATCAGCCAGCATTACCACGCATACCATAATGAGCATAAAAATCTCGGAAGAGGCTGGCGCAAAATCAGGTGGTATAAAATTCATTAATCCTTCATCCTCATGTCGGAAAATACTACTATTCCAGAATCACTTTATTACAACTTACTACTGTTTACATGTATCAGTAAGTGATCTATGGTCGCATGCATTACTTCAGTTAATGGATATGGATAAACACCAATCCATAAAACTGAAATCGCCAAAATTGCCAATAATGCAAACTCACGTTTTGATATATCTTCCAGCCCTTCAACGGCTGGACTAGCTACAGCACCAAATATGACCCGCTTATACATCCATAATGTGTAAGCGGCACCAAAAATTAACGTGGTTGCGGCTAAGAATGCATACCAGAAGTTAATTTTCATACTGCCCATGATGACCATAAATTCGCCTACAAAGCCGCTCGTACCCGGCAATCCGGCATTCGCCATTGCAAACAACATAAAGAAAGCAGCAAATACGGGCATCTTATTTACCACCCCACCATAATCCGCAATTTGACGTGAATGTAATCTGTCGTATAGCACGCCCACGCACAGGAACATGGCACCGGAAATAAATCCGTGCGAAATCATCTGAACCATCGCCCCTTCAACACCGTAGGCGTTAAACAGGAAAAAACCCAATGTAACAAATCCCATATGCGCTACCGATGAATAGGCAATCAGCTTTTTCATATCGGCTTGCATGAGTGCAATCAGTCCAATATAAACCACTGCTATCAGTGAGAGTGCAATCATCATGCCAGCCAGATAGTTACTAGCATCAGGAACAATGGGCAGTGAAAACCGCAAAAATCCGTATCCGCCCAATTTAAGTAAAATAGCTGCTAGAACAACCGAACCGCCCGTTGGCGCTTCTACGTGCGCATCGGGCAACCACGTATGCACTGGCCACATCGGTACTTTCACTGCAAACGCCAGTAAAAATGCAATAAAAATTAAAATCTGCGGTGTTAG
Source organism: Nitrosomonas sp. (assembly GCF_024282095.1). Lineage (GTDB taxonomy): Bacteria > Pseudomonadota > Gammaproteobacteria > Burkholderiales > Nitrosomonadaceae > Nitrosomonas. The sequence continues at coordinate 63,536 of NZ_JAMWZS010000008.1, forward strand.
CGGAATTTCTAATTGATGATAATCCTGTATCGAAAAGCTGCCTCCCGATGTTTGATACAAATAAATAAAAGCGATCAGCATCAACAAGGAACCAAGCAATGTATAAAGAAAAAACTTGATAGCCGCATAAACACGATTAGGGCCGCCCCATATCCCAATAATCAGGAACATCGGTATTAATGATGCTTCCCAGAACACGTAAAACAGCATTGCATCCAATGAAGAAAACACACCATTGACAATACCCGACATGACTAAAAAAGCCCCCATATACTGGGATACACGTTGTTTAATAACTTCCCAGCCTGCCACAACGACCAAAGGTGTAATGAAACAATTCAGTAATATCAATGGCATCGATATACCATCTACACCTACATGATAATTGACGTTAAAGCGCTCAAACCAAACGTAATTCTCGACAAACTGCATCGCACTGGTTGCAGAATCAAAACCGGTATAAAGAGGAATTGCTATCAACAATCCCAGAATTGATCCTGCGAGAGCTATCCAGCGAGCAATTTGCGCATTATGGTCATCGCCGGTTGCGAATACGGCAACACCAAACACAATTGGCAGCCAAATAATTAAACTTAATAGTGGGAATTCAAACGACATGCTTATTCCGATTTATTTGTTAGTACTTATTATCTTTAAGTATTTGATTCATCAATATCGATATCAAGCGTTAGGTTTTACAGTTTTTTCATTAAGCCTAGTAAAGCCATAACGTCAAGATAACAAATATGCCAACAATCATAGTAAATGCATAGTGATAGATATAACCAGTTTGGTAACGTCGTACTAGCGCAGCCGTCAGTGCTACAACACGAGCTGTACCATTAACAAAGAATCCATCAATCACTTTTATATCGCCATGCTTCCACAATGCAGTGCCTAAAGCACGTGTGCCACCAGCGAATAACCATGAATAAAACTCATCAATATAATATTTTCGATCCAGCAAGTTATACAAAAAACCAAAGCGGGATTTTATTTTCCCTGGTATATCCGTCCTTGCACTATACAAATACCAAGCAGTAAAAATTCCTGCTATTGATAACCAGAATGGTGCTGTAGACAGGGCATGCACCATCATTCCTCCGATACCCGTAAATTCCGCACCCAATTTCTCGATAGCATCATGCTGCGGTAATACATGAATCACATTGTTAAAATAATCACCAAAAACAATCGGACCAATAAACCACCCAGCAGCGATCGTTGGTATAGCGAGAATCACTAGCGGCATTGTCACGACCCAAGGCGACTCATGTAAATGCTCTTTAGTATGTGCATCCATTCGAGGCTGCCCGTGGAAGGTCATGAACACCAAGCGGAATGTGTAAAGCGCTGTAACAAATACAGTCGTCAATACGCAAAAATAAGCAAACCCGACGCCAGGAATATTGGCAAAATGAACAGCTTCAATAATTGCATCTTTAGAAAAAAACCCCGAGAAACCAGGTACGCCAGCGCTCGCTAGTGCGGCAATAAACATCGTCCAATAGGTAATTGGCATATAATTTTTAAGTCCACCCATTTTCTGCATGTTTTGTTCATGATGCATAGCAATAATGACAGAACCTGCTCCTAAAAATAAAACAGCTTTAAAGAAAGCGTGTGTCATCAAATGGAAAATTGCGGCGGAATAGGCAGACGCACCTAACGCGACAGTCATATACCCTAATTGAGACAACGTGGAATAAGCAACTACGCGTTTGATATCATTTTGAACTACTGCAACAAGTGCCATAAACAAAGTTGTAATTCCACCAATTATCAATATGACCGATAATGCCGTGTCTGATAATTCAAATAGCGGCGACATTCGCGCTACCATGAAAATGCCTGCCGTTACCATAGTAGCCGCATGAATCAATGCGGAAATTGGCGTAGGGCCTTCCATCGAATCAGGTAACCACACATGTAATGGAAATTGCGCTGATTTACCCATTGCACCAATAAACAACAATATACAAATCAATGTAATTACCAACCAAGGCATGCCAGGTATTAATTCAACCTTTTCATCGACTATTCCGGGTGCTTGTGCAAATACAGAAACATAATCCAATGTGCCAAAATGCATCAATACCATGGCGATGCCCAGAAGAAAGCCAAAATCACCAACGCGATTAACTAAGAATGCCTTCATATTGGCATAGATAGCAGTTGGGCGGGTATACCAGAATCCGATCAACAAATAAGATACAAGACCGACGGCCTCCCAGCCGAAAAATAGTTGTAGAAAATTATTCGACATTACCAACATCATCATTGAGAAGGTAAATAGCGAAATATAGCTGAAGAAACGCTGATAGCCGGGATCTCCATGCATATAGCCAATGGTATAAATATGTACCATCAGCGAGACTAAACTGACAACAACCATCATCGTTGCTGACAATTGATCGATTAAAAAACCGATCTCGAATCGAGTATCACCTGTCACCAACCATGTATATACACTGCCGTTATAGTTGTTACCTTCCAGCACATCCAGAAAAATAACAATGGATGCTAACAAGGAAACAAATACAAGTGATATCGTCGTGCGATGACTCCACAAAGGCCCAATAAAACGTCCAAATAAACCAGCTATGAGTGCGCCCACTAGCGGTGCAAGTGGCACCAATAAATAAAGTTTTTGCATCTCAGTCAATAATTCTTATATTAGTTATATGTATTTAAGCTTTGCTGCTTTTTTGTATTAACCTTTGAGTTTATCCAGATCATCAACATTAATTGTTTGCTGATTACGGAATAACACAACAAGTATTGCTAAACCTATGGCTGATTCCGCCGCGGCAACCGTCAAAATAAAAAATACAAAAATCTGTCCTGATATATCCTGTAAATAGTGTGAAAATGCCACAAAATTCATGTTTACAGCCAATAGCATCAATTCAATAGACATCAATATAATAATGACATTTTTTCTATTGAGAAAAATACCGACGATACCGATAGCAAATAGAATTGCACCAAGTACCAGATAATGGGATAGCGATACCAAACTAATTACCTCTTCTTGTATTTTTATACATTGCCAAACAACTCTTGAATGACTTACTTATTCTTTTTTCTCTGATGGCATAGCTACTATACGTAGTCGATCTTCTTTTTTTACTTGAACCTGCTTGGACGAATTAGTTGATCGTTTATCCTCACGATGACGTAGAGTCAGTGCGATTGCTGCGACCATTGCAACCAGCAAAAGTACCGCTGCTAACTCAAAGGCATAAACATACTCGGTATAAATCAGACGACCCAATGCTCTAGTATTACTATAATCAGCATCTTGTGCACTAGGCGCTGGCATTTCTTCAAGCCCAAAATATTTACCCATTAACACCATCGTCATTTCACCAACCATTATCAGTGCAACTAATGCACCAAAAGGAAACCATTTCCAAAAGCCTTCGCGCAATTGATCTAAATTAATATCCAGCATCATTACCACAAACAGAAACAATACCATCACAGCGCCGACATATACCAACACTAAAGTGATCGCAAGAAATTCTGCTTCTAACAACAACCACAAGCCAGCACACGTAACAAATGCCAGCACCAATAATAACGCTGAATAAACTGGATTACGAACTGTAATCACACCAAGCGCTGATGTAACCAAAATAGCCGAAAAAATATAAAATATGATGTCCTGAAAATTCATGTGTGTTTACCAGCAAGGTTCAGCGATAACGCGCATCAGCTTCTCTGTCCTTGGCAATCTGTTCTTCGTAACGATCTCCAACAGCCAATAACATTTCTTTGGTGTAAATTAAATCGCCCCTTTTCTCACCGTGATATTCCAGTATGCGTGTCTCAACAATTGAGTCAACCGGACAGGATTCCTCACAGAAACCACAAAAAATACACTTACTCAAATCGATATCATAGCGTGTAGTACGCCGCGTACCATCGGCGCGTTGCTCAGATTCTATGGTAATAGCCAACGCGGGACAAACTGCTTCACACAGTTTGCAAGCAATACAACGCTCCTCTCCGTTTGGATAGCGACGTAATGCATGTAAACCACGGAAACGTGGCGATTGCGGCGTCTTTTCTTCTGGATAGTGTACAGTTATTTTCGGTTTAAACAGATATTTTCCAGTTACCGCCATACCTTTTAGCAATTCGAATAACAAAAAGGTACTAAAAAATTTTTTTATACGATCCATTGTATTTTTCAATCCTAAAACCAGATATTTAACGGAGGTAACTTTCTTACTGATTCAGGTAATTGCATTATTAATCCTAATAAAACAATCCATATGAGTGTAATTGGGATAAACACTTTCCACCCCAATCTCATGATCTGATCATAACGGTATCGCGGAAAAGTTGCACGAAACCAAAGAAAAAAGAACAGGATAAATGCAATTTTTAACAGCAACCAGATAAAACCTGGTATCAGTGTAAATGGTGCAATATCGACGGGTGGTAACCATCCTCCCAGAAACATTATCGATGTTAAAGCTGCTACCAAAATCATATTGGAGTATTCAGCCAGAAAAAACACTGTAAAGGCCATGCCTGAATAATCAACATGAAAACCTGCCACAATTTCTGACTCGCCTTCAGCCACATCAAAAGGTGCGCGATTTGTTTCAGCAACACCAGAAATCAGATAAACCAGAAACATGGGAAACAGTGGAATCAAATACCAATTCAACAAACTGTCGCCTTGCTGACCGTTTACTATATCACCGAGATTTAAACTTTGCGACATCATCAATACACATACTAAAGCAAATCCCATTGCCAGTTCATAAGAAACTACCTGGGCTGCAGAGCGCATGGCTCCCAAGAATGCATACTTGGAATTCGATGCCCACCCAGCAATGATAATGCCGTATATACCCATTGATGTCATCGCCAGAATATACAGTAAACCAGCATTGATATTAGCCAAAACGAGTTCGGGTGAAAACGGTATTACAGCCCATGCTGCCAATGCCGGCATAATTGTCAGTATTGGTGCCAAGATAAATAGAAATTTATTTGCACCAGTCGGAATGACAATTTCTTTCATAATTGCCTTAACCGCATCCGCAATCGGTTGTCCCCATCCCCGTAGCCATGGAATCCCAAAAAAGGTTACTCTATTGGGTCCAACACGAATCTGCATATAGGCGATTATTTTACGCTCGGCAAAGGTCAGATAGGCAACTCCCAATAACAATGGAATGACAATAGCAAAGATAAATGTCATGTTCGTCGCTAATGAAAACAGCATGGCTCCCCACTCCGCTCCAAACATCTGTATAAACTGTTGTTGAATATACTCCATTAATACACTCCAACCTTTACCATTACAGTTTTTCCACCAATATTTCTCCAAACAAAGCGCCTAGTGATACAGTCTTTGGATGAGCGCATGCAACACGTACGCAACTAACAGGCAATTTTTCGTCACAGGCAACTTCAAGCTGCACAGACTCATCTCCCTGCTTAATTTTTACCTGAGCTCCTGCGACAATATCCAAGCTCTTGAGTGTTGCTTCTGCCATCCATACTTTAGGTGGCAGTGCATCATGTGTAGATTGCAGAGATTCTGCACGCCTAACAACCGGATCAGCCTGATAAATAGGCACTTCTCCAATACGCTGCAGACTATGTTTTTCTATTCCATTAATCTCAAAACAAAAATCTTTTAAAGTATTATTCAAGTATTGCCCAGTCTCTAATTCATCAGGAAATATTTCTGTACGAATTTGTTCTGGAGTTTCATAGTCAAATTTATCAAGTGCCATTAGATTAGCTAATACACGCAATACTTTCCATGCAGGTCGAGCTTCTCCCAATGGGGGTACGACACCATTGAAGCTCTGCACCCGTCCCTCAGTATTAACATAAGTGCCTGAGGTCTCAGTAAATGGTGCGATTGGCAACAACACATCGGCATACTCTGCAGCATTTCCCTTATAAACGCTCATTGATACTACAAATTCGCTCGCCTTTATCGTTTTCAGTGCCTGCTGAGAATTATAGGTATCAAATTCCGGTTCTATATTCATCAATATAAACGCCTGGCATTTTTCGCCAATTAAACTCGCATCAGCGCTGAATCCTAACATTTGCGCAGCATTTAACCCGCTGACCTCTGAATATTCCGATTTTGCAGAAATCGACAATGCGTTAATCTCTGGTATTGCGCCCACTAGATAAGCACCAACGCTATTTGCAGCTTCACCCAGTACACCAAAGCTCGCGCCTGTAACTTGCGCAATCCAACCAGCCAACAAATTGATCTTCGAATAATCCGGATGATGCTGAGACAAGTTACCAAGATAAATCGCTGCCGGTACATTTTCGATCAAACTGGAAGCGATAGCAAACGCATTGGCGGTATTCGAAACATTAATTGAATTAATTAATTTATGTAATTCATCAGCTTGTTTTATTCCTTTTATTTCAATTGCTGCTTTTAGTATTTCCGCCAGAACTCTGACCATCGCATTTGGTGCAACAATTGCTTTATTCGTAACCTTGATTAGTAAATCGTCATCAATAGGATTAACAATATTCAATTGCATGCCATGTTTGACGGCTTGGCGCAAGCGCTGCGCAATGAGCGGATGATCTTTACGCAATGTACTACCGATAATCAAAACCGATTTCAATTGCGACATGTCCGCAATGCTACTACCCAACCATGGAATTCCTTGCAGATGTTTATCCGCGCGAAAATCTGATTGGCGCAGACGATGATCAATGTTGCCACTACCCATAGCTCGCAACAATTTCTGCAATAAATAAAGCTCCTCAGATGTACTATGCGCGGACCCTAACGCACCAATACTTTTGGCACCATATTTATGTTTGATTGCTTGTAATGCATTCACTGTAAATTCCAACGCCTCATGCCACTCGCACTCAAACCATTGGCCGTCGCGCTTAATCATTGGACGCGTCAATCGATCTTCGGAATTCAATCCCTCATAAGAAAAACGATCCTTGTCAGACAACCAGCACTCATTAATAGTCTCATTATCTCTGGGTAGAACACGCATTACGCGATTTTGCTTAACTTGTACGACCAAGTTTGAACCTAAACCACAGTGCGGACTGATTGATTTTCTACGTGATAACTCCCAAGTGCGTGCCGAGTAGCGAAACGGCTTACTGACCAATGCGCCGACGGGACAAAGGTCAATGACATTACCTGACAATTCAGAATCTACTGTCTTGCCAACAAATGAAAGTATTTCGGAATGTTCGCCGCGCCCAACCATCCCAAGCTCCATGATTCCAGCAATTTCCTGACCAAAGCGCACACAACGCGTACAATGAATACATCGTGTCATGTCCGTTGATATCAGTGGCCCCAAATTCTTATTAACTACCACACGTTTTGCTTCAGTATAACGTGATCCGCTCGCACCATAACCAACGGCAAGATCTTGCAACTGACATTCACCACCTTGATCACAGATCGGGCAATCGAGTGGATGATTAATCAGCAAAAATTCCATAACACCTTTTTGTGCTGTCACTGCCTGCTGCGAATGTGTATATACTTTCATTCCATCCATGACAGGTGTCGCACAAGCTGGCAGCGGTTTTGGCGCTTTCTCCACTTGCACTAAGCACATGCGACAGTTTGCCGCAATAGATAATTTTTTGTGATAGCAAAAATGTGGTATGTATACACCAATCTGTTTAGCACCATCCATAATGGTGCTGCCTTTCGGCACAGATACCTGTTTACCGTCGATTTCTATATTGACCATCGGCTAAAAATTCTTGGGTTAATCACAAACTATAAAATTGACGCGCTCTGCTCATCTGAGCAGTTAAACCATACATTTCTTATGTTCTATATGGTAAACAAACTCGTCCCGGAAATGTTGAATCATCGCACGAACAGGCATGGCGGCCGCATCACCCAGAGCACAAATCGTTCGTCCTTGTATGTTGTCAGCTATGTTATCCAACAAATCAAGGTCCTCTGGTTTTCCCTTACCATGCTCAATACGATTAACGATACGATAAAGCCATCCTGTCCCTTCGCGGCACGGTGTACATTGGCCACACGATTCTTCAAAATAAAAATAGGACAAGCGCTCTAGCGCTCTTACCATACATGTAGTTTCATCCATGATGATGACGGCGCCTGAACCTAGCATAGACCCAGCTTTGGCTATGGAATCATAGTCCATATCAGCTTGCATCATAATATCACCAGGCAATACAGGCATTGACGATCCGCCCGGAATACAACCCTTTAATTTGCGTCCGCCCCGCATTCCACCCGCCAGCGCTAATAATTCGGCAAATGGCGTCCCAAGTGGTATTTCATAATTACCTGGCTTGTTAACATGGCCCGATACTGAAAATATTTTTGTTCCACCATTATTGGGTTTACCAAGTTGAAGATATTTCTCACCACCATTGCGAATAATCCAAGGAACCGACGCAAAGGTTTCAGTATTATTAATTGTTGTCGGTTTCCCATACAAACCATAATTAGCTGGAAAAGGTGGCTTAAACCGCGGCTGGCCTTTTTTGCCTTCGATAGACTCCAACAATGCAGTTTCTTCGCCGCAAATATAAGCTCCGTATCCGTGATGATTATATAGCTGAAAACTAAATGATGACCCCAGAATATTATTCCCTAAATAACCAGCAGCTCGGGCCTCGTCAACAGCTTCTTCCATGCGCTCATAGGTTTCCCATATCTCACCATGAATATAATTGTACCCTGCTTTAACGCCCATTGCGTATGCCGCAATGATCATTCCTTCGATAAGAAGATGCGGATTAAATCGCATAATATCGCGATCTTTGAATGTACCTGGCTCCCCTTCATCTGAATTACAAACAATATATTTATCCCCTTCATAACCCTTGGGCATAAAACTCCATTTCAATCCGGTAGGAAAACCAGCGCCACCTCGTCCCCGAAGTGCCGATTTTTTGACTTCTTCAATAATTTCTTCCGGTTTAATCTTTTTCGCAAGTATTTTTCTTAGCGCTGCGTAACCCTCTCGTTTTTCATAGCTTCTCAGTCGCCAATTCTCAGAATCAGATGGATTCACTCCATTCATTAATGTCTGCGGATACTGATTCATTTATTCAGTTCCTCTAACAGTTGATCGATCATCTCATTGGACATGAAGCTACACATGCGCTTATTATTGATTAACAATACAGGCGCATCTCCGCATGCTCCAAAACATTCGCCTTCTTTGAGCGTAAATTTGCCATCGGGCGTTGTTTGGTTGAATTCTATTCCCAGCTTCTTCTTTAGATAGGCAGCACTTTCGTTGCTACCTGACAGAGCACAAGGTAGGTTAGTACAAACGGTGATTTTGTATTTACCTAGCGGTTCCAGATTATACATATTATAAAATGTAGCTACTTCGTACACCGCAATGGGAGGCATATCCAAGTACTCGGCAACAAAATTGATTGTCTCATTAGCCAACCAGCCTTTCTCATCTTGCGCTATCGCAAGTGCTGACATCACAGCTGACTGTTTCTTCTCAAGCGGATACTTAGCGATCTCTTGATCTATTTTTTTAAGGGATTCAGTGCTTAACATTGTTATCTATCTATCTCACCAAATACTATATCCTGTGTACCTATGATCGTAACCACGTCAGCAATCATATGCCCTCGTGACATTTCATCCATTGCAGCCAAATGCGCAAATCCAGGTGCACGTATCTTCAGTCGATAAGGCTTATTGGCCCCATTCGATACCAAATAAATACCAAATTCGCCTTTGGGATGCTCAACAGCAGCATAAGTTTCACCTGGAGGCACATGAAAACCTTCTGTAAATAGTTTGAAATGATGAATCATTTCTTCCATATTTTGTTTCATATCTACTCGTGAGGGCGGTGCAACTTTATGATTGTCTGTTATGACAGGCCCCGGATTTTTTCGCAACCAATCAACACACTGTTTAATAATACGATTCGATTGACGAAACTCTTCCATGCGCACCAGATATCGATCGTAACAATCACCATTAACACCCACTGGTATATCGAAATCCATTTGATCATAAACTTCGTAGGGCTGTTTCTTCCTTAAGTCCCATTCTACTCCGGAGCCACGCAACATTGGGCCTGTAAAACCTAATGCCATAGCACGCTCTGGAGAAACAACACCAATATCAACCAATCGCTGCTTCCAGATTCTATTGTCAGTCAGCAACGTCTCGTATTCATCGACATACGTTGGAAAGCGATTTGTAAAATCCTCAATAAAATCCAATAAAGAGCCTTCTCTATTCGCGTTCCGTATACGGGTTTGCTTTTCATTGTGAATTTTTGAAGATTGATATTGCGGCATGGTATCGGGCAAATCACGATATACGCCACCGGGTCTGTAATAGGCGGCATGCATTCTGGCTCCTGATACTGCCTCATAGCAATCCATCAAATCTTCTCTTTCACGGAAAGCATATAGAAACATTGTCATCGCCCCCACATCAAGTGCATGTGCGCCGATCCACAACAAGTGATTCAGTATACGAGTAATCTCATCAAACATCACACGTATGTATTGCGCTCTCAGTGGTACTTCAATTTCCAACAGCTTTTCAATAGCCATGACATAAGCATGCTCGTTGACCATCATCGAGACATAGTCCAGCCGATCCATGTATGGAACTGACTGAATATAAGTTTTATTTTCTGCCAATTTCTCAGTTGCGCGATGCAACAATCCAATATGCGGATCAGCACGTCGCACAACCTCCCCATCCAGCTCCAACACTAATCGCAGCACACCGTGTGCTGCGGGGTGCTGTGGCCCAAAATTCATGGTGTAATTACGTATTTCAGCCATAAGTTACTTCAAAGAATTCTTATCTAATAAAACAATGAGTATATTTATATTGTGTAAACATTAAGACTCACAGTCCCCATAATGCTCTTCTCGTATTACATGCGGCGTTATTTCTCGCGGTTCAATACTGACTGGCTGATAAATAACACGCTTCTGCTCCGCATCGTACCGCATTTCAACATAGCCTGTTAACGGAAAATCCTTTCGGAATGGGTTACCTATAAAACCATAATCAGTCAATATGCGGCGCAAATCAGGATGACCGACAAAGATAATACCATAAAGATCAAATGCCTCACGTTCAAACCAATTAGCAGCAGGCCATATTTCAGTCACTGAGTCGATTACCGGAAAGTCATTATTCTCGGCCAGCACTCGAACACGTAACCTGTGATTTAAGTTCACTGAAAGCAAATGATAAACTGCTGCAAAACGTTTACCGCGCAAACCATACTTTGCTGACAAAGCATCGCCATAAGTCGAATAATCAACTCCACATAAATCGATAAGTGTATCAAAACTAAGTGCGGAATTATCACGTAACATTTTACTGACAGTGAGAATATCATCAGCACGCACAACGATAGTTAATTCGCCATTTTGAGCCTGCAAACTGCTCAGCTTGTCTGCTAATACACTGTGTAATGCTTTTGAAAGATTTTCTTGTTGAAAACTAGTTGACATACTCTTAAATTAACGTGCGATAGTGTTGGTGCGGTTAATCTTATTTTGCAATTGAATAATGCCATATAACAGGGCCTCAGCCGTAGGCGGGCAACCTGGCACATAAATATCAACTGGCACAATACGATCACACCCACGCACTACTGAATAAGCATAATGATAATAGCCACCGCCATTAGCACACGACCCCATTGATATTACCCACCGTGGCTCGGCCATTTGATCATAAACCTTACGTAACGCAGGTGCCATCTTATTACAAAGCGTCCCTGCCACAATCATCACATCTGATTGCCGTGGGCTTGGTCTAAAAACAATACCAAAACGATCAAGATCATAGCGCGATGCACCTGTTTCCATCATTTCAACGGCACAACAAGCCAACCCAAACGTCATCGGCCACATTGACCCAGTGCGTCCCCAGTTAATAACTGCATCCAGGCTCGTAGTAATAAAGCCCTTTTCAAGAGTTCCCTCAATACTCATAGCATTAATCCCATTCCAATGCTCCTTTCATCCATTCGTAGATAAAACCTACCACCAGGATACTTAGGAATACCATCATAGCGATAAATCCGAATAATCCAATTTCATCCAGTACGATTGCCCAAGGAAACAGGAATGCAATTTCTAAATCAAACAAGATGAATAAGATCGCAACCAAATAATAGCGCACATCAAACTTCATACGTGCATCTTCAAAAGCATCAAAGCCACATTCATAGGGCGACAGTTTCTCACTGTCCGGACGATTTGGAGCAAGTAGCCAGCCGCTTAGCATCGACGCTGCACCGACTAAAAAGCCAACTATCAGAAACAATAAAATTGGAAAATAATTTTCGAGCATTTTAATTAGTAGATATACAGAAATACTTACAAAGAGTTTCTTAATTACAAACCAAACATAATTATAAATTCACAAGTGGTGCCGACGGCGAGACTCGAACTCGCACAGCTTTCGCCACCGCCCCCTCAAGACGGCGTGTCTACCAATTCCACCACGTCGGCGATAAAACCATGCGCTTCGCGATCAAGATTAATAAGTTGCCAGCTATTCAGGTATTTGACCAGCTTTTGAATTACCTTGGACTTCAGGACTATCTGCATCATCTTGTGTAGTAGGTTGCTTTTTCAGATCTGTTGATACTTTTTCAGTTTCTTCAATCTGATCCATGATGCTCATTACACTGACATCTTTTGTCTGGTTTGCTGAAAGATAGGTTAAGCCCATACTTGTCGCAAAAAACATCGCCGCAGTTATACTTGTCGCACGACTCAAGAAATTAGCTGAACCACTTGCTCCAAACAAGCTACCTGCTGAACCACTGCCAAACGCAGCCCCCATATCAGCGCCCTTCCCATGTTGTAATAATACTAAAACTATGAGCACAACCGCCAGTAAAACATGCGCTGTCCAAACGAAAATTTCCAACGTATTACTCCAAAAAATTTAATTACTCAATGCACGGCAAATCGCAATAAATTCATTTGCAACTAATGATGCGCCACCTATCAAACCACCATCGATATCTGGCATTGCAAATAACTCAACTGCATTATTGGCCTTGACACTTCCACCATAAAGTATGGTTAATTCTTTCGCTATATTGAGGTTCTGTGCCGCAATACCATTCCTTATAAATGCGTGTACATCTTGAGCTTGCTGCGGTGAGGCTGTTTTACCTGTACCAATCGCCCAGATTGGCTCATAAGCGATCACTGCTTTACTAAATGACTCTATCCCTGCCACATTAACAACTGCCGTTAACTGTTCCTGAATAATTTGCTCAGTAGTTCCTGATTCACGCTGTTCAAGGGTTTCTCCCACACACAGAATTGGCGTCAGACCTGCTCTCTGAGCTGTCACATATTTCTCTGCAACGGTATAACTATCTTCACCAAATAACGTTCTTCGTTCTGAGTGTCCTATGATTACATAAGCACACTCAAAATCATTCAGCATGGAAACCGATACCTCTCCGGTATATGCACCCTTTTCGTATTGACTGACATTCTGAGCTCCCCAGGATATATCTGTATCCTGTAGCATATTCTGCACTGACGACAGATAGGGATAAGGCACACAAACCGCAAACTTTGCACCATGCAAGCCATCTAGGCCCGCACTAATCGCGCTGAGTAACTGTTTATTCTCAGCTAAATTACCATGCATCTTCCAGTTACCTGCAACCAGCTTCTCGCGCATTTTACTTCCAACCTCTGCTTCCCAAAAGGGGCGATGCTACCCTTGATTCCTTATCTAGTCAATCGTATATATCTCTCAGCAAAACATCCATATCCGCAACTTCGAAAACCGCGCCCACAAATGCCATCTCAGACTACCCGAATCGTCCTGTAATGTAATCTTCTGTCTGTTTATTCTTTGGTTTAATGAAAATTGTATCTGTTACATTAAATTCTATCAGTTCCCCTAAGTACATGTAGGCTGTATAGTCAGAAACCCTAGCGGCCTGCTGCATATTATGAGTCACTATTAATATAGTAACTTTGCTTTTTAAATCAGTTATTAATTCTTCAATACTAGCTGTTGCAATTGGATCAAGCGCGGAAGTTGGTTCATCGAACAATAATATCTCTGGATCTGTGGCCAGTGCTCGCGCAATACAAAGCCTCTGTTGCTGCCCCCCAGAAAGATTAAAAGCCAAATCGTGCTGGCGATCCTTAACTTCATCCCATAAGGCTGAATTACGCAACGCCACCTCAACTCGTTCATCCAATATGGCTCTCTGTTTAATCCCTCTTACACGCAATCCATACGCGACATTCTCATAAATTGACTTAGGAAAAGGATTGGGCTTCTGAAACACCATACTGATTCGCATCCGCACTTCAATCGGATCAACATTAGACGCTAAAATGTTCACATCGTCAGGATAAAGGATTATTTCACCTTCATATCGATTCCCTGGATAGAGATCATGCATACGATTAAAACATCGCAGAAATGTCGATTTACCGCACCCTGAGGGTCCTATTAATGCGGTAATCTTCTTATCATGCAACACCATATCGATATTTTTTAGTGCATTAAACTCGCCATAATAAAAATTAAGATTCCTAACCTCAGATTTATATTGAGTTGGCTCTACAACTTTCTCTTGATCAATCTGCATTATTTCCTTACCACTTAATATTTTTTCGCATGCGATAACGTAAATAAATTGCCAACCCATTCATGGCAAGCGTCATAACAACCAGCACCAGTCCGGCTGCAGCAGCGTTCAATTGAAATGCCTCCTCTGGCCGGGAAACCCAATTGAACATTTGTATTGGCATTACCGTAAAGGGTGCTGTTAGCCATTCAAATGATACATAGGGAAATTCATTTTTCACGGGCGACGGTGGCAGAAAAGCGATAAACGTCAATGCTCCGATCGTGATAATCGGCGCGGTTTCACCAATTGCTCGCGCGAGACCAATAATGATGCCAGTTAAAATCCCCGCCGATGAGTAAGGCAATAAATGGTCCGATACTGTCTGCCATTTAGTTGCACCGAGCGCATAAGCACCTTCACGTATAGTGACAGGAATAGACCGTATCGCTTCTCGTGTGGCAACAATTACCACCGGAAGAATCAACAATGCCAAAGCTAACCCAGCCGCCAAGATACTTTGCCCAAAACCTAATTGATATACAAATAAACCTAACGCGAGCAAGCCATAAATAATTGAAGGAACGCCAGCTAAATTAGTTACATTAATTTCAATGATCTCTGTTATCAAATTTTTAGGCGCATATTCTTCGAGATAAATGCCGGATCCAATACCTAATGGCACTGCAGATACTGCAGTCACCAGCATTACCAAGGTAGTTCCCACCCAAGCTGACAAAATCCCTGCAGATTCTGGTCGGCGCGATGGAAAGGAAGTGAAGAAATCCCAGGATAAACGAGGCATACCATCAAACAACATGTGCGCAAATAATGCCATGAAAGTCAATACAGCAATCATTAATGCAAAAATACCGGCAATCATAAAGATCAAATCCCATCTTTTATGCCGACCGATAATTTTTCTGATTTCTTCTAGATTATTTACACTTTTCATCGTAAGACGTCACTTGATAGCGCACTAGAAATTCTCAAAACTTATAAACCGAAATCATTTAATAAATCTCACGATATCGCTTGCGTAATAGATGTCCAATAATATTAAACACAAGCGTTAGTATCAATAAGGTTAAGCCAGCAGCAAATATTGTTTGATAGCCGATACTGCCATGAGGCAAATCACCTAAGCTAACTTGCACAATATAAGCCGTTATTGTGGCTGCCGGTTCCATTGGATTCCACGTTAAATTCGGCTGCATTCCTGCTGCAATTGCCACCACCATCGTTTCACCTACAGCGCGCGATATGCCCAAAATATACGCCGCTGCTATTCCAGAAAATGCTGCCGGCATGACCACACGAATAGCCGTCTGAAAGCGTGTTGCTCCCATCGCATAAGAACCTTCACGCAAATTCATCGGAACCGCCCGCATCGCATCCTCAGTCATCGAGCTCACGTACGGTATGATCATGATTCCCATGACGAGACCGGCTGACAACAAACTAAATCCCGGTAGTTCAGGAAAAATGATTTGCAGCAAAGGAGTGACAAATAACAAAGCAAAATAACCATATACAACAGTTGGAATACCCCCCAACAATTCAAGAAATGGCTTTGCTACTTCTCGCACTGTAAATGGCGCAAACTCAGAAAGATAGATTGCAATGATAGTTCCCAGAGGAAGCGCAACTAATAAAGCGATGAGTGAACTTACTATCGTACCTGCTATGAGTGGCAAAATCCCATAGTGCGCATCATCAAACAGTGGTGTCCATTGTGTGTCCGTTAGAAATTCCCAAATGGACACATGCTGAAAAAACACAATCGATTCCTTCACCAGCATCACAATAATCGCCAGCATAATTGCAACTGAAAGTGCTGCTGATAAGAATAAAAGTGCTTCTATAAATCTTTCATGCAGATTACGACGAAAACTATAGCCGAGTTTCCCAGCATGAGCTATTTTATTGTGTGACTCTTCTGCCACTATGAAAGCCCTTCTACAAATTGGAGCATTATAGTAAGAGAGCTGCTAATTACAGATAAAAACCTATCTCAGATTAAAAGAAGATTGAAATTAGCTTTGATTTACTTTAGAAAAAATTCATTAAACACTTACACTATCAGAACTAACTAACATTGTATGTTTAAGACACAAATTCTATCGAAAAAGATTTTTTCTCTTTATGATGCTCTTGCTATACGATGAATTCTGGGGATAACTGTACATC
>NZ_JAMWZS010000065.1 GCF_024282095.1 Nitrosomonas sp.
AGCAACGATACCAGATTTCTGGCTTGAAGAAAGCAGGTTTGAACCAATCGCAAATTGCGGCTGAATTAGGCGTACACAAATCGACGATTTCCCGAGAATTCAGGCGGAACAAGTGGCGACGTGGCTGGCATCCCAAGCAAGCTCAGGAATTACGGGACGAGCGTCGCAAGAATTGCGCCAATGCACGACATCACTCATTGTTGGAGTGGACGGAAGTCGAACGATTGATTCGACAGGACAGGAGCCCGGAACAAGCATCTCATCGACTTGCGGGCTGCAGATCAGCCATGAATCGATCTATTTGCACATTTATGCAGATAAGCGCCGAGGCACAATCAAGAGTCGGGTCGGCATTAACGAACGCCCGGTGATCGTGGAACAGAAGATTCGCATAGGCGACTGGGAGGGCGACACCGTAATTGGCAAGAACCACCGAGGCGCATTGGTCACATTGGCCGAGAGGAAGTCACGCTACATTCTGGCAGCGCAAGGTGCCCGACAAACATGCATCGGGGGTAACGGCGGTAGTTACGCGGTTACTGCGCCCCCATAAAGGCAAATGCCACACCATGACATTCGACAACGGAAAAGAGTTTGCGGAGCATGAAATCATCGCGGCGGAACTCGATGCAGATGTTTATTTCGCCCATCCCTATCATTCGTGGGAGCGTGGCTTGAATGAGAACAGCAATGGGCTACTGCGACAGTATTTCCCCAAGGGGATGGAATTGGTCGAGGTTACCCAAGAGCAAGTGCAATGGGCGGTGGATAGACTCAACCATCGACCACGCAAAGTGCTTGGGTTCAGAACCCCGTTTGAGGTATTCTTCGGAAAAACGGTGCGCTACACCAAAGCAACGTCAGGCGTTGCACTTCGAAATTGAATCCGCCACTTCATTTACCAATGTAAGTTCACTGGCAGCTTTCTTGACAGTTCTTTTGATTTTCTCATTTTTCTTAAGCAAGTGTTCAAGCGGAACTCTCTTGGCGGACACGTTTTTTCTTAAGTCTTTTAATTTCATAAGTATTTCTCTCTGCATAGGACGGGCTAACGTTCGAAAGAAATTGCATAATGAGCGCGTTAAGAGGTACGGATTACAGGGGCAAAGTCATTATTGCAAGACCTGATCCTTTGTGTCCTCATACGTCCTTTTTATTGACGTCTCCCTCCTGCTGCGTTGGAAGCGTCGCAGTGGGGATGGTGTCGGTATTCGTAATTACGCGGCGCTGCGGCAGGTAGTCAAGCAGCAGATCTGTTTCCTTCTTGACCACGCTGTAGCACTCGCAACTCAGGGTTTCAAGTTTCGGCCGGTCAAGCACCTTGATCAATCCACGCGAATATGAAATCACGCCTAGCTGCTGCAATTTTAACGCGGCCTGAGTGATGCCTTCGCGGCGAACGCCGAGCATGTTGCTGATGAATTCCTGGGTCATGGTCAAGTGGTTGTGAGACAGGCGATCCATGGAAAGCAGGAGCCAGCGGCAGAGCTGCTGGTCGATCGAATGCTGCCGGTTGCACACTGCAGTCTGAGAGATTTGCGTGATCAAGGCTTGCGTGTAGCGCAGCATCAGCATCAGCAACTGGCCGTGGCGGTTGAACTCCTCTTTCACCCGCAGTCTGGGGAGTCGATATGCGTAACCGGCGCTCTGTACCATCGAGCGACTCGGCGTGCTCTCGCCGCCCAGAAACAAAGTGATGCCTAGCAACCCCTCATTGCCCACCACAGAGATCGCGGTCGATGCCCCATTTTCCATCATATACTGCAGCGAAACTATGGAGTCAGTGGGAAAGTAAACATGACGCATGGGGCGCCGGGATTCATACAGGAGCGCGCGCAACGGCAGTGGCACTAGTTCCAGGTACGGGAACAAACGGCTTTGAACGTCAGGCGACAAGGCCGCCAGAAGATGATTGTGTTGCGGCTGGGGTTTGGTAGACATTTCGGCGCTTTTGGAAATGAGTAGTTATCAGGCTGTTGAAATTCGATACGGGACGGTAATAAGCATAGCTAATAGCGGTAGCGTCGCAAATCACAACTTATTGAATTCACAAATACTACCATGAATGGCCAGGTTTTCCGGAAATAAATGATTTGAGAGGAGGATGAGATGAAGAATCAAATCAGTTATTCCTCTGAAGTACGAGAACGAGCGGTGCGATTGGTATTTGAGCAGCAAAAAGAGCAGGGATTGCAATGGTCTGCAATCAAATAGACCTTCGTCGAAGACGGGGTTGCACACCGGAAACATTGCGGACGTGGGTAAGGCGGGTGGTGACCGATCAGGGGGGGGGCAGGCATGTCGACACAGCAATAAGGATTTTCTTAATTTGATAGCTTTTTTGAAAGAGCGCAACAGATTCATCACCTGCAAAGGTCTACATAAGTTCGGCTCAACTGATCGTCAATCCACCTTGCTCAATTTCTGGGAAAAATCGAAAAAATGTCTGATGCTAACAGTATGATAAAAAACATTCTTGTTACGTTCAAAAATAAAAAATGGGCTAGCGTTTAAGCTAACCCCTGTTCTATTTGGTAGGCCGTGCCAGATTCGGACTGGCGATCAACGGATTAAAAGGTATTTTAATTAACTGTTTTTGTTGAAAATATACCTGCCAGTGCTCGCCAACACTAGCCAATAACCGTCAGATTTGTCACGTTTTTTTAGCAGTAATATGGAAATAAAATAACTACTTGGTATAGTTATGCGATAGGCAAGCTTTTTGGTTAAACTTGAGATTCCCCGTGGTCTTGCCGCAAGGCGCGCGGGGTAAATTTGTTCTCTGATGGTTTAATCCCCCGCTGTTTACAGCGGGGCGCTTTATTCCACTAGCTACATCAAACCACCTTGTTTCAAGAAAGATAAATCATTAGCACCCAATCTATTTTTTTATGGATACTGTAATAGAACTAAAATTAATGGCTTATCAGGAAATATATCTTGTGATAAATAACTGCTTCCAGCTATTCAGAAATTCTCTTGTAGAGTTTGACAGGCGCCATCCGTTTTTTTCGCATACGAAGATTGAGCATCTCTACTGTGACGGAAAAAGCCATTGCAAAATAAATATAGCCCTTTGGTACGTGTACGCCGAATCCCTCCACCATGAGCGTGACGCCCACTAGAATAAGGAACGAAAGAGCAAGAATTTTGATCGTAGGATGTTCATCTACAAAATCGCCGATAGTTTTTGCCGCCACCAGCATCACGATTACTGCCAAAATAATAGCAATCGCCATGAGAGAAACCTGATCGACCAGGCCGACTGCCGTGATGACTGAATCCAATGAGAATACAATATCCAACACTGCAATTTGGAGCAGCACCATTCCCAAGCTAGTGACCACAATCAAACGACCAGGCTCTTCGATTCCTTCCAAACTGCTATGGATTTCATGCGTAGCTTTGGCTACCAGAAACAGACCGCCACCGATCAGAATTACATCGCGTCCTGAAATTTCATAGGAGAGCAATGTCATCCACGGTTCAGTTAATCCCATTACCCAGGAGATCGAAAATAGCAAAGCCAAGCGCGTGATCATGGCAAGGCCAAGCCCCATTCGTCTGGCAAACGCACGTTGATTTTCTGGAAGGCGCCCGACAAGTATGGAGATAAATATAATGTTATCGATCCCGAGAACAATTTCTAATGCGGTTAATGTGCCTAATGCTATCCACGCTTCAGGACTTGCCAGCCATTCAAACATCAAGATTTCCTTTTCTTTCTTTTGATGATCATAAATTGCGGACAGAACTCACTGTTAATTATTCATCGAGACCAAGGCTGGTACCAGCAGTTTAGCTCCGTTGGTTTTTCATAATGTTTCTCACCAGACCTACTCCTAGAGATACAGAAAATATAAATATCTTTTTAAGCAAAAATAAAGGTACCGATAATCAATTGTGTTGTCAAACACATAGATGGATGGTTACACCATGGGGGCTACCATCACAATTAACTGCCAGCTATAGAGATTTTGTGCTTATTAGACAATCATTTAGATTCTATAAGGCGCCTTTACGAGTAACTGGACGCAAGGATGAAACGCAGGCAAAGTAACGCTGCTGGATATTGTGAGATAGCCTATAATTGGCAGTGCCGGGTTGTCATATGTTTAAGAGCGGTGATACTTAGGGAGTTTTGCTTACGAAAGACTATTTGTTTAAATTTGGCTTCTCTCATTTGAGAACGGAAATAGCATATATTCTTAACTTTCATTTCAGAAAGTTGACTCACTTTGATGAGTACTTGACTTTCTAAAACCCTAACATATTAACACTAGTCGTATTTATATCTCGACCAGTGATTCAGGCCTCATTAAATTTGAAGAATGGGCTTTAATTCAATTTTATTTAACTACAACAAAACTTTTCAAGGTAATTGAAAGCCGGCACTACTGTTTTTTTGTTTTGGCTCCCCTAATCTCCGCACTTCGTTTTTGTCCACGGCGGAAGCTTTTTTGTATTTCACAGGAAGTACATTTGTAATGAAATTTAGTCAAAAAGTACAAAATATGGCCGTGTTTATCGAGTTTCTTGCGGGTTCCGGCCTAGCGATCTTTTTCCACTTGGTTCTGCATAATGAAGTGGCATCCTACCTGATATTTGGTATCGGAATCCTGCTTTCCCTTGCTACCTATCTGCTTCGGGAAGACATGGAAATAACCCGTACCGAGTTGATTGACCTTTACCACCATTCCCACGAATTGACCTATGCTGTCAGTCGTATCATTGATCCTGAATGCCATACCAAAGCACAGGAACTCTTGGCCAGCACCTTGCGTACCATTACTATGCTGCAGAATGGTCTTATTCCCCTGGATGAAAATGAGTTCTACCTAGAAGGGGCAAAATGCAGCGATGCTACCATACAACGTATCCGGGCTGTTGATCCCGTCACCTCAGGCTGGTTGAGTCGAGCAACACTGGTAAATTTCTACCAGAGCAATCTACGGGCTCTGGAGCGAAGTGTCAGTATTACGAGTGGTTGAGTCGAGCAACACTGGTAAATTTCTACCAGAGCAATCTACGGGCTCTGGAGCGAAGTGTCAGTATTACGAGGATTTTTGTCATGCACCGTGAGGATCTGACCGATCCGGATATTCAGAAAATAATCATGGCACAACTGAAGGACGGAGTAGATATGAGGGTGGCATTCCGGGATGAATTCCCGGTCGCTAATTCTATCAGTGGCCGGGATACCAACATGCCATGGGATTTTGCGGTTTACGACGAACAAGTTGCCACCGAGGTCTTTCCGCAAGCGGGTAAATACTATGGTCTAAAGACCAATCAACCGACTGAAGTGGAAAAATATCTACATTACTATCAACTGATTGAGCACGGTGCTCATGTGGTACTTCTAGATGAAGGGCAATTGACTCTGGCTACATAGAGGTATGACTCTCGAATCATAAAAAATTAATCGCTTCAGCGATACCCGGATTGACGGAGCGATTGGCTACGAGGTTACGTGTCAAATAAGGTAAAGAAATGGATGCGCCTATTATCTCAGATGGAATCTAAGTGCCAAAGTAGCGATGTAATAGCCACTAAAACAGGATTGCGGCAAGGCAAAAAAAGAAAAAAATTTTAGAACAATAGTAAATAAACTTGCCTGTTCTGAAGAACTGGCTCATTAACCAATGTCCTGCCTTCAAATAAGCTAAGGAATTTTCATGAATAAAAAACTTACGGCTATAGCAGTCACCATTGTCGCTACGATTCTTACGCTACCTGTTTCCGCAGGTAGGCTTTCATCTATTACCAGTCACTTTGGAATGTGTGACGCATCCGCTGCTGTTCCTGTGGAATCCAATCTGTTTGTCGTCGCCAACGATGAAGACAATACACTAAGGATCTATAAGAATGAAGAATCTGGCAAAGCAATATACTCGCAGGATCTTTCTTCATTTTTGCAAATCAATCCAAAGCATCCTGAAGTCGATATCGAGGGCGCTACTCTCATTAAAAATCGAATCTACTGGATCACCTCGCACGGTGCAAATAAAGATGGTAAGCAGCGTCCCAATCGGCACCGATTTTTTGCGACAGATATCGAAGCTATTGATGGCAAGTTTGGCTTGAAACCTATCGGTATACCCTTTCTTGGTTTGGTCAAAGCCTTCGAAGATTCCGCTGGATTAAAGAACTACGATCTTGGAAAAGCCGCCAAAAATGCTCCGGAATCCAAAAATGGTCTCAACATAGAAGGACTAACTAGAACTCCACAAGGAAACTTGTTGATCGGTTTTCGCAATCCAATTCCGGAAGGGAAGGCACTACTGGTTCCATTGGAAAATCCACAAGAAGTCATTGCCGGAAATGAGAAACCAAAATTGGGTAACCCAATACTTCTTGCATTGGATGGTCTAGGCATACGCAGTATTGAGTATTCTGATGCCAGTGGAGCATACTTCATTATTGCAGGGCCTTATGACGATAATGGTAGCTTTCAGCTTTATCAATGGTCAGGAAATCCTTCTGAGGCACCTGTATTAATTAAGATTGATTTTAATGGATTGCATCCAGAGGCATTGGTTGTTTATTCCAAGAAGAAGACAAGAGCAAAGATCCTTAGTGATGATGGATCGAAATCTATAAACGGTCAGAATTGCAAAGTTTTGGTTAACGCCCAGGATAAAGCCTTCCGCAGCACATGGTTAGAAATTGAACCTTGATTGCCATATCATAGAAACCCGCAACGCAGCATTTCGCTTCAAGCAAAGTAGTACAGCTGCAAAAGCAAGAATCCAGGCACGTCGCCACTTTTTCCGCCTGAATTCTCGAGAAATCGTCGATTTGTGTACGCCCAATTCAGCCGCAATTTGCGATTGGTTCAAACCTGCTTTCTTCAAGCCAGAAATCTGGTATCGTTGCTCACGGGTGAACTGCTTGTAGTGCTTCATCTGTGCTCCTTTTACTTGGTCGTTTAAGTAGCTCCGATACTATCGCAGCTTGCCTATAAACTTCCTTACAAAATTGCACTTCAAAGTTGAATCCGCCAATCATTAAACCAAGCATGTAACCATGCATTTGAATGCTGCAGCGGCTAGAACCGAGAGTTGATATGGTGGAGATGCCGTAATTTATTACGTTTTTGTCTCGTTCAAAAATAAAAAAGGGATTAGCGTTTAAGCTAACCCCTGTTCTATTTGGTAGGCCGTGCCAGATTCGAACTGGCGACCAACGGATTAAAAGTCCGGCACCCAGTGGAAATTATGGTTTAAAAGTTGAAGAAGCTTAAATTCTTTTTTTCTGCATAGTGGCTGACCCACTTAAAACCGAACTAGAACCGAACCGGAAATGGCATAACCTGCTTCGGCATTAGATCTTTTTGATTTGAATCAATTGCATACTGAAATTTCTCCCGAACCGAACCCGACCGAATCCGAATCCCCCTGCCGGAAAGTGAGCGC
>NZ_JAMWZS010000066.1 GCF_024282095.1 Nitrosomonas sp.
TCGTCAGTGCCAATGGCGGAGAAATCGGCCGTGCGCAAGCGGTGCAGGCATTGGCTGCCGGGCTGGCACCTCACACGGATATGAATCCGGTATTACTCAAACCGAACACCGATAAGAGCGCGCAAGTCATCATCCATGGACACGCGATCGCCAATATGGACGCCTGCGGTTTTCACGATTATAAGTCCATGGCACTCAAGGCGGTGCTTGAGTCATATGCGCGGCTCGCCGGAAAATACGACCGGATTATCGTTGAAGGTGCCGGTTCGCCAGCAGAAATCAATCTGCGCGCTAACGATATTGCCAATATGGGTTTTGCGGAAACAGTCGATTGTCCGGTCATTCTTATTGCGGATATTGATCGTGGCGGTGTTTTTGCCCATCTGGTAGGCACGCTGGCATTGTTAAGCGAAAGTGAACAGGCGCGTATCCAAGGTTTCGTCATCAACCGATTTCGTGGTGATATGGCATTGCTCCAACCCGGACTGGATTGGCTGGAACAATATACCGGCAAGCCGGTTCTGGGTGTCTTACCTTACCTACCAGGCTTGCACCTCGAAGCGGAAGATGCCTTGCCTGCTCCGGCTGATTTTGTACCAACGGAACAGAAATATCTTCGGGTTATCGTCCCTGCACTCCCGCGCATCAGCAATCACACCGATTTCGACCCGCTACGCCTGCATCCACAAGTCCATCTACAATTTATCGGTGCCGGCAACACCATCCCATCTGCCGATTTGATCATTTTACCGGGATCGAAAAGCGTACGCGCTGATCTGAATTGGTTGCGCCAGCATGGTTGGGAGTTGGCGATCCGCCGGCATTTACGCTACGGCGGAAAACTGATGGGCATCTGTGGCGGTTTCCAAATGCTGGGTAAGCTTATTCATGATCCCCACGGTCTGGAAGGCGATGCCGGTAGTGCCCAAGGATTCGATTTCTTTGATATGGAAACGATGCTGCAACCAGACAAGCTGCTGCGCAACACGCAGGGAACGCTGGCCTTTAATGATGCAACCGTAACCGGTTATGAAATCCATGCAGGTATCACAACCTACCATACGTCCTATCCGCCGGCCATTCATCTGGCGCAGGGCGATGATGGGGCAATCAGTGACGATAGACTGATACTGGGCACCTACCTGCATGGTATTTTTACATCCTCTAGCGCATGCGATGGATTACTGACCTGGGCCGGACTGGATGGTCAAAACGCAACACCGGATTATCATGCCATGTGTGATGCTGCGATCAACCGGTTAGCGGATTGCGTTGACCAATATTTGGATACCGCGCATCTGTATCGATTACTCAACGTGAAACCAGGCAACTCATGACAAGCACCCAAGTATTGATTCTCGGCGGCGTGCGTTCAGGCAAAAGTCGGCTGGCTGAACGCCTGGCCACGGAAAGCCGACTTCCGGTCACCTATATTGCAACGGCAACCATCGAGGACGAAGAAATGCGCGAACGGATTGCTGCGCATCGAGTGCGGCGCCCTGATCATTGGCAGGTCATTGAAGAACCTTTGCAACTAGCCTCTGTTCTGAGTCAGCATGCGGAAAGTGAACATTGCTTATTGGTTGATTGCCTGACACTTTGGCTAACCAATTTATTGACTCATCCGGATACCTCAAGATTTGATATTGAACGATCGGCATTTCTGGAAGTGCTGCCCCGTTTGGGGGGAAAGCTCATCCTGGTCAGTAATGAAACCAATATGGGAGTAACTCCCATGGGTGAACTGAGCCGCCGCTATTGCGATGAAGCCGGTAAATTGCACCAGGAAATCGCACACCACTGCGATCAGGTCATTTTAACCGTTGCCGGCTTGCCACTGATGTTGAAAGGAGAACGCGTGTGACCAGACCTGTTGCTCTCAGTTGGCTGGATGAGCCGTTAGCTACCCCAAATCAGGAAATGGGTCAGTTGGCACAAATACGCCAGACACAACTGACCAAACCGCCTGGATCCCTCGGTCGCCTTGAGGAAATTGCCATTCAACTGGCCGCTTTACAGAATACTCCACAGCCTTGTGTTGAACGCGCGCACATCGCAATATTTGCCGGTGATCATGGTGTTGCAGCAGAAAACGTCTCAGCATTTCCGCAATCAGTAACCAGCGAAATGATCCGAAACTTTGCACACGGCGGTGGCGCCATCAATGTACTGGCCCGCGCGCTGGGTGCTTCACTGGAAATCATTAATCTGGGAACGGTACACGATACGCAGTCGCTGGCAAATGTACGGCATTATCACCTGGGACCAGGAACGGCCAATTTTATCCATGAACCCGCAATGACTTGGAATCAATTGAGTCAGGCATTGCATGCTGGCTACGAAGCCATTGAGCGTGCTCAACAAAATAACAAGCATTTGTTTATTGGCGGCGAGATGGGCATCGGTAATACGACCAGCGCAGCTGCGCTGGCTTGTCTCTTATTGAATGAACAGCCCGGTCTACTCACAGGCTCCGGTACTGGCCTTGATGATCATGGCATTGCTCATAAAATAAATGTGATTTCACAGGCTTTGTCGTTCCATAGCTCGCACATCAATTCTCCTTTGGATGCACTTCGCTGTGTCGGCGGTTTTGAAATCGCTGCTTTAGCAGGTGCCTATATTCATGGCGCTCAAGCAGGGCTACCCATGCTGATCGATGGCTTTATCAGTACAGTTGCCGCATTAACGGCTGAATATATTTCTCCAGGATGTAAGCACTGGTTTATTTATTCCCATAGGTCGACAGAACTTGGTCACAGTAGGGTTCTCAAAGCGCTCAATGCAGAACCGCTGATTGCTTTGGATATGCGATTAGGCGAAGGCAGTGGTGCAGCCATCACGCTCAATCTGTTACGCATGGCTTGTCAGCTGCATAATGAAATGGCAACTTTTTCAGAAGCACAAGTTGCACAAAAAAATTCCATCACCATTCAGCCATGACAACCTTTATTGATCTCCTCAGACATGGCGAAACTGAGAACAGCCATCGTTATTGCGGTAGTACGGATTATCCATTGACCTTGCTCGGCTGGACACAAATGTGGAATACCATTGAAAAAAACCCACCCCACTGGCAGCAGATTATCACCTCCCCTTTAACTCGCTGCGCAGATTTTGCACAAGCATTGGGGCAGCGTTATTCCATTCCCGTCACACAAGATGCACGCCTCCAGGAAATTCATTTCGGCGAATGGGAAGATCAATCAGCCGCTGAATTGATGCAAACCCATGCTGATGCTTTATCCCGCTTCTGGCAGAATCCCTTAACTTACCCACCTCCCAAGGCTGAACATTTGCTTGATTTCCAAGCACGCGTACTATCAGCCTGGTATGAGATCCAACGACAATTTGTTGATGAAAAGAATTTACTCATTACGCATAGTGGCGTCATACGAGTAATCATTTGCCATATTCAGCAACACCCGATTGAACGCTTGCTGGAATTTGAAGTTAACCATGCCGACATGAAGCATGCCTGTATAGAGCAAGCGGAACACCCTCAAGCAATGCTTATCCTTGATCCTTACGCATGATCAAACCATTTCTCATTGCGGTGCAATTCCTGACCCGATTGCCCGTGCGACTGACGACCCAGCCCAGCGAAAAAGACCTGGGATATTCCTTACTCTTCTATCCGCTTGTCGGTTTAATCATAGGATTAATACTCATGGGATTAGGTTGGGTGTTGCACAACACGCCGTCCCTTGTGACCGCAGCGCTATTGGTTACTGCCTGGATATTGTTGACGGGTGGATTACATCTGGATGGTCTGGCGGACAGTGCGGATGCTTGGATTGGTGGGATGGGTGACCGGGAAAAAACACTGGCGATTATGAAAGATCCCAATTGTGGGCCGGCCGGCGTGGTAGCAATTGTATTAATCATACTACTCAAGTTCGTAGCACTTTATACCCTGATCTCAGCCGATGAATGGATCGTTTTGTTAGTGGCTATCATCCTCGCGAGGACTCTATTGCCACTGCTGTTTTTAACCACACCGTATGTTAGAAACAATGGACTGGGTGCATCATTAGCAACCCATCAGCCGCGTCGTTTAAGTATTTTTATCATTGTTGCAACATTCGCATTGATATTCTTACTTACCGATATCCGTTACTCCTTGTTATCACTGACTGCAATTACTACTTTCCTGTTTTTACGATATTTGATGCTTCACCGCATTGATGGAACAACGGGTGATACAGCCGGTACACTGGTGGAAATTGCGGAAACAACTGCGTTGCTGACTGCGGTAATAACCTTAAACAAGTTTCTTTAGCAATTGAGAAAGGGACGGTTTAACGAACATAATCTTCTGGAAACGGCATTTTCGTATTTTCTCGATTAAGTAGGCTGATTTGCTGGTTTAACTGATCAATATCTGACCAGCCCGATTGATCAATCGATGGAATCCAACGTGCACGCAGATATCCGTACCGATCAATCAGGAATTCCATATGCTCAGGGATTGTTCCACGACCAATGATATCCGGGTGGCTCAGCGTTCGGCGCGATAGTGAGTAGCTATTTGCAATTTCCGTGGCACTTTGAGTTATAACGGGAAAAGGTAATTCTTGTGCAACTTGCGCTAATTCATCGGCACTCAGGTCTCTATTTGGAACAGCCAGCACTGCAACATGCTGTTCATGGAGTCGACTATATGCCGCCCTTAACTGTTCTATCCGATCCTTGGATTGCGGCCACGAAAAGACAACTAGCAAAACCGTTTTATGTTCACGGAAATCCTGCAATGCGCCACTGCTCCCATCATGCCCGGTGTAAGAGAAAACAGGGGGCTTTACATACGCTTTGTTCGGAATGATTTCTGGCGATAAAATTCGCGCTTGATAGCCTCGCGATAACGCATGGACAAAGTTGACTAAATCCCACCGATCTTCATCCGACAATTTCTCTACATACCCCGGCATATCCGTATTCACCATCCCGTACGTAAGCCAGTTATAGAAATCCCCTGGGGTATGTTCTGTGGTATGTGGTTCGGTCAGCAAATCCGGCAATCTGGTTGATAATGTTCGTGATTTAATACCATTACCCTTGCCTTGAGGGCCATGACATTCTACACAATGCTCAGCGTATAATGTTGCACCATTAGCGACTGAAACAGCATCAAATGGCACCAATGGTCTACGATAAGTTTCCGGATATGCTTGAATGGCTAGTGGGGGCAATGCAACTGCCAAACCTGACACAAAAAGAATCGCCGGAATACTGATCAGACGTTTCAATCCCCACTTCAGCGATTGACCTAACTTCAGAAGACCTACAGCCAGTACCAAAATCGCCAATCCTATCCATACCTGCGTTGCTACATTGGGCTGATTCCAGGTTGCAGCAATCGAGAATCGAAATGGAAAAGGCCAGTTTTCAATCAACGCATACTTAACGGGCGTTGTATTGGTAATTAATGTTGCCAGCATTACCAGGATCAGTGCCAGGATAAATTCGATACGCACCCATTTCCTCATACTTAACCGGCTAAGACTATCATCCGCAGCTTGCTGACTATTTATCAGCATGGGTAAGTATGCGCGCACACGTACTGCGATCAGCAGGATAATACCCAATAGAAATATTTTGGCACATAACATCCAACCATATGGCGTAGCAACCAATGCGGCATAGTAGTCATCAAATATACGATCACCTACAATGATACCTGTCAGGATAATCAATAGCATTACGGGTAGAGCTACTGATGAAAAACGTTTTAATGTTTCGAATTTCAGATTATTTCCCTGTTTGTCTTTATCGTACTTATGATTTTCATACATTAGCAGCAAGAAAGCCGGCAAGGCTCCAAACCATATACCTGCAAAAATGAGATGCAGCGCGTACGGCATGATTGCCGTCACCGATAATTCTTCTGCTGCTGTGTGACTGGCCAATGAACTGGCAATGAGTGGTAAAGTCGCACTAACGGCGCATAAAATATACCGCCAACGCGCTTTGGATGTCTTACGAAGATAAATAACTGCGGCTAATAACAGCATGGCCGATGCAACCCGCCATACCCATATTTGGCCTACCTGTGTATCTCTCACAATACCGAGCCAAACTTCCTGCTGCCATAGGCCGCTGATATTGCCGGTAATCTGTACTATGGTTGTTGTTAGGATGATGAGCAATCCCAACGGAATACTCACTGCCAACCAAGGGAAGAAGCGCTCTAATCTTTCAATCCATGCAGCGGTGTATACGCGTTTTCCAGTACTCGTAATTGCTAGAAAAACGCAGCTGCCTAACAAAACCAGATTTGCCACAAGCTGAAACCAGCGTGCAATTGCCGCAATGACTTCTATCATATTGCTACATTTTATTTTTTACACTGAAGTCAAAACTTGATTCGATGACATGCCCGTCCACGGACATCACACGATATTGCACCGTATAACGCCCGGACTCAATTTCCGGTATGTTTAAAACAACGGATTTGGGGTTATCCGAAACAACTTCCGGGTTATTATCAGTGATTGATTTTTTATTCGAATCAAGCACCGCAACGGATGCATATGATGCTTCTATTTTTTCATTAAACCACAACTGAATCTGCTTAGGTGGTGTAGAGAGTGAGGCTCTGCGAGGTGGATCGGATTTAACCAAGGTTGCATGCGCCATTACTGAATTTGCTTGAAACAATAACGACAGCATAGTCAATACTGCAGCACAAGCAGTTATTCTCTTAATCACAAACGCTAATGATCGCTTATTTTGCACAATTTCCCCTCCCTTCTTAACTTGAGGCTTTCTTTACACATTCGAAAATTAGATTATTTTTATAGGGGCGAGTTCAGAAAAACCTTACTCCCCCTCTTATTTCCATCTTAGAATCACTACATTAAGCTGCGGTTGGATTGTTTTTATTTTTGCGGCGCATCAAGAAGAAAGCACCAACCGCAAGCACCAGCACAACAGGAGCAATGATGG
>NZ_JAMWZS010000009.1 GCF_024282095.1 Nitrosomonas sp.
ACTTTCCTCCTCAGAGAATATGCGGTATTAGCACATCTTTCGATGCGTTATCCCCCACTTTAGGACACGTTCCGATGCATTACTCACCCGTTCGCCACTCGCCACCAAGTGCAAGCACTCGTGCTGCCGTTCGACTTGCATGTGTAAAGCATGCCGCCAGCGTTCAATCTGAGCCAGGATCAAACTCTTAAGTTTAATTCTGTTTTACTCTCGCTTGACGTTTCTTGATGTTGATTAATAAACCAATATCTACCTATCTTGCGAATACCAAATTACTTTTTTTAGAGCTCTTACACTCCAAATTTTCTATTAAGTACTCACACCTATCGATTGTATTTTTTTAAAGAGCGTCGCTACTTACTAATGTGTTGCTAAGCAGCGAGAAGCGGAATTATACAGACTCTATCTTGCTGGTCAAGATGTTTTTATACTTAATCTTTATATAAAAATTATAATGAATCTACAAGTGCCATAAGCCTTTGTAAATTCAACCATTCAGTCGTTCCTCTTTTATATTTCATCTGACGCCTTGCTTAAGACTTGCTTCGATAAAATGATTTAGATCTCCATCTAAAACACTTTGCGTGTTCCCAATCTCTAAATTTGTTCGCAGATCTTTGATGCGCGATTGATCCAGTACATAGGATCGAATTTGATGCCCCCAACCGATATCTGTTTTAGTCTCTTCAATGGCTTGCTTTTCATCATTCTGCTTACGAAGTTCAGCCTCATATAACCTTGACCTTAGCATTGCGAGTGCATCTGCTTTATTGCGATGCTGTGATCGCCCACTTTGACACTGCACTACTATCCCCGTGGGGTTATGTGTAATACGAATTGCGGAATCTGTTTTATTAATATGCTGCCCACCTGCTCCTGAGGCTCTAAAAGTATCGATTCTTAAATCTGCCGGATTAATTTCAATTTCTATCGTATCATCCACTTCCGGGTAAACAAATACACTCGCAAACGATGTGTGTCGACGATTACCGGAATCAAATGGCGATTTCCTGACCAGACGATGAACGCCGGTCTCGGTACGCAAATATCCGTAAGCATATTCACCAGACACCTTTAAGGTAGCATTTTTAATACCGGCAATATCACCCGGCGACTCCTCTAAAACTTCGACATTGAATCCTTGTCGCTCACAATAGCGTAAATACATCCGCTCAAGCATCGCTGCCCAATCTTGTGCTTCGGTTCCTCCAGAGCCCGACTGAATATCCACAAAACAATTATTCGGATCCATAGGATCAGAAAACATGCGCCGAAACTCCAGGTCAGCTATCACTTTTTCCACATTCCCGACATCGTCAGCAATACTGGAAAGAGTTGCATCGTCTGATTCATCCTTCGCTATTTGAAACAACTCTTGGGCATCATTTAACTGATGCTCCATTGTCTCCAATGTGACAACCGTATCTTCCAATAGCTTTTTCTCACGGCCTATTTCCTGAGTGCGTTTACTGTCATTCCAAATAGCTGGATCCTCAAGCAACCGAGTTAGCTCACTCAATCGAGTCTGTTTAGTATCGAAGTCAAAGAAACCTCCGTAATTCATTGGCTCGATTTTCCAGATCTTGAAGATGATTAGCGATTGAATTGATTTGTTCTGCTTCCATAATTTTCACCTAAAATTTAATTCTTTAATTATACCTATTAGCGCACCAAATCTTGAGTATCTGCCATTAATTCCCGCAAACCATCTTTCTCCGCTACAACAGATACAATTTTTTAAACGGATAACACAACATTCTCAAACTATAGATCAGCAAAAAAATTATAATCGTTTGCAAGTGCAACTGAAGGTTCGTACATTTTTCATAAGCCGGTTAGTTTTATTAATCCATTCTTTCGAAAACTCAATGATGTCAAAGTTTATTGCATTAATTCCAGCGGCAGGCTCAGGTTCCCGCATGGGCCATGAGCTTCCTAAGCAATATCTATCACTGAATAATAAGCCCATGATTTATCATGCCATAAATACGCTATGGCAGAGTCGGCTCATTACAAGGATTCTTGTCATACTTGCACCTGGTGATCTTGAATGGTTTAAATACGACTGGTCACAATTCTCAGAAAAACTAACCGTACTAAACTGTGGCGGCATAACTCGGGCAGAAAGTGTGCTCAACGGCCTCATTGCAGCAAAACAAAAAGATCTGGTTCAATCCAATGACTGGATATTAGTACACGATGCCGCACGACCTTGTTTAACTTCAATCCAGCTGGAAAATCTAATCAAAGAATTAGCTGAAGACGAAGTGGGTGGATTACTGGCCGTACCAGTCGCCGATACATTAAAACGCAGTAATGCTAGTCATCGGATAATACAAACCGAATCGAGAGAAAGTTTATGGCAAGCACAAACTCCGCAAATGTTCCGTTATGACTTACTCACTCAAGCACTTCATAATGCAGCTAACGCAAATATCACGGATGATGCCAGTGCAATCGAAGCCTTAGGACTACACCCCCGACTTGTACTCAGCGATGCTTACAATTTTAAAGTAACCTACCCTCAAGATCTGGCTTTAGCCGAATTAATACTACAAGAAAGGAATAATTTGTGAATACCATGAGAATTGGACAAGGTTTCGATGTACATCAATTAGCTGAAGGCCGCCTACTCATTATTGGCGGCGTAACTATCCCTTACGACATGGGATTACTCGGTCATTCCGATGCCGATGTGTTATTGCATGCAATTTGTGACGCATTGCTAGGTGCCGCCGCATTGGGAGATATTGGTCAACATTTTTCAGATTCTGACCCGCGCTACAAAAATATTGATAGTCGCCTGTTATTGCGCAATGTATACAGCTTATTGGAAAGCAATCAATATCGAATTGTTAATATTGATGCAACCATTATTGCGCAAGCCCCCAAAATGGCCCCCCATATCCCTGCCATGATTGCAAATATCGCGCATGATTTAAAAACCCACCCGAACAATATCAACATTAAGGCCAAAACGGCTGAGCATCTGGGTGCAATTGGTCGCAAAGAAGGTATTGCGGCAGAAGCTGTATGTTTAGTTGATCGTACGCCGGGAAGTGAGATTGATTAAAAAACACACCCATTCCAATACAAAACCGATTCGAGTATTTTTTGCTATTTTTCCAGACAAATCTGTGCAAGCACAATTAGCTCATCAAGCAGAACAATTAGAATCCATTTGCGGTGGCAGCGCAGTCAAAATGCAACAGATTCATCTCACTTTGCTATTTTTAGGAAATATAGCTATT
Source organism: Nitrosomonas sp. (assembly GCF_024282095.1). Classification (GTDB taxonomy): domain Bacteria; phylum Pseudomonadota; class Gammaproteobacteria; order Burkholderiales; family Nitrosomonadaceae; genus Nitrosomonas. Next base: position 3,252 of record NZ_JAMWZS010000009.1, read on the forward strand.
CACCAGCTTGAGATACTTCAGCAAGCCATGAAAAATATTTCTGCAGAAAAATTTGAATTTAAATTGGAGGAAATTTGCTATTGGAAACACAATCAAATTGTTTATAGTCAGACAAAACAATTCCCTGTAGCGCTGTTTACCCTTGTTGATACATTAAGGAACGCATTATCAGAAGCTGGATTCCAAATTGATACGCGCGCCTATAAGCCCCATGTTACGCTAATTCGGAAGGCAACTCATTGCACAAAAACCAACCTGGATATTCCCCTTGTCTGGCATGTCAATGAGTGGTTTCTCATTCAGTCCAAACAAACGCATAGCGGTGTTGAGTACATTCCGCTGAGTCAATGGCATTTGCGATAAATTGATATGAATGAACAACATCTCTTAATCTGTAACCCTGATTACAAAACATCGACAACCCATAGCACTTAATCATCTTGAAAATTCTCGCCCTCGAAACCTCTACTGAATATTGTTCAGTCGCACTTTATCTGGATGGCAAGATTCTCAATAAGGAAATTCTTGCTGAGCGTCGTCATTCTGAAATTCTTTTGCCTATGGTTCAAGAGATATTGGCGGAAGCTGAATTAACATTGCGTCAAATCGATGGCATCGCTTTTGGTGCAGGCCCAGGTTCTTTTACTGGTTTGCGCATAGCATGTGGAGTCGCCCAAGGTTTAGCGTATGCGGTCACTCTACCTGTTGTTGGCATTAGCACGCTGACAGCAGTTGCACAAAAAATCAGGAAACAAAAAGTCATTGTGGCACTCGATGCTCGTATGGGCGAAATTTATCATGCGGCCTATCAACAATTAACAAGCCACACCTGGGAAATCATTAGCCCCCCCATACTCTGTTCACCGCAACATTCACCCGCGATAGCAGGCAATGAATGGAATGGATGCGGTAGTGGTTTTGAGGTATATAGCAAAGAACTGGCATTGATTTATAATAACAACCTCGAACAGATTCATTATGGATTCCATCCCCAGGCTGGGGAAATAGCACAACTTGCGCTACCCAAATTTACTGATGGATCCGCTGCCGATCCAGCAAACGCAGCTCCCATATATATACGCAATAAAGTGGCCTTAAAGGAAAGTGAGCGATGAATACCACGGAACAACAAATGGTTGAGATCAGAAATATGCAACCAGCGGATCTGAATCGTGTCATTCTCATCGAACGAGAAATTTTTCTTTTTCCATGGTCACTGGGAAATTTTGCGGATTCAATCGAGGCGGGTTATGTCTGTCAGGTTCTGCAACAAACCGATACGCTGATGGGTTACGGCATCATGATGATGAGCCCCGAAGAAGCGCATGTTCTCACGCTGGGTATTGCCGCAAACTGGCAGAAAAAAGGCTGGGGGAAGAAACTCCTGCAACATTTCATTCACTATGCCAAAGATGAAAATGCAAAATCGATGTTCCTGGATGTACGGGAATCCAATCACGGTGCCGCACAACTCTATCAACAAATGGGTTTCCAACACATTGCCACACGCAAAGGCTATTATCCTGCCATGTGTGGACGCGAAGACGCGCTGGTCATGCAACTGATGCTATGAACACCCGGCGTAAGCAAATACTCAAAGAATTAGGTCTTACACCCATGTGGCATTTAAAATCAGCCGCGCTCATGCCCAATAAGATACTGGAATCTCAATCGATTGAGATCAATAACTTGGCAGCTTCACCTGATCCTGCAAAAGATTTGCAGCGGCCCCAGGAAATCCAACAGATGAATTGGGAGCAACTCAAATTATCGGTATCTCATTGCACTGCCTGCCCTTTAAGCCAGGCACGCACGCAAACAGTATTTGGCGTTGGTGACGAAAATGCTGATTGGCTCTTTGTAGGTGAAGGTCCCGGCGCACGAGAAGATGCAACAGGAGAGCCCTTTGTAGGGCAGGCTGGCAAACTGCTTGATCAAATGTTGGCGGCTATCGGCTTAAAACGCGACCATCAAGTTTATATCGCGAATATTGTAAAATGCCGCCCGCCCAATAACAGGAATCCCAGTTTAGCCGAGGCTCGTCGGTGCGAACCGTACCTGACTCGGCAGATTGAATTAATAAAACCTAAGCTTATCATTGCATTGGGAAAAGTTGCCGCACAGAATCTGCTTGGCTGTGAAGACAGCATCTCCAGCTTGCGTGGAAAGGTACATGATTATTCCGGTATACCCTTGATCGTCACTTACCATCCGGCCTACTTGTTACGCGCGCTCCCGGAGAAAGCCAAGGCCTGGAAAGATTTATGTTTCGCCCGATCAACAATGCAATCCATCCAATAAACCACTTATTCCACGCAACTGTAAAGCTTTATTCCATTAAAATCAGTGCTTCTTCTCTGCACCAATCAAATGCAACGAATCGGCTTTACTCTGATTCAACAAATGCCACTTTCTAATCAACGTCATCATAATCGATACAAATAATCCAAAAGCGACAATGACAACGTAAATATGCACTTCAAATAATATCAATACCGCATACACTGACAGCATCGCCAAAATGCTCAAATTCTCATTGAAATTTTGCACTGCGATGGAATGTCCGGCTCCCATCAAAATATGTCCCCGGTGTTGTAACAATGCATTCATTGGCACGACAAAGAATCCGGCTAATCCACCAATGAGCATCAACAAAATAATTGCGATCCACAAATCCTTTACGAAAACCATCGCCATCACGACAATACCCATTGCAATGCCCAGCGGAATAACTTTTACCGATTGCTTCAACGACACCCATCGCGCTGCCATGACAGCACCCACGGCAATGCCCACAGCAACCACACCTTGTAGCTGAGCAGCTTGATTGAGTGGATAGTTCATTGCCACTTCGGCCCATTTCAGGACAATAAACTGTAGCGTAGCTCCCGCCCCCCAGAACAGTGTCGTGACTGCAAGCGAAATCTGCCCGAGTTTGTCCGACCATAATAATTTTATGCAATGACTAAACTCATGAATCAGATAAAAAGGATTCTTCTTAGGAATGCGATGGTCAACACCGGTATTGGGAATATACAAGTTAAATAGCGCCGCAATCGCATAAATGATAGCTATCAAAAAAATGCCACTCTCCAATGCGCTGTCTATTCCCGTGTCAATGAGCGGAAAATCAAATCCCAACAAAATACTTGCGACAGCGGGAGTAATCAGAATACCGCCCAAAACAGTACCCAACACGATGGATGCCACCGTCAATCCTTCGATCCATCCATTGGCAATCACCAATTTCTCGGCTGGCAATAATTCGGTCAATATGCCATATTTAGCGGGTGAATAAGCTGCTGCGCCTAACCCCACAACGGCATAAGCAGCCAATGCAAAATATTGGTGCATGGCAATAAATAATAAGCCACAGCCTACAATTTTAATGGTATTGCTGACAAACATGACGCGCCCTTTCGGCATAGAATCAGCAAATGCACCAACGAAGGGAGCGAGAATGACGTAAAACAATACAAAAACAAACTTCAACATGGGTGTTAAGTAGGCGGGAGCATGCAAATCAATCAACAGCGCAATCGCCACAACCAGCAACGCATTATCTGCCAGAGAAGAGAAAAACTGCGCTGCCATAATGGTATAAAAACCGCGTTCCAAGCTATTTCCTTGTAGGGGTAAGTTTTAAAGAATTAATTTTTGTCATTCATTTGTTCTAAAAGCTATTTAAACAATGTCACACATCGTTTTTCATATTCTATTCATTGAGAGCGCGAGATTATCATATTATGTCGGTTATTAGCATGTCATTATCTGAAAGTTGAATTCAGCACACCCAATTAGATTATTATAAAAACCCTGCGAAAGAATATATTCACTGCTGCTCATTCTGGACACAATATCAATGCCGCGCCCCATCAAAGCTTCAATAGACCTTTCTGCTTTAGCACACAATCTGACCATAGTACGCCAATATGCGCCACACTCGCGCATTATGGCCGTCATCAAAGCCGACGCTTATGGCCATGGGCTACTGCATACCGCTAGCGCTTTAAAAGATGTTGATGGATTTGCACTGCTGGAACTGGGTGCTGCAATCTCTCTACGCGATGCCGGTTATCAGCAGCCCATCCTGCTGTTGGAAGGTTTTTTTTCTACACAAGAATTGGTGCTGTTTGAACAGTATCAATTAAGCGCAGTCATTCACCATAGTGAACAAGTCGCTATGCTATTAGATTCCAAGCATCAGAAATTGGATTTATTTATAAAAATCAATACCGGCATGAATCGCTTAGGACTGGCACCTGAACAATTTCCCGGAACAATGCGGCAACTCAAAGAAAATCGATATGCACACAATATTACATTGATGACGCATTTTGCCTGCGCCGATGAGTCTTCAGAAGAAGAAAGTGTGTTGCGACAGCTCCGGTGTTTTGAACTGACTACCAAGGAATACAACCATCCACGCTCACTTGCAAATTCAGCGGCCATCATACGTTATCCTAACACACATGCCGATTGGGTACGCCCTGGCATCATGTTATATGGCGCTTCCCCCTTTTCTGATCAAACCGCATCAGATCTCAACTTGCGGCCTGTTATGACACTGTCCAGCCGGATCATCGCAATACACAATCTAAAATATGGAGACAAAGTAGGCTATCACGGCCTATTCCAAGCTGACCGCCCAATGCGTATCGGAATTGTGGCGTGCGGCTATGCCGATGGATACCCACGCCATGCACCGACAAACACACCGGTACTGGTAAACAATCAGCGTAGCCGCTTATTGGGTCGAGTATCTATGGATATGCTGGCTGTAGACTTAACTGAAATTGAGAACGCCGGACTAAACAGCCCGGTTATTCTTTGGGGAGCAGGGGTATCGGTTGATGAAGTCGCTCATCGGGCGGGCACAACCAGCTATGAGCTGCTTTGCGCGTTAGCACCACGAGTAGATAAATTGTGCGCTAGTTATTAAAGAACCCAATCTACCCGTGGTAGCCCGACAATCCAGAAATACTATTCCACTTTTGCTTTACCACGTAAATCTTGCACAACTGTTGCAAATTCTCGCTGTAATACACGTTGCTGTATATTCTGTTTTACTTCTTCAAATGGTGGAACTTCCATCGGACGCGTATCCATTAATTGAATCACGTGCCAACCAAAAGAAGTTTGTACCGGTTGTTCTGTCAACCCACCTTTCGATAACTTTACCAGCGCTTCGGAAAAAGGCCGAACATAGGCCGCTGGCGGGCTCCAATTCAGTTCACCGCCATTTTCCTTGCTACCGTCATCGATGGACTTCTCTGCAGCGATTTTGGCAAAATTACCGCCTTTCTTAAGGTTAGCAATGATATCGCGCGCCGCACTTTCACTGTCCACCAGAATATGTCGTGCTTTATATTCTTTATCGCCCATCTGCACTTTCAGCATCTCATATTCTTTGCGCAACGTATCGTCACTCACCGCATTATGTTTGATGTAATCAGCCTGGAATGCTCTTACCAATACTGCTTGCCGGGATACTTCAAGCTGTGCAATAACTTCCGGATCTTTATCCAGTTTCTTTTTCATTGCTTCTTGCGCAAGAATCTCCTCAGCAATCAGATTTTCACGCAACGCTTTTCTCATTTCCGGACCATCTGGCTGACCTTGTGCAACACTTGCTTTCACCATTAATTCCAGACGCGATTGCGGAATTGCTACACCATTCACCTTAGCCACTACTCCTGTTGACTGGGCTTGAACTGATAGCGTAAGCAAGCCCAAAATACTAACTGTCATTACTTGTGAAAATTTCGTCAAACGCATGGAATTTCCTTATCGTGATTTGGATAAAATTTATATTCTGATGAATATAATTGCCTTGAGAAAGTATACGCCTTAACTTGATGGACGTGAATCCTTACGTATTTTCATTGCTCTTGAAGCAATTGGGAGAGTAAAGTGTACAAGCGCTTATGCAGGCAATACCTTTTTAAAAGGTTTAATGGTCACTTTTTGATAAACACCTGCATGCTTATAGGGATCAGCGTCAGCCCAGGCTTGTGCAGCTTCTAAGGATTCAAACTCTGCCACAATCAAGCTTCCTGAAAAACCCGCTGACCCCGGATCCTGATTATCGATCGCAGGATACGGTCCGGCTAAAATTAAACGCCCTGCCGCTTGCAACGCTTGAATTCTTTTTAAGTGCTCCGGACGAACCGCCATTCTTTTTTCCAAACTGTTCGGAACATCTTCACCATGGATAGCGTATAACATCATTGCTCTTTACTCACTTTATTTTCGTTCTTTTCCGTTGCATTACCCTGCTCGCTGACTGCTAATATTTGCGGTGTATCTTTTAGATATTTTCCTAGCATCATTACTTGCACTATGATGAAAACAAGCATCAAACCAGTCGCTCCAAATAATTTAAACGTAACCCAAGTATCTACTGAGAAACCAAATGCAACATAAAGATTAATACAACCCATTGATAGAAAAAATCCTATCCAGCTCAAATTCAGTTTATTCCAGACGATTGATGGCAATACCATCTGTTTTTCCAGCATCGCTTGAATCAGATTTTTTCTGAAAATCAGATTGGATACCAGTAAAGCAGTTGCAATCAGCCAATACAGCACTGTCGGTTTCCATTTAATAAATGTTTCATCCTGAGATACTAATGTAGCACCACCAAAAATGACAATGATAGCCAAATTTGACCACATCATTTTATCGACGTGGCGATGCCGGAACCAAAGCCAGCCAATTTGTACAATAGCCGCCGCTATCGCAACTGCAGTCGCGACAAAAATATCGTAAACCTTGAAAGCTACGAAAAACAAAATGACGGGAAACAAATCGAATAGAAACTTCATACCAATACTGCCGGTAATTGGCTTGTAAGATTATTTTTTTCCTTGGTTGCGGCACCCAATAATGCATACCCCAGTAAATTACCGGTCTCATCCCGATACAATGCTTTTACGCCATCGGTATCAGCCTCAACCTGCCATTCGCCCTGCACACTAAAATCAGGCGGTGAAACGACTGTTGGGCACGCCGGTGTTTTCACCATGACCGGCATTGCCGGATAGTGAACAGATGTTGGATTACCTGCAAGTGTTGCAGCTAAAGCCCGCGCTGCGTGTGTAATCGGCATCACAAAAGGTAACACTTTACTTTCGACTTCTGCACAATCGCCCAAAGCATAAATATTAGCAAACCGAGTTTGTAATAAGCGATTCACCACAATGCCACGATTAACTGGAATACCCGCTGCTTCAGCGAGTTGCGTACGAGGACGTAGCCCCACTGATGAAAGTACCAGATCAGAATCGATTGACTCACCACTGGTGAGTGTTAAACGTAGTCGGTCTTCAACCTGATCAACCGTCTGAGTTGTCGCATTTAAGTGAAAAACCACACCGGCCGCTGCCAATTTCTGCTGTATAAATGCACCACTTGCCGGTGGCAACAACCTCCCTAGCGGTTGTGTGCTGATATCAATGACATCTACCTGATATCCCGATGCCGCCAAGTCGTTTGCAAATTCACAACCGATTAAACCAGCGCCGATAATACTGACTCGTTTCTTACCAATCAACGCTTCACGGAAATTTTGATAATCATCCAGGTCATTCACGGTTAATATTTTTGCTACGCCATCTCCCTGCAACGGCAACCGCACCTGATCCGCGCCTAATGCCAGAACCAGTTGACCATAGAATATTTTCTCACCATCGGCCAAAATCACGGCGCTTTGCGATTGATCAATGGTAGTGACACGACAATGAGGGCGAATGGAAATCTTCAATTGTGACGCCATTTGAACAGCATCACTATTTAAAATAGATGCGGGAGTCTTACCGAATGACAAGGCATTCGATAACATCGGCTTGGAATAAAAACCACCGTGATCGGCAGATATCATCGTTACCGGAATATCTGTATTAAGTTTTCGTAACTCACGCGCCACAGCATAACCAGCCAGACCACTCCCCACAATAACTACCGGATTACCCATTACTCAGATCTCCACCATTTCAAAATCCGCTTTATCCACGCCACACTCAGGACAAGACCAGTTCTCGGGAATATCTTCCCAACGTGTCCCGGCTTTTACACCATGCTCGGGATCACCCACTGCTTCATCATAAATAAATCCGCATATATTGCATTGAAATTTCTTCATTTCTTTAAACTTTATTTACAGAACTGTATAAAAAATAGGCACATTAATTTAGAGAAACTTTCCGTCAATCAATGTGCCTATTTATTATTCAATAGCGGTGTAGTGCTGAATAGCTCTTCATCAGAAATAATATATGGAAAAATTTAACTTTCCGAAGTGCGGTCATGTAATCAATGTAAATAGGATAAGCAATCACTCACAAAACAGTAGCAACATAAAAGCAAAGTATACCTTCCACTTTTATTATTTATTTTCCACTGTAGCTGTGTTGTTGATCAAGCTGGTACGTCTTTGCAAATAGGCGTCACGCATGAATTCATATTTATCCAGTGCGGCCTCTTCAAGCGTTTTATCGTCATCAAGAAACTGTGCACGTGCATTGATAGTTCTCGCTGTTGCAACGGGTAAACGTAATGCCACCGTATTCAGATAATCCACATCTTTCATAAAAACCCCTGTTACCCCCTGTGTGACAGGATCCATAAAGAAACTATCAACAGCGATTCCGAATGTATCGCGTACAGAACTTGGTCCCAAGAAAGGCAGCACAATATACGGTCCACTGGCAACACCATAACGTCCCAATGTTTGACCGAAGTCCTCGTTGCGTTTATTAAGATTAACATCGCTTGCTGCACTGATATCACTGGCAATATCAATCAAGCCGAATATACCAAAAGTGGTATTGATCAATACCCGTGTACTGCTGACAAGTGCGCTCTCATAATTTAATTGCAGCACAGAATTAGTGGCCACCACCACGTCGTTCAGATTGGAGAAAAAGTTTCCAACCACCAGTTCGATAGGATCTGGAGTAACTCGCTTATACCCTCTGGCAACCGGATCCAATACATTGTCATACACCATTTCATTAAAATTAAAAACGGCGCGGTTCATGGGCTCCAGAGGATCATAAGGACCATTCTGGTTATTCGTTTTGGTTGCAGCGCAGCCCGTTAAAAATAAACCAAATACCAGAATAGCAACAACTTTGGAACGGATAGTATTCATCATGCTCTTATTTATTTTAGTAAAAATTCGGTCGATCTTGCCACATTTACACAATTGGTTCAATACGCCTTGCCGCTAAGTGTGATTCGTTTGAATCAACTTTCAGTCGAGACACCACATGCAAAAACCAAAAAGTTTTCATTAAATCAACTACCAAGTCTCTGATATACGGAAAGTTTCCCATAGCACTTCATAACATTATATTTATTCAATGAGAAAATAATGTAGTTTAACGATTATGCTGTTTCCATCCCATTATGACGCAACAATGCATCCAGTTCCGGTTCACGGCCGCGAAATGCCATAAATGATTCCAATGCTGAACGGCTTCCGCCCATCGCAAGGATCTCTTCAAGAAAACGTGAACCGGTTGCAGCATTGACTACACCATCCGAAGCAGTCTCTTCAAACATACTATAAGCATCTGCCGAGAGTACTTCCGCCCACTTATAGCTGTAATAACCCGCAGCATACCCCCCAGCAAAAATATGTGCAAAACTATTAGGAAAGCGATTAAAATCCGGCGGAATGATGACCGCGACCGCTTTGCGAATATCATCCAGCAGTTGTAGCACCGTCTGGTCACCACTTGGTTTAAAATCAAAGTGGATATGCATATCAAAAAGTGCAAATTCTATCTGCCGCAACATCTGCAATCCACTTTGAAAGTTCTTGGCTTTGATCATCTTATCGAATAAAGTTCTCGGCAGCGATTCGCCGGTATCGACATGCTGCGTCATTCCGGTTAGCACATCCCATTCCCAACAAAAATTCTCCATAAACTGACTGGGCAATTCCACTGCATCCCATTCAACCCCGTTAATACCCGATACGCCCAAATCTTCCACTTGTGTCAGCAAATGATGCAAGCCATGGCCGAATTCATGAAACAGCACGATCACTTCATTATGGGTGAATAAAGCCGGACGATGTTGGTTATTGATAGTCACAGGCGCCGAGAAATTACACGTGAGATATGCGACCGGTATTTGTATATCGTGATTTCCTGCTTGTGCATTGTTGATTCGACGACGTGTAATCGCATCATCCATCCATGCGCCGCCCCGCTTGGTAGGCCGTGCATAGAGATCAAGATAAAATTGACCGATTAATTGACCTTTCGCATCGTTAATATCAAAAAATTTCACATCAGGATGCCAGCACTGAACATTGCGTGCAGCTATCGCTGGCACAATATGTATACCGTACAGCTTTTCCACTAACTTGAACATGCCCGCCAATACCTTATCTTCCGGGAAATATTGCTTAACTTTCTGATCTGAGAAAGCATAGCGCTCTTCGCGCAATTTCTCACTCACATAGGCCAAGTCCCAAGCTTCAAGCTTCGGCAGATTCAGCTTCTCTGCTGCAAATTGCTGCAGTGCTTTCAGATCTCGTTCAGCGTACGGTTTTGCTTTGGCGGCTAATTTCCTTAGAAAATCCAAAACCTGTTGCGGGGAAGTCGCCATTTTCGTTGCCAGCGAAACTTCAGCATAATTCTCATACCCCAGCATTTGCGCTGCTTCCTGGCGTAGCGCCAGTATCTTGTTGATAAGCGGCATATTGTCTTTATCTAGTCCGGCCTGACCATCTAACTCACTGGCACGCGTCGCATAAGCACGGTACATTTGCTCGCGAAAATTGCGATTGTCGGCATACTGCAGTATTGGAAGATAAGATGGCATATGCAAGGTAAATTTCCATCCCGTTTTGGAATCCGCTGCAGCCTGTTCCTTAGCGGTTTGTAATACATCGTCCGGAATACCTGCTACGGTTTCTGCATCTTCAACAAATAATGCATAGGCATTCGTGGCATCCAGTAAGTTATCATTAAACTCTGATGATAATTTCGACAGGTCTTCCTGGATCTGCATGAATCGTTGCTTTTTGTCAGACGGCAATTCCGCGCCACCTAAACGAAAATCCCTTAATTCATTTTCAATAATTTTTTTTCGCGCCGCAGTCAAATGGTCAAATTCCGCACTTGCTCGCAATTGCTTAAACTTTTCGAACAATACCAAATCCTGCGATAGTTCAGCGTAAAACTGCGTAATCAATGGAAGATTCGCATTATAGATCTCGCGAAGTTGCGGACTGTTCATCACTGCATTCAAATGCGATACCTGCCCCCAAGCACGTGATAAACGTTCATTGGCATCCACCATCGGCTGCACAAAAATTTGCCAGGTAGGCACCTGATTATCAGTCCGCACTTTTTCGATCACCGTGCGATTTTCTTTCAACAAGGTCTCGATGGCTGGTGAAATATGTTCATTCTTTATTTCCGCAAAACGGGGCAATCCGGAAAAATCAAGTAACGGGTTTGACATGTTGTTCCCAATAATCAGTTAAAAACTTGCGTCGTGCTAATGCGCATTGACAGGCCGTTGAAATCCGTGAAACACCATCAGACTCAGCGCTCGTAAACAATCTGGCCGTTCACCAAAGTATATTTAATACCACCGGGTAATTCCATACCCATAAAGGGCGTGTTTTTACCTTGACTCAGAATGGCAGTCGATGTCACCTTCCAATAATGGTCAGGATCAAATATGCAGATATCCGCGGCACTTCCGACGGCGATATGTCCTGCATCAATTCCCAGTATTTGTGCCGGGTCCGATGTAATCTTCGCCAACACTTTCAACAAAGGCAGGCGCATTTCCACCCCCCATTTTAAGGTTAGCGGCAGCAATAATTCCACACCGGTAGCACCGATCTCGGACTGACCGAACGGCAGCAATTTAGCATCTTCATCCACCGGCGCATGATCTGAACAAATCGCATCGATCGTGCCATCCAGCACACCTTGCCGCAACGCGTCCCGGTCACTGAAACCACGCAACGGCGGCATCAGATGACAATTGGAATCGAAGAAACCGATGTCCATGTCAGACAGATGCAGATGATTGATCGTCACATCGCAACTTATTGGCAAACCCTGCTGCTTAGCGACACGAACCATCGCCAGACCTTCAGCACTGGAAATCCGACACAAATGCACTCTGACGCCTGTTTCTTTCGTCAGTAAAATAATATTGGCTAAAGCAATTGTTTCAGCACACACAGGAACTGTGGGCAAACCCAGCCGAGTTGCCACTTCTCCATCATGCGCCACGCCATCACTGGTCAAGCTGATTTCTTGTGGCCGTAACCATACGCTGAAACCGAATGTAGAAGCGTACCGCATTGCCTGCATCAACACGCGCAAGTTGGATAATAAGCCATCCGACTGACCAAACACAACACACCCGGCATCATTCAATTCCGCCATCTCAGTCAGGCGCTCACCGTTTAATCCTTGAGTAAGCGCACCAATGGGATAAACATGTGCCTGATTAAGACTTTTAGCACGATGCTTCAGCATTTCGACCAACCCCGGTTCATCCAATGGAGGATCCGTATCCGGCGGACAGGCAAAACTCGTTACACCACCCGCAACCGCCGCTCCCATCTCAGATTCCAGCGTTGCTTTATATTCAAAACCAGGTTCGCGCAAGCGCACTGACAAATCAACGAAACCCGGGCAAACGATTAACGAGCGCGCATCAATGACGCGACTGGCCTGAAATTCCTTGGGAATTTCACCTATGGCGACGATTTTACCCTTCGCAATAAAAATATCCTGAACGGCATCAACACCATGCTTGGGATCAATCAAACGCCCATTCTTAATATGAATTTTCATGCAGACGACCTTAAGCTTGATTACCCGCCAGAATCGACATCACAGCCATGCGTACTGCGATACCAAATGTCACCTGAGACAAAATCACCGACTGTTTACCATCTGCAACCGCAGAATCAATTTCCACGCCCCGATTCATCGGTCCAGGATGCATGACAATGGCGTCACGCCGCGCAAGCGATAACTTTTCCGGAGTCAGTCCATAGTATTTAAAATATTCTTCCGGGCTAGGCAGATTCGCACCTTGCATGCGTTCATTCTGCAGGCGCAGCATCATCAACACATCAATATCCTTCAATCCTTTCGCCATATCATGATAGACATGTACACCCAAGCGTTCTACCATTTTTGGCAACAAAGTTTTAGGTGCAATCACACGCACTTCCGGTACTCCCAATGTAGTCAACGCATGAATCTGAGAACGCGCGACTCTGGAATGTAGAATGTCGCCAATGATTGCAACGCGCAAATTATGGAAATCCTGCTTGTAACGCCGGATCGTGAACATATCAAGCAATGCCTGCGTTGGGTGTGCATGACTGCCGTCACCGGCATTAATTACATGAATATCTGACCGCACATGCCTTGCAATCAAATGAGCAGCGCCACTCTGCGCATGCCGCACCACAAACATATCTGCATTCATCGCGGAAAGATTATTGACGGTATCCAGTAGCGCTTCGCCCTTGGATTGTGCAGAAACTGCAATATTGAGATTAATGACATCGGCCGACAACCGTTTAGCGGCAATTTCAAAGGTCGTTCGTGTACGCGTACTGGGTTCAAAGAAAAGATTGAATATCGATTTTCCACGCAATAATGGAATTTTTTTAACATCGCGTTCGGTAACGCCAACGAATGATTCGGCGGTATCCAATATGTGCAATAAAATAGATGCCGGCAATCCTTCCGTCGTCAGCAAATGCTGCAGCACACCATTCTCATTCAATTGCGGATTCCTATTCATCATTCCGCAAGGCTCTTGTCATACAAATTCAAGCTTAATTTTCCACTCGTTTCGCGCTTCAATTCCAGCATCTTGTCTGCCGGTAACTGAAGTTCAATGCCCGTATATTGTGCGGCAATCGGCAATTCCCGCCCACCGCGGTCAACCAGCGTAGCGAGCCTAATACAAGCGGGACGGCCGTAATCAAATAACTCATTAATCGCCGCACGAATTGTTCGTCCCGTATTCACAACATCATCGACCAACAAAATACGCGCCCCTTCCACTTCAAAGGGTATTTCCGATGGTTTGACTTGCGAGTGCAATCCAATTTTATCAAAATCATCCCGATAAAAAGATACACTCAATATACCCAGCGGTTCTGTAATTGCCAGTTCCTGATGCAAGCGCTCCGCCAGCCAAACCCCTCCCGTGCGGATACCTATAATTGCAAAACCCTTATAATCATCGGCTTGGATCTTTTGGACGAGATCCTTGAATACTGCTTCAGCGTCTGGTAATTGCATGCTGTTCGTCAAAAAATGATTGTAGTATCTGTTGTGCGGCTACCTGATCCAGCACTGTTTTTTGTTTTCTGCCGGTAATACCTGATTCACGTAACGCAGCACTGGCAGTTTGACTAGTATAACGCTCATCTTTCAATATCACTCTGATGTTGAAACGCCCTGTCAAACGCCGCGCAAAACGCCGGCTCAACTGGGTCAGTTCATGCGCGGTCCCATCGCTATGCAGCGGCAACCCCACCACCAGCAAAACTGGCTGCCAGGTTTCAATCAATTGCGCAATTGTAACAAAACATCGCTCCGTCACTTCGCCATCAATCGTCACCAAGGGACGCGCCGTGCCTAGCATATTATTGCCAATCGCCACACCAATGCGTTTTTTGCCAAAATCAAAAGCCAGTACGGTACCTTGCGGGAGCCGCTCCAGTGACTGGTGTTCCGAATCCACGTCTGAAAGAATTTCTGCCATCGGCAATGATAGTGATGATAATTATGCGTGCCCAACTTCATTGGAGAGGTTGGCATCATGAATGCCCAGTAACTGCATTGCCGCTGAGAGCCTTTCTTCCGATGGCATGTTAAATATCACATCGGATGAAGCCGGCACCGTCAACCATGCATTCTGAGCCAATTCGTGCTCAATTTGACCTGCGGCCCAACCCGCATAGCCAAGGGCAATCAATACTTGATCCGGCCCATCGGCACTCGCAATGGCTTTTAAGATGTCCAGCGACGTAGTCAATCCCACTTCCTGATTCACCGCTAACGTTGACTGCCACTTGCCTATGGGATGATGTAATACAAAGCCGCAATCCATTTGCACAGGCCCGCCAAAAAGCACAGGAATTGTCTGTGCTGAAAAATTATCTTGCGGAATGCCTAATTGATTGAATAAATTAACCAAAGTAAGGTCAGTTGGCCGGTTAATGACGATACCGATCGCGCCTTGTTCATTGTGCTCACAAATATACGTCAATGTCTTAGAAAATATAGAATCCGCCATTGTCGGCATAGCAATCAGGAAATGATGTGTCAGATTAATATTTTTCATGGCGAAATCGGTATTCCATTTACTTATTGCATCACTGTTTTATCTTGCTTATTTGATACCAGTTGATAATTAACAATTCTTAAGCTATTTATTATGATCAAACCCAATAAGCTGTTTGAGTCATCACCTTTGACCCAAGCTTCATCGTGAATTTTACAGGCAGCGGCAACTCGGCGCCGCCATAGGACAGCGCCATGGTCGCATGACTGGCTTCATCAATTTTCATTTGCGTGACAATAGCACGGCTTTTCTCATCCCTATTCGGCAAGCGTTCCAAATGACTTGCCAGATGCATACCCACTTGGTGCTCTGTTTCAGCAAGAAACCCCAAATTCCATTTATCACCCAACATTCCTGCCACTACGCCTATGGCAAAAGACCCGCCATACCACAGCGGATTCAGCAAGCTTTTACGCCCGCTCAGCTCAGCAATACGCCGCTCTGTCCATGCCAGATGTTCTGTCTCTTCGCGTGCAGCCTGCATCAATGTTTGCTGTACGGTTTCGTTACGCGCTGTTAACCCCTGCCCTTGATACAGCGCTTGCGCGCACACTTCGCCGACATGATTCACACGCATGAGCGCACAGGACAGTCGTTTTTCTGCATCAGTCAGCTCAACTTCGGGCAGTTCGCTACCCGGAACAGGTCGTAAGGTTTGCGCCGACGTCAGCAGAGTACGCAAAGCACTATCAAAACCAATGATAAGCTTGTCGATAGTAACCATAATCTATTAAAAATGAATGATGAATATAGGCGCTCATTATAGACTGATATTCAAAAAATCAGCCACCCTTTAGTACACAGAGGATTACTTACTGCTTTGCCAAATACTGTGTTGTATCAACAAGCTTCTATGAAATAAGCAACAGAATCACATAATCATTTGTTTTCACTATGATTCCAAGCCCATTTGCCTTGCCAGCAAAGTAACCGGATGCAGCACTTCAATATTTATTTTTTTCTCATACAAACCATTGGCAATATGCATGGAGCAACCAATATTAGAAGTAACCAGGTACTTGGCATCACCTGCCACCAGGGCGGATATCTTATCATCCAGCAACATGCTTGCGATTTCAGGTTGATCCATAAAATAACTTCCCGCGGCACCACAGCATTGATCATTACCCGCCAACGGCACTGCCTGCGCACCCGGTATCCGCGCAATCAACTGATACGGATATATTTGATCATGCAATACATTACGCAAACTGCATGGATCATGCACCAGAATTTTTTGCGGCAATGGCGCTATTTTCACACTTTCCCATCCCTCGGCTTCAATCAGAAATTTGCTGATGTCTGTAATCCGGCTATGGCCATCAGCCACTTCAGATTCAAGCAGCTGCACACCACACCCCGATGCAGTACTGATTATTGCACTGACATTCAGCGCAGCAAAAGCTGCTTTATTTTGTTTTGCCAATGCAGCAGCCTGCTCTAGCCCGCCACTATGCTGATGTAGCGCACCACAGCAAGTTTGATTGGATGGAACATGAACGGTATAACCCAGACGATTTAATACATAAATGCTTGCATTCAATGTTGCGACATCGGTTATCCGCGCCACACAGCCCAGAAATAAAGCGACCTCACCTCGTTTTTCTCCTTTCGCAGGATAAACTTTCGCCCAGGTATTGCTAATCATGCGATTTCCATCTGTGGTTGCCGCATAGGGAAATTCAACTCGAGGCAGTTGTGCAATAAATTTAAATAATCTGTTTTTCTCCAGCAGATTAAATTTTAACAACCATCGTAACAAACCATTTTTCTGCAAAAAAGAAAGCAATTGCCGCAATTGCACCATGCGTGCAGACTTCGTCAGCAATAGCATTCGCAATAATATTTTTATATTTACATTTTGGCTCGACGTAGAGGATCTTGATTGATCTGCAATCAGAACACGAGCTTCATCAATTAAATGCCCATAAGCAACATGATTAGGGCACACTGCTTCACAAGCCCGGCACGTTAGGCAACGATCCATGTGCTGAATAAATTTTTTATTCAGTGGAATGCGCTCATTAGCAACCCCACTCATCAAAGCAATGCGCCCACGCGGGGAATCAGCTTCTGATTTCAACAAGCGATAAGTTGGGCAATGCGGCAAACACAGACCGCAAGAAACACATTGATTTGACTCAGCAATAATAAAATCCTTAGAGACCTCTGAAGACAATTTAATTAATCCTATGATAAAAATTCATGCTCAGATCTCCCCTTGCCAAGGAGAAATCAAAAACTTGATCAGTTTGCCACTTGTCAATAATAAAGAAATTACTGTAAAATTAAAGGTTCTTTGAAGACTTCTCGTGCAATTATAGGCTTATAGGCAAAAATATGGTTATTATTAGATTGGCAAGGGGCGGCGCTAAGAAACGCCCGTTTTTTAATATGGTTGTTGCAAATTCTCGTGATGCGCGCGATGGTCGATTTATAGAGCGCGTTGGTTTTTATAACCCAAGAGCTATTGGTGGCGAAGAAACGCTGCGCGTTCAACTGGATCGCATTACCTATTGGCAATCCAAAGGTGCGCAATTATCAGCAACAGCAAATCGACTGGTTAAGCAGTTTACTGTTAATAGCACAGCACCTAAAAATAGCTAAAGTTAACACAAACCAACAGTCGACCATGCCAATGGTGATAATGGGGCATGTTATTGGCCCTTTTGGTGTTCATGGTTGGATTAAAGTTCTCCCTTACACTGAGTATGCTGACGGATTAATGGAATATCCATCATGGTGGCTGAGTAAAGAAAATAGTGAATGGCAAGAAGTGCAAGTTGTGGCAGGTTACAGTAATGGTAATGCTTTAAACGCACAATTAAAGGAATATACCGACCGCACACAGGCTCTCAAGCTGAAAGGAATGCAAATAGCCATTCCACGCGATCAATTACCCGCTCTGCCAGAAGAAGGAGAATGCGGTTACTATTGGTCAGACTTGATTGGCACCGATGTATTCAATCTAAACAATGAGAACCTTGGTAAAGTCGCAGGATTGTTTGAAACTGGCGCGAACGATGTTTTACGCGTACAAAGTATAGATAAAGAAAAAAAAGAAATCCTCATTCCTTTTATTGAACAAGTTATCGTAAAAGTCGATTTGAAGCTTTCTCGGATCATAGTTGACTGGGGTATAGATTATTAAGGTCATGGACAATGCCTTTTGAATGTGACGTGATCACATTATTTCCGGAAATGTTCAACGCCATCACTCAATATGGTGTAACAGGAAAGGCTAGCAGAAACACCGTCTTTCAACTTAATACCTGGAATCCTCGTGACTTTACTCACGACAATTATCGTACTGTAGACGACAGTCCTTATGGCGGAGGACCAGGTATGGTAATGATGGCTCAACCGTTAGAAGATGCCATCATTCAAGCCAGAGCAAGACAAACCGCATTGGGTGTTGAGAAAACCAAAGTTATTTATCTGACACCACAAGGCAAACAATTGAATCATGCGTTGGTCAAGCAACTCAGCACCTTGCCGGGGTTTATTTTACTCTGCGGACGTTATGAAGGAATAGATGAGCGACTAATCATGCGCCAAGTAGACATGGAAATATCTATTGGGGATTATGTAGTCTCAGGTGGTGAATTAGCTGCAATGGTATTAATTGATTGTGTTGTTAGACAAATTCCGGGTACATTAGGTGACCCGGAATCAGCAAATCAGGACTCGTTTGTGGATGGTTTATTAGACTACCCACACTATACTCGACCTGAGTCGTATCAAGGCGATCATGTACCTGAAATACTGATGTCAGGCAATCATGCACATATAAACCGCTGGCGCTTACAGCAAACCATCGGTAGGACATGGCTCAAGCGACCTGATTTATTTGAGTTAAAATTTGCACACGGCATGACGATAGAAGAAGAGAAACTGTTGGAAGAGTTTAAACAATCCTGTAAATCCAGGTAGAATCAGCAAAATAGGGAAGAAAAGGAAGGAAATATGAACTTAATTGAGCAATTAGAAGCTGAAGAGATAAAACGTCTGAACAAAGACATACCCAATTTCTCCTCCGGGGATACAGTGATTGTTAATGTCAACGTTGTTGAGGGAGACCGCAAGCGTGTACAAGCTTATGAAGGTGTCGTCATCGCCAAGCGCAACCGTGGCCTGAATTCAGCCTTCACAGTACGTAAAATTTCAAGTGGAGAAGGCGTAGAACGTACCTTTCAAACATATTCGCCATTGATAGCGAATATTGAAATTAAACGCCGAGGTGCAGTGCGTCGTGCAAAACTTTATTATCTTAGAAATCTTGCAGGAAAATCCGCTCGTATTCGTGAAAAATTACCGACTCGTGAAAGTAAAAATTTAGCGTCAGCCAAACAGCAAACTTCGACACAAGAAGCTTCTGAAGCTGCTACCTAGCAGAAAAATAAGTCATCCGAAAAACAAAAAACCGTACGCCGTATTGTTAAATCAGTCGTACGGTTTTTTATGCAACACAATGATTTTAATAATCAAACAGAATGAGAAATCAAGTAACAGAACAACCTTGTTATTTATTTGAGTAGATCCAAGACATTCTCCGGCGGTCTACACAATTTAGCTTTGTCACCACGCACTACGATTGGACGCTGCATCAAATCAGGATTCTCCACCATTGCTTTGATGATTTCATCATCCGATGCAGTACTTAAATTACGCGCCGATGGCTCATCCTTGCGCAACACATCATGCACCGACATATTGAGCTTCTGAATCAATTCTTGCAATTTATCAGTCGTTAAAGGTGCTTCATAATAATTAACTGATTCAAATTCCTCACCACTATCTTTTAACAACGATAGTGTTGCTCTACATTTACTGCATGTAGGCTTCTGATAGATAATTATTTTATCACTCATAACACAACACTCTCTGATTTATACCGGTTCAAATCAATTCTTTGATTCAAAGTAAGTACATTTTAATTATTGGCACTTACAACAAGGCAAAAATATATGCTTATTTCACGCCACATTCAGATGAAATGGCTTTATAAGCAGATGATGATCCATTCAGTCCGAAAGTATCCACTGTTTCCGTCCCACGCGCTGATGCGCCCTTGACTACCAGAGAACTTCCACGTTTTATTGCATCCGTTATTTTATTGTCGGTCGACTCATCCGGAGCCCAAGCCGAATCATCCTGAGTAAAAAGACGAAAATTCTGATTATTGACTGTCACTGTCGCTTCACTACCAGGCTTGTACGAATAACCGGCAATATAGCTAAAGACATTTTTACTTTTCTCCGCTGGCCGGTGCGTTACCAAAACAAATACATCGCCTCGTTTTGTGTAATTACCCGAAGTTTTTTTGGGCTGACTCACCATATAGCAAACTTTATTATTGTTCTCCACAAACATATAGGCCGCCCAGTCACCATGTTCGCCAATCAATTTTGGCTCGGTAGCCTGAGCTGAGTTACACAACATAAGAATAGCGCTAGAAATTATTAATTGTTTAAATTTGAGCTTCATTTCGGAAACCTTCAGAATTAGGGGTACGGCATTATTACTCTACAGTGCTCTTACGACCTACAGTCACAATTAACAGCCCTCCATTTTGTAAATATAAAAACCGCTCTTGTTAATCTCATCGATGACATTTTCCGGAGCGCCTTGACTATGACAGAAACTACATTCCTTACTCGTCACGATTGCGTCACTTTCACCAATAGAAGTCAGCCATTGTTTTGCATATTCAACAGCTTTCTGATCATCTTTCACCGCGGTAAAAACATCAAAGTGCATCGTATGCCCATCTTTAGCTTTAACATAAGTATCATAAACATGAATTTGCATAATATTTCCTTAGAAAATCAATCATAACCAATAACACGCTCGTCACAGCAAGTTATTTTACAAATCAGATGTAACTATACCAATTAATCAATTGTACCGCCATGAGAATCACATAGCCCATCATGCTTCCGGCAACTGAATATGCTTTGTCTAGCGCGACTTAGCGCTATTTTTTTCTAGCGACAATCACGCCATCACGAACTGGGTTAATAAATGCATCGAATTCTGAATCATTAAAAATCAGTCGATTATGTTCCACAATTGCTTCCGTTGAACCTAATACCGCATCAATATAGTTCTCCATAGCAACACGGCCATGCCACAAGGCATTATCAGCAATATAAAGCCCCCCTGAACGAATGCGATTTCTGGCCATTTGCCAAATCTCCGGATAAGCATCTTTATCTACATCGTTATAACAAATATCAAACAAGCCATCCGTTTGCGCAAAAACATCCTGTGCCAGGCCTACACGAAATTCTGTGCGCTGCCATAAATCAACCGCAGCAAGATATTTCTCCGCACGTTCGCGATTTGCTGCATCAGCATCACTGCACATGACACATCCATCAGCACCGACCGCCTTAGCGAACCAGTACGCCGAATAACCAAAACCACTGCCAAATTCAAATACCCGCTTTGCGTTAATCATTTTGGCCTGAGTTTCAAGAAAAATACCGACCAAGCGATTAACAATCGGAAAATCTCTCAGTCGTGCAAATTCTTCCATCTCGATGAGAACAGGATGATCAGTATGCGTTAACAAGCTGCGCATATAGTCTTCAATGACCGGAGATTGAATACCATCACTCATACCTTCTCTCTATCAATAAATAGCAAATCAAAGCGGAATTATTCACTTTGTAGCCATCAATACACATTCTTCACCTGAGTTTTTATCTGCCCGAAAAACCCAACTGGCCGCAATTTGGAACCAGAATCCTCGCAAAATATCGCGAATCGTCACTAACCTATGCCCATCTTTAGTTGTTACTTTCTTCGATGATAAGCTGTTTTGACCAATGCCATCCGCACCGACAGGCGTCGTCCAACAATGTTGATGGCTAAAGCCCGCTTGTTGTGAAATTTGCATCAATGTTGCGCAGGTAAATAAATGCAGATGCCTCGGCGGCTCAAGGCCACGCCAGACTGCACCAAATTTACGGTGACCATAGCTTGCAGTGTTGGGAGTCAGCAATACCAATAAGCCATTCTTTTTCAGAATACGATTGCAAACGGTTAATAAGGCAACGGGGGCATGCACATGCTCAATCACATGACTCATAACCACCACATCATATTCTGCGGTTATTTCCATCGTCTCAAGCGGCCCCGTATGCACGTCAATGCCTCTGGTTTTGCGCACATATTCGGAAGCAATCGGATCAATCTCCTGCCCCGTAACTTCCCAGCCCAATGCCTGCAGCCGCGTTAATCGTTTGCCATTACCGCAACCCACTTCCAGCAATCGGCCTGGCGGCATCTTATCCAGATACATACATTTGTAACGCCGGCGCTCAGCACGCAAACCCAGCATCATAATACTCAGTGTATGCAGGATGGCGCGGACCACACGTGCCGATCGCGTTTGTTGCGCATCACTTGCTTGACCGTGTGTATAGTAACGCTGATAAGCTTTACCAATTTCACTGGGCGTTGGTCTTGGATCCAACCAGACAAGACCACACTTAGGGTCAGAGCACTTCTTTAAAGTCCATTCACCGGGTGAACCAAAAAGATAGTCCACCAAATTGCGATAAAGTAACTCGCCCTGTCTGCCACATAAATAGCAAACCGGCTTAGTTTCCGTACCAATTTGATCAGATTGCACCGTATCCTTGTTCACATCCGATAAATCTTGCATGACTACTCCACGCTTTATTAATCCGCAATCAGTTTAAAACACCACAAATAATTAACACAACCTTCTTTGCCAACTGACAGCAACTGCAGTGATCATCAGTAATAAAATCTGAGCCTTGCTAAAAATAATAAACGCATCCGTCAGTCCTGCCACAAAAATATAACTCAATAAACCAGCCCCCAGTATGCTTAACTGATTTTCCTTGAATATTTGATACCAACCCCGGAATAGCAGTAGCAAAGCCATTAGACCCAGGATGCCGATATGCATCGCAATTTCAATCCAATCATTATGATAGTGGGAGGTTTCCTGAAACTGCGGCAGGTTTTGGTAAATACCATTCTTGTAGGTCAGAATCGTGCGCTCAAAATAACGCTCAGGCACCCCGGTTCCATGACCCAATAATGGGCGCTCAATAATGCCATGTACGCCCACATCCCACATAGCCAGCCGATATCCCAAACTGGAGCTGTAGTTACCTTGTTGTAACAACTCGATATCATTTTTTACCTGAGACCATCTATCCTGAAAAACCGGACTGTTAGCAGCAAAAATCGCAGCGATCAAAAACACAGCTGCAGCAATGCCCATGAATTTCTTAATATCCACTTGATAGCGCAAGAAAAATAAACACAGCATAGCAACCAGCGTTGCAACCAGAAGCACTCTACCGCCTTGATGAAATTGCATCCACAATAATGCAAGCGCAACAATCCACAATATTATTTTCAGCGCCATTGATTGCTTCAAACTCGCCAGATAAGTGACCACTACGACACCTATCCCAAGCATCGCTGAGAAACTCAGGTAAGACATTCCCAGGGCTGGTACACCCTGCTCCCCCTTAACCAGCCAGTAATAAAGGCCCAGCGCTAAAACACCCAGATAGCCCAGCACAAGCGCGCCTATCACCCACGGCAGACGCGCTTTATTCAGAAGCGCGTAGAAAGGAATAAAAATCAGCAGAATAAAGTACTTCAACCACTTCATCCTGCCATCATCGGGTAACTCACCCCATAACAACCCTAGCAGCAGCAACGCACATAGCAGAAGAATGGCTTGTACAAATGGTTCTTTGATGACCTGATCAAATCGGTATAAGCCGCCATCCATCAACCAGGCTATGCCTAACAATGGAAAAGAAATAAAATTCAAACCGCCACGCCAGAATCCCACGCAGATAAAAATCAGCGACAATCTGATAAACAACTCGCGCCATGTCATATTAGTTTGTATGAAATCAATCGGTTGATATTTTTACTTCGCTGCTAACACTGCTAAATTGGACACTTATTCCGGATGTCGTTTGGAAATATCTTGCCTGGATACAGACTCGATTGATCCATCTTTCTGAGAATCTGAGCGTCGTGCTGCTAATTCAAACTGTCTTTTTTCCATTTTCATATCATCCAGTTTACGCATATGGACAAACAGTGCTAATAACATGCGTAGCACGATTGAAACGCCCGGCAGAATCCACACCGCAGCAATGCGTTTATCCTCGCGTGACCAACCGCGCAGCATCAATTTCATGATTATTCTGAAACTTGCCGCGCTGTTGCGCATCTGCAGGCAAGATAACTGAGGTAATGGCACGGGCGTCAGCCAATGAATACCGCCGCCTTGCCGCAACACATGTTCGATCGAATCAGCGAGCTGAGCCGGCAAATCGGTCAGCGTATAGTGCCCTGACACCAGCAGGATATTTTGGCGCGCTTCCGGATAACGCGATAGGTACAAGTCACGATTACGCTGCGCCAATAACCGGTAGGTTTGTCCGCGCCCGAATGATGCGCCGCCCGCATGACGGATATGAGCGTCCGGATGCACACCCATGTGCCACCCTTGTTGATCCAGCCGGCGTCCCAAATCCGTGTCCTCAAAATAGCCCCGACCAAATTGTGCGTCAAATCCACCCAGCGCAACAAATAGATTGCGTCGGATTAAAAAAGCGTAGCCTTGAAAGCGATAGGTAGCAATATATCCACCAGGCCGCCGCACGTAACGTTCAAGACGATGCTTGGCAAAATTGTCAACGGCAGGACTGATCACTGCTAATTGCGGATCAGCCGCAAAAGCCTCGCACAATATTGGCAAGAAATTTTCATGAATCTCTGTGTCTGAATTGAGTACCAATACCAGGTCAGCATCAGAGCGCGCAATCGCTTCATTGACCGATTTGCCGTACCCTTGATTTTCAGGCGCGTGATGAATATGCAACTGCCGGTAAGACAAGCCATCGAGCATTGCGCCGGTTTCAGCGCCTGATGCGTCATCCTGAACGTAAATAGTCCTGATCGACTGACCAAGATAGGTTACAACTGAATCAATGCAACGCTTGGTCAACGCCGACGCATTATAAACCGGGATAATGACATCAACAGACGGTGCAACGGACTCATTCATACGAATTTAGGCCCTTTCAAATATCAGGTACGCCTCTCCCCAGTTTCTGGTCGATCTTTGTTTAACCTTAAGACCTGCCTGTTCCATTAAAGCAATCGCTGTATTCTGTTCCTCGTCAGTGCCCAGCTCAATGATAACCGACCGCAATGCGGGATGTGCAAATACCGATTTGGCACCGTTCAGAATAGAGATTTCTATGCCATCGACATCGATTTTCATATAATTCGGATAAGGAAATCCCCACTTGCCGCACAAATCATCCAGTGTAACGCCAAACATCCCCTGGACATGCGTCGCTGATATTTTCATATTCTCAATGTCTTCATGCCCGAATTGCGACCGGTTCCCGCCAGGGATAAATTTGGGGATATACAATTTGGAAAATTCACTTTGGCCCGACACTGCAACGCAGTACGATAAAATATTTTCTCCCAGGTTATTAAAAATAATATTTTTGTTGAGCGCATAGTAGTTGTTGCTTTGCGGCTCAAACGCATACACCTGGATTTTGTCGCCATATTTTTTGGCTGGATATAAGGAATATTGGCCGATATTGGCACCAATATCAAAATAACATGAGCCCGGTTCAAAACTGTCCAGCCAATCCAGCGTATCCGGCTCTTTAATCGAATAGGTTCTTGCCCGTTGAAGGGTGCGCAAGTGATCGACTGAAATTAAAATTCGCTGATCTCTAACCTGTATATCCGCATACCCGCCTTTCAGCTTATACGCTGCCACAACCAACTCATTGAATATGTCTTTCGCTGACATCATGATCACTTTAAAAGTTATATGGATTAAGCCTTGGTTTTATAAGGCAAGCATGGAAGTCGCTCAACACGCTGATTGCTCAAGCAGCGCGACATAACGAGGCAACACGTCCGCATCCGGAAAATCCAGCATTTCCTTCAAGAAATGCTGCCGATGCTCTTCAACATAAAAAGCATCGCAACCATGGGCTAAAAAACCATTAATTTTCTCATACACATCATCGCGGCATTTCAATTCCGTTTCCGGCATGTAATAAGCCACAGCTGAGCGAGCGGCGATTAAATAATCAGCGGCCAACACCGGTTTTTTTGCTCTGACAGCTTCAAAAACTACCGAAGTTGCCAAATCAATAATGACATCGGACCAATTCATCAAATGAACCGAATGCGCATCATCGCCGGCAATGCGCACATTGGGCAATTGCTTGATCGTGCTGTCCTTCGTCAGCGACTGCTTCCAACCGCTGCGCGTATGCGGCTTGATGATCAATTCCACGCCGGGAAACTCAGCGATCATATGCACCACTTCACTCACTTCTTCCCAGAATGTCGTGAAGTTGGCTTTTCTCAGGAACATCACAATCTTAAGCCGGCTATCCGAACGGACTAACGGCGAAGGCGGCATCAACCCGGAAAGTATTTTCAACCACTCTTCACAGTACCGTGGCGAGCCTAAAACAGCCAGCTGGTCTGCCGTCATAAATGGACGAAAACGTATGGCGCATAGCTGGTTGGGCACCACCACCTTATCGAATATCGTGGCTGCCGAGAATGTAACATCGGGCTCCACGCGCCTTTCACCGCGACGAATCAATTGGCTGGCGTGCGGACTATCGCCATGCGGCAAGGATACGGCACCCAATCCTCGGCTTTTTGCCATTGCCACCACCACTTCGACCCATTCCACACAAATCACCGAATTCCGTTCAATCCAGTCAAAAGCGATAACGCCCTTGCCCGCACTGCCAAAACTTCTGTTCAGCAGATATTCCGCCGTATGCCGCCACAACGGTTCGCGTCGTTTTTCATCATAGCGCTCAGCCAATCGGGTCACTAATGGGCCGATAACTTGTATGCGCCGTACATTGCGCGTCAATAAAAACATCTGTAAACGCCATTTGATATATTCGAGCGATGAAAATAGCTCGCGTATATGCGCTACACGCACACCTTCCAGCTGACTTAAATATTTAACGCGAAAATCACGACGGAATGCTGTGGAACCGATCAGTACCACGTCGCATTGATGACCCGATTTGATCCATTTGTAAATGACCGGAGTGACATGATCGATGTCGTTATAGTGGCGCAGAAAAAAGAGAGCCTTCATAGCGATAAGATGATCACAAAAATATTCAAAACATGCAGCATCTCTATTATTTTCCCAATTTAAACAAAAGATTCTGTAAAGCGCGCCATTCTACTCTTGCCACTATCCAATTACCAGCAGCGCATCTGCACATCGCCGCGATAAAATTTCAGCACGCAACATATCGTTTAAATTTAACAATAAATATTGCCCAACAAACAAGAAAAACCTGATAATCAGCAAATAGCTTCTGGGCATAATTTCTAATACTTGTAAAACTAACCAATCACACACTATTTCCATGAAAACAATCGCTGTCATACCTGCCCGCATGGGCTCATCGCGTTTCCCCGGCAAGCCCATCGCAAAAATACTGGGACGCCCGATGATTGAGCACATCTATAAACGCGTCGCCTTGAGCAAATCACTCGATGCCACCTATATTGCAACCTGCGATGAAGAAATCCGGCAAGTGGCAGAAAGCTTTGGCGCACCCGTCATCATGACATCCGATACGCACGAACGCGCCAGCGATCGTGTCGCTGAAGCAGTGGTCTACCTGGATGCCGATCTGATCGTCATGGTGCAAGGAGATGAACCGATGACGCACCCGGACATGATTGATACCGCCGTGGCACCGTTTAGAGATGACCCGCAATTGGGTTGCGTCAATTTGGTGCGCAAAATTGATCACGAAGCGGATTATCTGGATCCTAATACCATCAAGGTGGTGATGAATCAACAAGGTGACGCCCTGTACATGTCACGCCGCCCCATTCCGACATTGGCCAAAACCGGTTTCGCCGATACCGCCGCTTACAAACAGGTCTGCATCATCCCATTTCGCCGCACCACACTGTATCAATATACCCACCTGACACCAACGTCATTGGAGCAATTGGAATCCGTCGACATGCTGCGCCTGCTCGAACATGGCTTCAAAGTCAAAATGGTACACACGGAATTCAATACCCAGGCAGTGGATACCGCAGCGGATTTGGCACGTGTTGCCAAACTGATGGAAACAGACCCACTACTCTCTCGCTACTAGGAAATGCCATGTCATTAAAATCAAGATTGAACCGGTCTGAATTGACCATTGGTTCTTGGGTCACACTGGGACATCCGTCGATTGCCGAAATCATGGCGGCAGCGGGATTTGACTGGCTGGTGCTGGATATGGAGCACAGCGTACTGGAACTCAGCGAGGTGCAAGCCATCATCCAAGTGCTGGACGGCAAGCAATGTCCGGCGATTGTACGCCTGACGTCAAACCATCCCGATCAGATCAAACGCGTCATGGATGCCGGCGCGACCGGTATCATGGTACCGATGATCAAATCCGCCATGGATGCCCAGGCAGCCGTAGATGGTATGTACTATCCGCCACGCGGGCAACGAGGTGTCGGCCTGGCGCGCGCGCAGGGTTATGGTTCAAGCTTCCAGGCCTACCGGCAATGGCTGGAAGACAATGCGGTGATCGTCGTCATGATCGAACATGTCGACGCCGTCGGTGCTATTGACAGCATACTGGCCGTTCCCGGTATTGACGCTTACATCATCGGCCCCTACGATTTGTCCGGTTCGATGGGCCGCCCCGGCGATCTTAATCACCCTGACGTGCAAGCGGCCATCGCCAAAGTTCTCGAAGCAGGCCGCCGCGCCCAAAAACCCGGCGGCATCCATGTCATCGAACCCGATCCACAAGCGCTGCAACAACGCATTCAGGCAGGTTTCAATTTCCTCGGCTATGGCTTGGATATCCGCATTCTGGATTCGATCTGCCGCACACACTTACAAAGTATCCGCGCAACACTCAAAACATCATGAACGCATTGGTCATATCCACTTCCTCCTTCGACATCGACAATAATCCGCCGCTTCAGCAATTGCTGCAACAAGGCATGCACATCATCACCAATCCGCATCGCCGCAAACTCACCGAAGATGAAATTATCGAATTACTGAGCGGCGGCGCAATCGGCCTGATTGCCGGCATCGAACCGTTGACTGAGCGGGTACTTGAATCCACCCGGAATCTGAAAGTCATTTCACGCTGCGGTGCCGGGTTGGACAGCGTCGATCTGGCTGCGGCAAAGCACCATGGCATTACCGTACTGAACACGCCGGAAGCACCGGCGCAAGCGGTGGCGGAACTGACGCTGGGGTACATTTTGACGTTATTGCGGCAAATCAACCCGATTGATCAAGCGGTACGCAAAGGCGAATGGCCGCGCACGCAAGGTCGTCTGCTGGCCGCGCAAACGGTCGGTATCATCGGCATGGGACATATTGGCCGCCGTGTCGCGCGCCTGTGTCAGGCATTTGAAGCCACCGTCATCGCGCATGATCCATATGCCAATCAGGTACCTGAAGACGTCACATTGATGCCGCTGGAACAATTGCTGGTCACCGCCGACATCATCACGCTGCACCTGCCTTACGCACCAGACACGCATCATCTGTTGGATACCAAGGCATTCGCCGCTATGAAGCCTGAAGCAATTGTCATCAATGCGGCGCGCGGTGGACTGGTCGATGAAAACGCGCTGGCGGCGGCATTACAAACCGGAAAACTCAGTGCCGCTGCGTTGGATGTCTTTGAGCAGGAACCCTATCATGGTCCACTCATCGAATGCGGCAACATCATCCTGACCTCGCATGTCGGCTCCCTTGCCAGAGAATCGCGGCAGCGCATGGAAATCGAAGCCGCTGAGAATCTACTGCAGGGTTTGATCAAAACCGGTTTAATCAAATAACGGATAACACTATGTTGAACGAAACAGTTGTGGTATTTGGCGCCAGTGGTTTCTTGGGCAGTCACGTTGCCGATGCCCTGTCGACCGCTGGTTACAAAGTACGATTATTTGACCGCAGCCCGTCACCGTATCTTAAAAGCAATCAGGAGATGATCATTGGCGATATCATGAATCTCGATCAGGTCATCGAAGCCGCCAAAGGCACATCCATCGTTTACAACTTTGCCGCGATTGCGGACATCGATGAAGCCAATGACAAGCCTATTCCCACTGCAACCATCAACGTATTAGGCAACATGCACGCATTGGAAGCCGCGCGCATCGTCGGCGCCCGCCGTTTTGTCTTTGCCAGCAGCATTTATGTGTATTCCGAGTCCGGTTCTTTTTATCGCGCCAGCAAGCAGGCCGCGGAACGTTTCACCGAAACCTATCATGACCGCTACGGCCTGGATTACAGCATCCTGCGCTATGGCTCGCTGTATGGTAGGCGCTCAGATAAACGCAACGGCATTTACCGCATGCTGCACGAAGCCGTTGCACACCATTCCATTACCTACAAAGGCAGCGGCGATGCCATGCGCGAATATATTCACGTGGAAGATGCCGCGCGCATGAGCGTGCAAATTTTAGCGCCTGAATTTGCCAACCGGCATCTGATTCTGACCGGACAGGAAAGGCTGCGCATCAAAGATGTCATGACCATGATCTCGGAAATCCTGCCGTGGCCGGTTGAATTGCATTTTGACGAAGCCAATGCCGTGCACCACTATGAAATTACGCCTTATGCGTTTCAACCACGCATCGGCCGCAAATTGGTATTGAACGAACATGTCGATCTCGGGCAGGGCATCCTCGATTGCCTGCGCGAAATTCACCAGGATCTGCATCACGGCGATGAAAACGACGACGCCACCCCGGCAACCTCAGATAACCGCGCATAAACATGAAGAATTTCGACTGGCAGGCGATCATCTTTGATTTTGACGGCGTGGTGGTGGAATCCGGAAAAATCAAAACCCAGGCATTCGCGGAACTCTACCGTCCTTATGGCGAAGACATCGTCGTCCAGGTCGTGCAATTTCACACCCAGAATGGCGGCATGTCGCGCTACCGCAAATTCCGCCATTTCCAGCAACATTTTCTCAACAAACCACCTTTAACTGAAGCGGAAGAAAAACAACTGGACACCCGTTTTTCCGAATTGGTGGTAGAAGCTGTCATCGCCGCCGAAGCCGTCCCCGGCGCGATAGAATTGATCCGCCAGCAAGCCGAAAAAATCCCTTTATTTGTCGCCTCCGGCACACCGGAAACAGAACTCAAAGTCATCGTCGAACGCCGCGGCCTGACCCCTTACTTTAAAGAAGTGCGCGGCGCACCGGCACTCAAACCAACCATCATCGCGGAAATATTATCCGCATACGCACTCCAACCCGAATCGGTGCTCATGATCGGCGACGCCATGGCGGATCTTGAAGGCGCGCAAGCCAACGGCACCGCTTTCCTGGGCCGCGTCTTTCCCGGCGATCCGAATCCTTTTCCAGCCGATGTGAAAATCGTTCCAGATTTACGCGGATTAGTCGCTTAAGACTATCAGTTTCCCGATGCAAAGACATGTCTACCCGGATATCGAATCGTTAAGCCAAAGCTTCGCGGAATACGTTGAAACCACGCTGCAAAACACCTTAACCCGCAAACAGCACGCAACACTGGCTGTTCCCGGCGGCAACACCCCGCGCCATTACCTGCCCGCATTGGCAAAATGTGCATTACCCTGGGATCGCATCACTGTCACACTCAGCGACGAGCGCTGGGTCGATGTCACCAATGAACAATCCAACGAACATCTGGTGAAACAACACCTGATGAATCACCTTCCCGCAAATACGCCTTTCGTCGGACTCAAAACCCAACACGACAATCCTTTTAATGCTGTCGATGAGATTCACCAGCGACTAAATAACCTGCCGCCACCATTAAGTTTGACGGTACTAGGCTTGGGAGAAGATGGGCATATTGCTTCACTATTTCCGGGAATGAATCCCGATCTGCTGTCTATACATCACTGTGTGGCTGTTGAACCACCGATTGCGCCATCACTGCGGGTTAGTCTTTCATTGAAAATGCTGACGGAGAGTGAACATATTGCGTTGGTTGTTACTGGGAAGGCCAAACGGCGGTTGCTGGATCAATTGAGTGAGCATTCTGATTCGGGAATACCTTTGACTTGGCTATTACAGCACACTCAATCACCTGTTATAGTGTTTGAAAATAACGATTAAATATATCAATATGTCTCTAAATGTATTTGATTTTTTCTCGGGATGTGGAGGAACCAGCAAAGGATTTCAAAATGCTGGTCTAAAGCCGGTGTTTGCACTGGATCATGATCTTGATGCAGCAGACACTTTCAGAAGGAATTTCCCGGATGTTTGCTTTAGTCATTCCGATATAACAAAATTTGATGAAAACGAACTTAATTCGATATTCAATGAGAAAAAACGAAATGCCACGCTATTTTGTGGATGCGCCCCATGTCAGCCTTTCACCCGGCAAAACACGAAAAAACCGGACTCGGAAAACGACATAAGAAGAACTTTATTATCCAGATTTGGTGAGCTTATAGAAAAATTTTCCCCTGACTATGTATTTGTGGAAAATGTTCCAGGCATTCAAAGTATCACCGGACATGGTATTTTGGTTCGCTTTAGAATGCATCTTGAGAATTTAGGGTATAAAACGGTAATTTATGTTGTTGAATCTCAAAATTATGGGGTGCCTCAGCGTCGCCGCAGACTTGTATTTCTGGCATCGAAAAATGCGGAGATCGATCTGCCTACGCCTACTCATGGACCGGGTACTGAACTTCCTTATGAAACGGTACGAAACCGGATCAGTCATTTACCGGCGATAGAAGCCGGCGAAATTCATAAAACCGTACCCAATCATCGTGCTGCAAGATTATCATCCCTTAATTTGCAGAGAATCATGTCCACTCCACCGGAAGGTTCACGGGCCGATTGGCCAGCTGAATTGAGACTGGCATGTCATACCAAGACCGGCTATACCGGACATACGGATGTGTATGGCCGCATGAAATGGGATGAACCGGCTACTGGACTGACTACCCGTTGTGTCAGTTTATCGAACGGAAGATTCGGGCACCCGGAGCAACACCGGGCGATCAGTGTGCGGGAAGCAGCTGCATTGCAAACATTTCCTGATGATTTTATTTTCCACGGTTCGTTAAATTCACAGGCCCGCCAAATAGGAAATGCGGTACCGGTTTTACTGGCCGAAGCATTCGGACGGCATATCTTGGAACACATGAAGCGGCATCAACGATAAGACATGGCCAAATTCAAGACAAGAGCAAGAACGGTGGATATGTTGGGTCGCCAACAGATTGCTAATGTCTCGACCGCAATTAGTGAACTGTTTAAAAATGCTCATGACGCATACGCGGATCACGCCGAAGTCGATTATTTCAGAACCGATAACTTACTCGTAATAAGAGACAATGGTGTAGGTATGACACCAGATGAATTCGAAAACCGATGGCTTGTGCTGGGTACCGAAAGTAAATATGTTGCTCACGGAAAGAAAGCCGAAACCTATAAGCCTAGCGGAAAACCGGAGCGTGCGATTATGGGCGAGAAAGGTATCGGTCGCCTGGCTATTGCACTGCTGGGCCGCCAGGTATTGGTTCTGACCCGTGCCGAACGTCATGGAAAAATGCATGAATTGGTCATGTGTTTCATTAACTGGCAGCTTTTTGAAATGTCCGGGCTCAATCTGGATGAAATTGAAATACCTATGAAGCTGATCCAAGGCGATCGACTGCCAATCGCTGAAGACGTGGAGGAACTGATTGGAAAACTAAGGGAAAACGTTGTCAGTTTATCTTCAAGATATGGAGAGCAAGGTTTTCGCGAGGTTTTGGATGATCTGGACGATTTTCAATTGGATCCGCAGGCCATGGATGAATTTCTGGGCGGCATAAGTTTACGTAATAATGGCTGCGGCACCCATTTTTATATTGCTCCCGCCAATGAAGGAATAGTTCAAGAAATAGAGAACGAGCGCGAAACAGGCTCAAAAGAATTTACCAAGTTTCTCCTCGGTTTCTCCAATTCGTTATTTCGTGAATCTCCGCCACCGCCAATTGAAACCGCTTTCCGCTATTGGCCGACCGATGCGTTTGGAGAGGATTTAATTGGTGAAGGTGAATTTTTCACGCACGAGGAATTGGATACGGCGGATCACAGGATCAGCGGCCAGGTTGATGCATTCGGCCAATTTCAAGGAAATATTCGTACCTATGAGGAGGAAATCAAAGATCATGTTATTTCATGGAAGAATGGGAGCGGGAAACCGACTGATTGCGGGCCTTTCGAAATAGAACTGGGTTATATCGCGGGGGTTCAGCGTGAAAGCAGATTGCCCCCCGATGAGTGGAAACGTATCACTGACAAGCTTGATCGCATTGGCGGAGTATATGTATACCGGGATCGTATACGCATATTACCTTACGGCAATTCTGATGTGGATTGGCTCGATATAGAGCTTAAGCGCACAAAGTCTGCGTCTTACTATTTCTTTTCTCATCGAAGAATTTTTGGCGCCGTAAAACTGACACGCGAACACAATGGATTGCTAAAAGAAAAGGCCGGCAGGGAAGGTTTTCAACGGGATAACGCATACCGGCAGTTAAAAGACATCCTTGAAAACTTCTTCCTGCAACTGGCGACGGATTTCTTCCGGGAGAGCGGCGATTATTCGGAATACTTCAATTCCCGCAAAGCGGAATTGGAGAGATTGGAGCTGGCTCGACGAAAACGGGAAAAACAGGTTTCCACTAAACGAAGGAATATTGCAACTTTACTGGAAGGATTTTTCCAACGAACAGGGAATGGTTTGCCAGAAACGGAATTAGCAACTTTACGTAGCATGATCAAGCAGCGAATGGATTCCGCGGCGAGAATGAAAAACCCTGATGAAGCTTCCACGGCATTGCTGGATGCGGAAAAAGAAGCCAATCGCAGATTATCCGAAATACGTGAGAATTACCGTCTGGTGAAGCCGCGAGGAGTGGGTTTATCCCGAGCATTGCAGCGTGATTGGGATGCCTATTTGGCCGAGCAGGAGAAACTGGAAAAAGAATTGTTTATTCCATTCAGTCAGGAAGTTGCAAGATCACTCGGTGCGGTTGCCAAAGAAGCCAAGCTATATGTTGATCAGCGGAAACGTCTGAGTGAATTGATCAAGCAGCAGGCGGATGCAGAGAAAAAATCCGTCGGCCAGGAAGCCAGACAACTCAGAAATTCCGCCAATGATACACGATCGGCCGCATTACGGTTTGCAAGGGGGGCGATCCACGAATTACAGGATACGATCTCCAATGTGGAAGTGGAATTTGCGCAAAAGGATTTGGCCGGACTTTCGGAAGATGAAATTGAACATATCCGCAATAGTTTTGAAGGCCGGATTGAGTCTGTGGGGCGGAAGAACACCGAAACATTAAGCAAGGTTCGCGACATGCTGACCGCTATATCGTCAAATCTTGAGCAAGGTGTGGATATCGCGCAATCGGACATTGTTGAAGCGATGGATCAGGAATTACAAGGGTTAAGGGAACAAACGGACGCGGATGCCGAATTGGTTCAACTGGGATTGGCGGTTGCCGTGATCAATCACGAATTCGAGGCTGCAATAAAAGGTGTTCGGAGATCCTTGCGGGAGCTTCGGCCATGGGCCAGTTCGAATGATGGCCTTGCCGTTCTCTATCAGGAAATCAGGAACAATTTTGATCATCTTGACGGGCACTTAAACCTGTTTACACCGCTGCAAAGACGCCTATACCGGAAAGCCATCCCGATAAAAGGTTCCGACATCAACCATTATGTCCGCACCCTTTTTGAAGTGCGATTAAAAAGGCACGGTATCCAATTAAATGTAAGCGAGAGCTTTATAAATTCTGAGATCGTAAGTTTTCCTTCAACCGTCTACCCGGTATTTGTCAATATTCTGGATAACGCTATTTTCTGGCTTAAGGGTAAAGAGGGTGAAAAAATAATTGACTTGGATGCTGATGCAGGAACATTTCTCATTTCGAAT
Organism: Nitrosomonas sp.; assembly: GCF_024282095.1. Taxonomy (GTDB): domain Bacteria; phylum Pseudomonadota; class Gammaproteobacteria; order Burkholderiales; family Nitrosomonadaceae; genus Nitrosomonas. Next base: position 39,651 of record NZ_JAMWZS010000009.1, read on the forward strand.
AATGGACCGGCCATTCATAGGCGCGATTATGAAGCGATTTTCGAACAGGGATTTACCCGAAAACCCGGCGGACGAGGTCTTGGTCTCTTTATTTCCAGAAAGGCATTAAGCAAGGAAGGAATGGATATTACCGTTGTTCCTACCGAAGATAAAAATGGCACTACATTGAGGATTAAATGGCCTGATCATGATGACAATTCCTAATACCGTATCCGAATTCTCAAAATACGCTGCACAGGAATTTTTGCAGACGGCGGTTTTTATTGATGATCGAATCTATGGAAGGAAAGATGGGTCGGTCTCAGAATCTAAGCAAACATCCACGCCCAAGGGTCGTCCAAAAGCTTTAAAAAGCACGGATCAGAAAATTTCTAGCGAAATTGATGGAAACATTGAAGAAAATGACCAGGAAGAATACTCTCCTCGAAAGATTGTTACCAGTTTTGCAAAGAAACAAATAATTTGTTCGCTTTATCAGCCTAACATTAGAGAACCATTTACGGAAGAGTCCGATATTTTCGCTCTCTGTTTGGCTGCGGATATTGTAATAGTGGATTGGGATTTGGGTGGAGGCCCGGGTGAAAAAGTAATCGAGCTTGTTGATGGACTAATACAACAGGCTGTCGAGGATGTTCCTGAGCAATTACGTTTAATACTCGTATACACTCAAGAGCTCAATCTTTTTGATATCGCGGATCGCCTTTATCAAAAAATAAGCGAAAGTGTCGGGAATGCGATAAGTCCATTAGATGAAGAAGGTGGGCTTGCATTTCACACTTTAAACAGCAGAATATCGATTTTGGGAAAAACAGGAAGAAAGAGATCAGCGGAATACAAAAATCATGAAGTTCAAGAAAAAGACTTAGCCGACTTTGCCGTAAAAGAATTTGCCAAATTGGCCTCCGGTTTGTTACAAGCCACAACCCTGTTAGGTCTTGCTAAAATTAAAAAAAACAGTCGCAAGATTTTGTCCAAGTTCAATTCATCTTTGGATCCTGCTTTTCTTACACACAGGGCTATGTCTTTACCAGATGAAGATGCAGTTAATCATTTGGTGCCTCTTTTAATATCAGAAATCGAAGCGGTATTGGAGGATAGTTTGCCAAAGCCTTTAATAAGCAATGCGCTAATTAAAGATTGGTGTAAGAATGAATGGAAGCCCGGCCCACATATCCCGCCCTTACTCGGAAAAAATGCGGATCAAGTCAAAATCGCCATTGATTTTTGCTTAAAAGGGAAGGGAATGGGAAATGACCATAAAAGTGTGAGCTTAATTACTCAAGCAATTAAGAAGGGGGAATGGGTTGGAGATCGTAAAAAGATACGCGAGATCTCAAGCATTCTGTTAACTAGTGAAGATTCCATTTCTAACCACGAATTTTCAAGGCTAATGAGCAGCAGAACCTTTTACGGTAAACATCAAAAGATTTAAAGTTGGGAACAATAGTTTGCTTGGAAAATTCAGTATATTTACTTTGTCTTCAGCCGGTATGCGATAGCGTAAGATTAGAAGATGCACGGAAATTCATATTTGTTGAGTTGGATGAGATGCAGCAAGATGGAAAAAATAAAGCATCACATGTTCTTCTTTTATCAGAAAATAAACCAAAAGCAAGTTTTTGTATCAGCCAAAATCATTTAAATGCTATGTTTCCGAACTCCGGCCGGAATCTGATAAAAAGCAAGTACTACCAAAACTATCGGATAACAATCAGGTGTTTTCTGATACAAAATCGCTATCTCTTTGGCTTGATCAATTGAAGACATCACATGCACAGCGGGCTGTCGAAAAATTTGCAAGAGAGCTTTCGCGTATCGGGTTAACAGAATCCGAATGGTTAGGCTTCTGGACAAACAATAGCCTGCTGCAATGCCTGATGTCCTTACCCCTGAACAAAGACGAAGATGCATGTCTTCAGTTCGTGGTAGTAATACAAAACCGGAGTTGCTACTTAGAAAAGCGCTTTGGCATAAAGGATTGCGATACCGGCTGAAATCAGAGCTGCCCGGAAAGCCGCTTTGTATATACCTGATAAAATTGCGATTTTTGTGGATGGACGTTTCTGGCATAACTGTCCTGAGCATGGCTTTTTTACCGAAAAAAGAGATCATTCTGGAAAAATAAGATCACAAGAAATATTGATCGCGATAAAGAGGTGAATGTTTTGCTGAAACAGAAAGGTTGGATAGTTATGCGTATATGGGAGCACGAAATAAAACAATCACTGATAGAATAACAAAAAGAATTCTTTCATCATTGCCAATTCCTCGATCTGGAAGAGTGACCATTATCTGTACTAGCTCAAATCAACTTTAAAAGGAAAATTTGGCTAAATTCAAAGCAGCGGCCAGTGCGACTTTTACCAAGGACAAGCAAGTCAATTCTTCACTAATCCATTGAAAACAACTCAATTGGAATAAAAAAATATTTCTATTGATCATCAACAGTCAACAATATATAGATAACACTTGATTTATATATAATAGTTGAGACCTTTGCAAAACCATAAACCTTTCGCTGCAGATTTTTGTCAATGTTGAAGATCAGGTAAATTTCGGTGAATTCTTTGCAAAAAACTAAGAGATAAAGGCGCTATTGCGCCATTCTTGGTTAAAAGACGTACCTTGTCTGTGGTTGTTGTGAATAAAGATTCTTAACATACATTTCGGCAACTTTTCAGGTTATACGCCATTGCCTGCAGGGATATGCCAGGCATGAGCTTTGGCTAAACCTTGATAACGCAGAATTTTGCTGCCAAACCAGCGTGCCTGACTGCCAAAAGTACGTTCCACTACATACCGAGCTCTGGTGATTAAACGATTACGCTGTGATTGCCGCTGTGTCAGAGGCTTGTTCTTCATCGTTTCTCTACGCCGAATGCCGCGTGATTTCAAAGCTTCAAATGTTTCTGACTACAGTAAGCCTTATCAGCATGAATCGTAGTGCCTGGCTCGATTTCGGCTTTATCAAGTAGTGTTAGCAGCGGCTTGCTGTCATGCCGATTGGCAGCTGTGGTTTCAACTGCCACCACCAAACCGTTGTCACAACCAGAGTGTGCTGTTTATAGCCAAAAACCGACTTACCACCTTTCTTAAAACGTGCCTCGGCATCTAATGAACCACTTTAACACGCATGGCCGCTTGGGCATCCGACTCATCATCTCGTTCTTCACGATCATTGATCACTTCATAGGGTGGCTTGGTCTTAGGGCTTACGTGGACTATGTGTGATGCTGGCATTGATGTGACAGCCAGTAGCTACAGTAACATTGAGCATTGAAGGTTCTCCACAAACTAAATTCCAAGCGGCTAAATGCCACAACACTGACTATTGGGAGCATCATCTTCAAGGCCTAGAAAAAAGTGCGATTAGAATTAGCCATGCTTCAGGACAAGCATTCCATATACGATCAACAGCTTAGCAGTCCAAGGGAACAGGCGCCCCTGAACAAGGTGCAACCGAGCAATTGGAATTCCAATCAATCAGTTGGTTAATCTGATTAGTTTCCTTTACGGGTGCGGCGATACATTTCCGAAAAACAGTCAATCATATATTCGTAAGTATAATATATCATTCTGCTCGTTCATAGCGGCTTTTAACCGTGCAATGGTCTCTAGTTATATACATTCTATATATCATTTTCAACACAGGAGCTAACCATGCCGGTCACAACCTTCAATATTGATGAAAAAATGGGGAAAACACTTGAAGAACTACAAACCCATTTTGGCGCTTCTTCCAAAGCTGAAGTATTAAGAAAAGCGGTTGCGCTTTTGAAGATTGCCACGGAATCGGAAGCGGCGGATGGGTCGATTACTATCCGCAAAAATGACGAGGATCAGAAAATAATCATCAAGTAGCATCTCATCCCGTCATGACCACCCGTCAACTCAATCAAGAGACTGCTCAGCTCGGTGAAATTAACGAGGAAGCCAAGGCGCGTATTCGCAGTATAGATGCCGATACGCGTGTGCGCCTGTGGATGGCGTTAGTGATCAGTGCGTTGTTTATCCTGCTGAATGCAGCAGTGATTTTTCTGATCTGGAATGCTTTTAACGCTGATATCTCGCTGCTTAGAGAAAAGCTCATTCAAAACGATCAACGCCTGATCACGGAAAACGTATTCATGTCGTTAATCGGCGCCACTGTTGTGCAAGTGGGGGTAACGCTGGTTGCGATTATCAGCTATCTGTTCCCTAAAAATAGCGGGTAAGGCGATCAAAGTACAGTAGTGCCGTACTATTTTCCCTGACATTTACACCAACCAATCCGCTACATTCCCGTCAAATAAATCATTCCTGCGGCACCGCTCTCGGACGTCGGTTATTATCGATCGCCACATAAGTCAGCACCGCTTCGGTCACTTTGATACAGATTTCTTCACCGCCCTCGCGCACGCCGCGTTGGGCGTATACCGCCACATCGACGGTAATCGAGGTGCGCCCTACCTTAATAATGTCTGCATAAAAACTGACGAGATCGCCGACGAATACCGGTTGCTTGAATACGAAGGAATTAACGGCCACGGTTGCGACCCGCCCGCGTGCGCGCCGGATCGCCGGGATGCTGCCCGCCATATCGACTTGCGACATGATCCAGCCGCCAAAAATATCGCCGGCATAATTGGTATTGGATGGCATCGGCACCATACGCAGGATGGGTTGGCCTTCCGGTAAAGAAACACTGAGTGGTGCATCATTCGAACTATTGGACATGGCTGGTTTAGCGCTCACGGATTGTCATGGAAACAGAATCATTGTCATAGAAGTCCAAGAATACAATGATCCTGCATTTTGAACCAGATTTTCTTTGGCACAAGTTTCCATTCGTTTTTCCTCAAGAAACGCGCGAAAATAGCACCATCAATTATTCTTCTCGCGTAAATACTTATGGAACCCCTGTTTAATGCCGCCGCTCGCTGCTTGTCGGCTTGTGAAATCGAAGAAAAACTGCGCTTGACCGAACAAACCGCAGCAGCTTGGCGCGCTGGACTGTTATCGCTGCAATCCCAAAGCGAGCCCGAGCCCATCGGTGAATCAGGGCATCCCGCCAAACCGGTTCTAGTACCACCAGGCGATGTGCCTAAACGCCGTTTCGGCTCACAAACCGGGATCATTGCCTTGATTCATGCCATCACGCATATCGAGTTCAACGCCATCAATCTCGCTTGGGATGCAGTGTACCGTTTTCGCCATTTGCCGCAGCAGTTTTACCATGACTGGGTGCAAGTGGCCGCTGAGGAGGCCTATCACTTTCAATTGTTACGCAGTCGTTTGAATGAGCTGGGTAGCGACTACGGTGATTTACCGGCGCATAACGGTTTATGGGACATCGCCACGCGCACGGCTCTTGATCCGCTGGTACGCATGGCACTGGTACCACGTGTGCTGGAAGCCAGGGGGCTGGATGTGACGCCGGGTATTATCAAGCGATTGCATCAGGCGGGTGACGACAACACAGCAGCAGTACTGGAGATTATTCTGCGCGATGAAATCGGCCATGTGGCGATCGGGTCGCGCTGGTTTAAATATTGCTGTGATCAACGCGGACTGGATTCCGAGCAAACGTTTCGCGCATTAATCAGTCACCACTTCATTGGGCAAATCAGCGGCCCTTTTCATTATGAAGCAAGACAAAAAGCAGGATTTACCGCAGCGGAATTACAAGCACTGGAACACATGGAAGCACCCACAATCAGTTCGGAAAACTTTAAGTCATGGGATTCTCAGGATTAATTGCTCAGTCCGCTTTCACGAGTAATACGCGCAAGATCAAGCAAGTTGGCGGCACCAGTCTTGTGCATGATCTTGGATTTGTAAATTTCTACCGTCCGGTGACTGATACCCAGGCAAGACGCAATTTCTTTGTTGGAACGCCCTTGAACTGCCAAAACCATCACCTCCCGTTCACGTTCCGTAAGCTTTGCCAAGCAAGATATCATTTCTTGATTCCGTATCATCTCACCGACCCTTTTCTCAGCCTCAGCAAAAGCGGTTTGCACACAAACCAAAAGTTTCTCGCGTATCACCGGCTTGGTTAGAAAATCCATTGCGCCAGCCTTAATCGCTCTGACACTCATGGGAATATCACCATGCCCGGTAAGAAAAATGACGGGTAATACGATTTTGCGCCGCGACAATTCTTCCTGAAGTTGCAACCCATCCACGTCCGGCATTTGTACATCGATAATGATACAACCGAAAAAATCCGACTGAAAAGCACTCAGAAAAGCTTTTGCACTATCGAAAGATTGCACATGAATACCGACTTGTTCGAGCATCAAAGTGAGAGAATCCCGCACTGCGGCATCGTCATCTATGATAAAAACTATTGGGTTATGAGTGCTCATGGTGCAAGCGGCAAAGTAAAATGGAATTTAGCACCTGACTCAGCACCGGAATCCACCCAGAGCTGGCCACCATTGGTTTCAATCAGTGCCCGACTAATCGCGAGCCCCATCCCGATACCCGTTGGCTTGGTTGTAAAAAAAGGTTCAAATATGCGCTTCGCCATGGCTGAATCTAGACCCGGCCCATTATCCTGTATGGTTACTATCATCAGGTTAGTTTCGGCTAACACCATGGCAGTAATCGTCAAGGTAGGTAACTTTGTTGCATGCATGGCTTCAATCGCATTTCTAAATAGATTGACCGGAAAAAACTTTCTGTATCTGCGTGCAATTACATTGAACAGCAGGAAGATTCTGCTGCAAATCAAGCACTGGATAGAAAGTACCCATGACCATCATTACCAATAATGTTTAGCGCGTCATTGATAATATCATTCAGATTTGATCGCTCGGTTACCAATTCGCCTTCCTGCAGGAAAGCCAGCAACTCGTGCAGGCTATGACCAGCACGTTGCGCTTGTTCTACGCAACCTTCAAGTGCGCGTTTTAAATTATCAGAGTTTAAAACATCGTTGCCTAATTCGTGCAACACCACTTTCCCCATAAGCGGAAATTGCTGTAAGTGGCTGATTAAGTTCATGAGCAATCGCCGAAGCCGTGAGCGCTGCCACCTGCTGTTTAAAAATATTTTCCGTTTCGTCGCGTTGTGCTTGCAGCTTTTTCTGTAGATTCTTCTGTTCTGTCACATCCCGTGTAACGCCTACCAGCCGATCCGGTTGCCCGTTGTCAAAAATACACCCGCCCCCTTGCAGGATATCCAACGTGTAATACCATTGGCCGAATTTAACAACACGATATTCCGCTTTGAATTCGCCATCACCAGCGGGATTCAGTCGCATGATCGATAGCGGACTGTCGCGCCTGCGATCTTCCGGTGTATCCTCACGAATTCCTCATAACTGACGGTTTCACCCAAATGTTCACCCCATAATTTGCGCATCTGATTATCCCAATAAACGATATTGCGTTTCAGGTCGCAGTCAAAATACCTAAACCCGCTGCTTGTTTCGCTAAACGCAATCGCTCCTCACTGGCTGCGCAGTGCTCCTGGCCTAAGAACGCCGGCTCAGCAACATTGAATGTAATCAAAGATATAAAGCTGTTGCTGAGCTTCTATCGGGCTGAGGCTAACATCTAACAGCATCTCTTTGTGGTCTCGGCCTTGTGCGACAAATTCGTTGCTAACGCTCACAGAGTGCTTGATCGGTTCGAAGAACAGCTCATGACGATATCGATCTGTTTCCCGATACCGGCACAATCAGTATTTCAACCGCCAATCCACTGAGTTCATCTTCGGTATAGCCAAACAATTTTTGCGCCACTGGGTTAACCAACACAATGTGGCCAGAATCTTCAGTCAATAGCATTGCATCGGCTGCTCGCATCAAACAGCGTTTGAAAACCTAAATTTTTCAGCACTTCTATCAAAGTTATATCCCTGCTCTTCAGCATTTCATAAAGAAGATTTAAAAAGCTTTACCAACAAAAACCAATTCTTCTCTATAAATATTTGACACATAAGGGTTTACCCTTACGTGCTACAGCGCGGATTTTGCCGCTTGTTATTTCTCTTGTGTAGGATTTGCAAAGGTAGGAAATATGATACAGATTTGCCAGTCACTTTCTTAGGTTATTGATATCGCTTAGGTTCTTCGGGACGGCTTTTTCAATGATATGGATATATCGGGAAATTATCTACGTGTGGTCATCTGCCTCATATTTAGCAAAAGATAAGAAATTATGACCAAGAAAAACATAGGAATAACTTTCACAGTTACAGCAAATGACCAGTAATTTTCTTATTGTTATTTTGCGAAATTCCGTTGACAGCACCTATCAATAAAGGCTTCAGACCAATCTTCGACATCATAATTTTATATATCTATTAACTACTTATGCCCTTTGATGTGTTGTTTTCGCTACGTTAAAACTTTTAACAGTTTTGGAGAAAATTAAATGAATAAAAATACACTAGCCCTGCGGATATATTCTGACTTCCTATCGATGCTGCCGAACACAATATTCGCTGAAGATGTATCGAAGAACCAACCGACAACAGAGAAAACTGAAGTGGTCCCCCTACAACTGTACAACCTGAAAGTAGAATTAAGCTCTGCCATGGGTAGTTAATCAAGCTACGGCGGCCTGATGAATTGCTTGAAATTGATAGTAAACCTCATTGGGAGTTTGGTTATCGAGAGCTTTGATGAAAACGTTCCTGATTGTACCAGTCAAACCACTGAGTCAAACTTTTCCTTACCTCCTTTAAGTCACTAAATGCCCTGGTGTATAAGAACTCATACTTTACTGTACGCCATAGCCGTTCAACAAAAATATTATCCTGATAACAACCCTTTCCATCCATGCTGACCTGAACATCGTGATTTCTCAAAACAGCAATCCATGCTTCGCTGGTGAATTGAGCACCCTGATCGGTATTGAATATCTGCGGACAGCCGTGATCTTGAATAGCATCCTCCAATGCCTGAACGCAGAAATCCGCATTCATCGTGTTGGATAAGCGCCAGCTCAGTACTTTACGGGAATGCCAGTCCATGATGGCAACCAAATAGCCAAAGCCTTTCTCCATCGGTACATAGGTAATATCAGCAGCCCAGACTTGATTGGGTCGATTGATTACCTTACCTTTGAGCAGATAAGGATATATTTTGTGTTGTTTGGCTGGAATACTGGTTCCCGGTTTGGGCGCGGTGCTGATAATGCCCAGAGTCTTCATCATGGATGCTGCTTTCTTGCGACCGATCAGTATTCCCTGACGCAAAAACCACGTGGCGTAGCTGCGTGATCCATATTGCGGTGTTTTTAGGTATTGCTCATCCATTTTTCGTAGCAAAGTCAGTTCCGCGTCAGTAGCTGGTTGTGGCTGATAATAATATGTCGAGCGCGCCAAACCTAGTAAGTGGCATTGGCGAACACGACTTGGTTTGTCGTTAAGCTCAATCATCATCTTGCGTTCCGTTGTGCTTAATGATCGAGCTTTCTGGCTAAAAAATCGCGTTCTCCGTCAGTTGCCCTATGACACGATGTAAATCGTCTGTGGTTTGTCCGCTTGCTTTGCCAGCACTGTTGTTCTTGGAAAACAACTCGGCCGCTTGTTCTATGAGTTGCCGTTTCCAGCTATTGATCTGCGTGGGATGTATTCCATAACGTGTGCCAGTTGCGCAATGGTTTCATCTCCCATATCGCCGCCAGCGCTTTTTTCGCCTTGAATTCACTGGACTATTGTGCGCGTATATGCTCATGATTATGATCCTCGGATTGTCCATATTCGCTGAAGATGTATCAACCTGTACAGTTTTGCGGTACCACTTCAAACTCCCAATGAACTTCAGCGCGAACAATCCCAATCACTAACTTTATTATAAGAGGAGCGTAACCATGTCATTGTCCAGTCTTCTCGTACCGGCGATACTGTTCTTCGCATTGGGTATGTTTGCCTGTCTCATCAAATCGGATCTGAAATTCCCCCCGATATGCATAAGATGATCGTGATCTATTTGCTGATCGGTATCGGGCTTCATGGTGGCAAGGCACTTGCCGGATCAGACATGGCATCTGCTATTCCTGCTGTATGGGCAGCACTTGCGTTTGGCTGTGGCTTGCCTATCGTTGCTTATATCATCTTGCCAGCACTCGGAAAAATAGATCCTCTCAATGCTGCTGCCATTTCTGCGCACTATGGTTCGGTGAGCGCAGGGACCTATATGACGGCGGTAGCGTTCCTGGGAGGTATCGGCGTAACGTATGAGGCTTATCCCGTCATCATGCTGGCGATCATGGAATCACCTGCAATCATGATCGGCTTGGTGCTTGCCGGTTATTCCCGAAGAATCATGGGCGGAGCGTCCAAAATGGACAAAGGGATGATGAAGCATCTGATGATCGACGCCTTTACCAATGGCAGTATCTTATTATTGTTCGGCTCCATGGCAATTGGTTGGGTTGTTTCAGACGTCAGTTACAAGAAAATTGAACCTTTCTTTGAACTCATCTTCATGGGTGCTTTATGTATCTTCCTGTGCGATATGGGGATGGAGGCCGGCAAAAGGCTGTCGGAGTTCAAATCTGTGGGTCTTTTCTTGGTCAGTTTTGGCATCGCCATGCCCATAATTGGCGCGATATGTGGGCTATTTGTAGGTCACTTCCTCCTGGGCTATTCGGTGGGAGGTATCACGTTGGTAACAGTACTTGCAGCCAGTTGCTCCTACATCGCGGTTCCACCGGCGATGCGCCTTGCAATCCCTGAGGCCAATCCATCGTTCTATCTGACTTTATCGCTCGGAGTTACTTTCCCGTTTAACGTGGTGGTTGGTATTCCCACCTATTATGCAATTGCCCAGTACTTACATGAAACTTATTATCCGTGGTAATTGGCATTCACCGGCTACTATGGAGCAGGTTTGGTATCGCCTAATACTTATCCATTAATGTCATGCTGTAAGTTATCAGGCGGTGGCGTCGTAAAAAAGCGCTGCCGCCAAGTGTCCAGGATGGCAACACAGGGTAAGAACCTGACTCATTTGAATGCATTACTTATTGAAATTCCTCAAGATAACCTCCAGTACTTATTTACCGGAGTGTTCAAATCTTGACTATCACATAACTATCTTTTGGAGGAAAATCATGGCATTAGGACCAGAAATATTAAAAAAAATGATACGGATCGAGATCGTCGTTAACGAAGAGTCACTAGACACTCTGATCAAATTGTTTCGGGATGCCAATGTGCGCGGCTACACAGTCATCAAAGGGGCAGGCGGCCTTGGATCAACCGGCGAACGCAATCCAGATGACTACGTTTTGCAGCAACCCAATGCCGTCATGGTACTCGCCTGCGAAGAAAATCAAGCGGAAAAAATCATCATGCTACTTCACCCCGAGTTAAAAGATCTCGGCGGCATGTGCTTGGTTTCCGAATGTCATTGGGTTCTGGGACCCACGGTTTCATATTGAACTGAACGAATGCAGAACGATCCAGAAGCAATCAAACTAAGGAGCCAAACTGAGCCTCGGCTGATATCAGCCGGGGCTCAGCATTCAGCTTGATTGAAAATAAAAATGGTTCCTGCATTACAGAGCACAAGCGTTTATGGAAGCAGCGAAGAAGGAATCGCAACAATCCAGCCGATTAGGTTGCCAATCAGTATCTAAACACTCCTATTTGAGCAGTGCGTCAATCCACGCACAGTACGTTCAGCCTAATTCTCACCGATTGCAGCACTATCCAATATGACATATTCATGGCTCCAGTCAAACTGCCAGTTCCACTGGCCAAGAATCCCGGCAGGATAAAAACTTGTGTCGTTGATGTGTGGGGCTTGTTGTCCCAATCCAGTATAAAACGTTGCACTAGACATACGATCCTTGTAACCCTAAACCTGTAGTAAGCATTCGAACAAACATTGTGCTGTTCTTAGTTGTTTTTTTCGCAATATAAGGGTTTGCGCTTAGGTGCTTGCACGGATTTTACCACTTGCCACTCCCAAGTAATATTTAAAAAAGCTAACAAATTAAATTGGGTTTTTACCTGAGCACAGCTGATTTAAAGAAAGGAGTATAAAAATATGACTTGGAAGAATATGCAAATTACCTGCTGGGTAGTCTTTCTCATCATTGGATGTTTCTTGTGGAGTAAGCATCTATTCGCTGCCGGAGAAGACGATCCGAAGAAAAAAACAACCGAGAAGCCATCCATTATCTTCAAAAACAACACCGCACCCAACGGCACTCCATTCAGTGCTCAGGAAACTGTAGGGCACACACGGTTTGACTTTGATAGCCTAACTACATTAATGGAACAACATAAAACGCCACTTGCAGCCATGGCGCCGGATTGGCTTAATGTAGCGATCGAACATCGTACCCGTTACGATGTATACGATCACGGCTTCACCAAAAGTATTCCAGGGTTCAATGACCAGATTCATCAACGCACTCGATTCTTGATGGAAATTAAGAATATCATTGATCCCCTCAAGTTCACGCTTGAACTGACAGATATCCGTGCTCCGCTGGCCAACTTCGGGCAAGATCATAACCCGAATATAGCCGATCATTTTGACTTTACCCAAATGCACCTTGGTTTGCACGACAAAAATTTTCTAGGTACGGGCTATGCGGGGAAATTCGAAGTAGGTCGTTTCATGATGGATTTGGGTGAATCCCGCCTGGTAGGCGGCCATCGCTGGGGAACCTTATCGCCCGCATTCGACGGCTTGCACTTCATGCTCGGCAATACGGATCAAAAATGGAGTTTGCGCGTGTTTGGTTCACGGCCGGTGCAACGGGAGACGACATCGTTGAATTGGAACACTCCCGAATCTTATTTCTCAGGCGCGTATATCACCAACCGCGACTTGCGCTGGATTAACTTCGATGGTTATTTTTTCCAGTTGAACGAAAACAATTCTCTTAAACAACGAAATTTATCAACCACCGGTTTCAGATTGTTCGCCAAGCCTACAAAAGGCAGCATGGATTATGAGATTGAATCCATGTATCAGTTTGGCGATACCCGGGATAAAAGCCTGTTCGCCCATCGCCATCACGGCGAGGTAGGATATAGTTTCAATACGCCAATGCCGCTCAGAGCTGTTTACTTGTTCGATTTTTCATCAGGAAGTCGCGATCCCGATAAGAATTTTGATATTTTGTATGCAAAGCGCCGCGTCGAGTATGGTCCGACGGGGATGTTCGGCCCCTTTTTCCCATCCAATCTTTTTTCCCCCGTCGGTTTTCGTGCAACGCTTGTACCAACACCTACCGTACGGTTGATGCTGGCTCACCGTGCCTACTGGTTAGCCGATAAAAATGGCGCGTATGTCGGTAGCGGCTTGCAAGACCCAACCGGCCGAGCCGGCAGTTTCTTGGGTAATATGCTGGATGTCAGCTTAGGATGGGATCCGCAATGGAGTTACTTAAAACGTGTGAGCTTCGATATTGGTTATAGCCACATATTCAAAGGATCTTACTTTGATAAAGTTGCACAAGGCCTTTCCGTTGACACTAACTATGGATATACGATGGCTACCTTTAAATTCTAGCTTCTTGAAGTAAGAATAATATAAATCTAAAAGTATATAATTAGCCGCTCTTGAAATACATGCAGAAACTTGAACATGGCGCGTAATTATCGATGATTCCAAAGATTCCTATGATACAAATGGACGATCTTTCATACGCGCCGTTCAAACCGATAAAATGCCAGCACGCCCATCAGATTCGGCAAAAAATGGACGGGGCAATTATTGTTCATCACCCGGCGCTCCAGGATACGTGCATTACATTGCTGGCACAGCGCTTCAAAATCACCCAGCGTACAGAGATGAATATTGGGTGTGTCGTACCAGTGATAAGGCAGTTCCTTTGAAATAGGCATATGACCGGAAATAACCTGCATACGGTTTTTCCAGTAGCCAAAATTGGGAAATGAAACGATGCCTTCCTTGCCGACCCGCAGCATTTCCTGAACGATACCCTCGGTGTGCCGCATGGCCTGGAGCGTCTGGGATAGAATGACATAATCGAACGAATCCGATGCAAAGCTGGACAATCCCGACTCTAAATCATTTTGAATGACGTTGATACCGTTAGCGAAGCATTTGAGCAGTTTGTCATCATCAATTTCAACGCCATAGCCGAAGACATTGCGCGTATCACGCAAATAACGCAGCAATGAACCATCGCCACAGCCTAAGTCGAGTATTTTTGCGCCGGGTTTAATCCATTCGGCAATGGCCTCAAAATCCGGGCGTAATGCGATGGGTGATGGCACTGTTGTATCATTCATGGTCAATTAATAGGCTCAACTTAGGTAGAAATATTATCCATATACGCCCGCACCAGTTGATGGTAATACGGCGTTTCCATTAAAAACGAATCATGGCCATGGCTGGAAGTGATTTCCGCATAGCTCACGTTAATTTTATTGTCCAGCAATGCTTTGACAATTTCCCGCGAGCGTTCCGGCGAGAAACGCCAATCCGACGTAAACGATAAAATCAGGTAATTCGCCTTAGCAACTTGGAAGGCTGCGCTTAGATCGCCGTCATATGCATCGGCGGGATTAAAGTAATCCAACGCCTTGGTCATCAGCAAATAGGTATTGGCATCGAACAAATCTGCAAATTTGTCACCTTGATAGCGTAGATACGATTCAATTTCAAATTCCACGTCGAAACCGAAAGACAGTTCGCTTTTACGCAGATTGCGCCCGAATTTCGCCGCCATCGAGTCGTCGGAAAGATAAGTGATATGCCCCAGCATACGCGCCAGCCGCAAGCCGCGTCTCGGCAAAGTGTCATAGGCATAATAATTGCCGCCGTAAAATTCCTGGTCGGTCATGATCGCCTGGCGGGCAACGTCATTAAACGCGATATTTTGTGCGGTCAATTTGGCAGCGGCTGCAACTACCAGTGCGTGCCGCACTTTTTCCGGATAATCCAGCGTCCATTGCATCGCTTGCATACCGCCAAGACTGCCACCCACCACCGCTGCAAATTGCTCAATCCCTAAATGCTCCGCCAACTGTGCCTGGGTTTCCACCCAATCCTCCACGGTGACTACCGGAAAGCTGGCACCGTAGTGCTTGCCGGTTTTGGTGTCGATACTGGCGGGGCCGGTAGAGCCGTGACATCCGCCCAGATTATTTACGCCAATGACAAAGAAGCGCGTGGTATCTATCGGTTTGCCAGGCCCCACCATGTTATCCCACCAGCCGTGGCTCTTTTCTGTTTCGGCATAAACACCGGCCACATGGTGATTGCCTGAAAGTGCATGACAAATCAATACCGCATTGGATCGTGCCGCATTCAACTGTCCATAAGTTTCATACACCAGGTGATAACTATCGAGCACCAATCCGCTTTTCAACTGCAACGGCTTATCGATCTGCACGTACTGAGGGGTTACAACACCCACTGATTTTGAATCTTGCATGTATATATAAAAATAATCCGAAGAAACGGTCAATTTGTGTTGACGATTATATCGCCAAAGAACCGCCACGCACTAGCAGACCGTTGAAAAACAACTAGTCATTCAATTTGGCCAGCAATGCAAGCATTTTTTCCGGGTGATCCGTTTTGATGATCTTATGGACCAGCGGAATAATATCTGGCAAGTGGCTTTTTAGCACCTGGTTTTTAACAGTCAGCAGCTGAGCCGGGTACATGGAAAATTGCTGCAGCCCCAAACCCAGCAGCAAGCGCGTAAACTGCTTGTCACCTGCCATTTCACCGCAAAGCGATACCGGCACTTTGGCACGATTGGCGCTCTGAATGATGTGCGAAACCAGCCATATGATGGCCGGATGAAACGGATCATAAAGATGCGCCACGGTATCATCAATCCGGTCAACTGCCAGGGTATATTGAATCAAGTCATTGGTGCCGATGGAGAGAAAATCCAGTTTGCGCATGAAAACATCCAGACTCAGCGCGGCCGCTGGAATCTCAATCATACCGCCTACCTTGATATGCTCGTCAAAATGAATCTTCTCATCGCGCAACGTCTTTTTTGCATAGTCAATGAGATGCAGTGTTTGATCAATTTCCGCCACATTCGACAGCATGGGTATCAAAATACGCACATCACCGTACTTGGAAGCACGCAAGATAGCGCGCAGTTGCGTATGAAACATCTTGGGTTCCGCCAGGCTCCAGCGAATCGCACGCAGCCCCAGCGCCGGATTTGCCGCAACTTGCACGGCGCCTCTAAGATTCTTGTCGGCGCCCAGATCAAATGTACGGATGGTAACCGGCTGTTTATGCATTTTGACCGCAACCGTGCGATATGCTTCAAATTGCTCATCTTCACCGGGCAGATCATCGCGGTTCATGAACAAAAACTCGCTGCGAAACAGGCCAATGCCCGTGGCACCGCTTTCTTTGACTTGCTCGATATCTTCCGGCAACTCGATATTGGCATATAAATCAATCGGCGTACCATCCAATGTCATTGCAGCAACGCTTTTAATGCGCTTTAGCTTCTTTTTCTCCAGCTCCAGCTGGCCTTGCCGCAAGCGATATTCATCCAGCACGTATTTGTCCGGATTGACGATGATAATACCCTGATTGCCATCAACAATCAGACAATCATCTTCCAGAATGAGCTGATGCGCGTGATGCAGCGCCACGATCGAAGGAATATTGAGGCTGCGCGCAACAATGGCCGTGTGCGAAGTTTGGCTGCCCAGATCGGTCAGAAAAGCGATAAATTGATGCTGTTTGTATTGCATCACATCGGCAGGACTCAGATCATGCGCAATCAGAATGCTGTCGCCGGTATGTTTCGATGCAATGGGCAAATAACCGGGATGTCCCAGCATGGCCTTGAGCACGCGTTCAACCACTTGCACCACATCGGCCTTACGTTCGCGCAAATAGGCATCTTCAATTTCTTCAAACTGTGCCAATAATACTTGCATCTGTTGCGCCAACGCCCATTCAGCATTGCAATGCGTCTGCGCAATCATGCTGCGGGCGGCTTCCGACAGGGTCGGATCATCCAGAATCATCAGATGCAAATCCAGGAATGCACTGAACTCAGCGCGTGCATGACCATCGACCACAGATTTCTGCAATGCCTCAAACTCTTTGCGCACCACGGAAAAAGCGCTGTCCAGGCGCGCAATCTCCTTATCCGCCTGATTCTTGGGAATCAGATAATGCATCACCTCCAATGCGGCAGGCGCGGCCAGATGAGCGCGCCCTATGGCAATGCCTTCAGATACCCCAATACCCTGCAGAATAAAGCTCATTCGCCTTCACCAAAATAATCTTCAACTAATGCAACCAATGCCGCCAGCGCTTCATTTTCGTCATCACCAATCGTTTCGATCTGTATGCGTGAGCCTTTATTGGCTGCCAGCGTCATAACACCCATGATGCTTTTCGCATTGACCCGACGGGAATTGCGTGTCACCCAGACTTCACATTTGAATTGACTCGCCAGCTTAGTCAGCTTTGCGGATGCACGCGCATGCAGTCCTAGTTTGTTGACAATTTCCACTTCTTTAATTTGCATGACAGAATTCCACATTAACCATTGATATGCACCACGCCATTTTGGCCACCACTGAGTCCTTTTTCGATTACAACCGACAGCGGTTCATTCCGATAGGTCAGTGCGCGCACCAACATCGGTAAATTAACACCTGCCACACATTCCACTTTACCAGGCTGTACCAATCGGCTGGCAATGTTACAGGGCGTTGCGCCACATATATCACTGAGTACCAACACGCCATCGCCGCTATCCAATTGCTTGATCAATGCATGTGCGTTGGATAACACTTCATCCGGATCATCCTGTGGAAAAACACTCAAATGCATCAATTGCGGTGGTTCTGTACCTACCACATGCGTCGCACAGCGAATCAAATGATCGCCTAAATCTTCATGTGTGAGAACTAGAATTCCAATCATATTATTTTTGTCCTACCCTGTTTTTGAAGAATCAATGTAAGAATTTTAGCATTGACGCTACTTAAATAGCGTTGAGTTGCTATGTATAAACATGAAAATATTAAAAATTGCTGCGTCGCCTATATTTAACCGACAAACTGCACAGTGAATCCCCGGCAATTTTTTGAATTAATAATCTGCAATTCAGTCACAATGCTAACAGGCTGTTGAAAAACGTTTTCAAGGTAGCCGATTCAAGGCAGAAACAGGCGAAAAAGCGCAGTTTATGCGTAATCAATGAGCATTTTTAGCCTATTCTTAACACCGTAGCGACAACGCAGATAGTTTTTCAACAACCTGCTAGAGAGTGTTCTATGAATATTCAGTGACCCAACCACATGATTATTGCAGTCGATAGAATAAGCAAATGAAAAAGAATGATCGAATCCTCGCCTTGCGCAAAGCTGCCGAAGCGATGGCGCGCGGGGATTTCACATCAGACATTCCCACCGGGGACGATGACATTGGTCATCTGGGCAAGTCACTCAAAAAATTATCATCCCATCTGCAGAAGCAATTCGATAAAAGCCAGTCTCTTTACAAGATCATGGTTGAGTGCAATTTCAATCTGCGCCTGATTGATGTACTAAACCATATTTATGAATCCTTTCAGAATCATCTACCTTATGACCGGATGAGCTTGGTCTTATTCGAACATGATAAAAGCAAGCTCAAATTGCATTGGGTGCGCGCCAATTACAACGCGCTTGAATTGAACACCGGTTATTCTCTACCCATGACGGATAGTAGTGTGCAGAAACTCCTCGATACTCATGAAATGCTGATTATTGATGATTTAAGCACATATTTGGAAGAGCTCTCAGAATCCGATCTGGCTCAAGCGGCTTTTAAAGAAGGTATTCACTCCTGCCTGGTCTGCCCTTTGATCGCTACCGGCAAATCGATTGGATTTGTTGTATTCTCCTGCCGCAAGAAAAATATCTACAAAAAGTTGCACAAGGATTTATCGCTGCAAATCGCGAGTCATCTGGCTTTAATCATTGAGAAAACTCAGTTATACAAGGGCGTGAAACTGAATAAGCAGCTCATTGCGCAAAAAAAATCATTAGAACAGCGCGTCACGCACGATGCGTTGACCGGCTTATTCAACCGACCGGCCATATTCGATATTCTGCATAAACAAATCCTGCGCGCCAAACGCGGCGGGCTCCAAATCGCGATTATCATGATTGATATTGATCACTTCAAAGCAATCAATGATAGCTGCGGTCATCTCACCGGCGACGCGGTGCTATGTGAAATTGCGGAACGCCTGACTAATTCAGCCCGCTCGCATGAATACATCGGACGCTATGGTGGTGAAGAGTTCCTGGCCATCGTCTCACCCTATGACCAGGAGGGCGCGTTAAAGGCCGCCGAAAGATTCCGTAATGCGGTAGCTTGCCAAGCAATCAGCGCCAATCAAATGCTGATCCCTGTCACGATTAGCCTGGGTGTGGCAATCAGCACTGAGCAGGACACATTGGATGAGCATCTACTCTTGCAAAAAGCGGATGAAGCGCTTTATCAAGCCAAACACAAAGGTAGAAATCGAGTGGAGCTGGCTCATATCGATAATAAAGAAGATCCCGCCGACCACAAAAATTCCGGATAACTCATTGAGAGAAATTCCTAGAAGCCTGTTAAGTGCAACAGATTCCCAGCATAAAATAAAACCGCCCGAAAATTGTTTGATCCACAATTCCCAGGCGGTCACCCTCCCTGATCTAGATTACATGAACATCCCAGTTGGTCATCGCCAGCCCGGTGCTGAGCGTAGCAAATTGCACTGCGTCATTAGCACCGTTGCCATCCGCATCATATAGCAGCGCACCGGTTCCACTGTTATAAATGATATAGTCGTTCGCATCCAACGCTTGTGTACCAATCACAAATTGGTCGACGGCTATCCTATCTGGCGTCACCATGCCTGCAAATACCGTAAATAGATCATTCTCCAACTTGATGGTGTCATCCACCACGCTAAAGTCGGTAATCGTATCAATGCGGCCTGCCGTAAGATGATCCGCTGTTTTAAACTGAAAGTAGTCCTTACCGTTACCGCCCGTTAACGTATTATTGCCTGCTGCGCCATTGAGAATATCGTTGCCCGCCCCGCCATCCAACTGATTCGCCGCGCTATTTCCAGTCAGTGTATTCACTGCCCCATTGCCTGTGGCGTTAATCGCCGCTGTGCCTGTCAAAGTAAGATTCTCAATATTGTCAGGTAGTGTATAAGTCACCGAGCTATTGACTCTATCAACCCCTTGATTGAGATTCTCAATAAGGATATCACCTACATTATCAACAGTATAACTATCGTCTCCCCCAGCACCAATCAACGTGTCCGCACCGACAGCACCATTCAGTATATTGGCTGCCGCATTTCCAGTAATCGTGTTGGCCAAGGTATTCCCTGTACCATTATTGGCCGATGTACCCGACAGTTTCAAACTCTCAACATTGTTTGGCAGCGTATAGGTCACGCTGCTATTGACGATATCATTGCCTGCATCAAGAATCTCAGTAATGATGTCACCCACATTATCAACAATATACGTATCATCACCCGCGCCACCCTTGAGCGCATCTGCACCGGCACCACCATCCAGTTGATTCGCTGCTGAGTTACCCAGCAAGATATTCGCCAGATCATTACCCACGCCATTAATGGCTGCCGTTCCGGTTAGGGTGAGATTTTCAACATTGTCTGATAGCATGTAATTAACGCTGCTGCTGACCTTATCCGTACCTCCGTCAGCATCCTCGGTGACAATGTCATTGATATTATCAACCGTATAATTGTCATTACCCAATCGACCTACTAGGGTATCCGCGCCGGTACTACCATTCAATGTATTGCTTGCTGAGTTCCCAATGATGGTGTTAGCCAGCGCATTACCTGTGCCATTGATGCTTGATGCGCCTATCAGGGTGAGATTCTCAACATTGGCTTTTATCGAGTAAGTCACACTACTAATGACTGTATCGATACCCGCATTGAGTTTCTCGGTAACGATATCACCTGCAAGATCAACAATATAATTGTCATCACCCGCTCCGCCCACTAAAGTATCTGTACCGATGCCGCCATCCAGCACGTTATTCTGCGCGTTACCTGTCAAATTATCATTGAAATCACTACCGATCAGATTATCGATGTTAGTCAACGTATCTGACCCTGCACCACCGGTATTTTGCGCAGCAGTGGTTGCCAGTGAAACTGCGACTGGGGCAGCCGCATAGGCATACGTCACGGTATCGTTGGATAATGTACCGGCAAGAATATTATTTGCACTTGTACTGACCAGCAATTGGCCTGCATCAAACGCAATCACTGCAACCGTCAAAGTGTCATCGGCAAAAAGCCCATGCGTGTCTGTCGCCGTTACTTTCAGTGTATAGGTACCACGCTCACCAAAATCAGGCGCCGCTGTAATGACACCAGTCGTTGGATTAATTTGAATCCAACCCGGCAAATCATTGCCATTAAGCTTGGCACTGTAGCTCAAAGAATCGGAGTCACTAAAAGATGCACCGGCATCGTAACTCCAGCCTGCCGTATCGTATTGTATCGCCTGATGGACTAAGGGCGTCACGAGCGTCGGCGCCTGATTAGTACCGCTAACCAATGCTGTTTGCGCGCTGGTTAAACTCTCTGCAGTACCATGACCGTCGGTGTAACTGACTTCCACGCTGATCTTCTTGCCCACGTCCGCATTTCCCAACGTGTATGTGTTATTCGTAGCACCGCCGATCGCTACATTATCACGCAACCATTGATAGCTGAATGTTCCCAGTCCATCATTATCGTCGACGGCACCAGTGTTCGCCGTCAGTACTTCATTTTCCTGCGCCGTGCCGTCGATCGTGACCGCGCCGGTCGGATCATCGTTGATATTGGCAACAAATCCGGTTTGCGCGCTGGTCAGACTCTCCAATGTGCCATGACCATCCGTGTAGCTGACTTCCACGCTGATCTTCTTGCCGACGTCCGCATCTCCCAACGTATACGTGCCGTCCGTAGCGCTGCCTATCGCGACATTATTGCGCAGCCATTGGTAACTGAATGTCCCCAACCCATCATTATCATCTCAATGGTGCTGGTGTCCGCCGTCAGAATTGCATTTTCCTGGGGCCGTGCCGTCGATCGTGACCGCGCCGGTTGGATTTATCGTTGGCATTGGCTACAAATCCGGTTTGCGCGCTGGTCAGGCTTTCTGATGTGCCATGACCGTCGGTGTAACTGACTTCCACGCTGATCTTCTTGCCAACATCGGCACCCCCTAACGTGTATGTGCTGCCGATAGCACCGCCGATCGCGACGTTATGTCCTGCAACCATTGGTAACTGAATGCTCCCAATCCGTCATTATCGTCAATGGTGCTGGTGTCCGCCGTCAATTGCATTTTCCTGCGCCGTGCCGTCTATCGTGACCGCGCCGGTCGGATTATCGTTAACGTCAACAAATCCGGTTTGCGCGCTGGTTCAGGCTCTCTCAATGTGCCGTGACCATCCGTGTAGCTGACTTCCACGCTGATCTTCTTGCCAACGTCCGCATCGCCCAGCGTATACGTGCCATCCGTGGCGCTGCCTATCGCGACATTATTACGCAACCATTGGTAACTGAATGTTCCCAGCCCATCATTGTCGTCAATGGTGCCGGTGTACCGCTGTTCAGAATTGCATTTCCCTGCACCGCACCATCGATTGTGACCGCGCGGTTGGACTATCGTTAACGTTGTCAACAAATCCGGTTTGCGCGCTGGTCAGACTCTCCAATGTGCCGTGACCATCCGTGTAGCTGACTTCCACGCTGATCTTCTTGCCGACGTCCGCATCGCCCAGCGTATACGTGCCGTCCGTGGCGCTGCCTATCGCGACATTATTGCGTAACCATTGATAACTGAATGTCCCCAGCCCATCATTATCGTCAATGGTGCTGATGTCCGCCGTCAGGATTGCATTTTCCTGGGCTGTGCCGTCTATCGTGACTGTGCCAGTCGGATTGTCGTTGACGGGTGTTACCGTAAAGCTGAATGTATCGGAAGCAGGTAACACACCATCTTCACCGCCATCTTCCAGTGAGAAGCTAAAACCGGCACTGGCTGTTTCAGAACCATCGTGGGCAAAACTTACTTTACCGTCAATTACATCCTTGGCCGTAAAAGACGTAACGGCAAAACCATCCAGTGTAACCGTACCATGGGTTTGTGATGACACCGTATAAGTCAG
Source organism: Nitrosomonas sp. (assembly GCF_024282095.1). Classification (GTDB taxonomy): domain Bacteria; phylum Pseudomonadota; class Gammaproteobacteria; order Burkholderiales; family Nitrosomonadaceae; genus Nitrosomonas. Next base: position 62,782 of record NZ_JAMWZS010000009.1, read on the forward strand.
TCCAACACCGGCATCGTCGGGGTCCGCTTCCCCCAGATCATCCGTCGTCAGCAGGTAATCACTTCCTTCTGCAACTGTAGCCGCGAGATCGCCTGCAATTACCGGCGCATCGTTGACTGTTGTCACGGCAATTGTGTAATCGACCGCGAGGCTGTCGGATATTTCCGGGCCGGTTGTATCCGAAGCGACAACCGTTATTAACCGAGTTCCCGGAGGATTATTTGACGAGTTACTGTAATATATTGATCTGAGTACCGATTCCCAGTTAGGGTCTGATATGTCACCCGTGCCATTGCTAATGGTCAGTACACCGGTATCCGCATCATATGAGGACGTATAACCCGTCGGCAAAGATGAAACCGCAAGCAACTCCAGCGCGGAGGCACTATTCAGGGTAATTTTCAGGGTATCTACAAGACTGTCTACATCTGAAACGATAGTGGCCGAATCAAAAAGCGTCAGATTACCTTGATTTTCTGTGTAATCAATACCTACACTGTTTAAATCGATCGTAATAGACATACTTGTTCCCTTAATGTTGTGATTGAAATTCCAAAATCAAATCGTACTGACTACTGGAGAATTTGGTGAATTAGGCTAGCACGCCTTCGACTTCAAGACTGATACACACAAAACCATGCACTTCTCCTGTCTGACATTGAATATTCTCGTCTAATCCAGTCATCGACACAAGATACCTGCTAACAGGCCGCTCGCTGAAAAACAATCTGCATTGCCGCCACAACATTAACAGTAGAAAAATTTTTCTGTGAATTCCCCGGCGTGCCGGGGAATTCTCCTTGCGTTAATTAATCTTCCAATCCTTGGGTATCGACCCCACCTCTTGAAGATGTCACCGTAACTCGCGCTGGCGGAACCGGAAATAATCCAGGTAATGCCACTTCATACCGTCCAGGCGTGCCAACTTGTGGCATTGGGTAAGAATTTGCCCCTACATGCAGCGTAAGCTCAGGAATAATACCTGCCGCTGGATGTATCTTGTCGCTCGAGAAAGCCACAACCCTTAACCTTGCCAATGGCTTCGTCCAACCTACTGTATCAATCTTCACTTGATCGACGACATTGACAACTTGCACGGTGCTCATGCCGTTGGCATTTGTGGCGGTAACCGTTAATTGAGCAGGCATAGGATTGCTATTGGCCGCATTTAGCGTCGCACGTCTGAAGAATGTATTGTCACCATCGAATGCCATTGGACCATTTTGATTGGCCTGAGGTACATCGCTGAGCACAACGGTTGCATGCGGCGGTGCTTTCACCCATGAATTGATACGAGACGTCGTAACAAAGTTTACAGTAGTACGAGAGTAACTTGTGCGTACAGGATCAATTCCTGGTGGAGTGCTATTCTCGTCATAAATTTTTCCTGCTATCGAGAATAAATTAGTTTGCACAAAATTATTACCATTACCGTCTAAATCCACACCAATCGGGGCTTCGATACGGAAGTAATTAATACCGCAATGGCCGCCGACCACTTCGTGATTGACATTCGGATCACCCACATAACCAGCCGGTGCAAGCGGGGAAATGGCTGGATCCCAGGTTAAGAAAGGACCGACCTCACCGGTTAACATGGTATCAAACGGTACACCGCCGCCCGTATCACGCGTCACATTAATGGCTTTGATGCCGGCCGTTGCGACATAGACTTCCGGTTGGCAACCATTGGTTTCATTTAGCGCAGGATGCCAAATTTTATATTCGCCATCGGCAGGTATGTCGACCCGTAGACGCACACGCCCAAAGGCAAACTGATCGTTCGGCGCAGGATCTCCTTGACCATAGGCTGCCTCTAATGCCAACACTAAAATAGCGCGTCCGCCTCCAGCTACATCTAGCGTGGCATTCGCCAACCACCAGAACGCTTCTGCACCAAAACCGGTCGCTAGCGAGGTGGGATTGCCCGGTATCACTGGGTCAAAAGCACACAAACCGGTAAGGCCATCACCATCCAAGCACAACTGCAAAGTAACGCCATTGGCATCGGAAAACCATGTTGGAAAATGATTAACCGGATGCAATACCCCTTTGCCCGTCAGCGCTGACTTTGCTGATTGCATCGTCAAGCCCATCATTGCAACCACAAGAATGGCAGCAAAACCAAGTTTTCTGCTTATCGCAGAAAATTCTTTTAATTTAGTCAACTTCATGATCAATCCTCCCTTACTCTTTGATATAAATTGGTAACCTGCAAAAATTTATAACCACCTAATACTATTTCCATCTGCGTTGACCTCCTGCCATTCAGTTCCATTCCATAAAATAGCAATAATGGTTTAGAATTGATGCATGTGAAAAACATCCCTATACTCTGCTCCAGCCACATCAAGCACACAAAAATCTCACATCTCCGACTCCATCACTTCATTTCTGTTCTGCCTGTTTCAGTTCGTCGTCATACGTACGCCCTATCCTCAATGTAAAATTATCAGCCCGATAAGTAAATTAGCGTTCTGCTTATTTTCATCTAAACCTTTACTTAGTCGTCTAAAAATCCCATTTTGTCATCACGTTAGCTGTAGATTTAACGCATTGCAGCATCATGAACCATCTATCAACCGGATGCGTTTGGTTTTATTCGCATAGAATGAAAGTAGGTTTACGAGCCTGAATTGAACGCCGGCTGTTCTCTACCCATGACGGATAGTAGTGTGCAGAAACTGCTCGATACCCATGAAATGCTGATCAGAGAACCAGTGCAATGGATGGTAGATCGTCTCATCGCTGATTACATACAGTGCTTGGATTTGGAATTCGCAGACGGCCTGCTGGCAGGCTGTTGAAAACCCCTCTCCCCGTTTGCACGGGGGGAGGAGAAAGTTATCTTCAGATGAACAAGAAATCGTCGGCCCCGAGATTGCCGAGCGTCACATTGGATAGCGTGATACTTCCGACACCCACGAGATTAATTTGGACGTTAACCCCAGACTGGCTCATGTTGGATTGCAGCGCCGTGAAGTTTGCTACGGTGTTTGACGAGAAAGCGATTACATCCTGATTCCCTGCAACGTCGCCAAAGCTCTGAATGGTGTCAGCACCGAAAGCGCTTGCGAAAAAGTATGTATCGTTGTTGGTACCGCCAATCAGCGCATCGTTTCCAGCGCCACCTTCCAACCAATCATTGCCGTTGCCGCCATCAAGCGTATCATTCCCGGCGCTGCCGTAAAGTCGATCAACACCATTGCCACCTTGCAGCGAATCCGTTCCCGCATTGCCGATGAGATGATCATTGCCGTCACTACCCTGAAGTGTGTCATTGCCGGTTCCGCCGACTAGAGCATTGTCCAGGGCATTGCCACGCCAGGATGTCCCATTCGCCGCGCCCAGATAGATCAGATTCTCGAAGTTGCCGCCCAATCCGTAACTGGTGAGCGTTTGAACGTACACGGTGTCATTCCCCGCATTCGTGCCCTCGGTTACCTTATCGCCGCTGTTGTCGACAAAGTAGGTGTCGTTGCCGGCCAGACCGGTCATCGTGTCCTTACCCGCCAAACCGTTGATGATGTCATTACCGGCAGTACCGTTCAGCGTATTGTTGCCTGGAGTCGCGCCGGCCACAACATTTTCAGCCGAGTTGGTGACATTGACAATCAACGCTTCGGTGCGAACTGCTGCACCCGCATCTTTGGCTATGGTCTGAAGCGTAAAACTGTGCGACGGCAGATTAGGGTTCTCAAAATCAATCAACGCAGGATTCACCAGACTGATTTGATTGCCCGTAATGCTGAAGCGACCATCGGCGGAATCCGCCAGCCCGAATGTCACACCTGCCGCACCATTTGGCGCCGCATCGAGGTCGGTCGCACTCAGGGTCGCAACGGCATTCGATACTGGAAGCTCGGCAATGGATACTGCCGTTGTCGCGGCATTACCGTTGAAGAGGATGTCGGTCGGCGCTTCATTGACATCGTTGACGGCAACCGTCACGGATTCTGCAAAGGTGCCGCCATGCCCATCGCTGGACGTTACATTCAACAGATAGGAAGTTACCCCACTTTCAAAGTTCAGCAGCGCGCCATTCTGCACCCGGATCTGATTCCCAACGATCTGGAATGCGCCACCGAAGTCATTAGCGAGCGAGTAGGTGAAGGTATCGTTGGTGGCCACTGCCGTATTGTCAGGATCCGTGGTCGACAATGTTGAAACCACCGTACCGCTTGCCGCGTTTTCGTTGACCGACGTTCCTCCCGTAAATACGATGTCGGTCGGCGCGTCATTGACATTTGTGACCGTGACATTAACGTTCGCAGTGGAGAATTGTCCCGCACCATTTTGTATCGTGTAGTTGAAGGCGACCGGGCCAAAATAATCCGCGCTCGGCGTAAAGATCAAATGATCCGTGCCCGTCACGGCATTGGTCAGAAGCACGCTACCATGCGCTACGGCAACCGCCGCTCCGCCATTCACGATCGCTGCCCCATTGATGGCAGTGATGTGAGCGGTGTCAACATTGGCATCATTGGCAAGCACATTGATTGTGTCCGCAGTATCCTCCACGATCGTAGCCGTATCGTCTGTTGCGACCGGCCCCGGTATCAGGAATGCCGCCGTAACCGTTCCAATATCATCAAATGTGAAGAACTCGACATTCCTCACCGTCTGGGTCAATTGCGGCGACACACCATCTGCAGGCTTCACGAACGTGTAGGTTTGCGTGGCGCCATCGAAGCTGATGAGCAGGTCCGCTCGATTGACATGCATCACCATGCGATCAGAAAGTCCCCCCGCACCATCCACCGTGTTGTTGCCGCCGCCCGCATCGATCACGTTATTGCCGCCATTGCCGATGATCAAGTCGTCGCCAATACCGCCGGTCGCATTCTCGATATTAGTGGAGAACTGGAAGATCTGACCACCCGCGCCATCATCGACAACGTTCCCGATGACATCTTCGAGGATGAAGCTGCCGTTGAGATCGCGGTCACTTTCAACCACGCCGGTTGCAAGATTGATTTTAAAGTCGCCGAATTCACCTTGCATCGTGATCGTATCGATTCCATCACCGCCGGAAATCATATCGGCGCCAGGATTATTGGCCGCAAACGCGGAAATTTGTGCGGCGGTCAGACCCGTGTTCGATAGTCCGCTCGCATTGGTATTCGCTTCCGTAAGCGCCGCAGCAAGACCATCGTCAAGCAAACGGTTGATCTGCGGATCGGCTGGACCGCTGCCGCTGCCAGCCAGCAAGTCGTCACCGCCACCACCGATCAGAACATCCTGTCCGGAACCACCAATGATCGTGTCATTTCCCAAACCGCCATCGCCGATGTCAGCACCGGTTCCGAGCGTAATCAGATCATTGCCAAGGCCGCCATGCAGCTCGTCGTTCAAGGCGCGACCATCCATCGAGTCATCGCCCACCGTACCGACCGCCACATCGCGCAGTGCGCCGTTGCGTGGACCGATGATTGGCACGCCCGGTTCACGCGTGTCCAGATAGGAAGCACCGACATCACCGACGGCATTCTGATAACCGACCAAAATGCGGCCATCGTCAAGCCCGGCGGCAGAATGCAACGTATGGTTTTCTGCGGCAACATTGGCCGGATCATCGATCGTAATGCCGGTACCGACCGGATTACCCGCCATATCATACCGCTGGCCGAGGATGTTGCCTGCGCTTTCCCAGGACAGGAAATAACCGTCTTCCAAACCACCGGGGGTAACACCGGTCGGGGATACCTGGAATAGTGTGGCGGGATCCAGATTATTCTGCAGTGTCAATACCGGCGAAGGAATCCAATTGGTTCCGGCGCCCGTGTAGACGATGGCTTTGACTGCCATCGTATCCGCGCTGCCGGTATCTGCCCAGAAAACCCCGAATGAACCATTCTGCTGCGGCACGATATATTGCGTCTGACCCGGATTAAGAACATGGCCGAGTGTGGCGGGGAAAGGTACTGCCAACTCACTATAGGTGGTGTGGCCGGTCACCTGAACATCCACGCCGCCCAAGCCGCCCGTTTCACGGTCGGCGTTTTGGTCGACATGCGGAACAAAGATGCGCAGTTGAACATTTTCGCTTTGATCGATGTAAGTAACGACCAATTGTCCATCATGCAAGGTGCCGATGGACAGATCACGACCTTTGATCGGCGTGTGATCCGCGTCCGTTCCGACCACTGGATCCGACGCCGAGAACAGGCCTGCATTAGTGAGAACGATGGACTGACTATCATCGGCTGTGCCGCGCAGGCCATCCAATCCGATCGAAATCGGCGCCGTTTCCGAGCCCTTGCTTAAATCAGCCGAAGGGATGAAATTGCCGGCAGCATCGGTCGCCAGTTGTCCTTGCCCAGCCGCGTCAAGAATCGGCAGTCCCGCACCATTGACCAGGATATCGTAAACCGGTATTTCGTAACGGGCCAGCATCAAATCACCGTAAGCATCCTCAGCATTGGTCTTGAGCACATAACCGGCGTGGAAGCCAAACTCGAGTGTGCCATTGGCAGTGTTAACGATTTCATAACCCTGAACAGTCGGATCGACTGCAACGCCCGCACCGTCCGAACCGACCACAACCGCTTCATTACCGGTGACGCCGGCTCCTGGCACGCCACCACCGCCCAGTACGACATGCGTATTGGTACTGGCGGAACGCAGATGAATGGAAGTATCGGTTGAATCGTTGCCGCTCACATCGGTGGATTGCCATACCGCGGTGAGTCCCAGACCCGCTGTCATACCGACATCGATATCGGCCACGGTGTTGTCGCTATACAATCCGCCGGCACCGCCATCAGTCAATGGCGTCGGCGCATCCAAGAAGATAGCATCCGCAACGCCCGTGGTATCGTGGCTCACGGCCCAGACTTGATTGCCACCCCCCGAAATCCATGATAATGCCGCCCCGGTCTGAAGATTGGTCACCGCAATTCCCGATTGCACCCCGGCGCTGGCGTCGATCGAGATTTCCTTGAACGGCGTGGTATCCGTCAAGCTCCAATTAACCGGCGTGCCGTTGTAGCCGGGCGGAAGCGGCGGCGGCGTGCCGGGTGCGGTCAATGCCACATCCGTAAACGTGGGACTCGCCGCAGCCCAGTTCGCCGGCACAGTTCCACCCACTTGCGACAGATTGAGAAAACGGAGTGTTTCGATGTCAAAAATATTGTCTATGCCATCGTGCATCAACGGATTGCCTGCTGCGTCCGCTGTGGGTCGCAGATCGATAATTTCGTAGCTGCCATCGCCATTGACAGTCACCGAATAATCCTGCAAGCGGCCCGTATAGACGGAAACATCATGGCCTTCGCCGCCGAAAATCTGTTCAGGAATCCCGGCTGCACCGCGCAATCCCGGGCCACCCATGATCACGTCATCACCCATTGCGCCCCAAATATCATCGGTACGGCCATCGAAATCCTGGATGTCACCGCGAATCGTGTCGTCGCCGACTGTCCCGACGAGAACATCACGCCGCGCCTGCGGCAATCCCAAGCGCAGAAAATCACCTTCAATGTTCTGACCGGGTGCGCGCGTATCGATCACGCGTGCGGCGATGTCGTCACCGTCGGTATACGTATTATTGGTATCGTGATAAACCGAAATAAACCGATCACCGAGCAATCCTGCGATGCTGTTCTGATCCTGATCGCCTTCGGTGCCGGCATTGACCGTGATCGCATTGCCTTCCGGAATCATCGATATCACCTGTCCAGTGACCGGATCCAAAGCCACGGCGATGTGGCGCGCCATGACATCGGCGCCATCGCCTGCGCTGGTTTGTTTCCATGTGACCACCAAGTCTGCGCTGTTTTCACCACTGAGACCGGAAAGATTGAAATCGAGTGTCGAGACATCGATGCCGAACGGCAAGTTTTGCAACACAAATGGGGCAGGGGCTGCAAAACCGAATCCTTCGCCGTTCAATCCGGCGCCGGTCGGTGCATACATTGTGCCGACAATCTGGTAGCCGGCCGCGGCCGTGCCCGTGACCCACGCGACACCAAAGTTCACCGCCCCTGCTGAAACGATGTGCGCGCTAGTACCTGCTGCCACGGGAAAACCCGCGGAGATATTATTGAATCCGGGAATAGTAACAACCTGTCCCAGATCGTCGTAAACACGACCGGCGACACGTTCGCCACCCGCACCATCCTGTTCGATCCAGATCACGCCGGTTTCAAAACCGTGCAGCGCAGCGGTCGAAGGATTGCGGCCTGAGGCTGCCAACTGAACAGCTGCATCGCTGCCCAAACCTGCTATACCGTCGACGCCACCGCGAGCGGGCGCGCCCGGATTACCCAGCGGATCCAGCGGCACTTCGTAGCGCTGCAACATAATACGACCATAATTCGGATCGCCGCCACCGCCAGTATCGGTCGATACCCATGCAACGTTATAGCCTTCGTTCATGCCGGTGGGAAGAACCGAACCACCCACGGGGCTCTGCAGCGTGCGATCGAGAAACGAACCGGAAAGTGCCGCATCGTGCTGATCCACATTGGCACCTTCGGCAAGAACGGTCAGTTCCGGACCGGTCAACGTGCCAGGCCCGACAAAATTGGTGCGAATCTCCCGCGTGGTATCGGAGGCGTCATCACGTTGCTCCCATGCCGTCCCCCAACCAGAATTTGCGCCGCCCGATGTCAGCACCGGATTTGTTTCAACGCCGATGCCATCGCTGATATCGATGGCATTGGGAATAAAAGCGTCAGGCGCCAGCACCACATCGTAAAACTGGCCGCGGATATGCGTGTTGCCGTCTGCTCCCGGCGTTTCCCAAGCCACGCCAACAAACTCGCCGACACTATCCGCAACAAATGGATGAGTCTGAGCGCCGACGCGCACGCCAGGCGCACTGTTGACGATGAAGCCATCGACATCCGGTGTGCCCGCCGGGTTGGGTGCCAGATCTGCATCAGCATCTGTCATACCCCATGCCGCAGGGGTCACGCCGGGACCGGTCGGTATGAAGCTCGATGCCAGAACATCCACACCCGCTACACCACCAAAACGGAAGAACTCGACACCTTTGACCGTATCGGTTCCATCTGGCGAGCCGGCGCGATTGTCTGTTACCGTGAACAGCGCGCCGCCCAGATGCGTCACGGTGTAGTCGGTTTGTGCACCGGAAAATACCGCAACGTCACCGGCCACTGCACCGTTAGCGCCGCCGTCGATGATGTCATTGCCTGCTCCGCCGACGATAAGGTCGTCGCCCAGCGCGCCATATAGCAGATCGTTATCGTCCAATCCACGAATTGTGTCGTCACCGACGGTGCCAACCAGCACATCCGGAACAGTACGTGTCAGTGTGTCGGTACCGATAATAATGAGTCCGAGGTTACGCGCATCCAGGATGTGCGCCGAAATGTTGCTGTCGCCAGCGGATGTGTCGCGGAAAACAGTGACGATACGGTCGCCAGCCAGCGCCGCAGCGCCTGTTTGATCTTGATCTCCAACCGTGATGCCATTCACCAGCGTAACGATACCGTCACCAGCGCCGCCCGCATTGAAGGACTGGGAATACAGATCCTTATTCCCGCTGCCGTCGATTGCACCGACTGTGATCGCAAAACCACCGGTGTCTATCAACGCGCCAAGCGAGAATTCACCGGTAAATGTCGAACCGGCGGGCAGATTCGCGGCGTTGAAGAGTTGGATGACATTGCTCGCTGCAAACGTATTCGGCGTTGCGCCAGCCACAAAAACACGACCGGAAATGCCCGTTGACGTAGCCCATGCCACGATGAATTCCCCGCCATCGGAAACGACCTGAACTTTTCCGATCTCAGTCGTTGTGCCCAGATTGTCGAGATTGATGCCGCCTAAAATTGCGCCACTCGCTGTGGTGATGGCGGTACCATTGGCGGTAAAGAAGTTGGCATGCACGACATCCGCAGCATCAACCCAAGCGACGACCGAATCGCCACTCAAGTGTGCATCGGAAGCAACGACAACATCACGACCGATCGCGGCAATGCTAACCGGCGCATCGGAAGCGCCACCAACCGCGCCATCCAACCCGGTAGCGACCGGCGGTCCCGCCGGGTCTTTTTTCGCATCCAGCGGTACGGCGTAGCGCTGCAACATCACTTCACCATAACCTGCCTGAATCTGCGCAGCCGTCAACGGCGATGTGACGCTGGTATCTGTTTGGATCCAAGCAACATTCAACCCATCGACGGTGGATATCGGACGAAACGTTGCATCCACCGCCGTGTAACCGGACATCGCCACGTCATGAACGACGAGACCGGTATTTCCTGAGGAAACGTTGATGACGCCACCCACCGGCGCACTCAAACCGATATAGCGCAAATTGATTGCAGTCGTACCGTCGGCAGCGATTTCTTGCCATGTCACCCCGTAGCCGATGCCGGCACCGCCAGCTGACATGCTGGTTTGCCCGTAACTCGCACCAGGTGCGCCGCTGCTGAGCGTAAAACCTCCCAGTGCGGGATCCGGCTCGCCGATCACATCAAAAAATCGCACTTCGATGCCCGCTGCCGATGCCCAGGCAACACCGAAAGAACCGCCCGCACTATCCGCAACCGCCGGATCGAACTGATCACCCGCATCCGCGTTTATTGAAATTCCATTCAGATTATTCTGACCCCACGTTGTTGTAGCCATGACTTATCCCTCTCTATCTCGTGTCCATGCCGTTAAAAATGCGGCACGGGTATTATTTTTTACTGAATGATCTTTGTCCGTTCCGCCATGCAGCGGCTAAGTCGGCCTTGAATCACGATCATTCCCATGAATTTATTTTTTCTATCGATCAGCGCAGCACTGGAATCATTGCAAACATGCACTGCCTGCATTGAAATCTGCCGGTCGATCGGTAGCGCAATCAGTCTTCTCCAGCCGCAGGTAATACGCGATGGAACTCTCTTTAATGTTTCATTGTTAACAGCTTCGCAATGCCTCACTGCACTGGAGTACGTCGGATAATAGAAACAGCAAACTGTAAAAAATACTATTACCCAACGCACTCATTTGGTTTAAAACCCCCCATCACTACCAAGTCGCTGGAAAACTATCTGCGTTGCCGCTAGCTTACTTTCTCAACTTCATGAACCGGCCTCGCGCCATTCGGTTCCATCCAGTAAAAATATTGCGCCATGGCTTTGGGGTTAGCTAACGCCGGGCATGTTCCCCATCGCTCTAAAGGTTCGATGCCGTACTTGACCACACCAATGTGCTCTGTTTTATTCCGGTCTCGCTCAGGATCGGAATAGTAGAAACCTAAGCGTCTGCGCAACAATTCAATATCAGCTTTGGTTCCAGTCAGAAACTTCCAGCCCGGACCGACATCAAAATTTTCCGCATACGCTTTCAACATCGCCAGCGTGTCGTGTTCAGGTTCCAGCGTGATCGAATACATGAAAATGTCACGCCCTACCCTGCCACCAAACTCATTTTCCAGCCGCTTCAGATTCGCCGTCATGCCCGGACAGATATCTCCGCAGCGGGCATACATGAAGTTGATGAATACAGCTTTGTCTTTGACGAGATCATCATAGAAGCGCACTTCCTTACCCTCGTGCGTGAGCAGTGTCATGTTCGGAAAACGATCCTTGCGACGCTGCTCGGCCGTATTTTGCGGTTTCGCTGTTGAAGTGTTCTGCGGCGTATTGGCCCCCAATGAAACAGCACTGAAACCTAAAGTTGCCAGTCCAACAGAGGCACCTGCCATATGTTTGATAAATTCTCTCTTGTTCATGGAAATATTCTCCTGTGTCATGGCTGAATTACTTACCGGCATCCGGGTCAGTCGGTGGAACAACTTTCCAGCGCACCATCATCGCGTGATCTTCGTGCACCACATTGTGACAATGCATCGGGTAATCGCCATACCAGTCCCTAAACTGCAGGTACAACTGCACTTCACCTGAACCGGTTGTTCCAACCGCTGCCTGGCCGATACGCACCACATCCTTACGCGATTTATCCTCGATACTCAGGTTGCTCGCCTTACCGTTGCGGCTCACTATTTGAAACTCTTCAAAGTGGATATGAATGGGATGAGACCAGCCGCCACCGGATTTCAAAGTCCAGAGCTCGGCTGTTCCTTCCACCGGATACGCGCTGATGACACTCGGATCAAACAACTGTTCATTGACCGTCCAGGCGCCGTTAAGACTGCCGAAGCTGAATGTACGCTTTTTAACAGCTGCGTTATTGGCCATTACCGGCATCGGCACCATAGTCTGGGTTTGCAGTGTTGTCATGTCTGCACTGTCATCCACCACAGCTTCGTTGGTCACGATGAATTTAAGTAACCTGGTTTTGCCACTGGAAGCCAGGATCTTACCGGTCGGCCCTTGTCCGTTGATCTGCTCCAAACGATTCTCAAGATAAATTTCCGTACCCGGTGCGTATTGACTAAAATCGATAATTACATCCGCGCGCTCGGCGACGCCCATACGGATGCTGGGTACGATTTGCGCTTTCGGTAGCAAGTTGCCACAGTTGGCGATACGGGTAAATTTGCTGCCGTTGCTTAGAAATACTTCGATAAACCGGGAAGGTCCGCCATTCAGAAAGCGAATACGATATTTGCGCTTCTTAACGTAAAGCTTCGGTTTGATCTTGAAATTGACCGTTTGTTGATCACCGAGAAAACCTTCGGTCATGAACGGATCCCAGAACATTTGCCCGGTAGTGTCGAAGGATTTGTCGGTAATCAGCATGGGGATATCGAATTCGCCACTGGGCAAACGTAATCCGGTGGTTTCATCATCCGTATCGAGCTTGATGTCGTCACTAAACAGCGTATAAAAAGACGCCAAGCCTTTGTAGACATTCTGCGCGGTAAAATCGAAGCGATGATCGTGGAACCACAGCGAGCTTTGTGTTTCCTGCCAGTCTCCGGGACACCACAAGCCATTGCGTGTAGTTCCGCTTTTATGTGTGCTGGCAAAACCGGCGCGTATATTGGGGTACCAGTGATCCCACCAGGTTCCGCTATCGTAAAAGCGTGTCGGTCCCCCATCGGAAGTATGGGGATTATGCGCATTGTGCAAATGCGGTGAAATCTGGTTGATACCGAACCCTTGATTATCGTTGCCATTCTTGGGTAACCCATTGTACATCCGCATGATAATGGGTTGTTGATATTGCGCTTTGATGCGCAGCACACCGACGGCATCACTGTTTAAATCGGTATAAGTCCACACCTTGGAGTTGAAGCCAGGATACTCGGCGCTGGAATAAAAATTCCAGTCGATCTCTTTGGCCATCAATTCATAGCGGGCGGTGATTGCTGCGTTACCGCCCAATTCATTCCAGCGCTGATGCGGCTCGGTACGCGCTTCTTGAAAGTCGTAATAGTCATTCATTCCTGGATGCCAGCGATTCTGCTTATCCTTGCAACCACCTTCATCGGCTTCCGGTCCTGCGAAAGCACCGACAGGCGCACAAGTCTTTGGAATCGGTAGCAGATCGGTCCACGGTTGGTTACACGGCGGGCTAATGTGAATATTGGAAGCAGCCGCGACTGCCAAATTAGGAAAAAATGCATTACCGCCTACCGACACCAGACCGCCTGCGCTAGCAGTCAATCCCAGTTTAAGCAGATCTCTGCGGCTCAGCTTGGCCGCGACGATATCTCTGACTTCCTGCATGTATCTGGCAACTGCTTTTTCTTGCCGGCCAGAATTTGTTGATGCTATGATCTTTTTGCTCATCACTCATGCCCTCCTTCACTCAGTTAAAACAATGCCCCACCCTGCTGTTCACAACATGTTTTGTTTCTCGAAATACCTGTTGTAAACAACTTTTTAAGGCGATCAATTGCCTCGGATTGTTGTTATCGTTCCGTATAGAATGAAGAGTTTGAGTATAAGCATCTGATTTATTGAATATTGCATTCAATGAAATCAGTGTCTATTTGGTATGAGCTTTCTAGTTATTTTGTTGTTTCTATACTGCTTGCTTTGTTGCGAATTCCTCCGCCACTCAGCAAGATTGGCTAGATACTATGCTCACGGGCATGCAAAATAAATTAGCTTTCTACTTATTTTCATCTAAGTAATTCCTTAAAAACACTAGGAATTCTCTTAGAAATGTATTGACTGTCATTAATTTTATGCTGCATTACTAGGCAGAAATCTTAGAAAAAACCACCGCTCCGTTGCTACCCAATAGTGGTTTCATCAGTATGAGCCAGATAATCGATTTCTGTTAAATCACTTCCCCCCATTGACTCATTACTGCAGTTCCATGGATGCAGCGTATAATTACGCTATTCATTGAAAATCAAAATTAAAATTTTTAACAAAAAACCTAATATGACCCAGGAAAATCAACCCACTACGCCTCAGGATGAAAATCAAATCATTGCTGAACGCCGTGCCAAGCTGGCTGAAATACGACAAGCAGGCAATGCGTTTCCGAATACCTTCCGGCGCGAACATCTAGCGTCAGAACTCCATCAACACTACGATGAATTCTCGAAAGAACAACTGGAAGAGCATCCAGTTTCTGCAAAAGTGGCGGGGCGTATGGTGTTGAAGCGTGTCATGGGTAAAGCCAGCTTTGCCACGATTCAGGACATGAGCGGACGCATCCAATTATATATTTCGGATGATCACACCGGCGCAGCGGTGCATGCTGGGTTCAAGCATCATGATTTGGGCGATATCCTCGGCGCGCACGGTGTGCTGTTTAAAACCAAAACCGGCGAACTCTCGATCCGCGTCACCGACCTGCAACTACTGACAAAGTCGCTGCGCCCGCTACCGGAAAAGTTTCATGGCTTGACCGATCAGGAACAAAAATACCGCCAGCGTTACCTCGATCTGATCACCAACGAAGAAGCACGCAAGGTGTTCACGGTACGCTCAAAAGTCATTCAGGCGATCCGTGAATTCTTCGTTGCACGAGATTATCTGGAGGTTGAAACTCCGATGATGCACCCGATTCCCGGTGGCGCTTCAGCGCGGCCGTTCGTCACGCATCACAATGCATTGGATATGGCGCTGTATTTGCGCATCGCACCTGAGCTTTATCTGAAACGCTTGGTGGTCGGCGGCATGGAGAAAGTTTTTGAGATTAACCGCAATTTCCGCAATGAAGGGATTTCCACGCGGCACAATCCGGAATTTACCATGGTGGAATTCTATGAAGCGTATCAGGATTTTACCTATCTGATGGATTTCACGGAAAAAATGTTCGCTGCTGTGGCTGAAAAAGTTCTCGGAACCACTCAGATCACTTACCAAGGCAAAGCAATCGATCTGGCCAAACCGTTCATGCGCTTGACCATTACCCAAGCGATACAAAAATTCCATCCGCAATATTCCGATGCGCAATTGCAGAACCGTGATTTCCTGATCGAACAATTGCGAACCCTCAATATTCACTATAACCCGCACGATGGTATCGGCGGCCTGCAACTGTCGCTGTTTGACGAAACCACGGAACATCTGCTGTTTGAACCCACATTTATTGTCGATTATCCCGCAGAGGTCTCCCCGCTGGCTCGGCGCAATGACAGCAACCCTGACATCACCGACCGCTTCGAGCTATATATCGCCGGACGTGAGATCGCCAATGGATTTTCGGAGTTAAACGATTCAGAAGATCAAGCAGCGCGCTTTCAGGAGCAAGCCCGAGCCAAAGAGGCCGGCGATGCCGAGGCCATGCATTACGACGCCGATTATATCCGCGCGCTGGAATACGGCCTGCCCCCCACCGCCGGTGAAGGCATCGGCATTGACCGGCTGATCATGTTACTGACCGACAGTCCCAGCATTCGTGATGTGATTTTGTTTCCGCAGTTACGGCGGGAAGATTAGGGAAGCGCTGAATAATTCACCAATGATTATGCCACGAAGTTTTTGTGGGGAATAATGTCAAGATCTTTTGTGCCTGCTGCTGATTCATCCAGCATAAATAGTGTACACTATTATCGTGTACACTATTTTAAGGAAGGATACAGCGGATGAAAAATATCACCTTAAGTGCGGACGATAAACTGATTGAAGCCGCTCGTGAACGGGCTCGCGCCGAACAGACCACCCTTAACGAGCAATTCCGCCGCTGGCTGACAGACTATGTGCGGCAGGAGCATCAAACCGAGTCTGCAATGGCATTAATCGAGGAACTACGTGGACAAGTACGTACAGGCGGTCGCAAATTCACGCGAGACGAAATGAATGAGCGGTGAATTTATCGATACCAATGTTTTCATCTACCTGTTCGACGAAACCGATGAGCACAAACGTACTATTGCAGAACAACTGATTCAGAAAGCGCTGGAAACTCGCAGTGCTTGCATCAGCCATCAAGTCATCCAGGAGACGCTCAACGTTGTGACACGAAAAATGCCATCTCCCATGAGCGCAGAAAACGCACAGCGATTTCTGGAACAGGTCTTGATGCCCTTATGGCGAATCATGCCCAGCCTGGCGCTTTACCGTCGCGGCCTTGAACTTCAATCGCGCTATGGCTTCAGTTTTTACGATGCCTTGATTGTTGCTGCAGCTCTCGAATCCGCCTGCACGCGTTTATACACGGAAGACTTGCAGCACGGTCAGAAAATTGATGGATTGGTAATTGAGAATCCTTTTATCGATTGAGATTGGGTTAGGCAGCAGGATCAATCGAGTTTGACTCTGTCGATTTATTGAATTCTTGATTCGCGACCTGACCCTAGTTTTTTGTTGAGCATTTGCCGGAGCTGCGTAAAATATAAGAGGTCAGGTCGAGAATCAAGAAAATAAGCAAGTCACAGAGGGCACATCTTGATATCAACCCCCTTTTCTCTTGGCAATCGGACAAAGAGATCTTCCTGAACTGCCAATTCGCTTCATCAACGCAAACTGATAATCGGCCAATTATTTCTTTCGGCGTGGCTTTTCAATGTAGGATCCGGATCGACTGCGACCGGGTGCGTCACTTTGCTCAGTAATGGTAAATCATTGAGTGAATCGCTATAAAACCAGCTGCGCAAGAAGGAAAGCCAGGTTAAATTATGCGCATCCAGCCACTTCTCCAGCCGTTCCACTTTTCCTTCCCGGAAAGATGGCGTGCCGGATACCCGGCCGGTAAATTCGCCATCTTTTTCTTCCGGCTCGGTCGCAATCAAATGATGAATGCCGAGTGCTTGCGCGATCGGTGCGGTGACGAAGCTGTTGGTGGCGGTAATAATGATGCACAAATCATCATCCAGCATATGCCGCTCGATCAACCGACGCGTACCCGGCGCAATCAGCGGCATAATCTTTTTGCACATAAATTCACTGCGCCACGCCTCCAACTGAGCGCGCGGATGACGCGCCAACGGCTTTAACTGAAAATCCAAAAACTCATGAATATCCAATGTTCCCGCTTTATATTGCTCGTAAAACTCGATATTTTTGGTCTCGTGCAATTCACGATCCAATGCTTTCTTTTCAATCAAAAACTGCGCCCACTGGAAATCACTATCACCGGCAATCAGTGTGTTATCCAGATCAAATAATGCTAAATTCATGAAGCCACCTGTAATAATTCTCGTAATAAAGGGATGGTAATCTGACGCTGATGCACCAGAGAATAACGATCCAGCGCATCCAGTGTCATCATCAACGACGGCAAATCGCGCCGGCCATGGCGTAACAGATACCGGCAAATTTCCTGTGTCAAATCAAAGCCGCAATCAGCGGCATGACTTTTCATCGCTTGTATTTTCTCTTCTTCAGTTAACTCAAGCACTTGATAAACCAGCCCCCACCCCAGGCGAGTAACCAAGTCTTGCCGCATGTTCAGGTACATCGGTGCAGACACGCCGCTCATCAGCAGAAACGTATGACCTTCATCGCGCAACTGATTATAAAGATTGAATAATTCAATCTGGGCCGATGCATCCAGACAATC
Organism: Nitrosomonas sp.; assembly: GCF_024282095.1. GTDB lineage: Bacteria > Pseudomonadota > Gammaproteobacteria > Burkholderiales > Nitrosomonadaceae > Nitrosomonas. The sequence continues at coordinate 80,617 of NZ_JAMWZS010000009.1, forward strand.
AATGTCGTCGATCGCGATACAATCCAGCTCGCCATCCACAGGAAACTCGCAACATTTTCCGGCGGAGAAATATACCGCTTTTAAGTTTTTTTGGGTATAGGCAGCAACGGTTGCCTGTAACAAATGGCTTTTACCGCATCCCAAACCGCCCCATAGGTAAACAAAGTGTTCTTTTTCCTGCCCTGACAGAATAGTCGTCAGCATATGCAACAGCTCAGTATTGCGCCCCGGCAGGAAATTTGTCAGCGTAGGGAATGGCAGGGGTTTAATATCTAGCAGCAACTGTTGCATGGTAATCGCCCAATCTGCATAGTCCAGCCTTGCAACTGACTATGAATTATAGAGATTGCTCCCCAGGTAGCGTTGATGCAGATGACGCAACCAAACCAGCAGTACGGCACTCACCGGCAATGCCAGCAGAATGCCCAGGAAGCCAAATAACTGGCCGAACGCCAGCAACGCAAAAATGACCATGACCGGATGCAGTCCAATGCGATCACCGACCAACCATGGTGTAATCAGCATGCCCTCGAGCAATTGACCAGCACCAAACACAATCCACACGGGAATCACCCCGCTCCAGCCCTGAAACTGCATCACTGCGGCAAACGTTGCCAGCGTCAGGCCAACAATCATGCCGAGATACGGTACAAACACCAGAATACCGGCCACCAATCCGATCGGTAACGCAAATTCCAATCCCACCAGCCAGAGGCCCGTGATGTAGCACATGCTCATCAGCACGATGACGGATAATTGTCCGCGCAAAAATTCCGCCAGAATCCGGTCCGTCTCATGCGCTAATAGCGATACCTGATGGTGCCAATAGCGCGGAATCATCTCATCGATCAATTTGATCAACTTATTCCAATCGCGCAGCAGATAAAACAATACCACCGGTACCAGCAACAGATTGACCATAAACTCAACCACCGCCATACCGCCACTGGTTAAAGAAGGCAGCACTTTCGCAGCAAAGCCGCCCGCACTCTTCCAGTGGTCTGATATGGCCTGCTTCAACACATTCATATCCGGCTGCAAACTGATGTTGAATCTTGTTTCCAGCCACGGAACCACATGATTCTTGAACAGATCCAGATAAACCGGCATTTTATCCAGCAAGCGCCGCGCTTCTTCTTCAAATAGCGGCACCATGATCAGAATCAAAGCCGCGAACACCCCGAGCAATAAAAACATCACCAATACCGTTCCCACTGTGCGCGATAGCTTTTTTCCGGCTAAAAAAGTCACCATCGGATTGCAAATATAAGCAATCACTGCTGCCAGTAAAAAGGGCGTCAGAATCGGACTGAGCAGATAAATCAACCCGCCGGTCACGCAAACCAGTATTAGCCACCACAGATAATGCATATCGGCAGAGTGTTCAGTGTTCATATCGTATGCTTAGCCAGCCTTTGTTTTTAACGCATGACTGGCAAGGTTCTTGCCAAGTTCCCAAATAGAGCCGGGTACTTGATGGGTATCCGCAATGGTTTTGGTAAATGCGCTGATGATATGATCCAGGTCTTTTTGCGTCAGTATCAACGGTGGCAATAGTTTGACGACATTCATGCCATGTCCTGCCACTTGCGTCAGGATTCTGTGTTCTTTGAATAACGGGATGGTGATCATCTGGCAGAATAATCCTTTATTGGCCGCTTCCAGCATCATCCATGCGGCCTTGAGTGACAGACTATTCGGTGATTTGAACTCCACCGCAATCATTGAACCTTTACCGCGTACTTCTTTCAGGAATTCAAACTGACAGGTTAGCGCATTTATTCTGCTAATTATTTCAGCGCCCATTTTCGCACTGTTCTCAACCAGATTCTCTGTCTTGATCACTTCCAGGCTGGCCAGACCAGCAGCCATTGCCATATTATTCTTGGAAAAGGTGGAACCATGCACGACCGCGCGATCCATACGGTTAAACACTTTGTCCATAATCTGCTGCGTCATGGCCACCGCGCCGATCGGAACAAAACCGCCGGAAAGCGCCTTAGCCATGCAAATCATGTCCGGCTTTACGCCCCAATGTTCAATCGCCCAGAATTTACCGGTGCGTCCAAGGCCGGTTTGAATTTCATCCGCGACAAACAATGTGCCATATTTCTTGCATAATTTCTCGATCTCAGGCAAATAATTGTCATCCGGAATGTTGACACCCTTGCCCTGAATCGGCTCGACAATAAAAGCCGCCACATCGCGATTGCTTAAGGCTTTTTCCAATGCTGCGAGATCATTGAATGGCACCGAACCACAATCCTGTAACAACGGACCGAAACCATCCTTAAAAATCTGCTCGCCGTTCAACGATAAAGCCCCCATCGTCAAACCATGGTAAGCATGATCACAACAAATAATCCGATTGCGCTTGGTCACGTAACGCGCAAACTTTATCGCCGCTTCAACTGCTTCCGTGCCCGAATTACAAAAGAAAACCCTTTCCAGATTGTCCGGTGTCGTGAGCAGAATCTCCTTCGCTAGCAAACCGCTCAGAATCGATACATCCATCTGCACCAAATCGGGCATTTCGAGTGACAATACCTCTTTCAATGCATTGACGATGGTCGGATGGTTGCGGCCAAATGCATAGACACCGAAGCCGCTCAGCAGATCAAGATATTCGTTACCGTGTTCGTCATACAGATACTGCCCGACAGCGCGTTCATAGTTCCGATCATAACC
>NZ_JAMWZS010000010.1 GCF_024282095.1 Nitrosomonas sp.
AAACCCAGTTCCAGTGCGACGTAAGCCAAGCTGGGCGGATATTTACTGATATGCAACCACTGCATCAGTGTGTTGCCTTCCAGGGTCATGAATAGGTTGCCGTAGCCATCAAAACTGCGGATGACCACAAACAAAATCAGCGCTGACACGCCGCTGACCATCAATAAACGTTCTACTGACCACAAACCAAGCTGCTTTGACGTTAATCGTTCACCGAACACCCAACCCAGCAGCATAATTCCTAACCACGGCAACGCAGGATATAACACGGTATAGGTTTCGCCGAATACCGGTGCAAAGGTAACTGCCAGCCATAATGGTACGTTACCACCCGGTTCCCACATCATCATGAGCAATAATTCACTGCCTGCAAGTATCAGTATCGCCAAAAAGAAAACCAAGCGCGTGCCCAGGCGTTGCAGAGGAACCATCAGCATCATGCTGATTCCGATGGCATACAACACTTGCAATATCATTTTTCCGGAAGCTAGCGAAAAAACACACAGATCGAGCAGTGCAATAAAAGCGCCGCGGAGTAGCAATTCACGATCCATCACGGCATCGCTGATGCCTTGCTGCCGGCGTTGAAAATTACTGATCGCAATAGATGTACCCGCCAGAAAAACAAATGTAGGCGCGCAGATATGCGTAATCCAGCGCGTCAGAAACTGATCGGTGGCAAACAGATCGCCGGGTTGATAGAGTAATACCGAATCAGCGAAAATTCGGTTCGTATTAAAAAACCATGACGCATGATAAGATGCATCGAAATCAGTGACAAATCCGCGTAACCAGTCGATGGCTGCGATACGTTGCGAGTTTTTATCGAATTGAATGGTCACGAATTTCTCCGAGCCAAATCAAATTTGTTGAACTTCCCCAGCCATATCTAAAGCAACACCAGATTATTTCTGTGAATTAATTCCGGTTCATCCACATAACCCAGTATGGCTTCAATTTCACTGCTGGCTTGTTTTAGAATTTTTTGTGTTTCCACCGCACTATAATTTATCAAGCCGCGGGCTATCTCCCGGCCTTCTTCATCCAGACAGGATACGGCTTCTCCGCGCTCGAATTCGCCGTTGACGCTGATAACGCCAATGGGCAACAGGCTTTTTCCATCTGCAGAAAGCGCTTTCACAGCACCTTGATCCAGCGTGACATAACCACGCACTTGTAAATAATCGGCCAGCCATTGCTTACGCGCCGCCAATACCGGTATCTTGGCGAGAAAACGCGTACCGATCGCTTCACCCTGGCTCAAACGTATCAACACATTGTCTTCACGACCAGAAGCAACAATGGTGTCTGCACCACTGCGCGCCGCACGCTTTGCCGCTGTCACTTTAGTTTGCATACCGCCGCGGCTGATGCTGCTGCCAACACCACCCGCCATCTTTTCAAGCGCCGGATCACCTGCATTCACTTCACTCAGTAATTTTGCATCCGGATTCTTACGCGGATCGCTGGTAAATAAACCCGCCTGATCGGTCAGAATAACCAACACATCGGCTTCAACCAGGTTGGTTACCAGCGCTGCCAGGGTGTCATTATCGCCAAAGCGAATTTCATCAATCGAGACCGTATCATTTTCGTTAATGATGGGAATGATATTGAGCTTCAATAACGTCGTGAGCGTTGAACGTGCGTTGAGATAACGCTTCCGATTGGACAAATCTTCATGGGTCAAAAGCACTTGCGCGGTTTGCAGGCCATGCTGAGAAAAGCTGGAGGCATAGGCTTGTGCCAGTCCCATTTGCCCAACCGCAGCCGCGGCTTGCAATTCATACAATGCGGTAGGCCGACTCTCCCAGTTTAAGCGATGCATTCCCTCAGCAATCGCACCCGATGAGACTAAGATGATTTCCTTGCCCATTTGCTCGAGGTTTGCGATTTGCGCTGCCCAGCAAGCCAGTGCGGCATGATCAAGCCCCTTGCCTTGATTGGTCACCAGGCTGCTGCCCACTTTGATGACGATACGGTGTGCTTGCTTTAACATGGATTGACGAGATCGTTTTCTGGGGTTTGACTTTCAGGTTGCGGTGGCAAATTCTGCTCCAGATAATCCATGATGGCATAGGTTAACAGCTTACAACCTTCACCTGTCAATGCAGAAATGACAAAATATTTGTCTTGCCATCCCAGTTTGTCGACAAATTGACGGCATAACTCAGCACGATTTTCTTCCGGCATCATGTCGATTTTGTTGAGTACTAACCAACGCGGTTTTTGATACAGGGATTCATCGTATTTCTGTAACTCTTTTACCAATGCATGGGCTTCATGAACAAGATCCGTGTCTTCATTCAATGGCATCATATCGATCACGTGCAGCAGCAACCGGGTACGTGTTAAATGTTTTAAAAACCGATGCCCTAATCCAATCCCTTCGGCAGCGCCTTCAATCAAACCGGGGATATCCGCCATGACAAAACTGCGATTCTGGTCAACTCGCACCATACCCAGATTAGGTTCCAATGTTGTAAAGGGATAATCCGCTACTTTGGGACGCGCCGCAGATACCGCACGAATGAGTGTGGATTTCCCGGCATTCGGCATACCCAGCAATCCCACATCCGCCAACACCTTGAGTTCCAGTTTTAGTTCAAATTCCTGTCCTGGTTCACCGTAGGTAAATTGACGCGGGGCACGGTTAGTACTCGATTTGAAATGCAGATTGCCAATACCGCCTGTTCCGCCTTTGGCCAAAAGTGCTTTTTGCTGATCGTGCGTCAAATCGGCAATCGTTTCACCGGTATTGATATCCTTAATGAGCGTACCAACCGGCATGCGCAACACGATATCTTCAGCACTTTTTCCATAGCGATCGGAACCTTGACCATTTTGTCCATTCCTGGCGCGATGAATGCGCGCAAAACGATAGTCAATCAGTGTATTGATATTACGATCCGCGATTGCAAATACACTACCGCCACGCCCACCATCGCCACCGTCAGGGCCGCCTTTAGGGATATATTTTTCACGCCGAAAACTGGCGACACCATCACCGCCTTTACCAGCCAGTACTTGAATAACCGCTTCATCAATAAACTTCATAAACCCTAGTTATCTATTTCCTACTATTTTATACGACCCTGCAAACAAAAAAGCCCCATCACTTTAGATAGGGCTTCTTGAATACGCTATGTTTATATTTTATGCCGGTGTTACACTTGCTACCCTACGTTTTAGCGCGCCCTTGATACTGAAACTCACTTTTCCAGTCACTTTGGCAAATAAGGTATGGTCCTTGCCGATACCGACATTTTCTCCAGGATGAAATTGTGTACCACGCTGTCTGACAATAATCGATCCGGCTGAAATCAACTCACCACCATAACGCTTAATTCCAAGGCGCTTGGAATGTGAATCACGTCCATTTCGTGAACTCCCACCTGCTTTTTTATGTGCCATTTATTTACTCCTTAAGCTGAAATACCGGTAATCTGTATTTCAGTGTAATTCTGCCGATGCCCTTGATGCTTTTGGTAGTGCTTACGACGACGCATCTTAAAAATGCGAATTTTATCGTGGCGACCTTGCCCCAGCACCGTCGCGCTCACTTTAGCACCATTGACGAGCGGTGTTCCCATCGATATTTTATCGCCATCCGCAACCATCAGTACCTGATCAATCACAAGCTCACTGCCGTTTTCAGCTTTAAGCTGTTCTATCTTCAGCCTCTCACCCACTTGAATTCGATATTGTTTACCACCGGTTTTTATGACCGCATACATAATTGACCCCACACTTCCCTTTTTACAGAACCGCGAATTATACATAAATAACCCTTGATTGTGGTAGAAAATTTAGATCATTTCAATCAATTTATCTTTATGCTTGACACTTGGGTGTTGTCATTCCTACCATAGCGTTTTCTGTAAGGTAACATTGTGTCAATCGAATATATTAGAAGTTTTATTGCTCAAGACATGAGCATCGTTGATGATGTCATTCGGGAGAAGTTACATTCTCATGTTTTACTGATTCGCCAAGTTAGTGAATATATTATCAATAGTGGAGGGAAACGCCTACGCCCTGCAATGGTGATTCTGTCCGCAGGCGCTTTCGGTTATTCCGGAAAATTTCATTATAACCTCGCCGCAGTGGTTGAATTTATTCATACGGCCACATTACTTCACGATGATGTAGTGGATGAATCCGAATTACGGCGTAACAAAGAAACGGCCAATGCATTATTTGGTAACGCAGCAAGCGTTTTGGTAGGGGATTTTCTCTATTCCAGAGCTTTCCAGATGATGGTTGAAGTTGGCGATATGCGTGTGATGCAAGTATTAGCAGATGCAACCAATACCATCGCCGAAGGCGAAGTACTACAGTTACTCAATTGCCGGGATCCGCATGTAACGGAAGAAAACTATCTGCAAGTCATACGGTACAAAACCGCTAAATTATTTGAAGCAGCCAGTCGATTGGGAGCAATTCTAGGGAATGCCACGCCGGCAGAGGAAGAAGCCATGGCGGTTTATGGCATGCATCTGGGCACTGCGTTTCAACTCATTGACGATATGCTTGATTATTCTGGCAATAATCAAAACATCGGTAAAAATCTTGGCGACGATCTGGCGGAAGGAAAGCCTACATTACCGCTCATCTATGCAATGAGAGTGGGCACGGCAGAACAAGCAAGTATTATCCGCAAAGCAATTGAAGACGGCGGGAAAGATGGTTTTCAGCCTGTACTCGGTGTCATTCAGCAAACAACCGCTTTAGAATATGCCAAACAATGCGCTGAAGCGGAAATCGCAACGGCTATTGCCGCGATAGCTTCTTTACCGGATTCGGAAAACAAAAAATGCCTGCTGCAGTTGGCCAGTTTTGCTATTACGCGCAACCACTAAATACCAGAAATTATTCGCAAGCTGGCCAATAACAACTTACAAATTGTACCAATTTAATTTATTAAATTGGGCAATCTTTATTTCTATCAAACATAAGAAACTTTCTCAAGCATCCTTGTCTCATCTGTAACACAATCAACATTTACACATTTAAACCTAATTATCAGAAGATTTTTCTCTGAAATTGTTTTCTCATTAAGCAGGCTATCACCACATTTTTTACTTAAAGGCAATTAAACCACGGTTAATCTGCAATTTGCCAGAGTAAAAAATTGTTATGCTTAAATGTATAGCGATGGCAAATAAAATTCTGATGAATGTCATATAAAAGAAATACCTGATATGGGCAAATTAATTTTTTACATCATCATAGCAATACTGGCTTACTGGATAATCAATAATCGCAAATCCAGAAAAGAAAAGAAAGAAACGCCTTTAGAGCCGATTGAAGATATGGTGAGCTGCACGTATTGCGGCATTCATCTGCCTAAAAGTGAAGCCATCAGCGACCGTAATCGCTATTTTTGTTGTACCGAGCATTGTCATCAACATACTAATTCTCCATCTTAAGTTAACCGTTGTGTCCATTCATTTATCACAAGCAAAACACTTAACGTTTTTACCACTGAATTCTGGAATCACGGCGCATGATGATGCTCATCAGTACTGGCGCTCTCTTTTTTATTTCAATAGTTATCGATTAGTGACTGGTAGTGCTCTGACGATCATTACATGGCAATTTCAGTTCGCCAGTTTCGGTTCATATCACCATCTACTATTTCTTTATACCAGCTTAAGCTACGCCCTATTCAGCAGCGTATCCATGCTGCTCATTAAATTACGCCGTCCCAATTTTAATTGGCAGCTCGCTATTCAGGTAATCGGCGACATAGTTTTTTTCTCTGTCATGCTGTATGCCAGTGGCGGGCTACAAAGCGGCTTAGGGGGATTATTGCTGGTATCGCTCGCCGGGGCGGGATTGATTAGCCGTGGCCGTATGGCGCTGTTTTTTGCATCCATTGCAACCATCAGTTTATTACTGCAAGAGACTTATTCCTTACTGATGGTTGATTCCTACACTGCCCAATACTCGCAAGCGGGTCTATTAAGCATGGCATGCTTTGCAGTGGCTTGGCTAGCACAGCAACTGGCAAAACATACGTTAGCCAGTGAACAACTGGCACAAGAACGTGGTATGGATCTGGCCAGCATGGCGGAAGTCAATCAATTAGTCATTCAAGATCTACAAGAAGGTGTGCTGGTCGTTGATAAACATGGCAACATCCGGCACCGTAATACCTATGCCGAAAAACTGCTTAACTTGGGTGTACCCACCCAGCACACTGAATTTCTCAAATTATCCGATCATGTGCCTGAAATCGCCAATCGGCTCACAAGCTGGCAAAGTAACCGTCATATCAGTTTTGAACCACTGCGATTAGATCACAGCAATACACTGGTTCGCACTCGGTTCTTGCCCATACAAGCGGATTTTCGTAATGGTGTTGTTATTTTTCTAGAAGATATGGGGCGCATACAAGCACATTTACAGCAATTGAAACTTGCTGCATTAGGTCGTTTAACAGCAAATATCGCGCATGAAATTCGTAATCCGCTGTCCGCAATCAGCCATGCCGCCGAACTTTTGCAGGAAGAGCGGCCTGCAAATCATACAGATACTCGCCTGGTACGTATTATTTGCGATAACACCAAACGCTTAAACAAAATCGTACAAGATGTACTGCAACTCAACCGACGCAATGTTTCAGAGTCAGAACTCATTGATGCTAATGAATTTATTAATAGATTCATTGAAGGCTTTTGTCATACCGAGCACATCAATACAAACGTATTCAGAGTAAATGCCTCGACAGATTATTGGATTAATTTTGACCGCGACCATTTCAACCAAGTCATATGGAATTTATGTTGTAACGCATGGAGACACTGTCGCAAACAAAGCAATAGTATTCACATCGAATTATCTGCCGGAGCAAACGAAAATACCGTTTACCTGGATATTATTGATGATGGATCGGGCGTTAAACCGCAGCAAACAAAACAAATTTTTGAACCCTTCTTCACGACAGCAACGAGTGGTACGGGTTTGGGTTTATATATTGCACGTGAACTGTGCGAAGCCAATCAAGCATCGCTGGAATATATCGAGAGCTCTTCGGGTGGACATCTTAGGATAATCTGCAAAGGCAGCCAACCATGCCGATGAATAAAGAACGAGTCATTCATCCACACCTGCATACACCCTCTCCCATTATACTCATTGTAGATGATGAGCCTGATATTATCGAACTACTTGAGCTCACATTAGCCCGTATGGGCATGGATGTTTCCAGCGCAAAATGTATCAGTGAGGCCAAAATATTATTGCAGTCACGGCAGTTTCAGTTATGCCTTACCGATATGCGTTTACCTGATGGGGATGGCTTGGATTTGGTTAAATTTATCGCCAGCCATTGTTCAAGCTTGCCTGTTGCCGTTATCACCGCATACGGCACCACAGAAAACGCCGTTGCGGCACTCAAAGCCGGTGCTTTTGATTATTTATCCAAACCGGTCTCGTTAAAACAGTTACGTGATTTGGTCAAATCAGCTTTGAGTCTACCACCCGTACTGACTGAATCCGCATCTGCAGCACAAATACAACCGAATCAACGCGTGTTACTGGGCGAATCCCAACCCATGTGCCAACTCCGCGCAACTATCGACAAGCTCTCTCGTAGTCAGGCTTCCATTTATATCTATGGCGAATCGGGCAGCGGCAAAGAGTTAGCAGCACGAATGATTCATGCAAAAAGCGCCCGGCACAAGCATACGTTTATTGCCGTCAATTGCGGCGCCATACCTGAAAATTTAATGGAAAGTGAATTTTTTGGCTATAAAAAAGGCGCCTTTACCGGTGCCGACAAAGATCATGATGGATTCTTCCTGGCGGCCAACGGTGGCACCCTGTTTCTTGATGAAGTAGCCGATTTGCCCTTGGCTATGCAAGTCAAACTGCTGCGCGTAATCCAGGAAAAACAAGTCCGGAGAATCGGCGATACCCAAGAAAAAAATGTTGACGTACGCATCATCAGCGCTACGCACAAAAAACTCAGCCTTTGCGTCGAAACCGGACAATTCCGTCAGGATTTGTATTACCGTCTGAATGTCATTGAATTGGATATGCCCGCATTACGTGAAATGCGCGAAGATATTCCGCTCATTGCGGAAGTAATCCTGGCAAAGTTATGCCAAGAAGCCGCACGCCCTCTATGCATTCTGAAAAAAGACGCGCTGACGATGCTGATGAACTATGAGTATCCTGGCAATGTCCGTGAGCTCGAAAACATACTGGAACGTACATTAGCATTTTGTTCGACGATACAAATCGGCAAAGAGGAATTACAACTACCTAAAACACAAAAAGAAATTTCACACATCACGGCGAGCGGACCATCCATTGATCCGGATCAAGGCGTGCCCTTGCAAGATTTTCTTGATCAATTGGAAAAGGATTCCATTATAAAAGCACTCAATCAAAGCCGCTTTAACCGCACCAAAGCAGCCAAAACATTGGGTATCACAGTCAGGTCGCTACGTTACAGAATGGAGAGGCTGGGACTGAATGAGCGGATGTAGATCGATGTAACAGTTCCCAATAAACCCGGATGATGCTATACCGACGACATCTCCGGGTTTATCAACATCAACGCAATCGGTGACTCACCCATAAAGACGCCGCGAACAGCAACATCGCTCCGCCTTGATGCGAAGCTGCCAAAGGAATCGGCACCACATGCAATAGCGTTGCTATACCCAGACTCACCTGTATCGCCAGCATCAGTAAAAACAGATTACAGGCAAGGCGCGTAGTACCGGATAACGCCACCTTACGTGATTTATACCAGAACAACGGCACTGAGAAAATCAATATCCACGCGATCAATCGATGATCAAATTGCACGGTGGTGATATTGTCAAAGAAATTACGGTACCACGGTTCCAGCACAAAGAGATCCGGTGGAATAAGGTGCCCGTTCATGAGCGGAAATGTATTGTAGGCCAAGCCCGCGCGAATACCAGCGACAAAACCGCCCGATAAAACCATGATAAAAATTAATGAAGTCAGACCGACAGAGAATCGCCGCAAACTTTGCATCATTTCATTCGATTGCGCGTTTTCTCTTTCCGGCGACAGCAATCCCAATGCAACCCAAAACATAGCGGCAAAAATGACAAATGCCAATCCCAAATGCGCAGTAAGCCGATACTGGCTGACATGGGGATCGTTAACCAACCCGCTCATCACCATGTACCAACCCATGAATCCCTGTAATCCGCCCAGTATGAATATTCCCGCCAATTTGATTCCCAATGACCGGTTTATTTGCTTTTTCAGCAGAAAATAAACAAAAGGAACAAAAAATGCCAATCCAATCAGCCGGCCAAGCACACGATGAAAATATTCCCACCAAAAAATACTTTTAAACTCATCGACACTCATGCCTTTATTGATTTTTTGATACTGAGGCGTTGCACGGTATTTTTCCAGTAACACATCCCAATCCTGCTGTGTAATCGGCGGCATCGTGCCCACAATTGGCTGCCATTCCACAATGGAAAGCCCTGAATCGGTCAATCGTGTCACACCACCCACCACCACCATGGCAAATACCATGGCACAACAAATTAATAACCAGATAGCAATCGATTTCTGCATAGTCGTAAAGAATAAAAGTTATTTCTGAAAGTTAATTCGAGCAATCATTGTCGATGGTTTTATTTAGCGCGCATCAAGCGTTGCTTGTCACGTTCCCATTCCTTCTGTTTCTCGGATTCGCGCTTGTCGTGCTGCTTCTTGCCTTTAGCCAAACCGATTTCCAGTTTGATCCTACCCGTCTTGTAGTGCATATCTAACGGAACCAGCGTGTATCCGGCGCGTTCAACTTTACCGATAAGCCGCTTGATCTCTTCCGCGTGCAGCAACAGCTTGCGTGTTCTGACAGGATCGGGATTAATATGCGTTGAAGCCGTTTTGAGCGGGCTGATATGGCAACCAATGAGGTATAATGCGCCATTGCGGATAATAACATAGGCTTCCTTCAATTGAGCCCGGCTATCGCGAATGGCTTTGACTTCCCATCCTTCCAGCACCATACCTGTCTCATACTTCTCTTCGATAAAATAATCGTGAAAGGCTTTTTTATTTTGTACTATACTCATACAGGAATGAAATGGGTGGGAATCACTAAAATTTCGTATATTTTATCAGTTTTTCAGTATTACCTCATGAACGTGGGGTGATTTACATTTATGGCAGAAATAGAAAAATCAGTCCTAGTTGAATATTCAGCAAGCCAGATGTTCGCGCTGGTTGATAACGTTAAGGAATATCCCACATTTCTTCCGTGGTGCGGCGGAACCGTGGTGGACCCTCAAGACGAAATAACAACGCATGCAACGGTTAAGATTGACTATCACCACATCCAGCACAGTTTTACCACAAAAAACAAGCGCTTTCCGCCGGATTTAATAGAAATGAGCCTGCTGGATGGCCCGTTTGAGCACCTTGATGGTTACTGGCAGTTCATCCCATTATCGGAAAACGCATGCAAGATAAAATTTCGATTACATTACACATTCTCACACAAAATTCTTGAAAAGCTCGTAGGGCCGGTATTTCACATGATCGCCAATAGTTTTGTAGAATCCTTCATTGAACGGGCCGAAACGATTTATGGCAAATCATGACAACATTTTCCAAATCGAAGTGACATACGCACTACCTCATATTCAAGTCCTCAAGAAACTCACTGTACCCGCTGATTGTACAGTTGAGCAGGCCATCATCCTTTCAGGCATACTGGATCAGTTTACCGATATTGATCTGACAACAAACAAACTCGGTATCTTCGGCAAACTGGCACAGCGCGATACCCGCCTGCAACCTCATGACAGAATCGAAATTTATCGACCACTGGTTATTGATCCTAAAGATGCCAGGAGGATACGCGCCAAGACAAAGCATATTCAACGCCAGCTGCCGCCTACCATTTAAGTAAGCTCCCTACCAGACAGTCATTCGTGTCTATTATTGTGGGGCTTCACTGAATACGCGAATAGTGCACATGTAATCACTCAGCAAATCATCACCAAAACATGATTTGACACGACGCATGGTAGCTTTGATGTTGAATTTATTAACAATTCATAAAAAAGATACAAAAAAGCACGCTTGTTTGCTCATTTTCTTATGCAACCGGTACCGTAACATACCGTCTACGAGCTACTCCCAAGAAAAATCATGAGTGATTCATCAAAAAAAACTATCCGAGTATTACTCATAGAGCACTATAGTATCGTGCATTATGGTCTGGAAATACTGATTAACAAGCAGCAACCGAAGATGCAAGTAGTTGGGAGCTTTGCTAATTGTACGAGCGCACTCCCCAATCTCGAAAGATTGTCGCCTGATGTCATTCTTCTTGATATGAATCTTAATTCTGACAAGGAATCACAGGCTATTTTGCAATTGATTACATTATCACACGCCAAGATCCTTATTCTGAAATGGATGCAAGACTCTGAAGCCTATGATAAAGCCATACTCGCCGGTGCCAAAGGTATCATTGAAAAAGAAGCCACGTTAGATACCATTCTGAAAGCCATTGAAAAAGTACATGAAGGTCAATTATGGCTGAATCAGACTTATATCAAAAAACTTATTGATCAGCTCTCCCAGCAGGCTTCCGAAAAGGATGTCCTGCAAGAAGAGAATAAAGTCGACAAACTCACCCCTAAAGAGAAAAAAATATTCTTCACCATGATAGAAAATGCCGGCGTACCCGCCAAAGTGATTTCCAACAAACTCAACATCAGCGAAAGTACGCTCCGCAACCATCTCACATCAATCTACGAAAAGCTTGAAGTCAGCAATAAGCTGGAACTGTGGAGTTATGTACATAAGCACAAACTAAAGCAGAAATAATGACTTTATTTGTATTAATTTATTAGTTATCTGGATAACCTGTTTTTTCATCACTCAGGTGAGTTACAACTATTATTAAGTGGCTCAAACCTGCAGCGACAATCGGGTGACTTACTCTGATCCATATTAAGAATTGCAAGTGGTGCATAATGATGCTGGACACCCAAAGGTTCTCTCTCTTTTGAAATAGGATTTTTATTACCAGATTCCATATCTACAGGCCATTCGATATCACCTGTAGCAACTCGAGCAGGAATGAGCCAATAATCTCCTGTTCGATATTGATGAGGACCTCCACTAGCAGGTACGAATTGAATCTCGATACCATTTTCGATTTCTATCCAGTCAGCTTCATTTTTCCCTTCTGTGATAGGAATTGTCCCTGCAATGAGCTTACTCTTATCACACTGATCCCAGCGCCGTACTTTGGTGGGCCATATTTCGTTATTTTTTTTAATTTCTTCCGGTTTAAATTGATCAATTTCCGATTCAAAGATAAAACGATTGCCATCGATTTTAAGCAATTTTACTAAACTACCCGGTTCTCCACGCAATTCCTGTTCATCATTGCTCAGTTCAACCCAGATTTCCGGTTCAAAGCCCAATGTTTTTTCAACTGTCAATTCTTTACCTGAAGATGACAACACTTTACTGACTACCGCACCATTATCCCTTGACCATTTAAAAGTTACCGCATTTGTTTCACTTTTTTCACCATCTTTATGCCCTCTGTGAATTTCAATGCGATAAAGCTGATTTTCCTGGCCGCGATATTTCGCATCGGGAGCAACCAAACAAGGATTCGTTGAATTTTTCTGAGGAGTAACGCGCGCCCTCAATGATCCTCGGTTAGCAGGTTGCCAGCGGCCTGCCCACCTATCCCAGTTTTTCGACACAGTCGTACAATCATCAGTTAGATTCAGACTTTCGTCACCCTTGTCCACCTTTACCTGACAGACTACTTTAGTACGCGTTGCAGTATCCGGTCCGCCAAGCGCCTTCTCACGGATATCATCGTCTTCCAGCGCAGTAATATGGCGTTCCCAGACATCCAGGTAAACCAGATATGGACCAGCACCATCAAGCTCGGGTGGATTGGGATAATCTTCTTGTTTTTTATAAGTAATGTCATCCGCATCATTTTCACACAGAATACCGTCGACATAGTAACGCCCTTTCCCGATAGAAAAATCCCCGTTGTCGATCGGCCCTACTTC
Organism: Nitrosomonas sp.; assembly: GCF_024282095.1. Lineage (GTDB taxonomy): Bacteria > Pseudomonadota > Gammaproteobacteria > Burkholderiales > Nitrosomonadaceae > Nitrosomonas. The sequence goes on from NZ_JAMWZS010000010.1 coordinate 13,068, forward strand.
AAATCCAGCTGAACCTTCCGGGCCAGCAAATGGCCCGATCAAGTCGGTGACAAGTGTACGGAGATAATGCAGCAGGATAGCAGCTTGCTCGTTCGTATCGGCATCCAGCTGCACACGCCCTTGTTGTTGCAGTACGCGGCTGAAATGCTTAAGTGAATTAAATGTATCTCTTGAAAAATCACCTTTCATGTTTATTCTCCTGATTCTGATTTAGCTGGCAAAAATAATACTGACATCCGACCCTGCAGGCACATACTCATCCAAACGGATACGCAAATTCGCCTCGCGCTGTGGCTGAAATAGGTGATGAAAAACACCCATCTCCGATTCATCATCCGCGCCGCGTTTAATCTCTTGCGCGCAATTCAATGCCAATTGGCAATATGTCGGCATACCATAATGCACGCTATCGAACAGCGGCTTAACACGAATTCGCTCACAGGATTGCGCTGTCTTGATTTCGCTGGTAGTTAGTGGATTTTTTGCGTATTTGCGAAGATTTTCTTCAACCTGATGCTCCGCTAGATCGGGCTGGCACATATAGCGTGGTGGTGTGCGCGAATCCGGCGTCACATAACTAAATCGCATGCAACCGTATTGTCGCCGCGCAACGGTAACAAGCCCTTCAAAAATGCAATTCTCACCTAATTCAATCGCATGTACTTGCACCTGACCAAACACCGTACTGCGCATCATTGTCAGAACCGCATATCCAACCGGGCAACCTGGACCGCCGATCGCTTCCTGATCGCAACTTGTTGCATCGACAATACTGTCGCTGATACATAACCGGATTGGATCAAGTTGGATGGCTATTTCCACACCTTCACACCGTGCACTCTGAACTTCATGCGCTTCACTGTGATTTTCCTGCTCGTCCTCTTCTGGTATTTCTGAATATGACTCCGGATCTTCATGCGATTCCGGCACAGTCGGATTGATCTGAATTGAACCGAGAATACTGTGTTCAATGACAACACAAGCATTCGGACTAAAAATTTCAAGCGATGGCTCAGTGGGGCACTCGGGTTGGCAGTCACAATCCAAACTCCAGCCCGGAACCAACGTGGAGTGGCGAATAGTGACTTGTTTCAGATTATCGCTTAATTGAATCCCTCGACCCGTTACCATGACACCATCCAGAGAAAAATGCTCGCCTGATTTGCCGATAATCGTTAAAGCATCAGGTTGATTGGTTTGCCAGTCCAGCAATCGAATTACCGGACGTTTTTCATTGGCTGCCCGTAATTGGAGGCTCTGATGACCTTCAGCGAACTCAATTTTGATCGGCTCGACATACACACGACTATCGCCAATCTCAATAATCGCATGCGCCGGCTTCGCTTCTTCCCATTGCTGGATAGCTTCAGCAATCGTTTTATATGGGCCTGCAGCTTGGTTAACACGATAAACTTTCGTATCGACATGCTGGAGCAATTGACGGTCATACTCACCACCACCGATATCTGCGCCAAAACCATAGTGATAGCTAACCCACACACCGTTTCTAGGTATTTGCTGAGGCGAAAAGGCAATGCGTCCTAGCACAGAATCGATGGCTACCGAGTTACGGCTTGGAAGATACTGCCATCCGCTTAAATCTGCTGGAATTATTTTGTAATGCAAGGGTTCAAGTTTTATATCATTCGATTTGCCGCGTTTAACCCCAATCCAGATATAAAAACTGCTGTCCTTTCCATTGCCATAGAGTTGATCTGTATGTTTTGCAAGGACACTGCGACGCATCGGCACAGGAAGATTAAATTCATCAGCGATATGAGTAGGATCTGTTTCAGGCTCCGGGTTGATAAAAAGCGGAGTGTCATTACCTAATACATTGAATGTAAAACAATGGGGGGATTTCCCTTCCACGCAATAAGCTTGTGTTTGCGTAACCGAATAATGCTTAAGTCGCCAGACAAATACACCGACACTCGGAATATTATGGCAACCAACTGTCAGGTTGGAATTGATTCTGCGCACATCCACCGTACGCGCCGATTCATCGAAAGGACTACCCAACATTTCTAACCGATGATGATTACGCAGATTGACTGTTTGCCCACGCTCCAAATGTAAGTGATTCAACGATTGAGTCCAGCCAAGCAATTGATAAAATTCAACCGCACGTGCAGGCCATCCTGTCATATCGTTTGCCAATAATTCCAGCAAAGCCAACGTACCCTTACGCTTGCGATACCGAATAGTATTGGCGACCTCTCGCCGCGGGATCAATATTTTGTTACGTAATTGACCATGCTTTGTTTTTATATCCGCTGGTTCACCGGCTTCGTGTATGAGCTGATAACCTATCAAATCCGCGATATACGGTACCACCCAATCTTCGCAAGTCTCGATAAACCAATTTTCATACAGTTGGGCGATATCAGCTTCGACCAGATTAACCTGTTCACTAATCACCTGCAGCAAGGCTTTGAGCGGTTCACCCTGTTCCGCATCGCGAATGCGATAGATAGCGGGGAGTAATTCGTAAAGCCGGTCTGGATTTGTGTTCATGATAACCTCAGCTTATTTGATTCAGAATCAGGGTTTCAGGGACCTCGGGTGTTATGAAGGCGAGCTGTGCCGGCAACGCTGATCCGGTTCTTGCCAAATTCACTGGGATGCGGGAATCCGGACGTGGTTTCAGTTTACCGCTTTCATCAAAACCCATTTTTTTAACAATACTGGCTATATCTGTCGGAGTGCACAGTTCTCTTTCTTTATCTTTTTCGTCTCTAACAATCTTTTCAGGTAGACCACCGAATATATTCACATCGACATACGCAACTCCAGAAACGGCTTGCATCACACTAATCACCTCGCTCAGCAGCACATCCTGCCCCAATTCCCGCCGATCAAAGCTGAATGCATCCAACAAAGTGGCACGCACTTTGTCAACCACAGACTCCCATTGGTAGTCTGGCAGAATGCAAATACCAGCACTGATGACGATGAGCATAAGCTCACGGATTTCGAGTTCAATGGCTTGATAAGGGTCGCCGCAGTCCAGCAACGCTTGCTGCAAGTTGCGGTATAAGTCGGAATCACGATCAATCGGAATGTCATTCGCGCCGGCGATAGTGATGTGCACCAATTGCCGGCGACCATCCGAAAGCTCCACGGCACATGCCTTGCCGATTCCTGCGAAAACACGAACAAAGTCCTCATAATCCTGTACCGATACCAGCCGGTCGAGTGCTTTGACCGCCAGGGGCACATTCCTGCGAGCCTGATCCCGAGTTTCTTTATCCGCACCGCCGGAAGCGCGCAATGGATTGATGACTGCTTTGACCCCTAAAGGCCGGGTTGTTAGCAGCGAAATTTGCTCGGCCTTAACATTACCGGCTTTGCCGATACCGTTACGGTATTCCGCTTTAATATTTTCGACACCGGTTGGTAGCCGTGCCCCCTCACTGCCATTGCCGAAGACTACGGCGGTTTTACCCTCATCGTCGGTTTTGGTAGTAAAGTTACGAGCGCTCGAAGGAAGGTCGACCAAGGTATTGGTTTCGTGCCACTGAATGTCATTAACATAGACTTTTAAAGTACTGTCTACACCTGTGGAATTGGAAGCAGAGACATAAGTTAACGGCGGCTGCTTGAGAACGAATGATTGCAATGCCTTGGCGCCATCACCGCTACCTAGCACTTCTTTGCGTGTTTCGCCGTGAGTGGCTTTGACGACATTGCCGTGGATGGTAACGGTGTCGCGTTTGAAGCAATAAGCAAGTTTGTCGGCAAGCTTAATAAATGAATGTATTTTATCGCCGGCGAGCGAATTGGATTGATCATCTGATAACTGAACATTTTGCGTGACAGTTGAAAGCATCGCCAGCTCGCTGAATCGAACACCACTGGTTCCGGGAATATCACGCTCGCCGGAGACAATGACCCAACGACCGGATTCCAGTCCTTCATAAAATCCGTCGAGCTCAATCAGTTGCTCTGTACCGCCACAGACATTTTCTTCGACGGGTTCTTCTGCGAGCTCAAGTTCTTCACTCTGAGCATAGACAACAGTCCCTCGTATGGTGCTGAATGGCTCATTCGACGGAACAATCCATTCCTCTCCTTGAGGAAGCGTAATTTGAGTAGACTTACCACTAATCCCATATGCTGCGAGTGACGCATGTGTAACTTGAGAAGGTTTCGTAATTATCTCTTCCTGACCGGGTTTAATGATCACAACCCAATTGTCAGCAGCTATATCGTAATCGCCATCTAAAGAAAGAAGATTCGGTGTGTGTGGATTCATACGAAGCACCTTTTATAAATTAATTAATATTAATAACCGGTTCTACTTCAATGTGGAGTTCGTAGTTTGATTGACCACCTGGACCAGTTGCAATTAATGTAACAATGTAAGTTTTTACATCGGTGAATACTTGCTGATTTAAGTTCCAGTTACGAGAAATCTCTACGTTATCGATCATCCAAACAACGCTTTCGATAATGCCACTTGATTCATTCGAAAAGTTAACTGTTAGAGGAGAGACTCCACTCGTAGAATCTGCACTAAAAGATGCTATCGGTTGGTTATGGTTTATTGGGTTTTCGGTCGCCCATTCTGAATATTCCATGACTTTAGTATTCTCATTAAGACGTATAGGGCGTAATGGTGCGTTGTGGCCGAAAGAGGCGGCTTTTACCCCTAACGCATATACTTTGATTGTACTTTGAGGCGTCACATTAGCGTTTGCTGTGGCTGTAGCGAGAGTGTCCTGCAATTTTGGAGAGAAAATCTTCGCTACGGCATAAGCAGTATCTGTTACCGCGCTGAACTCGATTTTATCCACTGCACTTGCATTATTACTGGCTTCCTTCTCCATTTTACGAGCTCCACTGAAAGAAGAAGGAGGAAGAGAAAAGGTAAAATTACTAAAGCCGAATTGTTCATTGAGCATTCTTGGCAATCGGAGCCTGTTAGAAACCTGAACAGTAGGTTGTTCTACAAGTTTTCCAATGACTATCGCTGGATCAGCAAATGTAATAGGAGGAATTTCTTTAGCCGTTTGTAATATAACAAGTGTACGATTTGCTGCAGGTTCTGGTTCAACCGCTTGCACTTGGTAGAGTTCGGGCCCCTTTAGTTGATCATTTTTTTCATCTATGAGGCCAAAATCGATGAGCAATGGATCATTTGGTTTAAGATTTGTGCTGATCCCTTTCAGGTAAATCCGCGGCCCCTTCGGATTATTAATTGTGGTCTGAGTTTGAGGCTGCGTCATCCTTGGCTTCAAATCATTCCATTGCGCTCGCGCTTTCAGATCCTCACTGATCTCAAAAGATTGTGGCAGATCACCCGGTCCCGGTATGCTCTGTGACCTAGCACCCTTGGGAATAATAGTTTCTTCTTTGAAGTTATCATCGATGGTATATGCCAGATACACGCTCGATGCGACGCCAGGGCGCGGTTGATAGCCGACCAAACGGCCCAATTCCAGTACCGAACGTCGTTCGGTCGCGGTGCGTAGAAAACCTTCATTGACGATACGTTCTTGATAAAAAGTCAGCACATCGGCAACGGTCGCCCAGGCATCCATGATCGCAAGCGAGAAATCGTCGGCTTCGCGACTGGTAAGCCGCGCAAGCTTGAGATAATTGCTACTCGACAAGCGCGCTTTCATGGTTTCCAGAAAAATCGCGTGAGTACCCATGCGGTAGGACAGAGCCGCCAATCCGGGTCGATTGGCTGTCGGTCGCGGCGTCAAAGGCTCAATGCCTACGCAGCAACCGCAGGCTGCAGCGTTGCATCCGGGCTTACAACAGCAATCCGTATTCATCGTCCTCCCCTCATATCAAACTTGATCAAGCCATTCTCGGGAAAACTGGGGTCATTATCCAGTCTGGCAATCTCCAATGGGCCAAGCGGTAACACACCGTTTTCAATTTCATTGTTTGTGGGCTCAAACAAACGTTGCAGTTTTTGAACCACTACGCTTTCCACACCTTGAATCTTTTGTGCTTCCGCCACTAATGTACTGAGGTAAATGTCATCGCTAAAAGTTAACCGATCAACATGAAACAGACCCAATTTGCCATCGGTTAACCGGCGGTTACTAAAGACATCCAATAATTCAGCTTTAATGTGGCCACGCAGATAATTAGGCAATACACACACGGTCAATTCGATATCCAGCGGTACACGCCGCGCTGCCGCTACGGTCAAATCATGATTAATGCGGCGATAGCGGTATAATCTACTGTTAATCTCCTCCAGAAGATCCGGATCAGCTTCCTCTCTACCCAATGGATCGATAGCCACCAGCACCTCAAACCAACTGCCATTCCAACGCAAAGTCGTCGCAGCACGCTGTACGCGATGACTGAATTCGCGCATGACGATCATGGTGTAATCGTCCGCTGTAATGGCTCTTTCCTGCCGCTGCTTAAATGCGTAGGGCGCAAAAAGCTTGGCTTCCGCTAATGATTCAGGCGCCATCCCTCCTCTCGCCGCTAAAGGATTTCGAACCGAACGGATACCACCGCTTAACATGGTCTTTCGTGTAACCAGGTGAGTGATTGAATCTGCGCCTACATTACCAGCCGCTCCGTTTCCTACGCGATACGTTGCATGGAAGCTTGTACCGGCCTGCGGCTGCTGTCCTAATTCATCATTACCAAAGCGTAAACGTGCGCGTTGATCGTTTTCCATTTCAACCACAAAATGTGGATCCGAACCATTACTGGTCAATAAATCCTGTTGCGGAGTCCATTCAATATCACCGGTTGTTAATTGCACTTGGGGCAATGCTCGCCGCACATCTTGAAGCAGCATCTGTGATGCCGCGATATTCGGTGCCAACGGTTCACTGAAGGTCAGTGGCGCTTTCTTTAGATAAGGGTGGTACCGTTCCGTTATCTGGACAGTTTCCGCCACATAGCCGGTGCAGTCGCATACCTCGATAGTTTCCTTGGGTAAAACAGGATCCCAACCTTCGCATTCACGTTGACCGTGATCAACCAGAATCAGATTGCCTCGCGCCACACTGATATTTTCAATCATCGTACATTCCGGCGGTGGCCCCATCGCTGAAAGACACAGCGAAAATGGCAAGGCATCTTCGTCGGCCCAAGTAATCTCCGTTAACTTTTGTTCGGGACACAATGGATCAATCATGTGCTTGACTGCGGTTAACCTTACAGGGTGCCGGTGTCTGGGATCGGCATCTGCTTTATTGTCTGTTTTTGGGCCAATGATTTCCTCAAAAATCAGCACATCACCGGATTTAAGGTGGAGCTTGGTTGGTTGCTTACTTTTCCAAGAAGCCGTCGCTGCAGAAGAATCTTGATGGTTTGCGGTGACCGTATTGTCTTGTGCCAGCACATGCGACATCGCATGCTTTTCCACCGTTGCATCGCATGGATCGATCGGTTTGTCCGGCTGCTCCGGCTCAATCCATTCACCGATCAATGTCGCTGTCGTTGTTCCACGCGGCAGGCAGCATTCCTGATCACGCCAGGTATAAAAATAAATTTCATGGTGATCCTGGTAAAGTTCGATTTTGCCTTTAGCCATCGGTTCAAAAACTTCGTAACCACCGGTAGTCTGGCGGGCTAATTCATCCTTTTGGATGGTGGACGCAATCCTTTCCAATGTGGTGATGAAATAGGTATCATCCGGATTATCCGGGTCATTATTAAGCGTCAGGTCATTTTCCGTTTCCACACATACCCAAGTCCTGGCATTGCAGCCTTCATGCAATACATAATCCACCAATCGTGCATGACGACGGACGGAAACCCGCTGCCGCGCGGTATCAAGATAGGCTTCTGTTGCGACCGCATCCTGATAATAACTAAGATGATCACCGGCATACGCAAGCACTTCCACCAACGTGATGCCGAGATCCGGCACATGGCGCTCGCGCCAGTCCGGCATCACCAGCGCCAACCGATCCAAAATCAACTGGCGGAAACTAGCGTAATCCTTGGCAAGATAATTGATAACCGGCTCCTCTCGTTGCTCCGGTGGGCACACTATTTCCTGCTGACAATCGAGATCACTGGGGCAATCTGCCTTGAAACTGAACGCAACACGATCATAATGAGGATCAAACAAGGGATGCGCTTGATACTTGCCTGCTTGATCGCGAACCACCATGCGCAATGTGTAGGTCGAAAAATCGCCTTTCACATCGGTTGAAACTTCCATGGTATCGTCCAAACCCACCGTCTCACTGCGGTTGACTGAAACCTTGATAATTCGAATACCTTGAATGCGTCGACCACCTTCAATGATAACGTTGGACTCATCCAATGAAATGGGCACTTTACCCAGAAAGTGAACCATCAAAGTACGTTGATCCGATTCGATCTCCACATAATCCAATCCATACAGCTCTGAATGTTCACGAACTTCTATGCGGCGTTTTTCTTTCGAGCAAATCAGGCTACTCACGATGTACTCCTCGAAAAAGTTTCAACACGTGTTTGCTGTGAACGGCGCACTTGATACTTGACAGTCACCTGCAACGCGGTCTCATCACTGGTGACTTCAACCATTTCCACCGTGATCACATCACCCAACCACTGCTGCAACCCGGCTTGAACGGTGAATTGCACCGTGGCCGCCAGTTCAGGGCTATTCGGTGCAAAAACCAGTTGTAACAAGCCGCTGCCAAAACTCGGACGATTGACCCGTTCACCGGGGTTGGTAAATAAAAACTGTTCGATCATGTCGCGAATGTGATCGTCATCACCAGTCGTCGCAGTACGTCCGAGATGGTCGAAGTGGAAAGGAAAGTCGATATTCATAGTTCTCTCACATAGCGCTTACACGGGGTTGCGTGGCAATGACCACGAGCGGGGTACCTGTGGGTACGCATAGAGCAAGGCTCAGTTGCACCAGTAAAGGTTGACCATTCGATAACACTCGAACAGTACCGGTGGTAAATTGCGCGGTTACACAAGGACCATTTGCAGTCGGAGGGGGAGGGAATGCGCAACCCGCCACTATGTACGGGGAAGTCATCAAAACCGTTGGCTGCCCCATCACCAGTACCCGTGGATTTGGAATTGTTGGCTTGGCTTGTCCAGCATGCGCACATTGGACTTGCGATAATACGCTTAGTAAAAATCCTGGCATGTCATATTCTCCTCAGCGTTAAACCGGGGCGCCTGGTCCGAGTACCGTTAAGGCAGCACTATTGATATCCACAACCGATACCCCATTGATGGTTACTTTAGGCCCAAATATGCTGATACCTGTCGCATCAATACGGATATATGAAGTACCGCTTCGTAAGAGAATCCCACCAGCTGGTAACCCAATTGGAAGTGGAGGAACAACGGGTATCGGGGTATCACTTAGTACAAAACCATTTTTTAGTGCAGTTTCTAACAACACCATCGGTAATGCCGGAGGAGCAGTTTGAGCCGTAAGCGGAACTTCCAATCTGGATCCCCACCAACATCCTGACCATATCGGATAATCAGGATCGCCTTTTTCAAACTCGACCCAAACGCCTGTATTGGGTGGCGGCACCACATACATGCCCATTTGCAATCCTGCAAATGGAACGCAAGGCATGGCCCATGTTGAAATTCCCATTCCCAACACATCAGGCACTTGAACTAAAATACGGCCTCGGCCTTCAGGATCCAGCCCACCGATCACCATGCCGCGATATTTTCCAAAGAACTTTTCAGTTGCCATTACAATATCCTTATAGAATCAGACGGGAACATTGGGTACCGTTGAAATAATTCCATTCCGCGTCAACTCAAAATCTTGCTTATACTCACCACGCTTAATTTTATGTGTCACTTTCTTGACGAAATATAAGCCATCATAGATTTGACCTGCTCCGCGTACACCCACTAACCTTCGCGATTTCAAAATATGACCATACCGCATGACATTGAGTGAACCAGTGGCTACAACAGCCTCGTTGGTCGAATCGGATGCTCGTTTTAATCCCCGCATGATGGCCTGAGGAATGGAAAGATGAGCCATATTTTTTAATTGCTCGACATTAATTGACATCGGCGGTATCACGCCTAAGGGAGGTGCCAGCGGATTAAAACCAGGCAGCGGCACCGGGAGTGTTACCTTCAGTTCCTCAATCTGGATAAAAACCAAGGGGAGTGCCGCCTTACTGGCATCGAACCGAAGATTGAGCGACTCCACATTGGTGTGCGCATCCATATTAATGTTCAGCGCGGGCTGAGGCGGACTGATCCTGAATTCCGGTCCCCAGTAAGCGAAGTTTGTGCCGGGCGCCGGTCCAGGTTCAATAAAAAAGGTATACCCCGCATCCTCGGCCAATTGATTAATATAACCAAGATCCTTACCTTGATGCGAGGAAATTCGATTCATCGGATTGGGTATTTCAAGCATGATGCGTGGAATTACTACGGGAATAAGACCAAACATTGCGTACTTTGTTATGATCAATGCCACACGTGCTTCCGGCGGCATGGCCGGATAAGGAATACCGGTGAAATCAATAAAATCCATTACTGCCGTTAAATCACTTCCGGTCAAAGTCAGCATTGATCTGCCTGTTTCCACATCCGGCGTGATTTGATGTTGAGTGACCACGCCATCGATGATTACTTCTGGCATGCCTTTGACGACCACGACCAAAATAGTTCTCAGCAAGGGGCCGATCTGTCCCAGCAACACCATCATAGTTGTAAAAACCGAGTCATTACTCAGACTGAACTTCAATTCAAAACCGCTCGCGGACCCTACCGCTGTAGTTACACTGACATCAGTCAGCGCATCCACGACAGCTTTTGGCACCGGCACCGGAACAACCGGCCCCATGAGCAGGGTAAGATGAAGCGAACCTTTAAGCATTGGGAATCCCCGGTATGCCCTCGGGCAGCGTAATCCGCAACCGCCTGCCAATTTCTTCCAATTCTTCCGGATGCATGGCGCGATTCGCATCGCAGATGCGCCAGAACTGTTCCGGATCGCCGAGATACTGGGCCGTAATGTTATCCAGCCGCTGCCCTTGGGTAACCACATGTTCCTGCAACAACTCAAAGCGCTCGGGTAGCGGAACAAAACGACGCTTGAGATAAATTATTTTTTCGCCATCAGCGGCTTCAAGCACCGCTGTTTCAATGCCGTAATAGCGGCTGGTCAGTGGGAACACCGTCAAAGACAGCCCCGGTGATTGCAACATTCTTTGTAATGCTTCATTGGGATCGATCATTGGTCACCTCCTGCTATAAACCTGTGATTCCTAATGTGCCAAACGTGCCATTCCTGCTTCTTAACGCCAGTTGTTCTTTATTTTGTAAATAACTCATAAATAAGCTACCGCCTTTGTGATCGAAGCCGACGTCATTCACACTCAAAACACGCAACCCAAGACTGATTTTGGCGCGGATCGGATTCAGACTTGGATCGAATGCTTCTTCGGTAATGGAAAACTCCGTGATCCGCACCGGCATGATCCGCTGCTTACTCCAGACAAACACTGTCAGTGGCGATTCCATTGGCGCAATCTCCAAGGTTCCGGACATTGCCATTGCATTATTCGCCTGCAATTGGCCACTAGTGGGGTAAACAATAATTTCCAGCGCCGCCAGCTGGGCATGCAAACCGACCTCGGTGGCTGTGCCATCGGCGATTTCGAGCTGATCAGTCGCATCGACCTCCGCTTCGACTTTGATGGTTTCCACCGGCGGCCCTTTCAACCGCAACACTTCGGAACGGTCACCACTTTCACCGCCGATACCTTGTACTTGCAGGGTGCGTGACAGCGTATCCGGGTTGTATTGCAGCGCAATTATTCGCTGCATCATCGAAGTCACCGGATCAATCAGCACGATGCCACCTTTGAGAAGCTTGGGGGAGTTGGGGAATGAACTCATAGTTATCCTTTAGGTATCCGGAACCTGACCGAATCCGAGTAATTTGTCCATGCGGCTAAACACATAATTAAAGCCTTGCACTTTGGAGCTCTTATTACCTTCAATAGTATATAAAAAACCATCACGCAGTTGATGAACCAAACCAATATGCCCTTTACCACTGGAAAGCTGCTCGCGCCACCAGACCACGATATCGCCAGGTTTTGGAACATACCCACTTCCAGGCGGATGTGCCCAACCATTCTTCTTGAATTGCTGCAACACATCCCGTGCACCTACGGTATATTTAAAAGGAATTCCCGCCGGATGCTGAGAATAACAATAACTGACAAAGCCAGCACACCAAAGTCCTTTTTCTCCTTCCGGTGCCAAACCATGCAAATATTTCTTTACGAAAGGTCCTCGATTATTCCCGCCTACTTCTCCAGCACCTGCCTTCAGCTCATCAATTGCAACCTGCAATGCTGCTCGACCACGCTCACTGCCAGCCATTGATGCCGGTGGCATGGCCCGATAATCCACTGCACTGGGTGCTTCAATGATTGGTTTCGGATGCTTGAGACTCCACCATGTAAGGTCACCCACGACGCCGTCCACCACCAAAGGCTGTCCGTGTTTATCCAGGTTTTGCGATTGAAAAGTGCGCACTGCACGATAAGTTTCTTGGTCGAATACACCGTTGATCTCTTCATTAGTCAAGTAACCTTTTTCCATCAGCAAGGTCTGCAGTTCCTTGACTTCCGACCCTTGATCGCTTTTTCTTAGTGGATTGGACATTTCAAACCAAGCTCCTTTGTTAGTTGATTGTTTTTATCGCTCTAATTAACAATTGAATCAGTAACCATCAATCAAGCCATCTCCGTACTTCTTAATCCTTTTATCCAAAAACTAATTTGTTAGCTTTTTCGTGTGATAGTGAAATATCCCACCGTTCCAAGCGGCATGCCGCCGGGTTCAGTTTCCGGTTTTGCATCGGTGCCGCGAACTGCACGCACGGTACCACTTACCTTGAGAACTCGAGCAGCATTGTTAGTAATGGGCTCTTCAGGAAAGACCCAGCCGTACAATGCATATCAAAGGACCCCTCTATTCCAGTGCCAATGGCTTCGAAAGTCCCCGGAGAATGTCCTATTCCTTTATCTCCCTTAACAGAGGTATCAAGCCTTGGGCCGGAATTGAATTGCAAAGTAGCACCCAGTGTGTACTTACCTTCACCACCCGAATTAAAAGCCTAGCCTTGTAAAAAATCACCCTTAGCCCATTTCTTGGCAGTAACAGCGGCACCCGGATTAGCTGCTATTTCCGCAGGTATTGAAAGAACTAAAAAACTCTGATAGACAAATTCCTGGAACTCGTATAAGGGAAACCAGGGTAGCTCTTTTTCAGTTGTCATTATTTTCTTCAATTATTCTTAATCAAACATTGTTGTATAAAAATTCATTCGTTATTCGTTGCATGAAATCCACCCTACCTTACTGATGCCTTTGCTTGCGGATCACACAACCAATCCACAGAACTCTGACAACCACAGCCAGCAGTAAAATGAAATACCAAGTATTTCGGATCAAGACTTCCGCCCTTATTGGGTGTATCTCTTCGTGTTACGTTATCTCCTTCTAACCAATGCTGATTGATCTTCATCATTTTCCCTTACGTTTATTATTTGATTCAAAAATCTAATGATTCATATAAAGATTCTACTTAACTCATAAACCACGCCTGTCTAATCCATTCGATAAACACCCAAATCGCAGAATCATTTTTTCCGACCAATCAATGTTCTTTTCAATGCCATTAAAATGACAAATAATTCCTTATTTCTACTTGATGCTTAATCAGCCATATCAATCAAACCTGACCCTATCGATTTTTAATTCATTACATTTCTCATTGTTTGTTGCATAGAGCACGTTACCTAGCTATTGGTTTATGAAAATGTCGTTATAGCTTGGGCGCTGTCATCCCGTCAGTCGAGGGCGTGGGCCGCAATTCAGGAAATTTTTTCTGAATGCTTTCGCGGAAACTATTCGGGTTCTGGAACTCCATACGAAGGTTATCCGCATTAATGGCTTTGCGCCAGTTCTCACCAATCGCCTTTTCGTCCACATGGTCGAGCGAGATACGCAGTTCTTGATCTCCGATGTTCGTGGCCGATGTTTGGTATAGCGGAGCGCGGCCTCCCGTGAAGTCGAATCCTCCGTTATTCAGATAGTGCTTGGCGGAGTCATTGGCCTGCACTTCGTCCCAGAACGCATCACGCACCTTGTCGTAGAATCCACCCTTGCCGATCATCTCCTCGCGGGTGATGGTGTTGATGTCGCGACCGTCTAACACTTTGGTGCGGGCGGCTTCCCAGGCATCGCGCAAAGGCGTATCGCTGATTTTATGCCCAATGACGCTATTGACGCGATCTAGTGCCTGACGCTGTGTTTCGCCCGGACGCAGAAACAGGTCGTCTATGTCCAGACGACGTATTTGCCTGGTGGGAACGGATTTTCCTGCCATCGTGGGCTTTTTAATACCCTTGTGCGCGGGTGTCTCTATACCTTCTAAAGCCCTGTCTATCTCCTGTTCGGTCAAGTTGGCAAAAGGATTGGCGCGGCGTGTCTTCAAGGCGTCCGCAGTGGCTCGTTCGGTCATTCCCATCTCGCTAAGCAGTTTGTTGATCTCTCGAAGTTGCGCGGGGTTCCGTAATCCCTTGCCCGCTTTCAGGTCGGCTTCGGCTTCACGCAGCAGTTTTTCGCCTGCCGAACCGGGAGAAATACCCGTGAAGGCTCGCAAGACAGCATCCGCTTCGCGTGGCGTCATATGGTAATCGCGGGCGAGACGGCTAGCCGTGACAACGCCCTTGCCCAGTTTGAATATTTTAGCGGCGGCGGGCAGCAGGATCAAAGCGGCCGTCACAGCCCGCTCTTCTGCGCTGAGCGGACGCCCGAACAAGTCTTCTCCGGCAATCACTTCATACGTTCCGACGATCTCCCCGACAATGGGAATGAAGCCGATACCAATCTCAATAACCGTTTCGTGGGCTGGAATTTCAATGGGAACGTCATATTTTTCTACATTCGGCTTCGTCTGTACCAGCAGAAACGCCTGAAGCTGTTTGGGATGCGCCTGAAACCAACCGTCTACGAACACCACAGCATTGGGTGCCGTGCCGGATTTTGACTGGCCTAGATAGTCTTCTAGCATATAGTCCGCGATCAGGCGGCGTATCTTGATTTCATCATCGCTGGGCTGTATCAGATACCCAACTCCGTGTGTTTTGTCTTCGGCGATATGCGGCCCGTGAGGACGCAGAATAGCCATTTCAATTAGCGTAATAATCTCATTCAGGTTTTGCTTAAATTTTGGTGCGTCAATAGGTGACTCGTTCGCCTTCTTCTTCAATATATCCTTTTGAATCTTGAGTTCATTCAGCTTCCACTTCTTGCTCATGGCTGCGTCAATGCACTGCATGGCGATGGTTTCGGCTTTGTATTTTTTGTAGTCATCCTCCGTATGCGAATCCATCCAGATCATAAAACGATGGTACACGTCACGGGTGTAGGGCTCGTTGGCAGGGTCATTCTTCTTGGCATCCTCCCAGTTCCGCTCGAACGTCCGCCGCCAGTTTAGGAACTCACGCTTAGGAGCACTTTGCTTTTCGATCTGCTGCTCCGCCCATTTCCAAAGGTCTTCAGGCTTCTCAAAATTGATCAGAGACTTCTTCATCTGCGACAGATACAGATTTCCGGTCTCGATACTTTCCACACTAGATTGGTCATGCTTTTTGTAGTAGTTCCAAAACTGATCGTGCTTTTTATTCTGTTCCGCCGTGTAGGACAGGGGAGATGGTTTTATTTCCTGAGCGTCGAACCCAATCTCTCCTCGCACTGGACCCTGTTGGTTGCCGTAGAGCATTCCTCTACTTACCACCGTTAGTTTCAGTGCCGACCAAGGATTGGAGGGCGAAGCGGTTAGAGCTTTGGCAATCACATTGACGGCCTCCTGCGGCATCAGTCCGACGACAGGAACCGGTTCAGGGAGCATGGACAGGCGAACGCCGTCAGTATTAACTTTGAGCGGGATGGCAATGTTTTCGTGCTGTTCGGACAGCCAGCCGTCTAGCCGGATTTCATCATTCGGCATCAGATACCCCACGTTCGGGTCTATCTTCATTTGAATCCCACCAAATCGGACTCTGTCCGATTCAGCAAGTTCTTTGTAGAGTGTAGTCCACGCACCCGAGAGTTTCATTTTCAGGACTGTATCAATAAGCTCTTCTGGCTCCATCTTCTCCAAAATATCCAATGCAGCACGGGCATCCTCATCCGTCACCGCAAGATCAAAATCCCAGAAGAAATTTGTGGAGAGTAGTTTATGGATTTTCTCCAGAGATGACATTTTCTTGTTCGTGTCGCGCTGAATCCAGCGATTAGACGCTTTAGGCGATTGCAACTGCAAAGTTTGGTCAATTTTATTCGCGTTGCTCTGCTGCACGACATGTGTCAGCTCATGGGCAATCAACCGCCTTCCCTCATAAGTCCCCGGAGCAAAACGGCCAGTACTAAACACTATATTGTGTCCTACAGTGTAGGCATTAGCACTCACGTCCGAAGCCGATTGCTCAGCAGCACTACCCGTATGTACTCGCACTTGAGAAAAATCATACCCAAACCGGGCCTCCATATCCTGCCGTAGTAATGGTTCGAGCGGTCTAGCAGAACCGGCAAGCACACGATCCACACTGTCAGGCGCAGCATTTGCGCCCTCATTCGCTTGTCCAGTAAAACGCTGAATGCGTGGCAGCGTGGTATTGACTGCTGAATGTCGTGGTACTGCCATCACCTGATCGGCCACCCGATCTGCTTCCTGTTCCAGCGGATCATTACTTGCGCCTACGCTGAGTTTTTTTTGTAATGCCGGTTCGTCTTGTTTTTTCTTTTGCTCGTCAGGCAGTTTAAGTTTGAACTCATCACCAAACAACGATGGCGGTTGCGCTCCAAAAGTAGGTTTGGGCATGGTTAGCTGTAAGTCATTTTTCGATTGGGGCGTTGCCAACCAGGGATATTTTTTAATCGTCGCTTCGATATTTGGGCCACCTGGATATTTCAAAACTGATTTTTTGATCGCTTCTTGTTCTGCCTTTTGCTGCAAATCCTCCGGTGAGCCAGGGGGATAACGCAAACCTGCCCGGAATTTATCTTGGTCGGCAGCCATGCGAGCCGTCTCAGCACGATATTTATCTGTTGCACTTATAGTTTCTTTGTCCGCGCTACCCTTTGGCGCCTGCTCAGTAAACTTGAACGTGACCATGGCCTCAGTTGGCTTGTCTACAGGCCCTTTATAGGTTAGTTTCACGCTAAGGCCGGGCGTCAAAATATCCAGCGGTATTTCAGGAATTTGAACGGGCAACTCTTTATGCGTCGCGGCTAACGCCGCCACCGTAATAATCGCCGCTTCACCGGTATATATCTTGCCCGGCCATGTTGAAATAATGTCTTTGCCTAGCGTAATTGCCCCTTTAACCAAAGCATCCTGCTTTATCTTTTCAAGAAGTTGCTTCCCAAGGGGGGTTTCCAAGAAAGCTTCCCCTAGTTTTTCCAAACCCGCCTGAAATTTCTCTTCATTGGTTTTTTCCTTGGGCGCTTCTTCACGTTGTAATTGCCCGGAAGCCAGGCCAGAAACTGATAATGGTGACGCTTTATTCGCGACAACCTGATCGGCAACCCGATCGGCTTCTAGCTCCAGCGGATCATTGCTAGCACCAATACTAAGTTTTCGCTGCAAACCTGTTTTATTCTCCGCACACGCCGCGCACTCCCCGCCTGCCACGGTGTGATTACCGCAAGCGCACTGGCGCTGCAGTAAGCCTTGCGCAGGCGACAGGCTACTGGCCGTTCTGGTTTGTTGAACAGCATTCGTCTTATTCATGGCCAATGCCTCCATACACCGACTGCGCAATTTGCTGGCCGAGTTGTGCCGGGTTATTACCGGTTAATTGCATACTACTGGCAGACAGTCTCGGCAAGGCAATTCCATGCGTAAGACTGGGCGCAAGTCCTCCATCGGTGAGCAGGCGGGTGAGTTCGGCTTCTACGCTGGCTTGCAATAAATGGCGCTGATTGGGGGCGATAGTGACGCCGTCCAGAACCAACCGCTCAATATGCAAACTGATGTTCATGATTTGGCCCCCACCACTTCCATGATGCGAAATTCGTTTTCATTTACTGGCTTATCGAGCTTGCGCAATTCGCTACGAATGGCATCGAGAATGAGCGCCATGGTTACTTTCGATTCCAGGCTTTCTTTTGCTGCGGCAAGAAATGCGGCGTTCAAGGCGATGTTCTGGATGCTGCCGCCGGTCAGGTTGAAACGCGCCAGGCGATCGTAATCGAGATCATCTGCCTTAGGCACTTCGGATGGAAAGACTTTTTGCCACATGAGGCTACGTTCTGGCACACCCGGAAACGGGAAATTAACAATAAAGCGCAGTCGCCGCATGAACGCTTGATCCAGTGAACTTTTCATATTGGTGGCCAGTATTGCCAGGCCACGGTACGCTTCTATGCGCTGCAGCAAGTAATTGATTTCGATGTTGGCATAGCGGTCGTGGCTGTCTTTGACTTCGCTGCGCTTCCCAAACAGCGCATCAGCTTCGTCAAAAAATAACACGGCACCGCCATCTTCTGCGGCATCAAACAAGCGGCGCAGATTCTTTTCGGTTTCGCCGATATATTTACTGACGACTGAGGAAAGGTCGATGCGATAAAGATTCAACCGCAAAGCATTGGCAATGACTTCGGCAGCCATGGTTTTGCCGGTACCGCTCTCGCCTGCGAACAACACGCTGAGTCCCAATCCGCGGTTCATTTTGGCGAGAAATCCCCAGTCGTTATAGACCTTGCCGCGCTGGTCGACCTGATCGACAATTTGGTGTAGCAAGCCCAAAGCTTCCTGTGGCAGCACCAGATGATCCCAGGTCGCTTTGGGCTCAATGCGTTGTGCCAATTGATCCAGATTCGGCGTAGTTTTAAGCAAACAGGCTTGCCAGACACGTTGCGGCAAATTGCTGCTTTGCGCAGCGGTTTCGGCAAGCTCGGTGCGGGCGATTTGATGAATCGAGGGTAGATCCAGGCTAAATTGTCCGGCCAGCCGCGCACCCATATCATTTGCGTTTGATCCCAATGCGGCACGCCAGGCCATTTGTTGCTCAATCGCGGTGGGTCTGCCGATTTCCAGCGTCCAGCCGCCGAGGTCGGGGCGAATATCACGTGTCGCAATGATCACAATACCGCCGCAACCCTTGATTAAACGTTGCACCGCTGCTGCACTATGCGCGGCGGGTACATCCATTCCATGGGTATCCAGATAAAGAGCGATCGGCAGGAGCTGGCGCTCGCGCGCCCACAGCCGTAACAGCGTTTCCACTTCGGCAGTTTGCATGGGCAATGTTTCAACGGGAAACCGTGACATCTGCAAACCG
The DNA here is from genome assembly GCF_024282095.1 of Nitrosomonas sp. GTDB lineage: Bacteria > Pseudomonadota > Gammaproteobacteria > Burkholderiales > Nitrosomonadaceae > Nitrosomonas. The sequence continues at coordinate 32,371 of NZ_JAMWZS010000010.1, forward strand.
AAGCTGAGAAGTGTATGTCTTGCGATCACTTGCTTTGCCAATGAATCAGCCCCAATCAATTGAACGATCAGTGGGTGTTGTCCCGAGTTGGAGAGATTGATTTCCAGATAATGACGCAATGTTTCTGCTGTGCGTAGTTGTGAGGGCGCCAGCGCTTCTTGATCGGTATCGGTTATTTCGATCGGCGCAATAAACGGCATTAGCCTGTCATCGATAATGTGCTTTGGTTCAACGATATAATTAACAACGCGTTCATCCGCACGCAATGCACTGGTTGCCAAGGGTTCCGCTCCCGGTTGATTGATTTCCAGCAAACGCCAGTAGCGTAGCGGCCGATCAGCAGAAAGCGCATCCCACTTAAATTCATCGAATATCTGTGCAGCTAAAGCAAATGTGGGGTAAGGCCTATTGGAGTTATTCTGTGCTTTCGCGCACAGTAGCGCAGTTTTGCTATTGAGCTCCATGGCAACGCATAGCAGCAGTAAATCGCGCTCAAAGCACGTCAATCCAAGTTGCTGACTGAGAACGAGTAATGCCGGCGGCGGATTGCTGGCTTCTGCCGCAACCATTCTTTTCGCTGTTTCAGCGATCGCCGCATCTTTTGTCGCTGGATCTGTCACGGGCGGCAATGGTTCAGATTTATTACGGCTGAACCAGGATTTTTTTTCCGGAATGGCCGCTTTCACCGGCACCATTGACCCGATTTGCCGTACCAGACGCAAATGTACCCAGCGTATGGCGATACGCAGATAATCATCGTTGCTCTGCAACCATTGCTGATAATTATTCATGTGATCGTCACCTTCTGATTATCGGCAAATGCCAGAGGGCGCGGATTTCCATTGGCATCAAAGCGACGCTCAAACGGCATGCTGTCAGTACCATCCACACGGAGTCTGATCGGTGCATCGGTCACTTCAGGTGCTGCTTTGACAACAAACACCAGCGTATTAGTATCCCCAGTGCGTGGATTGGCAGGAATTTCACGATCCGCCAGCAATAGCGTTACGCTTTGTTCTTTTATAACTTCCGGGTCACATGTCATCGTGATTGAAACATCCCCACCGACCCGGACAATAGGATTGGAAGGCGCTATCGTCTTAATTTTTGGTGCGATCACCAGCGGCAATTCATTGCTGTTGTAAATTTTTGCATCCTTGGTCACTGCGACTGAAACGGTGTACAGACCTGTTCGCCACTGTGCAGGTCCCGGAAGTTTTACTTTAATCTGAGTTGCAGTATGATCTGCCGGATCTGTCACCGCAATATTGATCGGCGGCAAGTATTGAGGATGATCTGGTTGCGCGAAGCGGGTGTGCGTAAAATTAACCTGCACGGTGTCTCCATCCAGATTCTGTCCTTGCAGAATTAATTGCAAACCCAACTCCGCACTAGGATAAGAACGCGGCAATGGATCAATTTTAGCATCGCCATCTGGACCAATATGTATGTTTTCCAGAGACGGAAAGGTAGACCGAGCATCCGCCAGTGCTTCAACACCACGATCTTCTTTGCCACGACTGACCACCGGCAATGCTGTTTTGGTAGGTTTTGTGCTTTGAATAAGCACTACCGATACTTGGTAGGCCATCGACTGGCGATAACGTGCTTGCATCGCAGTCCACAGTTTGGAGAGTTCTTCTGTCGCCAAGTAGTGCGGTGTGATTTTGATTTGCTCGACTTGATCGGCCAGATCCAATGCTGACAAATTTCCAAATGGCGAGGGCAGTATTCCTGATCCAACCGGTGCAGGCGAACCCAATGCGGTACGAATATCCTTGCGAGTCACTATCGGCGTTTCATGCAAAATTTGCATCGCATAACCAAATAATATTTCAGCATTAAAATCCTCTGAACCATAGGCAGTCATCAGATAATGCAGATCAAGCGCCAACGGCGGATTGGTTAAACGCTCACTACCACTGTCGCGCGACGGCAAACCGACGTTTCGCCAGCCTTGATTAGGCGTCACCTGATAAAGAAATAAATTAAGCTGATTCGGCTCTTGCGTGCCTGTAGTAATTCGGTCTGGCGGCAAGGCAGTGACGGAAAAACTACCCACTGTGGAGAGATCATGATTGATAAAACCGTTATTGAGCATGTCCTTCAACACAGCCGTGACCGCGGCAATTGCCAGAGGGCCACTCATGATCGTCTCCCACTACGCTGTTTGAGATAGTCGTCCAGGCTCATAGTAGTACTGGCTGCACGCGGTTTTGCGGTTGATTTCTGTGCAGTCTGGGTGGCACGAATGTCGATGCGCCCTATGGTGACTTGAATGGTAGGTGCTGGTGCTGGCGTTGCATCGGTGTCAGATTGCGCAAATGGAATTTGTTGATTGCCCGCCTGGTCGGTTACAAGTGGTTCAATGGTGAATCGTACAGGCCGCACTGCGATATGAGCCGGCTTAACCGCCGCAGCATGCGGCATCTCACCTGTTTTTTCATGTTTCTCACTACCATCAAGCGGTGTTGCTGCTTTGATAACAAACTCTTTGTGGGTCGTTTCCGTAAAAAAATGCGCTTGCACCCGTTCAATCCGTGTGTGTGTATGAGTGTCTGTATGGGTGTGTGTACTTTCGACCGGCTTTGGGTTTTTAGGGAGCTCGTGAAGTTCCGCTGCAACCGGTTTATTAACAGGCTGGGCAACACGGCTTGCCTGCTCTTGATTGATCGGAGCAACGCGCTGACTTGATAAGAGTGTTTGCTGATCAGTGCGCGGTTCTAATTTCTCCGTCATCAATACAGTTTGTTCTGAAGCTTTAGGTTGATCGTGTTTACCGGTATTTTTGATTATCTGATCACCCGTGGGTGCTGTTTCTGCTTGGTGCGAAACAGCATGATCTGAAGCACTGATCATTGAAGGTTGCGTTTGGATTGACGGTACGGATAATGGAAATTCCTGTGCTACGTCCAGCGGGATATTGTCGATTCCGTCTTTATTCAGCGGCGCTTCGAATCGACTCGCCAAACGTGGCTGCATTGGCTGCAACTGATTAAGTGCTAATGCAGCCAGATGACTTAGGTATCCGCTCATTGTGTAAGCCGCTCCAAATACATTCGACGCCGCATTGAACTCATTGCCAGGATATCTGTTTCACGCCAGCAATACGCTTTGGCTAATAGATGCACTTCATTCAATAGGCGTTGCGCCCAAGTATTGATTTCACTCCAAAGAAACGAAGCAATATCAAAAGTTGCCAACCAATTGCGCTGACATGCAGGACAATGCAAATCCAGTTGTACATCCGCTTGCGGATCCGCTTCTGACATTGCCGCTTCAATTTTCTGCAAAACCGTTTCGGGTAATTGACTCATATCGCAGGCCTGGTCATTATGAGAAACTGATAATAAACAACGTCTCATCAATATATTATGGGCTTCTTCGATGCTATTAATGGTTTCAATGTGCATTAAGTCCTGACTATCCGGTAAGCGAAATTCCAATTTAAATCCTTCCAGTTGCAATTGCAGCGGTTTTTGTAAAAAACTATTCGACGCTACCTGAATATCGCTCGCATTCAGAGTCAACTCCAACTGTTCGGTACAAAATGGACAAATCGCCACGCTGATTAACTGCGATCCAAACAATACTTCACGCAACTGCAGCGCCAAGCCATCGCGCTGGCCAATCGGTGCCTTTAGCAATTGCTCCTCCGTTAGTTCCGGATACGCCGTTGCAAGCAGCATCAGTAAACGCCGCGAAGCTGACGATTGCGACAGACCACGCTCCCATGCCGTTAATAAATCTGCCGTTGCAATTGAAATCATCGTTATTGTGGCTCGGTAAAGGTTACTTCAGCCGGTTCTGCGACTTCATAATCACGCTCCCAGCCTTCGTTCTCCAGCTTAATATGCTGTATTGCCACCGCATTGGCGTTGGCATCCAGATCAGGCATGGCCTGAAATTCTGATACCCAGCAGCGAAACAGTTTATAGGCAACTGCCAACTGCCCCGCCTCGTTATAGAGTTCAATGATGATGTCTTTGCGGAAATCCTTGAGTGAAACTTCCGAGCCGAGTCCTGAACCAAAATTCCAGACTTTATTCGCCCACTGTTCAAATTCCTTATCGTGCGTAACACCTCGCTCCAGGCTGATCGCTTCATATTCAGTACGTCCTGGTGACTTGCGGCTGCTACTGGGATCACCCCCTTCGCGGTGCTTAACCACTTCGGTCGTCTTTTTGAGCGCGCCCACCTTGCTTACTCCGGCAACGTACTTACCATCCCATTTCACGCGAAATTTAAAATTCTTATAAGGATCAAATCGCTGTGCATTAACGCTGAACTGTGCCATAACTGGTTCTCCTTAAACTTCAATTTGCCCAGCCATCTGCTGGAGTTTGATGATAACGAACTCGGCAGGCTTCAGCGGTGCAAAGCCAACCACAATATTGACGATCCCTGAATTGATGTCGTTTTGCGTCGTGGTTTCCTTATCGCATTTGACAAAATAAGCGTCCCTCGGTGTAGTGCCCTGAAATGCGCCCTGACGAAACAAATTATGCATAAACGCACCGATATTCAGGCGAATTTGCGCCCACAGCGGTTCGTCATTGGGCTCAAACACAACCCACTGTGTACCTCGATAAAGACTTTCTTCGATGAATAACGCAGTGCGGCGAGCAGGTATATATTTCCATTCATCTGCTAGTTGATCAGCGCCACGAAGGGTTCTAGCACCCCATACCACCCGGCCATTCACTGGAAATGCACGCAAACAATTAATTCCCAGTGGATTGAGCATGCCGTTTTCAGCATCGTTAAGATTGACTTGCAATCCTTGAATACCACTTAACGAAGCATCCAAACCTGCCGGTGCCTTCCAAACACCTCGAGTAGTATCGGTACGCGCCATCAATCCAGCAATAATACCGCATGGAACAAATGTATCAATTTGCCCCTCGCGTTGAGGATCGCTCTGCAATACACGAGGAAAATACAAAGCCGCATTACGGGCTTCAATGCCTGATAAATTTAATGTGCTTAATCTGTCGCGAGCAGTGGCAGCAGCTGTCTCCTTATTTGCTCCCCAACTCGCGGGAGAATCGACAATAAGCAACGCTCGCCTATCGGTGCAATATTTCATTGCTTCTTGATAAACATCCTTCGGTGTATCACTTTCCCGTGTATCAGGAGGAATACAGAGCAGATTAAATAAATCAGCCTTATCCAATGCATATAGGCCGGTTTTATTGGCCTTATTGCCGACAATATCTGCTTTGGAAGTTAAAAAATCACTGTCTGCACCGCCAGTAAATTTCTTGAATTTGCTTGAATCGGCTGCTGGATCTGAAGGGTCTTCATCTGGCTTAGAATCTACCGGTTTTGTAGTAATCAGATCGGGGGTGCCATCGGTCTTTTTCTGAACACGCACCAGATTCGATTCAGCCTCAAGTATCCGATCAAGCCTTCGTGCACCTGCAGCAGAAATGATTGCAACGTTAGAAAAACGTTCGACGCGACCTTTACCAGGGTTTTCATAGACGGTCAAATTGAATAAATCGGCTTTAGTCATACCATAACGTTTAGCGACTTCATCAGTAATACCTTTTGTATCGACTGTAAAGGTAACTTGATCGCCTAATGACCCAGCACTAGCAGCTTCTAATTTAAGATCGGCATTTTTTGATTTTCCAGAATTTTTTTGTAACCGCACGATAATCGCTTGTTGTCCGCCATTCAAATAAAAATCGCGAACAGTATAGGACATTGGAAAATCCACATGCAGATCACCGAAAGATCGAATAAAGTCACTAAAATTATTGACTGTGATCGGCTCATCCGCTGGACCTTGTAGTGCGCGCCCAATAAAAGCGGTAATGGAAGTCGCCACTCCGGTAATAGTTCGAACTCCACTCGGAATCTCTTCGATATAAACACCTGGATAACTCACTGCAACTGGCATGTTGTAATCTCCTTTTGATTTGATCGGATAGCTCGTTGAACAATTTGTTTGACTACTTGATTAACATTGATAATTCTTTATCTCCACCCGCAAATTGTCCGGTTTTGGCTTCACAACTGTTAATTCAAGCTCTCCTTGCGCTTATAAAGAATTGTTTTGTCAATCAGGACTACCTTTTTAACCAATCCATCTTTAATCAGTTGCTCAAGAACGCCTTCAACTTTCTTCATATCCTCAGCACTGTATTTGCTGGATAGCCACCAATTAACAATGCCATTGAGTGAATCTGCGGCATCCGGATGCGTTTGCATATATTGCAAAATTTCTTTGCGTATATTGGCTTTAGATGACTCATCCGTTTCCATCAACCACGCATCCTCCACTGTTTCGGCCGATAATCTCAAGCCGATACGCTTTATTAAGTAACGCAACTACTATGCCAATTTCTAATATTCATATAACAACATGATTATTAATATTATTTATGATAACGAATGATCCGAGACTGGGTTGATTATTACCCATGACGATAGCGAACAATAAGAGATTTGTTTTTTAAAACAGTTGGATATGAATATTTCTGATTGAATCTATAACTGGGTTCATTTTGACCCGGTATTTGACATACATGAAGCTCGGTTGTTTATCAACATATACTGAAAAATCAATAAGGTCGAGGCAGGTGAAAAATAAAAGTTTGTAGTACGCAAATTTTAAATCGGATTGAAATTTTATTGAGAGGGATAATTACTGGTAATAAGATTTTTATCCATTCCGTATTTTTTAAGTAACTTGCCAAATGCACGCCGTTCCTTACCCACTAATTTTGCCGCCATGGATACGTTGCCATGCGCCTTCAGCAAAGCCTCAGTCAGATAACTTTGCTCAAAACTTGTGATGACATGTTTTTTTGCTTCATTGAATTTCATATTCATCATACTGGCTTTACGACGGTCAACGCAGGTACGGCGATCTGCAATGCCCACCACCGGTGATTTGATATTAATCAGAAAGGTATCTGCGAGCAGATATTCCCGGCAGATCATGTTTTCCAGTTCACGAATGTTACCTGGCCATTGATATTGACCAAACCAAGCAATGGTTTCAGGATGCAATTTCTTTTGACCCAGATCATATCGTTTTGCACATGTTTCTAAGAAATGATTCGCTAACAATACAGCATCACCTTTACGTTGACGTAATGCGGGTAGCTTAAGATACATGATCTTGATGCGAAATAATAAATCCATGCGAAAAACACCCTGCTCAGCCAGCTTGGTCAAATCCGCATTACTGGCAACAATAATCCGAACATTAGCTGCTTGTGTTCCACTTGCGCCTAATGGTCGGTATAACTGATCCTGTAAAAATCTGAGCAAAGTGACCTGCGCCTTAGGGGTTAGCGCATCAATCTCATCAAGAAAAAGTGTGCCGCGCTGTGCTTGTGAAATGAGCCCGAGATTATCCGATTGCGCATCGGTGTAGGCACCACGCTTATGACCGAATAACTCATTTTCTATCAACAAATCGGGAATTGCGCCACAATTAACGGGAACAAAAGGGTATTTTTGACGGCTACTACCATAGTGAATTGCCCGCGCCACCAGTTCTTTTCCTGTACCTGTTTCACCTTCAATCAATACAGGTGCTTCACAATGCGCGATTTTTTCAACAACCTGCAGTGTTTCCAGAAAAGCTTGCGATTGCCCAATCATAGAATTTAAGCTCCTTGATTAGTGCTTACTTGAAAAACCAGCTATTGACTCTGTTTACAATGAGCCTAATACTACTTTAGCAGACTGCATAGACTCTGTTAAATAGAAATATTTCTATTAACCATTGTGCAACATGAAAACAAATCTGCATTGTGATTTTTTTCACAGATAGATAAGTAAAACCTCCCGGAAGCTTCTCGTGGTTTTACAGTCTGCTTTTCAAGAATTGCTGCGATTTTATCGTGTATGGGAGTATGGATTGCTGCGGAATCTGATTTGGTAGGCGCGATTGGATTCGAACCAACGACCCCCACCATGTCAAGGTGGTGCTCTAACCAACTGAGCTACGCGCCTGGGAAGAGCGGATTCTAACTGAAACGGCTAATCGGTACAATTCATATATGCGCTGGTAGCCAAAATAGTGATTGTTTTAGCCATTCAGACTTAATTAAAATTTATTCCAGACATTCTGGATTCTTTCTCAGACTACGCCGTGCATAGTAGGCAAAACCCACTGCGCTACGCTGCCCGCGCAGAATCCAGTCATGTGCTTCCCGTCCCAGATCCGGATCAATGAGCTGAATCTTACCCGCCGATGCCGCCAACAGGTGCATGCGCGCAGCCCGTTCAAAAGCAATGGATAACATGCAGGTTTCTTCAATACTCGAACAGGCAACCAGCAAGCCATGATGCGCTAATAATAAGGCACGTTTGCTGCCAATGGCCTTGGAAATCAACTCACCTTCTTCGTTACCTACCGGCACGCCCGGCCACTTGGGCATAAAAGCCACATCATCATAGAGCACGCAATTATCCATATGCGATATTTCCAGCGGTACTTCCAACATACTGAGTGCAGCCGTATGGACTGCATGGGTATGCACAATGCATTGCACGTCCGGCCTGGCGCGGTAAAGCCATGAATGAAAGCGATTTGCCGGATTCGCCATGCCGTCGCCCTGTAAAACTTCCAGATCTTCATTGACGAGCAACAGGTTACTCGCACAAATTTCATCAAAGCCCAACCCAAGTCTTTGCGTCAAATAAGTCCCCGGTTTTTCGCCACGCGCCGTGATTTGCCCGGCTAACCCTGAATCGTGCCCGTTATCAAACAAAATGCGACAGGTTAGTGCCAGCTTCTGTGCTTGGGTGTAATTTGTCCCTTGCAGATGCATATCCATCTGCGCAAAGGACTGTTTAATCAACTGGTCTTTATCCAGGTTAAAAGTGTTATTGGTCATGTTCTCTCACTTGATTGTATTCATAACAGGCTGTTAAAGGACAGTGACACGAGTGTTTCCTATCGTAGACTCAAAACTCATCGTCACTCGAAAAAAATCGTTCAATCACGCGCCGGTCGCGCTTGGTTGGCCGGCCTTTGGTAAAAAAGGGCTCAGGTTGCGCTTTTAAGCGAGCCACCAGCATTTCCCGTCGTGCTCGGCTTTCATCCGTTTCGCTATAAAGCTGCTGCGCCTGCGTTGCGGAGCCTCGCTTATTGGATAATGCCAGTATTTTAATCACGTATTGAACATTACCGATACGGATCGTCAGCATATCCCCCACTGCAACCACTTTGGCAGGCTTGATCCGATGATCATTCAACGTAACCCTGCCACGTTCAATCGCATCAGCCGCCAAAGAGCGGGTTTTAAAAAAACGTGCCGCGAACAGCCATTTATCAATACGATATTTTTCTATACTACCATCTGATTGCATAACAAAATCAATCTATTATACTGGTTTCTATCTGCATCTTATTTTGCAGGGTTTTATGGACAGGGCATTGATTCGCAATTTCCAATAACCGGGCGCGTTGTTTCGGATCCAGATTGCCTGTCAATTGAATGACGCGCGTAATCCTGTCAATGAGTGCAGGTTGTTCCTCACAACTGACGCAATCTTCCGCATGAATCCGACTGTGGTGCAATTCGACTTGGATATCTTGCAAATCAAGCTGCTTATGATTGGCATACATGCGTAGCGTCATCGAGGTACAACTACCCAATGCGGCGAGCAGCAATTCGTAGGGATTCGGCCCAAGATCGGCGCCTCCCATGGCGATGGGTTCGTCACTGATTAGCGTATGATGTTGCATCGAGATTTCACGCGTAAATTTTTTATCCCGTTCGCACACAATAACACTACCCGGCGCAACCGCTTGCATTTCCGAATCTGCTTTTTTAACTGGAATTTGATCTGTTGCCAGATAGCGACTCGCCCATGCCGATAAAACTTCTGCAACATACCGGGAATCTTCAGGGTTGGACAACAGGTGGTCCGCATGATCCAACGACACAAAACTTTTGGGATGTTTGGCGGCAGTATATATTCGTGTCGCTTCGTCGATAGGCACCACATCATCCAGCGGCGAATGAAATATCAATAAGGCTTTTTCCAAGGCTTTAATATGCGCGACAGAATTGTATTTTTCCAGATCATCAACAAATTGGTGTTGAATTTTGAAACTTCTGCCACCCAGCTCAACTTGCACCGATTGTTGATTCTTTAATTGCTGATAGGAATCCGCAAACAAATGCTTAATATGCGCCGCAGTCGCCGGCGCTCCGATCGTGACTACCGCCTTGACAGCCGCAAGATCCTGAGCCGCAGCGAGCACAGCAGAACCGCCCAGGCTATGCCCGATTAACAGGGACGGCGCGGCATAGTGCGCTTCGAGATAATGAGCCGCCGCCAATAAATCCTGCAAATTCGACGAAAAATTGGTGTTTGAAAAATCGCCCTGACTATTCCCCAGCCCAGTAAAATCAAAGCGCAATACAGCAATCCCAAAATCGGCTAAAGCACGTGCGATCCGTGTAGCCGCCAGATTATTTTTAGAACAGGTAAAGCAATGCGCAAATAATGCATACGATTTAACAGCGCCGGACGGCATTTCCAGCGAGCCCGATAAAGATTCACCGTGCGCGTTCTTGAATACGGTTTCAATTCTTGGCATTGTCGATTGCCCCTTTATAGCGAATCCTGTCAAAACCCTGTAAGCCACAGGATAATATGCAAATAGTATCAAAAAACGATTTTGGAAACCCATCATTCGTCGGCAAAAGCAATACTAAATCACCTCCGACAAGGCGTTACGCTGCCAAAATCGACTAACTGATAGCACCTCTGTGCCGCGACGCACTGAAGCGAGATCGCACAGGGACGGCACCCCGTACTTGTACGATGAGAAGATTCGAACTGCTTTGGTACAATCACTTGTTAATCGCACTATCATCAGTTATGTTATTGCACTTCAAAAGCAAATCAGCGTTGATGAATAGAATTTCTACTACCGCACTCAATTGATAAAAGGATTGTTATGCCAACTCAATCAAAATTGCCATCACGCAAATCTCAGTTTGCGATTTTATTTGGAATTTTGGCAATTTTTGTAGCGTTTGGTGCGCTGTATCACGCAAGTTCGCAAGGCGATTCATCCGAAACCTATCCGAAAGGCTTTCGCGGCGGTGCTTGTACCATACAAACTGAAGCGCTCACCATCGGTTATTCGGGATACTATCTTCCCGACGACTACGTAGCGCCTCAAGATACCATCAGATCACCGCACATACCTGTGCAATGCGGCAAAATACCCGAGCCCGGCACATTGAATATCACGATTGATCTGTTGTATCCGGAATCGGCCCGCGATATTCCATTGGCGCTACGTTTAGTAAAAGTAGAGTTCCATGATGATAAAGAAAAAGAACATGAGATACTGTCAGTACCCGCACAGCAACATCCATTCGGAGTAATCACCCAGTCATTTCGAATGAGTGAAGTAGGACAGTATATTTTATATCTGGATAGCAAAAATACCGGAACTGCCGACTTTCAAGTAAAAGTTCCCATAAAAGTCGGCTTTGATTGGAAAGATCATTTCAAAAGAACTTTTTCAACATTTCTCAGAAAAGATTGATATCGCAACAAATCATTCATCGCTGTTGCAGTAACTTGGCACATTCGGTATCGATAATGGAAATCCTAGTTCGTATCCTAAAATAACGTACACCACATGCCGCTATTAGCACTGTAAATGATAAGGAGAATTTTTATGGACGTGACAGGTATAGCAAATGTGGCAACGACAATGGCGGAAACCAGCACCAACCAGGCAGTCAGTATCGCCGTGCTTAAAAAAGCGATGGATCTGAGTGCGGCTGGCGCACTTGCTTTGATTGAAGCGATTCCGGATACTCAACCCATACAAAATTTGCCCCCGCATCTCGGGCAAAACATCAATACCACCGCTTAGTTTTTATGTTTTCTCCGTTCTGACAGCGCTACTGGATAGCGCTGTTTTTTTATGGATTGAAAAATACGCCATTGAAATTAGAGCGATCTCAATTAAGAGCCGGTTTTGTTGTAATAGCGCATATTATGTTTTCATTTTGCTCAGCATTTCTTTAGAATTTCTCTCTCGAACTCAGTATCGCACTGTAAGATCATAGTGTGGAATGACATCAGGATTAGCAGAAAACCGTTAGCAATCAATTTACTGTCTAATAGCTTTGAGTCTAGAAACTATCAACCCAGGACATAGCACAACCTTACATGTTTTCCGAACCTGACTTTGATCTGACAACTTTCGATTCGCCGGAATCCCAGCAAAAGCGGTTTTGCCTTCTCGGCAAAATAGCAGAAATCGGCGATTGGTCTTACATTCTCAAAACAAATATTACGACCTGGTCGGAATATCTCTATGATTTTTATGAGTTAGATAAAAGCTTTCATTGCTCAATCCTACTTGAAGGCACTCATTTCTACAGAGAGTCCGAAAAAGAAAAAATGCGCGCATTGATCGAGCATGCCACTTCAGCAAAAACAAAGTGTACTGAAGAATTTATGATTGTGATGCACGATGGCAGGCTTAAATGGCACGCCACCACCATCTATCCCATGCTTGATGAGCACAGAGACTTAGTCGGTTTATACGGTGTTTTACAAAATATCTCTCAGAAAAAGCAAACAGAAGAACATAAAAAGAAAGAGCACCTTCTCTACAATTATATACTGGATAGATTGCCTACCGAATTGGTCGTGCTGAATAAGGAAGGCCGTTATATTTATGCCAATGATGCAGCCATTAAATGCAGAGAACGCTGTAGCATGATAACTGGAATGAATCATGGTGAATATAATGTTCCCGGGAATTGGATTTCTGCTGCTGAATCAAGACACAATGCAGTGATGAAAGAATGCATGGTGCATAAAAAACCGGTTACTTTTGAAGAAAAGCTCACCGATTCTGAGGGCACAGAACGAACCTATATGCGCAACATGTATCCTCTGTTGGATGAAAACGGGGATGCGGAGTTTCTGATCAGATACGGTGTGGATATCAGCGCTAGAAAAAAAAGCGAACTGGATTTGCAGCGCATGGCCTTTGTTGCTGAAAAAACCAATGGCATCGTCATGATCACCGATCATGAAAAAAAAATTATATGGGTGAATAATAGCTTTGAAAGAATCCTGGGATATCGATCCGAAGAGGTCGTAGGGTTTGATCCGGCAGATTTTCTCCAGGGTCCAGAAACTTCTATCGAAACAATCCGGGAAATCGCTTGCTCGCTGCAGAATACAGGGACATTCTCCGGTGAAATTCTGAATTACACCAAGAGTGGTAACAAGATCTGGCTCTATCTCGATATCGCTGCAGTCTATGACGATGCCGGTAAATTGATCAATTACGTGGCTGTTGAGAATGATATTACGCTGATAAAAATGGCAGAGCAGCGACACCAAAAAGCCATGGAAAAAGAACGTGAACTGAATCGTTTTAAAACCCAGTTCGTCAGCCTGGCCTCACACCAGTTCCGCACACCGCTTGCCACCATTCGTTCCAGCATCGATCTACTGGATCTAAAAATGGAATCAATCGATCTCAGTCCTTCTTTTGTGGAGTTCTTTCAGAAACACAAAGCTGTCATGGCTGAAGAAACGATCCGCATGACGGAACTCATGGAAAACATTCTGGATATCGGGCGAATTGACGAAGGAAAAATAGAATTATGCAAGAAGAATCTACCGTTCAGGCGGTTCATGGATGAATTTGTCGAGTCTAATGCTGAACCCAATGGACAACAGAGAAAACTCAATTACCAGTTTGATACATCAGACCGCATCATTAGTGTTGATGAAATTCTGCTACGGAATGTTTTGCGCAATATCGTGTCAAACGCTTTTAAATATTCTGCAGGCAAACCAGCGCCCGACCTGATGGTTACTTTCCATGACAGTGCGTATTTAATAACGATCAAGGACTATGGCATCGGTATCCCGGAAAAAGACCAGCCATTCCTGTTTCAATCGTTTTTCAGAGCATCAAATGCCAAGATTTTTCCTGGCAGCGGGCTTGGACTCATGATCGCCAAGAAATTAATCATGATACACGGTGGAAACATCAGCTTTGAAAGTACAGTCGGCAATGGTTGCACAGTAACGATTCAATTACCCCTATAAGTGACAACGATGAATAACTCACTGATTCTTGTCATAGAAGACGAAAAAGCATTGCGTGAAAACATATCTGACATTATTGCGCATTACGGTTTTCACGTCATCAGCGCGCCTGCCGGTGAGGAAGGCGTCCAAATGGCGATGGAACATACGCCGGATATCATCATTTGCGATATTATGTTGCCGGGAATAGACGGTTTTGACGTGTTCTCTCGAATAAAACAAATACCGCAACTACCGCCCACCGCATTTATATTCCTTACCGCGAAATCGACTCGTTCCGATACGCGTACAGGGATGGATATGGGGGCCGATGACTATCTGACCAAGCCATTTACCAAGGAAGAATTGATCAACAGTATAAAAGCACGGCTTGAGAAACTGTCAAAAACCAATAGGTACCGCTCGGAACAGGATGCATTAATTGAGGCGACATTTGATAAAATCACGAACCTCACCAAAGCGGAACGCAGAGTACTGAATCAGATAGCCGAAGGTTTCACCACCCCACAAATTGCCCAAAAGTTATTTGTGAGCAAAAAAACGATAGAAAATCACCGCGTCAACATCTCGAGAAAACTGGATCTGAGCGGACCCAATAGCCTGATCAGTTTTGCATTGCGGCTAAAAGCACAGAAACCAGGCAATCAGTTTCCGGATGATCTGGCGTCGACCTCAGCACACTGAACTTCTTTATCAGCAACCAAAGATCCATAGAAAACAGGTTGTGATTATAAAAATGAGTGGATCCACTCATTGTAAAAGAATAGTAACCGGCTATTCTTAATCTCGTAGAAAAGGGTTTATGGAAACATTACATAGAAAATGACGGATGTTTTGATAAACCTTGATACTGCGTTACTTAACTCAACAAATGGAGGACTATGATGGCAACAACATACGGCACAACTAGCGCAAGTTCGAGCGCAAGCTATGACATGTCGTTGTGGTACGACTCGAAGTACTACAAACTGGGCATGATAACGATGCTGCTGGTAGCGATATTTTGGATCTGGTACCAAAGGACATTTGCATATTCACACGGCATGGACTCGATGGAACCGGAATTTGACAAAGTGTGGATGGGACTGTGGCGAGTACACATGACACTGATGCCTTTATTTGCATTGATCACCTGGGGTTGGATACTGAAGACCCGCGACACCAAAGAACAATTAGATAACCTCGATCCGAAATTAGAAATCAAACGTTATTTTTACTGGATGATGTGGCTGGGCGTGTATCTGTTTGGTGTTTACTGGGGCGGAAGCTTCTTTACCGAACAAGATGCATCATGGCACCAAGTGATTATTCGTGACACCAGCTTCACGCCAAGTCACGTTGTGGTGTTTTACGGTTCATTCCCGATGTACATCGTATGTGGCGTAGCATCATACCTGTACGCGACGACCCGTCTGCCACTGTATAGCCGCGGCACATCATTCCCGCTGGTAATGGCAATTGCAGGCCCATTGATGATTCTGCCAAACGTAGGATTGAACGAATGGGGTCATGCCTTCTGGTTCATGGAAGAATTGTTCAGTGCACCATTGCATTGGGGCTTTGTGATTCTGGGCTGGGCAGGATTGTTTTCAGGTGGTATTGCAGCACAGATCATCACCCGTTACTCGAACCTGACCGACGTTATCTGGAATAACCAAAGCAAAGAAATTCTCAATAACCGGATTGTTCCTTAATCTCATCAGATATTGATGGCAATATTTCCCATGGCCTGCGCACTCACAGGTCATGGGTTAATAGGCTGTTGAAAAAGAATAAAGACACTCAATAAACTACTAATCAATAAGTGTAGGAGGTTCATATAATGAGGCAAGAAATAAAAATATGGGTTTCAGTCGCTATACTTTTCGTAGCACTTCATTCCGGCTTAGTCGCCGCTCATGGCAAAGTATCCTTGGAATCCGATGTTTGTGTGCGCAATGTATCTGGGAGCATGGTGCATTTGAGTACCTACCAGCCACAAAACGATCCGGAAGCCGAATATTGCACAGAAATCCCTAAAGAAGGTGAAACCCTGTGGGTTCTTGATTTAGTTGATCAAGCATTACGCGACATGCCTGTGGGTATAAAAATAGTAAGAGGCAGTGGCAAAGCCTTAAGTGACACGGTGGCATCTTTGTATTCAACGAATCACTCGGATGGCGTCATTAAAGGGGAATTCAATCTGGACGAAGGGCAATATACATTGCTCGTTACAGGAGAAGGCGTACCCCCTCTGCACTATGAGTATCCACTACGAGTACAAATGACTAATTATCAAGAAACTTTTTTTACTGCTGTACCCTACATCATTACACTACTGTTACTTGCTTTGTTTACCGATAAGTTACTGAAACGAAGACGGATGCAACAATAATCATGCTCTTTACTATTCGCCATCCTGATGTCTTTATTTTGAGAGAGATTTAATAATCTCGCTTAGTAGGAAAACTATCTGCGTTGCTGCTACGGTGTTAAAAACAGGCTCAGAATGCTCATTTATTACGCATAAACTGCACTTTCTCACCTGTTTATGCCTGGTATCGACTGCCTCGAAAACATTTTTTCAACAGCCTGTTAGCACGTTAGCGCTCCAGATAAAATTCGGTGACTTGCTATCTTCTGATAACAAGCCACCGAATAAATTATCTTGGCGGTGGTGACGGTGGATTGCCAGGTGGCGGTGGTGGAGGAACAAAACTTGCGGGTGGCGCTGAAGTTCTTCTCGCTACACCTCTATTACCCGATGAATCATTAGTAATTCTGCCATCGACCGGGACACGATGCCCCTTGGCGTACATGCATTGAATATAGCTAAAATCGTAGCGTTGCTGACTGGCATATCCTGACGTTGATGCGGCACTTGATCCAACCAGAGCCCCCCCATTAACAAACCTGTCCCAGCACCAATAGCGGCCCCATGCCCGCCTCCAATAGCCGCACCTGCAGCAGCACCAAGTCCTGCTCCGATAACCGCACTTTCTACACCGCTCGCCCGTGATGCTTGCCGAGGTGTATTGCCACCTACTTGTTCATAAGCATACTGCCGGCATTCATACTCGTCTGAACGAAATTGATCAAAGCTTTTGCCAGAACCAGGCAAGGTCATAACACTTGGACCTGATGGAATATGCACACACGCAGTTAATAGGCCGGCAATTAGTAAAATCAAGAAATTTCTTATGACTAACATGTTTTACCTCTTTGGATTATTGTGCAGGCGGCTGAGGAGCAACCTGTAACCAACCGCCCGGGCAGCTTTTGACATACGGGTAATAGCCCTCAGGATTCTGGCAATAGTGCCAATAATTGACTTGTGGTTGGACCGGCCTAGGTTGCTCTTGTTGAATGTAAACCGGCGGCGTTACAGGCACGACAACAGTTTGTGGGTAACTATAATACGGTCTGTAAAAGAATGGATCATAACCATAAGAACGGTAACCGTAAGAACCAGGGCCGTAGAAACCAGAACCATAAAAACCTGAGCCATAGAAGCCCGAACCATAAAAACCAGGATAATACCCGCCCACGCTAATACCTAAGTTTAAATGACTATGTCTGTGACCATGCCCACCACGCGCCCACGCAGCATTACTTAAGGCCAGAGCAGATATAATTATTATCAAATACAACAACTTACGATTTATCATATCAACTCCATTTAGCGTTAGCCACGTAGTACAAACGTAATGAGGATTGGAATTAGTGGGTCTCAATCCACCCAATTAACATGATTTAAACTTCACCACTTTTAAGATTGTATTGCTTGCAAGATGAATAAAAGCTGAACGCTACAAATTCTTGCCACTACTTGCAATGTAGCTATGCCATCAACAATAACAAGAAGAAGCTTGGTAAGAACTATAGGAAATAACATCACATTTTCTCAAGTCGAAAGTAGTAATAACCGTAAAAATTATAATTTTTATCAACGAATTTGCCATCACATATTGAATGAAATGATATTTGAACATCGCAAAACCATTAGTACGACTATATGAGAAAATAAATGGACGCACAGGATAAGGATTACAGTTATGCAAACAGTAGTAATGATAAGGCGACTCATAAAGAACAGGATCCTGCCATAGACAACTTACCGCAAGAGTCGTGGAAGACCTTAATCAAAAACGTGCTTTCGTGGATTATCCTGATTTTGATCTTTCTGGCGATTTTTAGTCATTATAGACCTCTGCAACACCCTCATGCTCAACTGATAAACAATGCACTGGTTCCAATAGCCAAAACCAACAATTGCGGATCACTACCACCCCACGGATCAGCTTATATGATTGACCCATCAGTAATGAGACGTACTGATGTGCTTTACTCCGGATTGGAAATTCAAAATAACTACAGTTACCCGATGGTGATAATATTATCGGATCCTGCAATAACCAAACGATTCCTGGCAGCATCCATCTTTTCTGGTAATACCATCCAGATCAGCGTACCGGTAGGTCAATATGGCATGCAAGTTTTAGTGGGATCGAACTGGTGTAACCTGGAAACGGGGTTTTCTGATGGCGCAAATATTTCAGTATCAGGTGGAATCTCAATCAATGCCGGTTCCACGACCCTGATGCAATTTAGCGGCTCAGGACTTGATCCCGTTCAATTAGCTCTTGCTTATAGCATCGTGCGGACCAGTCCTGAAGAAATTAAGCAGCCATCTGAAGTCATAAGCTTCGGCAAACTTGAGTTGCAACAAACACGCGACGGACATTATTTCAGCTCCGGAACTGTCAACGGCTCCCCCGTCGTGTTCATGATCGACACTGGAGCAACCATCGTATCAATCTCATCAGAAATTGCATCACAAGCAGGCATAAAAAAATGCTCTCCTCGTCTTGTGTCGACTGCAAATGGTAAAGTAAGTGCCTGTGCTGCAACTGCTGCAGAAATCACCTTTGGTTCATTCAAGCTTACTAACGTTGACGTGAATATCATGCCCGATATGCCCGGAAGTTCTTTGCTGGGGATGAATGTGTTACGCAATTTCCATATCGAGCAAATTGATAAGGTCATGCGAATTTCTTCGCACTAATTTATATCATCGTTCTGTTATATCTCCCAATCTACGCTATTAATGTGTAAGAATCACTAGCGTTGTTTACAGTATTTGGGAGAATACTGTAAATGAACATACATAAACGCACCCGATTAACTTTATTGGATCGTCAGGAAATCTGGCGGCTATATCAAACCCGGCTATGGAAGGTAGCGCATTTGGCGGAGCGCTTCCACGTCAGCCGTCCAACGATTTATGACGTACTGAAACGCGCGAGACTCCAGGAATTTACTCCGCGTGACAGTACCAACCAGCGGTTTAAAACATTGCAGTACGGTCTCAAGCGCCTGGCCAAGGTCGAGCAGACCATCCAGGAACGTCTCAAGCGCGCTGCCAAGCGCTATAACAAATCTTACCCGGGCGAGCTTGTTCATTTCGATACCAAGCGACTCCCCTTATTGAAAGGGCAATCCGCCAATAAACCTCGCGAATATCTGTTTGTGGCCATTGATGACTTCTCCAGGGAGCTGTATGCCGATATTTTTCCCGATAAAACTCAGCACAGCGCAGCTAGCTTTCTCATAAACACTGTTATTGCCCAATGTCCGTATCAGATCGACTGCGCTTATTCCGATAACGGTACGGAATTTAAAGGGACTGACGGTCATGCTTTCGGCAAAGCTTGCAGGCAACACGGTATCGGCCAGAAGTTTACCCGCATCAATCGTCCCCAAACCAACGGTAAAGCCGAGAGAGTCATCCGCACCCTGAT
The DNA here is from genome assembly GCF_024282095.1 of Nitrosomonas sp. Lineage (GTDB taxonomy): Bacteria > Pseudomonadota > Gammaproteobacteria > Burkholderiales > Nitrosomonadaceae > Nitrosomonas. The sequence goes on from NZ_JAMWZS010000010.1 coordinate 52,236, forward strand.
GGATATGTGGCACAGCCAGATTTCCTTTAAAGACTGCGCCGATCGGCGCATTCAGCTTTCCCGTTTCATTAACTTCTACAATACCGTAAAGCCCCATAAGAGTTTGAATAATGCAACCCCTTATGAAATACTCAACGCTTATTTTAATCAACCTCTCTGTAAACAACCCTGAGATTTCTTACAATTAATGCGTTGCACCAACCACTTGCGGTATGCAAATATCAGATCAATTGCGCAACCAGAATTTCTTCTGTTAATTCCCAATAATGCTGTATCAGTACATTTAGTCCGATCCAGAAACAAAAAAAGCCAAGCCGAGAATACGGTCAATTCCCATTAAATCCTGACGTTTAGTGGCCTTTCTTGTTTTTCTTATTTTTTTCGTCTTCCTCATCTTCTAATACTGGATCAGTCTCTTCGTCTTCGATATCAACTAACTCGCCATTTTTATCGACTGTTACCCAGATTTTCTTGCCATCAGTTTTTTTGACTCGGGCTAAGTAAATAATAGTCTTATTTTTCTTTCCCTTATCAGTCATTAAGATGATATGCTCTTTCTTAACCTTCAAGATTTCCCCACCCTGTGTGTGCTCAGTGATTATCTGTTGAGCTTTGGGTGGTACCTCAGACCATTCAACTTTTCCTTCTTCTTTAGATTTAGAACCGGCGTAACTTGCCGTTGGCAGTGCCAAGGTTATCAATAAAAAAAGTGCGAGTACTTTAATATTCATTATCATTTTCCTATTAATTTGCATCGAAATAATTAAATTAACATTAATTTATCCAGTTGACCAGCAAACATTTTACGATCATTCTGGCTCAACGTAGACAAACCGCCGGTATCTACTCCACTGGCACGCAGACTCTCCATAAAATCTCTCATACTCAGTCTCGCGCCAATATTTTCCTTAGTATATAACTCACCACGAGGACTCAGCACGCGACCTTGTTTTTTTATGACCTCGGCTGCCAGAGGAATATCACTGGTGATGACAAGATCCCCCGCGTCCATCCTTCTTATAATTTCGTTATCAACCACATCAAACCCGGGCTCCACCTGATACATCCGAACAAACTGCGATGGCGGTATATAAATAGGGTGATTAGCAATCAGTATCAAATGTCGCTTGGTTCTTTCGGCAACTCTAAACAAAATTTCCTTGATCACCACAGGGCATGCATCCGCATCAACCCAGATTTTCATTATTTATCACTTGAATTAAATATGTAATCATCAGGAACTCTTGGTTTCATCCTTCAGCACTTGCGGCATGGCGGCTTTCAAATAATAGAACATAGACCAGAGCGTCAACACGGCAGCAATATAAATGAGCCAGGTACCGATTTCTTGCGCATTGAAATTCTCGCCGATATTTTCGTGATACAACAACAAAGGGATCGCGATCATTTGTGATGTGGTTTTGATTTTACCCAGGAATGATACTGCAACACTTTTTGATTGACCGATTTGCGCCATCCACTCGCGCAATGCTGACACCGTAATCTCGCGCCCAATGATGATTAAAGCGATCGGCGCATCCAGCCGCCCGAGGTATACCAAGACGATCAACGCCGCAGAGACCATCAGTTTATCCGCTACCGGATCAAGAAATGCGCCAAATGCGGATGTCTGATTTAGAACGCGCGCCAGATAACCGTCCAACCAATCTGTAACGGCTGCGCCAGCAAAAATCAGGGTGGCAATTAAATTCTGATTGACGGGAGATAACCAGGAGTGCGGAAAATAAAAAATACCGACAAATAACGGTATGGCAAGTATTCGCAACCATGTTAATAAATTAGGTAGATTGTAAGGCATATAATCGTAGCTAGAACTGAGTGATTAAAAGGGTATCCATTTAGATAGGTGCTTAGGATTCGAAAAAATACAGAATTGTATAATCGACAATACAATAATTGATATTTAATGTAATTCTTTATATATTTTCTCGGCTAGCTTCCGGCTTATTCCCTCTGTTTGTTGTAATTCCTCAATGCTTGCGGTCAGAACCCCTTTCAATCCGCCGAACCGGCCTAGCAGACGTTGCCTGCGTTTAGCGCCGACACCGCTGATATCTTCAAGGCTGGAACTGGTTCTGGCTTTACCACGCCTGCTGCGATGCCCCTGAATGGCAAAGCGGTGCGCTTCGTCACGGATCTGCTGTATCAAGTGTAACGCAGCATGTTCACTCGGCAATTGTAACGGCTTTTCCAGTGCGGGAGAAATCAATTGCTCCAATCCAGGCTTGCGTTCTTCGCCTTTGGCCACACCCAGTAAATTGGCATCGGCAATACCGAGTTCCTGCAAGGCTTCCTGCGCTGCGGCAACTTGCCCTTTGCCGCCGTCGATCAGAATCAAGTCCGGCAATTGCCCTTCGCCACTCATCACCTTTTGATAGCGCCGGGAAAGTGCTTCCCGCATAGCAGCATAATCATCACCGGGCGTAATGCCTTCGATGTTATAGCGGCGGTACTCATTATTGCGCATGGCAAAATGATCATACACAACGCAAGATGCAACTGTCGCTTCACCCATGGTATGACTGATGTCGAAACATTCGATGCGATTCAAACCGGGCATCTGTAATTCCTGTTGCAATGCCAGCAGCCGCTTTTCCTGACTGGCTTGCCGACTCATCATTTGCTTGAGTGCCAATCGCGCATTTTCAGTCGCCATATCGAGCCATGCACGTTTCTCACCCACGGGATGTAATTGAATGGTAATTTTATGGCCGCATTGCTCGGTTAATAATTGCTGCAGCGTTTCCCCCTCGATTTTTTCACCCAGAATGATCAGCGGTGGCGCACTTCGATTCAAATAATGTTGCGCCAGGAATGCTTCAACCACATCGGCCGGGGTGTAATCATCCGCATTTTGCGGAAAAAAACTCTTGTCCCCCAAATGCCGCCCTCCCCTGATCATTGCCAGGTTAACGCACACTTTTCCGGAACCATCCGGCATGAGTGCGCACGCAACGACATCGGCATCCAGCGCTTTCCCGCTATCGACAAACTGCTTCTCACGAATTCTGCGCAACGCTTGCGTTTGATCCCGCAATACCGCAGCCTGCTCATATTCCATCTGCGCTGCAGCCTGTTGCATCTTAGTGGCAATCACTTCCATGACTTCGGTCTGCTTACCTTGTAAAAACAATTCAGCGTTTTTGACATCCGTCTGATACGCCTGCTGGTTAATCTGACCAACGCAGGGACCACTACAGCGTTTGATTTGAAACAACAAACACGGGCGGGTACGGTTACTAAAAACGCTATCCTCGCAGGTACGCAGGCGGAATATTTTTTGCAAGAATTGTATGCTCTCGCGCACAATGCCGGCATTCGGATAAGGGCCAAAGTACTGATGCGTTTTATCCAGCACGCCACGATAAAACCCTAAGCGAGGAAAATCATGCCCGCTCAGAATCACGTAAGGATAGGATTTATCGTCCCTGAAAATGATGTTGTAGCGCGGCTTCAGGCTTTTGATTAAATTATTTTCAAGTAACAGCGCTTCGGCTTCAGAGCGGGTAACCGTCGTTTCAATACCGGTCACTTGCGAAATCATCAGCTGTATTCTGGGACCCAGATTGCTTTTCTGAAAATAGGAAGAGACGCGTTTTTTGAGATTGATTGCCTTGCCGACATAGATCACTTCGCCTTTGGCGTTTATCATGCGATAAACGCCCGGCTGAAGCGGCAGATTGACGCAGAATTCCTTGGCGTTAAAGCCGGTACTCAACAAATTGCTTAATCCTCCTTGCCGAGTAATTTTCCTGCAATCGCCCAGTTTTCGTCGGGAATCTCATCAAAACTGATATAGGTGTAGGATTTTGGTTTTTTAGCGATACGCTCCAACGTGTCGCACAATTCTGTAGCAATTTGCTGTTTTTGTTCGCGTGTTAACGTTCCAGCCACACGGATATTGACATAAGGCATATACATTTTCTCCTTTATTTTTTAGTTACTGTCTTGTTATTTGATAGCAGCAGCGATTTCATCAAACACCTGCTCAAACATTTCCGTTGTGAGGCGTTTGGTTTGTGTATTGTAGCGGCTGCAATGGTAGCTGTCATAGAGTTTCAGACCATTTCCCAGCGGCAAATGATGCACCGCACCGTGACCGAACGGATAATCTTTCAATTTAAGCTGTAAACTCATCAATGTCGCCTGATGCGCAACCGTTCCCAATGCGAGTACTGCCATGCCATCATGCTGTACAAATTCGTTTATCTCTGCTGTCAGATAGTGATTACACTGCCTGATTTCTTGCGGCATGGGTTTGTTTTCCGGTGGCAAACACTTGACTGCATTGGTGATGCGACATCCCAACAATTGCAATCCGTCATCCGCTGCCACAGACTCCGGTCGGGTAGCAAAACCAAATTGATGCAATGTCCGGTACAGTAGAATTCCTGCATAATCACCGGTAAATGGCCGGCCTGTCCGATTGGCGCCGTGCATGCCGGGTGCCAGACCGATAATCAACAGCTTGGGATTGATATCACCAAAAGCACTGACTGGTCGCGCATGATAATCTGGATGCTTGGTTTTCACCGACTGCAAAAATCCGGCCAAGCGTGGGCATTGCGTACAATCAAGTGTATTCAAATTGTCGCATTGCTGCGTTAAAGCATTATGGGGCATTCGTAAAACTCAAGGTCATGGGTTATATTGCACGGTTATGCCAAGCATCTCATCAAAAATTGATTATTTTGTCATCCGCTGCTGTTCGATCATCCTGCTGTTCATCGCCATCCTACCGGGCATCGCGCTAGCGCAAGCATCTTCCAGTGCTACAAACAATTCAACCATTGTTGTATTGTCCGCGCCTGACGATATTCAAGAGTTTTTGATCAAGTATTTTAAATTACCAACGGAGCCGTTTGCGGATAGTACCGCCGAAAAGACTTTTTTGTATCGCGCGCAAAAAGAAATTCGCAATTTATTGGCAACCGAGGGTTATTTCTCGCCATCCATTTCAGTGTCACATCAAATTCAAGGGGAAGTTACAAAACCTGAAATCAAAGTGGATCCCGGCGTGCTGACGCGTGTTGGCGAAGTTTCCATCACATTCCGTGGTGACATTACGCAAGAAAATGAGCAATATCAAAAACGCATAACGCAAATCCGCGCCGCATGGCCTTTGCAAGCAAACTCACCGTTCCGCTCTGCTGAATGGGAGCAGGCGAAAATATCGCTATTATCCAATGTCACACAAGAAGAATTCGCCGCAGCCAGTATCGTTACCAGTCAGGCAAAGATCGATCCGGATCATGCACGCGCCGATCTCTCCATCACCATTGATTCCGGGCCCGTTTTCTATTTTGGTGAAATACAAATCATCGGACTGGAACGTTATGATCAGACGCTGATCACCAACCTCGCACCATTTAAAGCAGGCGACGCTTATCGACGTGACTCGCTGCATCTTTATCAGATCGCGCTGCAAAAGGCGCCGCAATTTAACACGGTTTCAGTGAATATTTCTCCGGATAGCGCACAGCACAAATCCCTACCTGTTCAAGTCGTTGTGACGGAAGCCCAGTCGCAGCGCTTTGCGTTTGGCGTAGGTTACAGCTCAAACAATGGCGCACGCGGTGAAATCAATTATCGCAATCATAATTTGCTGGATCGCGCTTGGAATCTGACCAGCATGCTGCGCTTAGAGCAAAAGCGTCAAACCTTTTTTACCGGCGTTGATACCCTGCCCAACCAGAATAATATCAATTATTCATTGGGTGCCAGTCTGCAAACGACGGATATTGAAAATTTGAAAACAATCGAACAAAAAATCGGTGTTAGCCGCAATTATCAAACGCCGGAAATTCAAATGCAGTTTGGATTGAATTGGCAAAGAGAACACAAAAAGCCCGACGGTGCAATCAACCAAATCAATGAAGCATTAACGCTGGATTGGCGCTGGCGACGGCAAATTGTCGATAATCCGCTGCATATCCGGCGTGGTGATGCAACAGAAATTCGTATCGGAGGCGGCAGTCAGCTATTCTTTTCAGACCAGGATTTTATTCGCTCTTATGCGCGGCATCAAAGCTGGTGGCCGGTGGGCTCTCGAGATGTCATCTTTTTGCGCGCTGAAGTGGGCTATACACTGGCTTCATCACGGTTTGGAATTCCCCAGGAATATCTTTTCCGTGCGGGCGGCATTCAATCGATTCGCGGTTATGACTTCAAAAGCATAGGTGTACAGGAAGGCAACGCTACTGTGGGTGGCCGTGCGATGGCTACGGCCACCGTCGAATATACACATTGGCTCACTCAACAATGGGGTGCTGCAGCTTTTGCAGACATCGGCAGTGCGGCCGACAGTTGGCAAAACATGCGCCCTTTTCTGGGCTATGGCGGCGGCGTTCGCTGGCGCAGCCCCGCGGGACCGATTGCGCTTGATTTAGCCCGGTCCCATGAAACCGGTACACTGCGCTTTCATTTCTCCATGGCGGTTGCCTTCTGAATCTTGATCATGACAAACCCGCCCCATAGCAATCACAGTCCCCAAAATAACCATAAACCATACAACCGGTTGGCAGGCTTACTGTTTGTACTGATTTTGCTCACTTCAAGTGCGGGATATTGGTTATTAAGCACTTCTTCCGGATTGCAATGGACTTTCTCTACCATCAGCCGCTTGAGTTCTGATGCGATTCAATTTGAGGGAATCCATGGAACGCTACAAAACATGCACATTGCAAACATTCGTATGGTCAGTGATGAATATCAGGTCTTGCTACACGACGTCCATGTTTCATGGCATCCAGGCCAATTGTTCAGAAAACAGGTCGAGATTGATCAAATAACGATTGCAGCAATGGATGTTCAACAACTGCCTACCACCAGCGCAACCCTATCGCCCGCTTTACCCGAACATTTAATCATCCCATTCTCTGTGTCGATGCACACGCTTAAAGTCAGCGTAATGCGATTAATCTCAGCAGAAAATAAACATTCCACATTGACGATTTCCGACCTTGCGCTATCGCTCGCCAGCAATGGCCATGATCATCGGCTCAGCAACCTGGATTTTCATACACGCTGGGGTATTGTCAGTGCTGTGGCGGAACTCAATGGACAGGCTCCGTTTGATCTATCCGCGCGAATTGATCTAGTGAATGCTGAGCCATGGGGCGATACCGAGGCTATGATTACCGGCAATCTGGCGCAAATGGCTGTACAAATCAATGCCAAGCAACCCAACATCAAACGGGATTTAACACTACACCTGCAACCTTTTACAACCAATCCGGTAACACAGTTTCATGCCGACTTGGAAAAACTCAATCCGGCAAGTTTTCTTTCCGATGCACCGACTGCCGATCTTGCAGTATTCGCACATTTGACGCAGAGTGAATCAGGACAACTGGCAGGTGAAGTTCAGGTTGAGAATCATGCAGCAACCCCACTGAATAACGGTGGCCTGCCGTTTTCCAAAATCAGTACGCATGCACTGATTACTGCAGAATTTTTAGAACTACAGGGTATCCGTGCTCGAATTGCCGCAAATGATGCCATCAGCGGCAATCTGATCTGGCATTGGCAAGAAGCGTCCGCGTCAGCCGATTTGTTGGTGAACCAATTAAATCCGCAGCATATTGATAGTCGCATACGGGCAGCGCAAGTTTCCGGTCAGATCAATTTGCAAGGCAATGCCCAGAAGCAATCCGCCCGCGTCAATCTTAAGGATAATTCAGCCGGTCTGAATGCCACCATGACGCGGATAGACAACCACATTACGCTCGAACAATTCAATCTTCAGCACAACAAATCGCGATTAAGCGGATACGGAAAACTTGATCTCAACGACGAGCAATCGTTCGAGCTATCAAGCAATCTGGTTGATTTTAATATTGCTAATTTTGTGCAAGCGCCTAATTCCAATCTGAATGCGACCATCAAGCTAGCCGGAAAATTGTCTCCGCACATTTCCGGCGTGTTGGAATACGTGATCCAAAAAAGCCATCTGGCAAAATCCCCGATAACAGGAAGCGGTCAGGTTGCATTCAGCGGATGGGAGCAATTTAAAGGTAAAGCGGAATTAACTGTCGGATCCAATCATTTTCTGGCACAAGGCCACATGCGCGAATCCGGCAATACATTGCAATTAGAAATTAATGCGCCATCGCTACGACAGCTTGGATTAGGCATGGCAGGCGATTTACAAGCCCACCTCAAACTCAATGGCAACCTTAATTCCCCTGATTTTCAAGTAAAAATACATAGCAAGCAGCTACACATGCCGGGAGAACAGCATCTTTCCAGATTATCCGTCCATGGTCATTTACACAATGACACAATCTCATTTAGCGTGAGCATTGCAAGCTATGCCGCCCATCAAAAAGCAACACTGCAGCACCTAACTATCGATACCCATGGAAAAATCTCCGACCATACGGTATTGGCTAAGGCGCAGATCAATGACAATATGCAAATTCGGCTCAAAGCAGCGGGAGCAATGGAAGGCAAAACCTTTCTGCAATCCCTGCGCTGGAATGGGCGCTTGGCAGAATTATCCTCGGCAGGAAAAGTACCCATTCGTTTAAAGGCACCCGCGGCACTCTTGATCAGTCCCGGATCAGTTTCGCTCGGTCACGCAACATTCTCAATTTCCGATGGGTTCTTGAGTGTCGAGCAATTGCAATGGACTCCCAGGGAATGGAAAACCAGCGGCCATTTTTCCGGCGTTGCCGTATATCCCGGCACACAACACACCGCACACCAATCCGCTTTACATGTGGGTGGTCAGTGGAATTTTACGTCCAACGCTCGGCTTACAGGTAATTTGCAAATCCACCGGGAACATGGCGATTGGTACTTACCCGGCGACATACCCCAACCGTTAGGGTTAGAAGCCATACAACTGCAGATAACCGCACACGATGACATCATAACCGGCAAGTTTGAATTACTTAGCCAACAGTTGGGCAGCGCCAAAGCGCATTTGACCGTACCGATTAAACAATCAAACAACAGCTGGTCGATTGCTGGCGAAGCACCTTTGCATGGCGAAGTGACTGCGCATATCAGCAATTTAAAGTGGGTTGATGCAATACTGGATAACAATATGAACGTGAACGGCCAGCTTCAAATTCACGCACATATCAAAGGAACACTGAATCAGCCGGATTTTACCGGCACGGCTGCCGGCAAAGCATTGAGCGTGCTGTTATTGGAGCATGGTGTCGATTTACAACAAGGCAATCTGGTTGCCAGTTTCCATCATTCTAACCTGAACATTGACCGGCTTGACTTTATCACGCCGCATAAACCGCCGCCGGACAATCATCTGTTCAAAGATTTTAAATTGGATGGCACATCCGGCGCGCTGAAAATCACCGGCAACATCGGGCTTGTCGGCAATGAAAGCCATCTGAATTTCAAAATGAATCAATTACCGCTAGCGCACAAAACCGATTACTGGATTATTACATCCGGTTCCGGTCAAGCCAGATTTCACCACAATAATCTGAGCGTGAAAGGCGATATTTCGGCGGACGCCGGAGTATTGCTACAACCACCCGACGATCAGCCTGAATTGTCCGAGGACATTGTCTTTGTGAACAGTCAGTCCGGCACTACCCGGCAAAATCTATCGCTGCTTCTGAATATGAATCTCAATTTGGGAGAAAAATTCTTTATTCGTGCATCCGGCTTAGAAGGCCGTCTGGCCGGCCAATTGAAAATTCAGAATGACCCCAAAAATATACTGACAGCCAACGGCTCGATTTCGGCGCAAGATACCACTTTCAAAGCATACGGTCAGAATCTCACGGTTAAACGCGGCATCGTCAGTTTTCAAGGCCCTTTGGATGATCCCGGGTTAAGTGTATTAGCGGTACGGGAAGGCTTGCTGGTTGAAGCCGGCGTTGAAATTTTAGGTTCGGTACGCCACCCTCAGATTAAATTGGTATCGACCCCGAACGTTCCCGATACCGAAAAACTGTCATGGATTGTTTTAGGCAGAAAACCTGACGCAAGCGGGTTAGACACCTCCGCGTTATTGACGGCAGCCGGATCCATATTGGGGGGACAGTCCGGTGCCGGCATCACCGATCAAATTACTCGAGCGTTGGGTGTTGATGAAATCACGGTGAAACAGGCGGGTATTGGTAGTTCATTAACCGGACAGATCGGTGTGGTCGGGAAACGTATTTCATCGCGCGCTTATTTAAGCTATGAACGCAGTCTGGCGACAACGACGATGGGAATCACCAAGCTGACTTACAATCTGACGCCCAGAGTCACCGTTGTTACACAGGCCGGTGAAGATAATGCAGCGGATTTGTTTTATACCATCCAGTTTGATTAGCTCCTATTTTATTGCCGGTAAAGTGAACAAATATGCTTTATCAAATGCCGTGCCTGTTCTATTTTTGGTGCCTTGGGAAGAATATGCTTACCGCCATCATCCAGCAAAATCAATTCACAGTCATCGGAACCGATAGCGGCCTGAGCCAAATTAGCAACCAGCAAAGGCACATTCTTCTTGCGCCGTTTCATTTCTGCATTCCTTTCAAGATCTTCTGTTTCCGCCGCAAAACCAACACAGAAAGGCGGTTTTGGCAGGCTGGATATCGTCTTCAGGATATCTGGATTAGGAATCAACACTATCGACAGTTTGCTTTCAGATTTCTTTAATTTTTGCTGACTGACTTTTTCCACCCGATAGTCAGCAACAGCAGCAACACTGATAAAAATATCGATCTGCGCTATTTCCGCCTGCACAGCATGCAACATATCATGCGCACTCACTACCCGAATGAGTTTCTCTACTGCTGGCGGCGTCAAACACGTGGAACCGGAAACAAGCGTAACCTTTGCACTCGCCTCCACCGCAGCCTGGGCAACAGCGTATCCCATTTTCCCGGAACTGTTGTTGGTTATACCGCGTACAGCATCAATCGCCTCAAACGTAGGTCCGGCTGTCACCAGAACATGTTTACCCTGCAGCAAGTTACCGGTTTGAAAAGCCGCGCTCACCGCTTGCACCAGCTCACCCGCTTCCAGCATACGCCCCATCCCTGTTTCGCCACAAGCCTGCTCACCGCTGGCGGGACCGATTATCTTTACACCATCATGCTGCAACACCGACAAATTACGTTGTGTCGCCGGATTCTCCCACATTTGCCGGTTCATGGCAGGCGCCACCATGAGCGGGCAGTCACGTGCCAAACATAATGTCGCTAGCAAATCATTCGCCATACCGCCCGCGAGCCTGGCAATAAAATCAGCACTCGCCGGTGCTACCAGAATCATATCGGCATCGCGGGATAGGCTAATATGCGCCATGTTATGAATCGCATTGGTCTCCCACAGATCAGTATAAACAGGGTTACCAGTCAGCGACTGAAAAGTTGCTGGCCCGACAAATTGACAAGCCGCTTGAGTCATTATCGTGTGCACCTCAATCCCATTCTGAGTTAGCAAGCGCGCCAATTCCGCAGCTTTGTAGGCAGCCACACCACCAGTTATACCCAATAGTAAGCGTTTCTTAGCTGCGGGAAATGTACATGTCGTCATAACAAAAGATTTTTCTGAATAAATTTAGCCAATCAATGAATTGAGCTTAACACGAGTGAGTATAGATACCTGTTTGCTCATTTTACTCAATATGACCGCATCGCATGTCGCTATCAGTAAAATATTCCGTCTTACTCAGCAATAGATCGTAATATGTCTGCAATAAACCTTTTCATTTTACTTGATCAAACTATCTATACTATTTTATGGCAATTACAAACTGGCCAGTATCTGAGCGGCCACGCGAAAAACTCCTGCAGAAAGGCGTTACCGCACTTTCGGATACCGAGCTGTTGGCCATATTTCTACGCACGGGCATAACGGGTAAAAGTGCTGTGGATCTCGCCAGAGAATTACTCTTACATTTTGGCAGCTTAACCAGTGTCTTTGCAGCCAGTCAAACCAGTTTCTGTCAAATACCAGGAATGGGTATCGCAAAGTACACGCAACTGCAAGCCGTATTAGAAATGGCCCGGCGCGCATTGAGTGAAGAACTCAAAAATGAAAATGCAATGAACTCGCCCGAACTGGTTCGAAATTTTCTACGCTTAACGCTAGCAAACAAACAACATGAAGTATTTATCGGTATTTTTCTTGATGCTAAAAATCATACAATTGCAACTGAAGAATTATTCAGCGGCACACTGACGCAAACCAGTGTATATCCGCGGGAAGTCATCAAGCGTGTTTTGCATCACAATGCCGCCGCGATAATCTTTGCACACAATCATCCTTCCGGCGTAGCAAAGCCTAGTGACGCTGATAAAATACTTACTCAATCTCTAAAGCAAGCATTAGCAATGATCGACGTTAAAGTACTCGATCATTTTATTGTTGGCAATGGTACCGCCATGTCCTTTGCCGAACATGATTTAATTTGAATCGTTACATTTGAATAAGTGCTACAAATCAGGGTATAATGCCGGTTTTAAGAATTCTGGAGTGCACGAGTATGGCACGAGTATGTCAAGTAACTGGCAAAAAACCGATGGCAGGTAATAATGTTTCTCACGCAAATAATAAAACCAAAAGACGTTTCCTACCCAACTTACAGCATCGTAAGTTTTGGGTTGAAAGTGAAAATCGTTGGATTAATTTACGCTTATCGAATGCTGCCTTACGCACGATAGATAAGAATGGTATTGATGCAGTATTAGCTAAAATGCGCTTGCAAGGCAAAAGCATCTCTTAATATACTGAAAAAGCTAAGTTACTACGTTAGGGAGTCATCGCAATGCGTGAAAAGATAAAGCTCGAATCATCAGCAGGAACAGGTCATTTTTATACAACGACCAAAAACAAACGTGCAAAGCCAGAAAAAATGGAATTAATGAAATTTGATCCTGTTGTACGCAAGCACGTAATGTATAAAGAAACAAAATTGAAATAAGAAATAAAAGAAACAGAATAAATAAAAAACCCGCTGAGAAAGCGGGTTTTTTATTTCTAGCTTTATACCATTATCTTATGCATAACAGCGCAATCTTTGCGAGAAAGCTCTTAGCACTTCAATACCGCTTTCTTCCGCACGCCGACACCAATCTTCCAACTGCTTGACCAGCTCTTCGGTTGATGCGGTAGAGCGTTGCCAAATTTCAGCCAATTCTTCACGCATGGTATAAACTTTATCAAGTGTTTTAGCATTACTCAGTACTTGACTTAATTTTTCACGTTCATGCTCTTGCAAAGTTTTTGAATCTGCCAAAATCCAACGTTTCAAGGTGGATTTATCTACACCATATTGCGCTGTTGCTTCTTTCAAATGAACCATTTCTTTTGCAAAAGTAACCTGCAGTGATTTAGTATACTTCGCAAGTACTTCATAACGATGTGAAATTACAGCCTGTAATGTATCTAAATCACATTGAGTCTTTTCTCTATCTATTCGTAACTTGGGTGCAATTTTCTTAACTTTTGCAAGACCCAGCATCTCCAAAATACGAATATACATCCAGCCGATATCAAATTCATACCATTTATTGGATAACCGTGCTGATGTTGCATAAGCATGGTGATTATTATGCAACTCTTCACCACCGATTAAGATACCCCAAGGCAGAATATTTCTACTTGCATCTTCTGCTTGAAAATTACGATACCCCCAAAAATGCCCGACACCATTGATAATACCTGCTGCAAAAATAGGCGCCCACATCATTTGAACAGCCCATATCGTAATACCGATCGGCCCGAACAAAATGACATTAACAATTAACATCAAAGCAACACCTTTTGCACTATGCTTACTATAAATATTACGTTCCACCCAGTCATCGGGAGTGCCGTATCCATATCTTTCCAAAGTTTCCGGATTTTTTGCTTCCAGTCGATACAGCTCGGAGCCTTCGTATAAAACTTTCTTGATACCGACGACTACCGGGCTATGCGGATCATCTTTGGTTTCGCATTTTGCATGATGCTTGCGATGAACTGCCGTCCATTGCTTTGTAACCATCCCAGTAGTCAGCCATAGCCACAAGCGAAAAAAGTGGCTAGGTATCGCATGCAACTCCAGTGCTCTGTGCGCTGAATGTCGGTGAAGATAAATTGTGATCGCTGCAATTGTAATATGCGTAAATACTAAAGTAACGACAACGTACCCCCACCATGGCATATCGATTACGCCGGAGATTAAATTTAGAAAATCAGAAATCATATAGTTACTATCCTTTTAGAAACCCACTATCACATAGACTTACTTAAATAAATAGACCAACCGCTCGTTTTTAAATTCAACTAATTCAATATCATTTTTAAAACTATTATTTGCTTACCCTACTTTACACTATGTACTCAATTTCTACCATTCACTTTTACATCATATAATAACACTGTATAAAATGGAAAATATAATCTGCATCCGTTGTCACTAAAAACCATCTGCACGCTTATACACTGAATCTTAAAGCATTATAGAAATATCGCTTGATTATCGTTCAATGTACTATACGCCATTCCCCAGGCGCGATTCCTTGTACAGTATACTGACCGATTGCATACCGAATTAATCGCAAAGTAGGAAATAACACCGCCGCTGTCATCCGTCTTACCTGACGATTCTTACCTTCATTGAGAACCAAGGACATCCAGGTAGTTGCAATATTCTTACGAAAACGGATGGGAGGGATTCGCGGCCAGAGATAATTGGGTTCATCCATCAGGTATACTTGCGCAGGTTGTGTTTTAAAATCATTAAGCACTACACCCTGGCGTAGCTTAGCTAATGCAAGCTCATCGGGTTCGCCCTCAACCTGAACCCAATAAGTTTTAGGTAGCTTAAACTTTGGATGACTGATTTTATTTTGTAATTTTCCATCATCCGTTAATAAAACCAAACCTTCACTATCCACATCCAATCTGCCTGCCGGATAAAAACCCGGAAATGGAATGAAATCTTTCAATGATTGATGACCGCTTTCGGGTGTAAATTGGCAAATCACACCATAGGGTTTATTGAACAGAATTAGCCGAGACATATCAATCAAGAATGTTGAAAAACAAATTCAACCCAAATTCAGTCCATTCATAACATCTCAGGATAGATAACAGCATGAAGTACGGACTCAATAATACTGTCTTTCTTCTGACACCGAATCCACCACACAGAACCTTTCTTAACGCTTAATCCTGGAGGAATAACTGGAATCAAATAGCTAGCGACTTCACCCAACGTCGGCTGATGACCGACGATTACTACAGCATCCTGTAAATTGGGCCAGTTTACAGCAGCAAGAATATTTCTTACGCCAGCACCGGGCCCTATTTCAGCATTAGTGACAAAATCGGATTTCAGTGCCGCTGCAGTTTGTTGGGTACGCTGTGCGGGACTAACGATCACCAGTGTATTTTCCGGCAGCCTTGATTTAAGCCATCCAGACATACGCTTAGCTTGATCCAGTCCCTTTTCAGTCAATCTACGCGCCGTATCCGGAAAACCGTCCTCGGCTTCTGCATGGCGCCACAAAATCAAATCCATCGTATTTCTGACCAAGAAAGAAGCTTCATGAATATCATCAATCCTGCAACTCATTAAATAACACATCCGGACCATGACCAGGACCTTGAATTACTATCACTTTACGCCGTGATTGCTCACCTTGCTTTAGTATCACCTGACCAATAGGTACATCAAAATGCTTGGCAAGAAATTTCACAAGCGCCGCATTCGCTTTGCCTTCCAGCGGCGCCGCCGCGAGTTTTATTTTAAGTGCATCACCATGCAACCCTGCAGTGACAGTATTTTTTGCACCCGGCTGAACATGTAAATTCAGAATAAGATTATTTTCACTATCATACCGGTACCAGCTCATATCAGTTCTTCAACGCCTAATGAAGCATTGCGGTAATTTGCACATGGACTCCGGCCACTATCATGAGCAATAATTGAATGATGATCAACACAAACAACGGCGACAGATCAACATTGGCTATTGGCGGAATATATCTACGAAAAACGCTTAAAAATGGGCGGGTGAAATTATCCAGCAAGGGCGCTAATGGGCTATGTGGATTAACCCATGACAGAACGGCCTGCATGATGATCGCTATCAGTACAATATAGAGCGTCGTTTTAACAATCTCAACAATACCCAACAATCCCATAATCCCGGATGCAGTGCCAATATTGGCGCCAAAATTATAGCCCTGTACCATATAAACACTGGTGATGATGCCACATTCCAGCAACCAGGCTAATATGAGCGTAGACAGATCAAGCCCCCCCCAACCAGGAATAATACGCCGTGCTGGACGCACAATAAAATCAGTGGCTGCAATCAGAAACTGGGATATTGAATTGTAGTAAGGAACTCGTAGTAACTGAAAATAAAAGCGCAGCAATAATGCCAGGGAGAATAAGCCCAGGATGGTATCAAGAAGAAAAATTAGGATCTGATTAGACATAAGAATTTTCCAGAAAACTATAATCGATAATTAATAAATTGCTCACTGGCTTCATCAAGATTTATATTTTACTGAACTCATCACTCATTTCATGTGAACGCTGACTGGCACGATGAATAGCAGCTATGATCTTACACTTAATATCATTTTTTTCCATCGCCTGAATTGCTTGCTCGGTTGTACCGCCTTTTGAAGTTACCCGGGCTCGCAATAGCGCGGGGTCTTCATCACCCACACTGGCCAGCTTACATGCACCGGCAAATGTCTGCAAACTGAGTTGCTTAGCTTGGTCGGGAGTTAGACCTAATTCTATTCCTGCTTGCTGCATAGATTCAATAAAATAAAAAACATAAGCAGGTCCACTGCCGGAAATAGCAGTTACCGCATGCAGTATTTCTTCTTCCTCCACCCAGAGTGTAGCGCCTACCGCCATAAGAATCGACTCGGCATTTTTTTTATCCTGTTCGCTGACATTGGAGCCGGCATACAGCCCAGCCACTCCGGAGCGCACCAGCGACGGCGTATTTGGCATGGCACGCACGACTCGCTGATAACCACCTAGCCAGCGCATAATATCCAACGTCCGAATACCTGCTGCAATCGATATGATCAACTGATCCTGCAGCAATGGTGCAAGCCTTTGGGTTAGTTCAAATAGTTGCTGCGGTTTCACAGACAACAAAATAACATCGCTATCAATCACCCCGCTGGCAAGATCGGATACAGCTGATACGCCAAACATCTGTTGTATCTTGTCACGACTTTCCGCATTAATCTCAACTACGTGCAGCTGCTCGGCTGTATAACCTTGCTGCAGCAACCCACCGATTAAAGCCGAGGCCATATTACCGCCACCAATGAATGTAATATTCATATTGATCTTACCATTATGTTATTTAACGTATCGGAAAAATTCATGATTTTACAATTGCCGTAATCCGCTTAGAAAAAATTTCAACGCCAAGCCTGGATCAGTCAGTGCTGACAATTCGGACAATAAAAACTTGAACGTTGATGCTGTTTGATCTGTTTAATGGTATGACCGCATTGCTTACAACGTTGACCTGCGCGTCCATAAACCCCATAACACTGCTGAAAATATCCCGGATTTCCGTCACTATTCACGAAATCACGCAAACTACTACCTCCCGCTTCGATTGCCTGTTGCAAGGTTTGCTTAACCGCCTGTACCAGCCTTTCATAACGAGTGATCGCAATTCTGCCCGCAGCAATCCTGGGATTAATGCCCGCGAGAAATAGCGCTTCATTGGCATAAATATTACCAATACCAACAACCACATGACTATTCATCAACGTTTGTTTAATACTGACATGACTTTCTCTGGTTTTTGCAAATAATTGCCGTGCATTAAAATCTGTGGTTAATGGCTCAGGCCCTAGATTCACCAAAAGCGGGTGTTGCAAAATATCTCCTGCATGCCATAACACTGCACCAAAACGGCGCGGATCTCGTAACCTCAGAATGGCTTGATCGCCTAAAACCAGATCAAAATGATCATGCTTCTCTGGCGCTGCAATCAAATACCCCGGTTTCACCGACAGTATACGTAGACTCCCCGACATTCCCAAATGAAAAATCAGTGTTCCAGAACCGCAATCAAGCAATAAATACTTAGCCCGCCTGGTCACGGCCTGAATCGTCAAGCCCGCCAATATCGCTGACAAATCAGGCAATATCGGCCATCGCAGACTTGGATTACGGATAATCGCATGTGCAATTTCTTGACCTACCAGATGAGGCGCGATACCCCGTCGCGTTGTTTCGACTTCCGGCAATTCCGGCATCAGCTTTTAGCAGGCCGTTGAAAAACCATCTGACTTAGTTTAACCGCATACGGATCAAGTAACTGCCGCCCCACGTCCACAGAAAAATGATAACCAATGCCATCATTAGCCCTTAAAAACACGACCTCGGTTTCGCTTTGCAGAACTCTCAGAACGATTTTTTGTTCATTTTGCAAACTGATTTTTATATCACCCACGTCAACCAGATCATCACTGAGCTGCTGTTCGAATGTCAATTCTCTGGCATAAGCGGTTTGCCACAAGTGAACCCAGTGTTCTATCGTCTCTGCATCCAATGTTTTACCAGAATCCTGGATAATATTGTTCCAATTTCCATTTTTAAATTCTACCGTCAAATGATTCAATTCCAAGCGCACTGGCATTTCATTCGATGCCAGCAATTGTGGACTGATCAGATCACCGGCACCAAGCGGCAACGCCAGTACATAGCGCGGCGCAATTAAGTAAACATGGCCATTTGTCATTACATATTGCTGATGGGTAACAGGCGAAAATCCGCCAAAGCCAACATATTCATCATCAAAATATAATTGCACACCAGGTCGATCCAGACCAAAGCGCTCCAGGTCTGCCGCCGGGAAACGTTGCTCACTAGTGGCCGCCAGGATTTCCAGAATCTCTTTGACTTTGTTTTCATCCGCCTGGGCCTGTACCGGCTTTATCAGATGCCAGCGATGATCCAGTCGCTTGAGTACCATCTCTTTTTGCTGTCGCATGATGCGTACAGTCTGCACGTCTTCCATCGCTGCAGACGAAATTGGATATTGCTGAACATTCTGAATTTGTGGCTTAAAATACAAAAACACCAGCAAACCGACAATTGTGGCGAACATGATCAGATTAAGGCGTGCGGGATGGGTCATTTTTTATATTTTTCTTCTGCGACGCCACCAAATGGCAAATCCACTGACTAAAAAAAGTGCAGGCAACACAACAAGAAAACCGACGACGATCAAAGTAAGCCCAGATTCGCTAAATATCAGGCTATTATCAAGTGTTGCACGCGGTTGAATCACAATCAGCTCTTCGTCACCTGTCAGCCAATTGATCAAATTAATACCAAAATCCAAATTACTACCGTTCCCCAGGTAAGCATTCGCAAGAAAATGTCCACTGCCAACAACGACTATTCGTTGCTCACGATCTTGAATATTGCGGGTCAGTGCTGCTGCAATGCTAATCGGGCCAGCCACATCCATGGCCTGATCATAAGTAATTTCTCCATCCAGATCCCCAGTCTCCACCCACCCCTGCTGCGCTGCTTCAACCAGCGCAACACTGCTCCACTCTGCATTTTCGTCAATCAATATCTGCCGTGCAAATGGAAATACCGTTATATAGTCGAAATCATCGGTTATCACATGCTGTCCGTAACTGGTGCCCAAAGCAAAGGTATGCGGTGCTTTCAGTTGTTCCGCCTGAGGATCAACAACAACACCCGGCGTCAATGTTAAACGCAATTTCTCTGCCACAGGCAATAAGCCGCGTAATGACTCCTGATCAACCAACCATAACAAATTACCGCCACGATCAATATAATCCAATAACTTATCAACTTCTCCGGGCAGCAAGTCTACTTGTGGAGAAGCAATGATGAGCACATTCGCACTCACAGGCACTTCCTGTTCAATCGCAAGATTCAGCGATTGGCTGACAAAACCATTCTTGCGCAGTTGCTTGCCGAACTCCCCCAAATCATAATTCGCATTGCCATCCAGCTTGCGTTCCCCATGTCCACCCAATGCAACTATCCGTTTATCTTCAGCGCGCACAAGCCGCATCAGGATGTTGGAAAATGCCTGTTCATTAATTACCGTGAGATGCTCTTGTCTTTCATTAAATGACACCACCATTTCACCATTCATATGCACACCGGCTTCCTGCGTCAGTTTAGGTTGCTCGGTCGGATCAATGAACGTCAGCGACAGATCCGGTTTAACATGCTGATACAACGTAATAAAATCAGCAATAATCTTGCGTATGTCACCAAATTGTGCATGTTGTTCAGTGGCATATGCGGTTACTTGCACGGGTCCTTGCAGCTTCTGCAGTATCTCTACGCTGGCTTCACTCAAACTGTTACGCGCATTCTGACTGACATCCCACTGCCATCGTGCCTGCGTTGCCAGATAACCAAGCGAAGTAACTAGTAACAATAACAAAATGACGAACGCAGCATGCTGCATCCGATAATACAGTCGTAATTTTTTATTGAGCGCGGTCATTGATGTAATTTTTCACTTACCCATGTAAGCGCTCGCCATCCAGGCGGTGAATCGTCAGTATCAGAAATGTCGTCATAAACAAAATGAAATAGGCGATACTCAATGTATCAATCAATCCTTGATTAAAACGCTCAAAATGCTTCAGCAACGAAATAAAGTGCAGCCATTGATTTGTTTCACCAGCCGCCAGATCAATGACCCACAACCCTAATAGCACGCCTAATGCGCCAATCGCAGCAATTACCGGTTGTGCCGTCAAGCTGGAGATATACAGACCTAATGCGGAAAAACACGCAGCAACCAACAATAACCCTAGGGTATTGCTCAGTAACAAACCAAAATCAATGGCACCACCCAGCAACAATGACATGCATAATGCAACAATCAGGGCAATGATCATCGCAAAGAAAATCATTAAACCGAGGAACTTACCCATAATGATATCCGCCATGGAAATAGGTGCTGACATCAGTAACGTTAGCGTATGATTGCGACGTTCTTCAGCCAGCAAGCGCATGGATAATAATGGTGTGACCATCAGAAATACAATGGCCGCCATTGCAAATACAGGTGAGATAATGGTCTCCGTTACTCCTGGCGGATTTTCGATCTGTAACAACTGCGCTTGTATCTCTAAAAATGCATCCAATCGCCCCAGAAAAGCCCAAGTCAGTATTAATTGTATCAAAGCCAATAATATC
Organism: Nitrosomonas sp.; assembly: GCF_024282095.1. GTDB lineage: Bacteria > Pseudomonadota > Gammaproteobacteria > Burkholderiales > Nitrosomonadaceae > Nitrosomonas. The sequence goes on from NZ_JAMWZS010000010.1 coordinate 73,420, forward strand.
CAGGCTAAAGGAGAAGTAAACAGCATATTTAATTCTTTACGGATAATCGTAACAATCATCTCAAAGATTCCTGTTCATTGATCACTGTGTCAGTTGTGTAAATACCATCTCCAGACTGGTACCCTGCCGTTGCAATTCGGCCATCGTTTGGTCAAACACCACGCTGCCTTTATGCATAATTTGCACTCTGTCACAAATGCTCTCAACCTCGGACAGTATGTGTGTTGATAAAATCACACTACTGGAAACACCGAGCTCCCGAATCAGTTTGCGAATCTCACGCATCTGGTTTGGATCAAGACCCACTGTCGGTTCATCCAGAATAATAACATCCGGATCATGAATGATGGCTTGTGCAATGCCGACACGCTGTTGGAAGCCTTTTGATAAGGTGCCAATCAAATACCTGCCGCGATCCTCCAGGCCGCAACGCTGTTTCACATCGCCTAATGCTGTGTGAATTTTCGGCTTGCTTATGCGGTGCAATCGTGCAGCAAACAGTAAAAATTCGTCGACAGTCATGTCTTGATAAAGCGGTGGAATTTCTGGCAAAAAACCCAGACGGGCTTTAGCTTCTTGCGGCTTATCCAATAAGTCGACACCACAAATCTCAATACTGCCGGCACTCGGCGCAAGATTACCCGTAAGCATCCGCATGGTTGTGGTTTTACCCGCTCCATTCGGCCCCAATAATCCTAATACCTCGCCTCGCTGCAATTGAAGATTAATGTCACGTACTGCGGTATGGGAACCATAATTACGACACAGGTTTTGTGTTGATATCGTTGTCGTCGTCATTTGATCTGCAACATGAGAATATGTTTAAAAGACTGGCGTTCATCAACTTTTGTTTGATTTAAACCACAATCATAGCGCGCCATTTGCTCATTGCCACACGGCTGTTCAGCTACAAAAGCCGCAAATACCGACAATCCAAACATGTTAAATGATTTATTTTAATCGATTTGGATTTATGATTTATACCACAAATTTGTTGCAATTAAGCAACACACTGATTTATTAAACCAAGCAAACAAACTGATAATCGAACACTAACAGTCTTGAAGTAGTAGAATACGCTAAGAAGAGTATTTAAAGCATAAATTGCAGCGTGACTTTTTACACATGTGACCTGCAACAGAAATTTTAGAACCGCAGTTTTCATTAAAAGGACAACAGCATGAAGAAACTATCAACCAAAAATACCCTGATTGGAATGATCCTTATACCAGCAATGTTTTCTGGTGCTGTCTTAGCACAAGTGGGCAATATTGATCAGGATCGTACTATAAAAAAACCTGAAGCTTATGGTGTTGATGATCGTGGTGTAGTCGTAAGAAATACTACCGGCTTATGCTGGCATACTGGCTACTGGACACCGGCGATGGCTATTCCAGAATGTGAACCGGATCTGGTTAAAAAGGAAGTAGCTGCAGCACCTACGCCACCAGCGCCCGCACCAGCACCAGCAGCGCCCAAAAAAATGACATTCTCTGCGGATGCGTTATTTGATTTTGACAGCGCAAAATTAAAATCCGGTGGACATGGCATTCAATCACTGAATGATTTTGTCAATGGAATACAAAGTGTTAAATATGATCGCATCGATGTAGTAGGCTATGCAGATCGAATTGGCTCTGATGCATATAATCATAAGCTATCTCACAAACGCGCTGAAGCAGTCAAAGCACATTTGGTTTCGAGAGGTATTGATCCAAACCGTATCAATGCCAGTGGCAAAGGTGAAGCCGATCCGGTAACAGGCAATTCTTGCCACGGACATGGCAAGGAATTGAAAGCATGCCTCGCACCTGATCGCCGCGTTGAAATCGAAGTGATTGGTATTAAATAAACAATTATTTATATTTTCAAAAAAGCCCTGCTACAATGCAGGGCTTTTTTTATTTCTGCACATAATACATGGATGATTGGATAGAAATAGACACCTTGATAGAAGCAAGATGGATCATTCCTGTTGATCCGGGTGAGATCGTATTGAATCAACATGCTATCGCAATCGATAAAGGCATTATCAAAGACATTTTACCGATATCCAAAGCCAACCTTCGTTACAACCCGCAACAAACAATTACACTCAACGATCATGCGCTAATCCCCGGGCTGATAAACCTGCATACGCACGCAGCCATGACGCTCATGCGTGGATTTGCAGACGACGTGCCTTTGATGGAATGGCTTAATAATCACGTCTGGCCGGTTGAGCATCAACACGTCAATGCGCAATTTGTACTGGATGGCACTCAGCTTGCCTGCGCCGAGATGATTAGAGGTGGCATAACTTGTTTTAATGACATGTATTTCTTTCCGGAATCTTGCGTTGAAGCCGCAATCAGCTCGGGAATGCGCGCTACCATTGGTATGATTGTCATTGATTTTCCGACCGCCTATGCCAGTGACGCCGATGATTATCTGGCCAAGGGATTGGATTTGCGCGATCAATACCACCAGCATCCGTTGCTATCCTTCTGTTTTGCACCACACGCACCTTATACCGTCAGCGATAAAGCATTTAATCATATTCTGACCTATGCAGAACAACTGAGCACACCGATCCACACGCATCTACACGAAACCCAAGACGAAATCCGCATGAGCCTGGAATCCACCGGTATGCGACCAATTGAACGCTTGCATCAACTCGGATTGCTCGGTCCAAATGTAATCGCCGTACACATGGTACACCTGACCGACCATGAAATTAAGCTCATGCATCAATATGGCTGTAGCATTGCACACTGCCCTTCATCCAACATGAAACTTGCCAGCGGCTTCGCGCCGATTCCGTCATTATTGAATCAAGGCGTTAATGTTGGCCTCGGCACAGATGGCGCAGCCAGTAACAATCGTCTGGATATGTTTGAAGAAATGCGCCAAGCGGCACTGCTGGCAAAAGCAATCAGTGGCAAGGCCGATTCCCTGCCCGCCCATCAAGCGCTGCGAATGGCCACCCTGAATGGCGCCAATGCACTAGGATTAGGAGAAAAGATCGGCTCATTAACCATCGGCAAGGCTGCTGACATCACAGCAGTTAATTTCTCTGATCTTAATCTCACACCTTGCTATGATCCGGTCTCACATTTGGTTTACACGGCAAGCCGGGAATACGTGAGCCATGTGTGGGTAAATGGTAGAATGCTGCTACAGGATAAAGAATTGACTACGCTAAGCCAACTTGAACTACAGCATCGTTCAGCATTGTGGCACGAACGTATCGCGACAACATCGAAACATTAAGCACAAAGGAATGCATATGGAAAATGACGGCATTAACGCTGATCCGCTGGAACTTGAAAAATTCAGCCAACTCGCGCACCGCTGGTGGGATCCAAACAGCGAATTCAAGCCACTGCATGAGATTAACCCATTGCGCCTTAACTATATTAATGAGCTGGCAAACGGATTAGCAGGAAAGACCGTCCTGGATGTCGGCTGTGGCGGCGGCATTTTATCCGAAGGCATGGCATCCATGGGTGCCCATGTCACCGGCATTGACCTCAGCGATAGAGCACTTAAAGTTGCCAAACTGCACTTATTGGAAAGTGGCCAGCAGGTGGATTATCGAAAAATCACCATAGAATCTTTGGCCAAAGAACAGCCGCAGCACTATGATGTGGTCACTTGTATGGAAATGCTGGAGCATGTACCCGATCCGATGAGCGTTATCCGCTCATGCGCTCAGTTAGCCAAACCCAATGGATGGGTTTTCTTCTCGACCATCAACCGCAATCCGAAAGCCTACTTATTTGCCATTATTGGCGCGGAATACATATTAAATCTATTACCGCGCGGCACGCACGAATACGCTAAATTCATCAAACCCTCCGAACTTGCGCGCATGGCACGCAATGCAGGCCTTACTGATGAAAAACTGATCGGTATGACATACAATCCGCTCACCAAAATCTATGCACTGGAAAATGATACTGATGTTAACTACATCATGGCGTATCGCAGCTAAATCTAAATTAACCACCGTAAAAATTTGATCAATGATCAAAGCAATACTTTTCGACTTTGATGGAACGCTGGCCGATACCGCACCCGATCTCGGCCACGCTCTGAACCGGCAACGCATCGCGCGCGGTCTGCCTGAACTACCCATTGCCCAGATTCGTCCGCAGGCATCGGCCGGTTCTCGTGGATTACTTGGCCTCGGCTTCAACATCAAACCGGGAGATGACGACTACGAATCCATGCGCGATGAATTTCTTGATTTCTACACGCAGCGTCTATGCCATGACACCTGCTTGTTTCCGGGCGTTGACGAACTGCTGGACCAACTGGAAATGATGAAGCTGCCCTGGGGCATCGTAACCAACAAACCCGCGCGCTTCGCGCACCCATTGATTGAAATGCTCGACTTAGCACAACGGGTCGCCTGTATCATTTGCGGAGACGAAACCACCAACACCAAGCCACACCCGGAACCTCTTTTGACCGCCAGTAATAAAATAGCCATTGCTCCTGCCAACTGTATTTATCTGGGAGACGACATACGCGATGTTCAGGCCAGTCTGGCTGCCGGTATGCAACCCATCGTCGCCCGTTATGGTTATCTGGGTAATGGCCAACCACCTGAAACCTGGGGAGCCAAATACTTGATTGACCATCCCGAAGAATTGCTGGCTTATCTGTAAGGAATCACCCGTTAATTCTGTTAAAATACACAGCGTATAGGACTTGAACTTTTAGGCACCAACACTATCCTATGCACAGCCATTACGAATACCGGGGACGATCTGGTTTCGACGTGGGTTGCAAAGCAGCGCAGGGCATACCGAGGATCAGATTACCTCGCAAATCCATCTGAAAACAATAGTCGCAAACGACGAAAACTACGCTTTAGCCGCTTAAGTCGGCTAGCCTCTGCACCGGTGGGCCTCAACGCCGGGTCTGGCAACAGACAGCAGAGTCACTAACGAGGATCGCGTT
>NZ_JAMWZS010000011.1 GCF_024282095.1 Nitrosomonas sp.
CAGGTGCCAATGATGATCGGTGCACCAGATATGGCTTTTGCTCGAATGAACAACTGGAGTTTTTGGTTGTTGCCAGTGGCTGCCACTCTGCTGATTAGCTCGTTTTTTGTGCCAGGCGGCGCAGCAGCGGGTGGCTGGACCTTTTATCCACCACTTTCTACTCAGGGTGGTCTAGGAGTAGACTTGATGATTTTTTCAGTTCATATTTTAGGTGCTTCCTCAATTATGGGCTCAATTAATATCATTACCACTATTTTAAATATGCGTGCGCCCGGCATGACGCTGATGAAAATGCCAATGTTTGTATGGACATGGTTGATTACAGCGTATCTGTTGGTTCTGGTTATGCCCGTACTGGCTGGTGTGGTAACCATGTTGTTGACAGATCGTCATTTTGGTACGAGCTTCTTTAATGCAGCTGGTGGTGGTGATCCAGTAATGTTCCAGCATATTTTCTGGTTCTTTGGTCATCCGGAAGTTTATATTATGATTTTGCCGTCATTTGGCATCGTGTCTGAAGTGATTCCAACATTCTCACGTAAACCACTATTTGGTTATTCATCGATGGTCTATGCAACTGCATCAATTGCGATTTTGTCTTGCGTTGTATGGGCGCATCACATGTTTACAGCAGGAATGCCGACAGTTGGTCAGTTGTTTTTTATGTATGCGACCATGCTGATTGCTGTTCCAACAGCGGTTAAAGTTTTTAACTGGACAGCTACTATGTGGCGCGGTTCAATGACATTTGAAACGCCGATGCTGTTTTCAATCGGTTTTATTTTTCTGTTTGTGATCGGTGGATTTAGCGGTGTGATCTGTGCAATTGTTCCAATTGATATACAAGTTCAAGATACCTATTATGTAATTGCACATTTCCATTATGTTCTGGTTTCTGGTTCGCTGTTTGCGTTATTTGCTGGCGCATACTATTGGATACCAAAATGGACCGGTCATATGTATAACGAAACATTGGGTAAATGGCATTTCTGGTTGTCAATGTTCTTCTTTAATCTAACATTCTTTGTGCAACATTTCCTGGGTTTGGCAGGCATGCCACGTAGAATTCCAGATTACAACTTGCAGTTTGCAGATTTCAACATGATTTCTAGCATAGGTGCATTTGGATTTGGACTGACACAGCTCCTTTTCTTATACATTATGATTAATTGTATTCGCAGCGGAGAAAAAGCACCGCAAAAACCATGGGATGGTGCTACAACACTAGAATGGACGCATTTGCCATCACCAGCTCCATATCATAGTTTTGAGAAACCACCTATTGTTAAGTAAAAACAATAAGAGAAAAACGTATGTCGCAAGAAACAGATATTAAGCGTAAGAAATTTAGAACAGCAATGTTTCTGTTAATTACGGTTATAGCACTTTATTTAACGGCCATAGTAAAACAATGGTAAGAAATAGCTTGAGCGCGAATGCGTTGATGATGAAAAAGTTGTTGGTTTTCACGTTGATAATGTTTGTTTTCGGTTTTGCTCTTGTGCCATTTTATGAAAAGTTTTGCGAAGTAACCGGGATTAATAATTTGCTAAAACCGGATGTGCTGGTTAAAGAAAATTGGGTAGATGAGGGACGTTGGGTAGTCGTTGAGTTTGATGCCAATACAAGGGGATTGCCTTGGGGCTTTAAACCATTGCAAACTAGCGCTCGCATCCACCCAGGTGAACCGGTAGATGTGATGTACGAAATCACAAATAATTCAGATCGTGAGATTAGTGGGCAAGCTATACCTAGTTATAGCCCGCGTTTCTTAGATAAGCATCTGAAGAAATTTGAATGTTTTTGCTTTACTAAGCAGGTACTCAAGCCATATGAAACTAGACAAATGCCAGTGCAATTTGTTATTGAGCCGGGATTGCCAACAGACATACAAACTGTGACTATTTCATATACTTTTTTTGAGCTACCTACAGGCACGAGTGCAATTAAAAAGTAGGGAATAAAAAGTTGAACAAAATTAGCGAAAAGCAAGAAAGCGTAAGTATTTGGCAAATTGCAAAAGCGGTAATGTTCGCTTTTATGGGAATTCGAAAAAAGAGTGATCTTGAACACGATGCTGCGATTTTAAAACCAGTGCATGTAATCACAGGTGGAATTATTGGAGCAATACTTTTTGTAATTGGTGTGATGCTGCTAGTTAGATTGGTTGTTAGTTAGAAATTAAAAATCATAAGTAGGAGGAGAGAAGAATGAGTCAAGAATCAGGACATTATTACGTCCCAGCTCCGTCGTCGTATCCAATTATTGGATCAACGGCAATTTTATTCATGGGATCAGGCGCAGCCTTAACCATGAATAAAATGGAGCTAGGTTATGGTCTTTTAGCAATAGGTTTTGCGATTTTGATTTACATGTTGTTTGGATGGTTTGGTACAGTTGCTAGAGAGAGCGAAGGCGGCAAATATGGTGAGCAGGTTGATCTATCATTCCGATGGGGAATGAGTTGGTTTATTTTTACTGAAGTCATGTTTTTCTGTGCTTTCTTTGGGGCATTATTTTACATGCGTAACTTGTCCATTCCATGGTTGGTAGAAGAAAGTACAGTACTCGGAAATCAATTTTGGTCAGCCTATGATGGTAAATGGCCAACTGCAGGGCCAGGTGTACATGAGCAATTTACTTCAATGGGAGCTTGGGGGTTGCCAGCATTCAATACATTGCTGCTACTGACTTCAGGTGTCACGGTTACGTTAGCGCATTGGAGGCTGAAAGAGAACAGACGCGATGGATTGAAATTATGGTTGTTGGCTACCATATTCTTAGGTGCATTGTTTATAGCATGTCAAGCTTACGAATATATTCACGCATATAGTGATCTGAATTTAAAATTAACGACCGGCGCTTATGGTTCAACTTTTTTTATGTTGACAGGTTTTCATGGCTTTCACGTGACAATTGGTACAATCATGTTGACTGTCATATATTTTCGTAGTGTGGCTGGTCATTTTACACCGGAGCATCATTTTGGATTTGAAGGTGTAGCTTGGTATTGGCACTTTGTGGACGTCGTCTGGTTAGGACTGTTCATTTTTGTGTATCTAATGTAGCAATAAGTAACTAATAAAAAAACTCCGGTTTTTACACATGTGATGTGAGTGGAAATTTTAGGTTCATCACAAGTGTAAAAACAGGAAATAATCAATTTATTCCAAATTGATATTAAGCTAGGAATTAAGTAGGCTACCTAAGTTAAGTGCAATTCAAACAGCATTCATCCTATAGCAAATTTTAAGCAAACAAAGAATGATTGTATTAGGATATCGTTTTGAACCAAAGTTTTGGGCAATCATTATAACCATAGCATCAGTACTAATTTTTACTGAACTGGGAAAATGGCAGCTGTCTCGCGCAGATGAGAAAACTGCACGCTATGAGCAATTAGAAGAATATGCAAAGCAGCCTGCCATCAAACTACCGGGAGCTTTAATAAAGCTCAAAGACTTTCAATATCGTGAAGTAGAAGTAGAAGGAGAGTATTTGCCTGAATACACGATATTTCTAGACAACAAAACTCACAAGGGACGTGCTGGCTATCACATTATTACGCCACTTAAAATTGCCAACAGTTCGGTGTGTGTGGCAATTAATAGAGGGTGGGTAGCTACTGGTTATGATAGAGCAATACTTCCAGAAATTGCGGAAGTAAATGGGCAGGTGAAAGTAACTGGTGTCGTGGTTTCATCAGAATTGAGAACTCTAGAGCTTTCAGATACATCATCGACAGGTAGAGTCTGGGGTAATTTTGATCTGAATCGATATCAAGAAGTAGTAAATTTAAAAATGCAACCTATAATGGTTTTGCAAAAGGACAGAATCGAAGATGGCCTAATACGGGATTGGGATAAGCCTGATTCTGGGGCATCCAAAAATATAGGTTATGCGGTTCAATGGTTTTTATTAGCTGCCACAGCGATAATTATATTCTTAGTGTTGAATGTCAAACGAAAAAATTCAAAAAGCGAATAGGCGTAAGTTTTTACTACTATTGGCGTTAATGTGTGCACCAGTTGTAATTTCATATTCTTTGTATTTTTCAGAATACAGACCTGAAAGTAGGCACTATGGTGATTTAATTCCTGTTATCAAGGTTGCGGGAAAAGGCACGAATCAAATTGATAATACGATCCTTCGAATGAAGGATTTTCATGGTAAATGGGTATTGGTAACGATAGATTCTGGACACTGTGACGAAGCTTGTCAGAAGAAATTGTATTTTATGCGCCAGGTTCGATTAGTCCAGGGAAAAGAAAAACATCGAATTGAGCGGCTTTGGCTTATCAATGATGATGTTGCTCCAGATACTGAATTAACTAGACAGCATGAAGGTACATTTTTTGTTAGTGCAAAAGATAGTGAAATTCTGAGTTCTATCGAAACCAAAGAGGTGCAAACAAAGCATATTTATTTGATAGATCCTATAGGGAATCTAATGATGCGCTTTCCAGAAAATGTAGATGGTACCAAAATGGGACACGATATAAAACGATTATTGCATGTCTCGCAGTTAGAGCATTAAAGAAAAGAGCTGCACTCATGTAAGAAAATTACATGAATTAAAAGATAATAGTATTCGATTTTAATGAATAGAGGAGAACAATGACATGGCTACCAGTATGGTGTGGCATGAAACAGCATCGCGTATTAATCAATTTTATCGATTGACCAAACCGCGTGTTGTATCGCTGATTGTTTTTACCGCAGTTATCGGAATGTTTATGGCAGTACCTGGTGCAGTACCGCTAGATACTTTGGTATTAGCGACAATAGGTATTGCATTAGTAGCTGGAGCTGCTGCTGCATTGAATTGCTTGGTAGAACAAAAAATGGATGCCGTTATGGCACGAACAAAAGGGAGGCCATTGCCGCAAGGAAAAGTAAGCATACCAGAGACTTTATTTTTTCTGACGATTGTCGGTGGACTAGGGCTCTTTATTTTATATAACTGGGTTAATCAACTGACCATGTGGTTGACTCTAGGCACTTTTGTAGGCTATGCAATTATTTACACAGTGATACTGAAGCCGCTCACACCACAAAATATCGTAATTGGAGGCGCATCAGGTGCCATGCCACCAGTTCTAGGATGGACGGCCGTGACAGGCGAAATAGCCAGTGATGCATTATTATTATTTTTGATTATCTTCGCTTGGACACCACCGCATTTCTGGGCGCTTGCACTGTATAGAAAGAATGAATATGCCTCAATTGGTATGCCTATGCTTCCAGTGACACATGGTGATCAATTTACAAAATTGCATGTATTGTTATATACAGTTATTTTGTGCGTAGTAACAACTTTACCCTATATCACGCAAATGAGTGGACTGATCTATTTAGTGAGCTCAATTCTACTAAATGGTATATTCATGTATTACGCTATAGAGATATACCGTAATTATAGTGATCAGCTGGCACGAGAAGCATTTCGTTATTCGATACTTTATTTAGCATTGCTATTCGTAGCATTATTAGTGGATCACTATTTCTTTTTCTAATTTATTACGTGGAACCTGCGCTTGCATTGTAAGCGCAGGGTTGAGCAAGAATCTGGAAGATTACTCGGCTGTAGGGAATAATTTACCAGGATTGAGAATATTGTTAGGATCGAATAGTTGCTTGATATTTCTCATTAAATCCAGTGTTACCTGATCGACTTCTTTATTTAAAAAAGCACGTTTTTCGCTACCGATACCATGTTCTCCTGACAACGTGCCGCGAAGTTTAATAACCAAATCAAATATCTCGTCCAAGCAGCGCTCGGCCCGTGACACTTCTTCCGCATCATCCGGATTGATCAATAGATTCACATGAATATTGCCATTACCGGCATGGCCAAAATTAACATTTTGTACTTGATAGTGAGTGCTCAGTTGGGTCAGTCCGTTTAGAAATTGAGGTAGTGTATCAACAGGCACCACAACATCTTCATTAATCTTTTTCGGTGCAATTTCTCGTAACAAAGGGGATAGGGCCTTGCGCGCTTTCCATAATGCAGCGGTGTCGCTCACTTGAGTCGCATGGATCAATCCATCGGTCTGGCACGCTTTAAGAATGGCGGAAACTACAGCGAGCGTGTCGTTATCAAATCCATCGACTTCAATCATCAGCATGGCGTTTGTATCCATTGGCAGCATGTCGGGATAGCGACCGCGGATCAAATTTAACGAACCGGAATCCAGAAATTCAAGTGCACTTGGTAATTGTGGCAACGCCATAATGCTTACAATGGCTGCTGTACAACTTGGCAGATCTCGAAAGTGTGCGGTGATGCCTGTAACTGTATTGGGCAACGCAGTAAGTTTAAGTGTTGCCTCGGTTATAACCGCTAACGTTCCTTCTGAGCCAATCAGAAGTCGGGTGAGATCATAACCGACCACGCCTTTGGTGGTGTAGCAACCGGTTGTAATAAAATCACCCGCACCGGTAACGGCTTTTAAACCCAAGACATGCTCTCGCGTCGTACCATACTTAACCGCGTGTGGCCCACCCGCGCTGGTGGCAATATTGCCGCCAATACTCGAAAACTGAGCACTGGAAGGGTCTGGTGGCCAGAAAAACCCATATGGCTTGGCTGCATCTTGCACTGATTGATTCAACACGCCGGATTCAGCCACGATAACGCGATTTGCAGGATCAACTGAAATGATCTTGAGCATGCGCTCCATTGATAAAGCAATGCCACCCAATTCCGGCAAACTGCCACCGGCAGTTCCAGTGCCGCGTCCGCGGGGAATGAGCGGAACCTGATAGTGATTACACATCGAAACGATGTATTGTATTTCTTCAGCTGTCAGTGGAAACAGCACTGCATCCGGTGGAAAGATCTTGCGGCTATTGTCATAAGCATAAGCGTAGCAATCTACCGGATCGGTATAGAAACGATCCTTTGGAAATGCATTCTGCAAGTCAATTAATAGATCGGCTGGCAACATGATTGAGACATTCTAAAGATTAGTTGAGGTACTCGAATACCTTGACAACTTTCTTCACACCTGAAGTAGAACTGGCTATTTGAGCCGCGTTATCGGCTTCTTGCCGTGTAACGACTCCGAGTAAATAAACGACTTCATTTTCTGTCACAATTTTAACGTGATTGATCTGAAACTTACGTTCCGCGAGAAAACGCCCTTTTACCTTGGATGTGATTAGTGTGTCATTACTGCGCGAAGCCAACGAGGTATTGTCAGCAACAGCGATTTCATTAAAAATCCTGCGCACATTGTCAACGCCCATAATCAGTTTCTCGATATCGGCCTTAATAGCTTCAGTGGGAACTTCTCCCGTCAGCAGAACCATGCGGTTGTAACTGGTGACATTGATGTGCGCTTTCTCGCCAAACTGTTGATGAATGCGCCGTGCGCTCTTTAACTCGATTCCTTCATCTTCTATGAACATGCCGCTTGTTCTTCGATCTTCTGAAATGTACGTCCCGGTTCCAGCTGCCGTACCAATTGCAAACATAGGGACACAACCAGTCAGAAGAGGAAGAAATAAAAAAAGTGACAGCCAGTATTGATTGAGATATTTCATTTGATTGACTCCGCAGAATTCAAAATTTTATGCCCGATAATACAGTAAAATAACCGGATAACGAATATTCAATTGCTTAAAAAACGCAGCAAAGCAAAATGGCCGAACGGCATTATGAGCACAGAAAAATATCAGCATACACCCACTAAGCAAATAGAAAGCGTCGATATCAATGAAGCGTCATCTGCGGTACTGGGTGTGGCAGCGGGAGAGGATCGGTATCTGATACCTATGGCCGAAGTGAATGAAGTGATACCCATACCCAAATTGGCTCATGTTCCGCTTACGCAATCTTGGTTTCTGGGTTTGGCAAATGTGCGTGGAAATCTATATGGAATTACAGACTTAGGCGTCTATTTGGGCGGCTATCCGATGCCATTCAATTTAAAATCTCGAATATTGTTGGCTTCGTCCGGCAATAAAGTCTGCGGCGGTTTCATAGTGAATAGTATGTTGGGGATCAGAAATTTGGCTGAATTTACTCCCATAAAATCAACCAAAAAGAAGCTACCACAGGGAATCACCGCACAATACAAGGATACAGAAGGACGAGTGTGGAAAGAGTTAAGCCTATTTGAATTGCTTCGTGAGGAAAAATTTTTTCAGGTTGCCAGAAAATGAACTAATAATTAATGTTTGCTGCGTTAGATTTTGCGGTTTTTATGAAAATTATTTAATAGGTAATTGAGAGAGCTATGCTGAATGCCCAAGCTGTTGCAAAAGACAAAGCCAAAATTCTGGCCGAGGCGCTGCCGTATATCCAGCGCTTCCATGGTAAAACCATCGTCATTAAATATGGTGGCAACGCCATGGTCGAGGAGCACCTTAAACAAGGATTTGCGCGCGACGTCGTATTGCTGAAATTGGTTGGCATGAATCCGGTAGTGGTTCATGGCGGCGGCCCGCAGATTGACGACATGCTCAAACGCGTCGGGAAGCAAGGTGAGTTTATTCAAGGCATGCGCGTCACCGATGCGGAAACCATGGATGTGGTTGAGATGGTGTTAGGCGGATCGGTCAACAAAGACATTGTTAACCTGATCAATCGCCACGGCGGCAAGGCTGTGGGTCTGACGGGCAAAGATGGTGCTTTTATCCGCGCCAAGAAGATGCTCATGGCTGATCGAGAGACAGCGGGGAAATGGATTAATATCGGTCAAGTCGGCGAGATCGAATCGATTGATCCCTCGTTAATTGCGTTGCTTGATACGCAGGATTTTATCCCGGTTATTGCACCGATTGGCGTCGGTGCGGAAGGTGAATCCTATAATATCAATGCGGATCTGGTCGCTGGTAAGCTGGCTGAAATTCTCAAAGCGGAAAAACTGATTTTATTATCCAATATTCCAGGTGTGCTGGATAAGGATGGTAACCTGCTGACCGGTTTGACCGCAAAACGAGTGGATGAGTTGTTTGCTGATGGCACCATTTCCGGCGGTATGCTGCCCAAGATCGGCTCAGCCTTGGATGCCGTTAAAAAGGGGGTCAAATCATGCCACATCATTGATGGGCGGGTGGAACATGCGCTGCTTTTGGAAATATTAACCGATCAAGGTGTGGGCACTCTAATCAAGGAAAAATAGATAATCGCAGCAAGCCGTCGCTAAGATGAGCGGTTACGTTTACCAGCGTTTACCTAAAGCTGTCAGAATACCGCGCAGGATCTGCACCTCCTCTTTTTCCAGACGTGCTCGTGAAAATAGGCGGCGAACGCGCTGCATTAACAGTTTGGGTTTCTGCGGATCAAGAAAATCACTGGCGATCATCAATTCCTCAAGATGTGCATACAATGATTCCAGCTCGTTAAAACTGGCTGATGGTCGGATTGCTGTTGGCGCTGCATTTTCAGTCAGTGCCATGCGTAATTCATAAGACATTATTTGCACAGCACTCGCCAGGTTGAGTGAAGGATACTGTGGATTCGCGGGGATATGAATAATGATCTGGCATTTGCTTACCTCGGCCGTAGTCAGACCGGAATTCTCTCTACCAAACAACAATGCTACCGGTTGTTGCTGCGCGTAACGCAATAATTCATGCGCACCCTGCCGCGCATCGAAAACATCATGTGAAAGTTCGCGCGACCGTGCCGTGATGGCGGCGGTCAGTACGGTATTTTCCAGCGCTTCATCAAGTCCGGTGCAAACTTTCGCGAGTTCCAGAATGTCACCTGCATTGGCGGCGCGGGCATCAGCTTCTTTATCGGGAAAAAGCCTGGGATTAATCAGATAAAGCGAACGTAACCCCATGGTTTTCATCGCTCGTGCAGCTGCGCCGATATTACCGGAGTGACTCGTATGACTGAGAACGATGCGAATATGATCAAGCGAGCTATAGGGGAGCATAATAAATTGGATTTTTGTCAAAGAATAGAGGAGATTGCTTATTTTTCAATCAATACGAGTAACAGAGATTGCTATCGCCAGGACTTGGCGGATACTGTATGGATCACTTGATTCTAACAGAGGGAAGCGTGAATAGAACAGGTCGTTATCCAGTTTTTAACTGAGAGAACGATGAAGAACCTGGTAACAGACAAGTCTGCAAAACTATACGTTCGGTGCTTTTCATAATGCCGAATACAATGATCAATTTTTTTAGGAAGTACTGTTGATGGGAACATATGCGACAGTAAAATCTTTACGGTCGATTTATCAGCTGAAGATTACCCTTAGAGGCATTCGCCCGCCAATATGGCGTAGGTTATTAGTAGCGAGTACGGTTAATCTGGAAGATGTGCATGTTATTTTGCAAATTGTGATGGGTTGGACTGATTCACATATGCACGAGTTTGCCAAAGGAAGTGATCGTTACGGTGTGCCGGATGAGGATTTTCCTTCGGATAGTCACGATGAGACCAATTACCGGCTTGATCAGATATTGAAAGAGGAAAAGGGAAAACTGATCTATACCTATGATTTTGGTGATAGTTGGAGTCACGAAGTAGTTCTGGAAAAAATCCTGCCATTTGAGACCGGCACTGTTTTGCCAATGTGCTTGAAAGGCAGCCGAGCCTGTCCGCCGGAAGATATCGGCGGGATAATGGGATATGCGATGTTTCTGGATGCAATATCCGATCCTGCTCATCCAGAACATAAAAGCATGCAGGAATGGATAGGCGAGGATTTGGAAGGCAATTTTGACTCTGAGTATTTTGATCTCGTTCAAGTGAATGATCGGTTGAAAGGAATGAATGAGAATTCCATTGGCATTTAACACACAATTGAGCTACTTTGATTGCGAGTGGGTATTCTCGGTACATTGGAGGCGATATCCATAACCATAAACTGTTACGATATCCCAATCGTTTTGGGAAGAAAGATTAAGTTTATTACGAATACGGCTAATATGTGTATCGATTGTGCGAGTATCAATTTCAGCCGCGGATCCCCAATTTTCTCTAGCAGATGCACTCTCGATAGCAGTTTGTTCGGGTTCTGGAATAGGTAGCAGGCGAGTGCAAACTCTTTTTGTGTCAATCCAACGTTTTTCCCGGCTGCGGCGTACTAATGATGCAATTCTGGCGAGTAACTCAAAATACCGCGTTGACTTTACAAAATAATCATCGGCTCCCAACTGGAGAACGTTGACAACATCTGATTCATTGTTACGCGATGTGACGCATATAATCGGAATATGCCAGTCAAGCGTTTTGCGGATCCATTTCAGTGCTTCTTCAGCGGTTCCATCAGGCAGCATCCAATCGATAATGAGTAGATCAAATTTTTCTTGCTTGAGTGCATCCATAAAAGCAGAGGTCGTTCCAAAGAACTCGTATTGGTATTGGGTGGGCGAGAATAAGAGCTCGTAGATGGCTATTTGAGTTGCTTCGTCTTCAAGTATTCCTAAGCGCATAGACAAATAAATTTAAGATGGGCTAATTTCAGCGGTCAGCGGCATTCACATGAATAGGCTTGAGAATATAATATTATTTTCCTATGCAAAAATGCGAGAAAATTTCTCCCAATAAATCATCCGCAGTGAATTGTCCGGTTATGGATGATAGAGCGGATTGCGAGAGTCTGAGTTCTTCTGCAAGAAGCTCCAATTGATATTCATTTTCGGTGAATCTTTGCGCATTCTCTAGATGTATCCTGGCGTGTGTTAATGCTTCCAAGTGACGTTGCCGAGCCATGAAAATCCCTTCTCCAGCTTGATTGAATTGCCAGCCTACGATTTCCAGCATCTTCTTGCGGAGTAATTCGATACCTGCTCCGGTTTTAGCAGAAATATGAATTTTAATGTTATTTTCTTCATCTTCAATTTTAGGAGATTGATTCAGTAGATCAATTTTGTTGACTACTGTAATTTGAGGTTTGCCAGCAGGAATATAATTAGCGATTTGATTGTTGCTATCCGATTGCGGGTGGCCGCTATCAATTAGCTTGATCACCATGGTGGCATTTTTAATTGCTGCATGAGTGCGTTCAATGCCCTTTTGCTCGACGATATCAAGGGTTTCTCTGAGTCCCGCCGTGTCAATGACATGAATCGGTATGCCTTCGATAGCGATCGTACGTTGAATGGTATCGCGCGTAGTTCCGGGGATCTCGGTTACGATGGCGGCATCATCTTCAACCAATTGATTGAGCAAACTGGATTTGCCTACATTGGGTGCGCCTACTAAAACAACTGTAATGCCTTCCTGCAATAAATTTCCTTGCTGTGCTGCAACGAATATCTGTGCCAGCTGTGTGCAGATGTGATGCAATCTCTCTTTAATTTGTAATGCTTGCAAGTTATCAATTTCGTCTTCCGGAAAGTCAAGCGTCGCTTCTATCAGCATGCGCAGTGTGATCAATAAATTAACCAATTCTTCAATCTTGGTTGAAAAATGGCCTTGCAGAGAGTTAATAGCACAGCGGGCGGCTTCAATGGTGCTGGCTTCGATGATATCAGCGACGCTTTCAGCCTGAATTAAATCAATTTTATTATTAAGGTAAGCGCGCAGTGTGAATTCACCGGGTTGCGCTAAGCGAGCGCCTGCAGAAAGGCATTGGTTAAGCAATAAACCCATGACTACTGAACCGCCATGGCCTTGCAGCTCAAGCACATCTTCACCAGTGTATGAGTTGGGTGTGGGGAAATAGAGCGCGATCCCTTGATCGATGACTTGACCTTCGGCATCGAAGAATTGGCTTAGCTGCGCATATCGTGGTTTGGGGAGTTTGCCAAGTATGGTTTCTGCTAGTTTTGTGATGTTCTTGCCAGAGATACGGACTACGCCGATTCCACCTCGACCGGGTGGGGTGGCAATGGCTGCAATGATATCAGGGCTTGCCATAAATCATCTCGATGATTGCCGCCTACGGGATCACCCGTTATTCATAGAGAATAGCGGGTGATGGGTTGCTTATTTTCTTCTGGGTTTCTTGTTAGCTGCTGTGCCTCTTGTTTTTGCGGGCGGTTTATTTTTCACCGGAATAGTTGCCGGCTGCGGTTTTTCATTGTGCTCGGCATCGGTATTCGCAGCAGTTGCTACTTCCTGATTGGATGTGTCTTCATTGACGGCAGCCAGGAGCTGTGGTTCTTCAGGAAGTGTTTCGGGCTTACCCTTTCTTTTTCTTTTGTTTTTATCCTTATTACCCTCAGCCTCAGCTTTGTTTTCATACATGCGTGTTATTTGCCATTGCTGAGTAATGGAAAGGATGTTGTTACAGAGTGAATACAGTACCAGCCCGGATGGAAAAAAGAAAAAGAAGATGCTGAATGCGATGGGCATAATTTGCATTACTTTTGCTTGAATCGGATCTGCTGGTGTGGGGCTGAGTTTGGATTGAACCCACATCGATATCCCCATGATCACCGGCAGTACATAATAAGGGTCGGGTACAGACATATCTGTAATCCATAATGCAAACGGTGCATAGCGTAATTCAACCGCTGCCATTAAAGTCCAGAATAAAGCAATAAATACAGGGATCTGAACTAGAATTGGTAAGCAACCACCCATCGGATTAATTTTTTCTTCTTTATAGAACTCCATCATCGCTTGGTGCATCCGCTGGCGGTCACTGGCGTATTGTTCACGTATCCGCTGTAGCTTCGGTGTGACTACTCTCAGTTTCGCCATTGAACGATAGCCTGCGGCAGACAATGGGAAGAAAATGAGCTTGACAGTCAGCGTCAGAAGAATAATGGCTATTCCCCAGTTATCTACCCATGAATGATAAAAGGAAAGCAACCAGAAGAGGGGTACGGCAAGCACCGTTAACCACCCATAATCAACTGTTAATTCCAGTCCCGGAGCCAGTTCTGCCAATTTATTCTGTTCTTGTGGACCGGCATAAAAAGGCATAGTGATATTTCTGGTTTGGCCTGGCTCAATGGTACCAACCGGTGTAATGACGCCAGCTGTGTATTGATTATGCGCTAAGCGCTTAGCATAAAATTCCCGAGGGGTTTGCGGTGCAGGTAACCAAGCGGTTAGAAAGTAGTGTTCGAGCATAGCTATCCAACCATTATCTGCATTGGTTGGGTATTCCGCTTTATTCTTATCTAGATCAGAGAATTTTATTTTCAGGAATTTGTCTGCTTCCGTATACATTGCAGGTCCTGTATAGGAATGAACCATTGTGCTAGTGCCTGTAGGTTCGTTTTCATCCCGTAGCATCTGAAAATATGAGAATGGAATAATCGTTGCTTCACTATGATTGGCGACCTCAAATTCAACATCAATGACATAGCTGCCACGATGGAAGGTGTAGATCTTTGCAACTCGTACACCATCAACTTCTGGTGCCAGGAGACGTACTACGACCTTATTCTGACCAGCTTCCAGTTCATAATTATAATGATTGGAATCGACAGTGTATTTTGTTTTGTGACTGGGTAATCCGTCGCCGATCAAGCCTGATTGCGCTACCTGAAATCGCGCAGTTTTATCCAATAACAGCTCATAGGGCTTATTTTTGTCTTCCCGAGATGGGTGCTTGAGTAAACCAAGCTGCCGTATATCACCGCCTGCTGTGTCAATTTCAGCAACAATCATATCTGTTGTGATTTTGATTTTCTCGCCTATTGCAAATAGGTTAGGTGTTATCGATGGACTGGCACCTTCTATTCCGGAAGAGATACCACCAGATTCTTCTACTGTAGAAGTTAAGCTATCACCAGGTACTGGCAGCGGATCATGACGCTGATTAGAAGAATCTGAGGTTGCTCCGGACATTACTTGTGAAGCAGGCGGATACAACTCTTTTTGCCATGCTTCCCACAAAAATAGTAAAGAAGTGGAGAAAATAATAATAAGTACAAGTCGTTTTGTTTCCATTGTTTATCTGATCAGGTTGGTTTGTTTCGATATAACTGCCCGTATGTCACGAGAATCAACTGATAATAGTGTGGCTCAGTATGTTGCGATATTCTCATGTTTTGACAGCTAATTGATCGATAGCTTCGAATAAATAGTGAATCGATTGTATGCAGTCATTGAGATTAAACTTCTACTTTATGCTGTACTAAGGTACTGGTTCGTAACCACCTTTGTTCCAGGGATTGCATCGCAGTATGCGCCATACACTCAGGCGCGTTCCATGGAATAATCCATATTTTTCATATGCTTCACGAGCATACTGTGAACAGGTTGGAGTAAAGCGACATGAAGGTGCCAGATAAGGGCTTATACAGTACTGATAGACTTTAATAAAGGCAATAATTAATCGTGACATTGCTGTAGCTGAAGCATCAGTAACTTGGCTTCACTGACCAATTGTATTGAGTCATTTTGGGGAATTGGGCGTCGCAATCGTATTACCCAATCCATTTTTTTAAAATGCTCATATTCATTATGTCGATTCTTACGAAAGGTCTCTCGTAATATACGTTTAATCCAGTTGCGCTTAACCGCGTGCCGCTCAATTCTTTTTGAAACAATTAATCCTATTCGCGCATATGCAAGTCCGTTTGGTTTTGCATAAATTTGAATTAAATCACTACTAGCCTGATATTTTAAGTTAATGACTGCAGAAAACTCTACCGCTTTCAGTAGTCTGCAATTTTTTGGCAGAGAGTGAATTTCAACAAATTTGAAAATAAAATTTTTTATTCAGTAGATTAGACACTCAACCGAGCACGACCTTTTGCGCGACGAGCTCGAATTACGGCCGCACCACCACGTGTTCTCATACGCACAAGAAATCCATGTGTGCGCTTTCTTTTAATAACTGAAGGCTGATAAGTTCGTTTCATTTTTCTCTCTAATTTCTTCTGTCAATAGAACCGCGTATTACAACTTGTTAAGGTGGGGATGTCAATATTATTTTTATGACAATTCGTTATTTTTGGCTAAGTAGCTAATAAATATTAGTATAGATAGATGTAGGCTTGTATTATAACTGTCTGAATAAAATATTATTAACTGGTGAATTTATAATTTATTCACTTAATCAAATGCTTGTGCGCTCATATTTTTACTTTCTATGAAGTAAAGTAATTGCTTGCTTAATTGCAATTTCTAAAAGGTGGATTTAAACTTGAACGGTAGAAAATTACGATGCTTTTTAAGCAAAGTGGGAAGAAGCAGAATGGCTTTTCGAGAAATTGAGATTATTAATTTTTGATTAAAGAGTTCTATATTATTCATCAAGTAAAATAACTGGCTTCTTTGAGTTGTTTTGTACGAGTGGGTAAGATAAATAACGGCAGGGGTATAGCGAATGACTAAGATAATCGCAATTTCTAATAATCGATGTCAGGATCGTCGTCAAAGTATGCCATTTTTTTGTGCTTTTCATTTGGGAATTAAAGCGGGAAGAAGAGTGAGTGAGCGCAGAACAGTGGAACGTGGAAGATCTGGATATGTTGATTATTATGCAGGTCACTTGATGTTATGTGCGATAGTGATTTTATTTTTAAGTGCGTTAGATGCTTTTCTTACGTTAAATATTTTGAATAATGGCGGCGAAGAGCTTAATTGGTTTATGGCGGTGCTGATTGACGATGGTGTGGAAAAGTTTGTGGGTTTCAAAATAGCTTTGACAGCGATGGCGCTTATATTACTTGTTATTCACCATAATGTTCAATTAACGAAAAGGGTGCGTGTCAGACACATTAAGTATTTTATTTTGGTTGGCTATAGTGTATTAATTGGTTATGAATTACATTTGCTTGAGTTAGCAACGACTGCTTATTGATTGTAGATGCGCCCGGAATAATTAAAGGACGGAAATGACTGATAGTGAAAATAAAATCAAGATTGATGGTGTCGAATATTCATTATCGTCGTTGAGTACTGAAGCAAAGGTGCAGATTACTAATCTTAGATTTGTCGAAAACGAAATACTACAATTGAAAGCAAGATTGGCAATAGCCAATACGGCAAAGCTTGCTTATCAAGCGGCGCTCAAAAATGCGATAACGCAGCGTAATCAATAGACATTCAAATCGTTATTTCAGTTGCTGCAGTGGTGTAAAGTAACTGGCTACATTCCTTAAATCATCCAATACCAGCGTGCCAGCGGCTAATTGCAAGCGTAGATAAGCCAGTAGGTAGTCATAGCGGGCTTGCGCAAGATCGCGTCGGGCTGTGTGTAATTGTTGTTGAGCATCCAGAAGGTTCAGGTTGATACGTATGCCGCCCCGAATACTTTTTTTTGTAGCAGCAACGAGTAATTCAGCGGATTTGACTGCAAGCTCTAGTGACTCAATTCTTTTGACACCGCTTTGTAACAGGTTATATTGTTTGCGTAATTCAACAAGCACTTTGTCGGTGATGACGTCCAGATCAGCTTCTGCGCGAGCATGATTGGCTTTTGCCTGAGCAGTGAGTGCATTGACACGGCCACCTGCATATAAAGGAAAATTAACTTCGACACCCACTGTGGCTAAACTAACGTCACGGTCTTGAGTAATGAATGATCCCGCTTTATTTCGCGTTAGACTGGCGACAAGATCTACACGAGGGGCATGGCCGGCATGGCTTTTTCTGACTTCTTCTTTTCCGGATGCTACGGCGTGGCGCTGTGTTACTAGCTCGGCATTGCGTTCAAGTGCTAATGCGTGCCAACTATCATAATCTTGTAAGCGAATAGCATGAGAACTGAACATGCCGGACAAACGATCCAATTGGGTTATTTTTTGCCCGATGATGGCTTCAAGTTTAAGTTGTGCGACTTCCAGTTCATCATTTGCTTCAATAACGCGTGCTTGTGCAATCGCATACTTGGATTGCGTTTCAAGTACATCCGTGGTGGTTCCTTCACCTTTCTGCAACATGCGTTCATTGACGCGCTTTAGTTCTTCAAGGGAGTCACGCTGTGTTTCTGCAAGCTTTACGCGATCTTGCGCAAGTAATGTTTCTACATAGGCTTCCACCAACCGTACTACGAGCTGCTGGCTGCGACCAGTAAATTTGGCTTGGCTGGAGTCAGCTTGTGCTCTGCCCTGACGGTAACCAGCAAGAGCTTCCATATTAATAATAGGTTGGCGCAGCGATAGGGTACTGACTTGACTGTCAAAATTAAGAGGATTACTTCCAGCCGCGCCAGTTTGCGTTATTGTTCCGGTACTCGTACTCTGTGCATGAGTGATAGATAAATTAGGCAGTAAGCTTGCAAGACCAATGGCTTTTGCTTGTTGCCCAGCTTCATTTTCATGAAGAGCAGAGCGATAGGTTGGATCATGCTGTAATGCAGCTTCATAGGCGTCTAATAGACTCATTGCATGAATATGACTGATTGGGCTCAATAGAATAATACAGCCTAAAACAGAAAGCTTTTTGCGGGTGAGTATCATGGTAACTACTCTTCACTTAAGGATGAATGAACGCGATCTAAAATCGGTTTGAATAAATAACTCATTAATGATCGTTCACCGGTTTTAATAAATATTTCCACCGGCATACCCGCTCTAATTTGCTGATCAGATAGCTGCTTTATCCCTTCAGGAGTTACCTTGGCTTTCATATTGTAAAAAGGAAGTCCGGTTCTTTCCTCGGTCAGGCGATCTGCAGATACCTGGGTGACGATCCCTGGGATATTAGGTGTTTTCTTTTGGTTGAGGGCGGAAAAAATCAGATCTACATGAAGGCCGACATGTACCCGATCAATTAAATGAACCGGTACTTGTCCGGTAATAATTAATAGATCGTCGCTTGGAACAATATCCATCAACTTAAATCCTGACCCGATGACTCCCCCTTCAGTAAATACATTCATACCTACTACAATACCATCAACAGGTGCTTTAACCTCTACGTTTGCCAACTCAAAGTCTTGTCCACTCAAACGGCTATCTAAGGCTTCTGCTTCTCGTTTGATATCAGATAACTGTTGTCCCACTTCTTTCTGATACTCTTGTTGCCGCTGAATGCGACGCTGTTCCAATTCTGTTATCTGACGCTGAATGCGGCCAATATTACCGATATCCGTGGAAATTTCTCCAGTTAATTGCGTGTAGGTGCGTTCCAGATCCAGAAGGCGATTGCGAGGTACAAAACCATCTGTTGCCAGATCACGCAGATTAACGAGTTGTTCTTCTAGGAATTTCAATTGCTTATTTTTACTAATCTTTGATGCTTCAAGTCCACGTAGTTGAACTTTCAGGCCAGCGGTGTTCTCATCAAGGGCAGCTATTTCATGCTGCAACGCCAGCTTGCGTGATGTGAATAGCTGATTTTGTATGATGATATTGTTGGAAACGCGTAAGTCTGTGTTTTGTAATGATAGCAATTCTGCAGGAAATACAATTTCATTTTTGCCGTCGCGCTCGGCCAGTAAACGTGCTTCTGTCGCACGTGCCGCATAGAGCTGATGACGCGTGATATCGGCCAGGGCTTTGATCTGAGTATCATTCATGCGCACCAGTACTTGACCTACGCTGACATGGTCGCCTTCCTTAACCAGAATACGGTCAATAATACCACCGGTTTGGTGTTGTACAGCTTGCAGATGACTGGCAACGGTAACTGTTCCTGGGACCGGCACACCCTTGTCGAGTGGTGCGAGAGATGCCCATAGAACAAATCCGCCAAAACCTGCTAAAACTATCCACCACCCCAGCCGGGTATGTATGGTTTCATCAGTTTCAACCCAACTTGAACTATCCGCCGCAATGCTCTCAATAATTTTCTCTTTTTCTTCAGCAACAAGCTTCATTATTATTCCTGTTCAAGGATCAGTACTTTTTAATTGTTAATTATAGCGTGTGTGATTTACTTGGTTTCCGAGTCAGTGACATTAACAGTCTGGGTCACCTCACTTTGGGCAGCTTGCTTCTTGGCTTCTTGTTGTGACTGCAATGCTTTTTGTGCTTGCTGCTGTTGTTGGGTTAACTTTTCAATCACCTGATTTGTTGGGCCAAACAATTTTGCTGAACCATCCTGCAGTAATAATAATTTTGTGGTGACACTGATGATACTGGTTCGATGTGTAATGAGGACGATGGTTTTTTCGCGTTTTTTTAGATCAACCAGCGCAGCCAACAACGCTTGTTCACCGACATCATCCAAGTTTGAATTGGGTTCATCAAGGACAATCAATGAAGGATCATCATACATGGTACGTGCTAAGCCAAGGCGCTGCTTTTGTCCACCCGACAGGCCCGCACCGCCGTCACCTAGCTGCGTATCATAGCCTTCCGGCATATTCAGAATCATTTCATGAACGCCCGCGCGTTTGGCAGCCAGGATAACCTTGTCAGCATCAATTTCTCCAAAGCGCGCAATGTTCTCGGAAACAGTGCCGGCAAATAATTCTATGTCCTGCGGTAAGTAGCCGATATGCGGCCCTAGCTCGTCCTTATTCCAAAGATAGACATCAGCACCATCCAGTCTTACTTTCCCTGCAGCAGTTGGCCATATACCGACCAATAAGCGCGCTAAAGTGGATTTTCCCGATCCGCTGGGGCCAATGATACCCAATACCTCACCGGCAGCCAGGGAAAAAGTCAGCCCTTTGATAACCGGAACTTTTCCGCCAGGTGGAATGGCGGTAACATTTTCTACCGCAATAATACCTTTAGGTTTGGGCAATGCCATACCTGCTTCACGGGCCGGATTTTGTTCGAGTAATTTGGTCAAGCGCTCATATGCACTACGTGTACTGCCAATTTGCTTCCATACACTAATCAACAGTTGAACCGGAGCAATGGCTCTACCCAATAAAATTGAGCCGGCGATCATCATGCCGGGCGTGATACTGTTATCCAAGACCAGTAAAGCGCCTAATCCCAGCATGAGCGATTGCAATGCCACGGTACATGACTTGGATAATGCGGTAACAATGCCTGCTTTTTCACTGGCTTCCGCTTGTAAGTTCAGAAAGCGGCTATGTAATTTATACCAACGGGCCTGTATATTGGGCAGCATGCCCATGGCTTCGATGACTTCCGCATTGCGCAAATTATTGGATGCCACGTTGCCGGAGGCGATTGCCATGGAATTGGCTTCGGCCAAGGGCTTGTGTGAGATTTTCTCGTTAATGTAAGCCAACGCAATCAATATAGCGGTACCGCATAACGCAAAAACACCCAAGCCAGGATGAAACATAAATATAACGAATAAATAAATCGGGAACCACGGCGCATCAAAAAAAGCAAACAGGGCATTGCCCGTCAGGAATTGTCTCAGATTGGTTAAATCTTTTAAGGCCTGCCCGGCATTGCCATCACCTTGTTTTAAGCTTTGTTCAAAAGCGGCGGTATAGACACGTTTATTCAATTTCATGTCGAGTTGAGCACCGACGCGAATGAGTACAAAGCTGCGCACATATTCCAGTGCGCCCATAAAAATGTAGGCGCCCAACATGATCAGCGTCAACATGTATAGAGTCATCTCGTTGCGGCTGGTCAATACACTGTCATAGAGCTGCAGCATATAGATGGCTGGCATCAACATCAGCATATTGATGACCGCACTGAAAACGCCAATGTTGCGGAAAGCTTTTTTAAAGCTGGCTAGTACCTGAGCAACTTCATTTTGTGGAGCTTTAAATTTGAATTTCATCTATAAATGATAGAAAAATGGTATGTGACTCATTGCAAACGATTAACCACAGTCGAAGTTTAAATATAATGGAGAATATGATTTGCCGGAAATCGCAGTATATTGAATTGGTTGTAATTATAATTGCCGATCATTCGTTTTGACTAGGTAAATCTTCCGACGTCAATTTAAATGACCTAGGGAAAAAGTTTAAATCCCGTCTTGCATCGGAATCGTCAAATACCAGATCTTCATTCATTCTTTCTGCCATCGCTGCTGTCCAGTGTTGATAACGTGGTAGCCAGCGCAATCCCCATGTCGCTATTTGAAAAAGCCAAAGCGGTACAGTCAGTATGCGCGGTGTGCGACCCAGCGCTGCAAATATGTGTTTAACCATTGCGCGATATGACAAGGTTTCTCCGCCTGTTATGTTATAGGAACGATTTGCTGAATTTAAAGTGCCGAGCGCGGAAAAACATGCCAATGCAACATCCTCCACATGAATAGGTTGCCGTAATCCCTTGGCCGATCCGAGAACAGGGAAAAATCCGAATCGCCGGATGAACTGTATAATCTCAGCCACATTTTTATCCCGTCCATGGCCATAAATCAGGGTTGGACGCAGAATAATCCATTCTATTGCGTGAGTGGTTGCCCATGTTTGCACAAGTTCTTCACCTTTTATCAATTGAAGTGCAATCTCTCTTTCATTGCGCTCTGAAGAAGTGTTTTTAGTGAATCGACTGGTGGAGGATAATACAACAATCCGGTGGGCACCATAAGCCAATAAGAGATCAAAATACTCGGGTAATACCCAGATTGGAGCAACGCATAACCACGTAGGGATTTTGTTTTTCTCTGCGTTTACTTTTTCTAAATGAATGGTGTTGAGTTGTTGCCACGTAATTTGCGGATGGCTTTGTATCACTGGATGACGAGAAAAAGCGATGATATGTCTGTGTTCTTGTGTCAGTTTTTGTAGCAGGCATTCGCCCACCAGGCTGGTTGCTCCTAACAATCCGATCGGCTGTTCATTCATGTTTTGGCTTCAACATGTTGTAGCAGTTTCGTGCCGCATAAAATACTACTGTCACAACGAAACGGAGCCATACACTGACAGTAATCAATCCCATCAGTATGCCCGGATATTGCCGACGAAAGAATTTGTGGTAAAAGCGCAACATGCCCTTATGTTTATGCCAAGCGACAAAGAACGGTCGGGAGTGACTGCAAGTTCCCTGAAAATGGGTAACCGGCGCATCCGGTACAAAAATAATCTTCCAGTTTTTTTGCTTAAAACGCATGCACCAATCCAGATCTTCGCAATGTAAAAAATAATTTTCATCCCAGGAACCTACCTCATCGATTGCCTCGCGTCGCACGAGCATCAATGCGCCTGATATTGCATCCACTTCGATCGGTGTTTGTGGTAATGGTTGTTTATTCAGATGAAAGTCAAAAAATAATTGCGGCCAATATTTTTCCAGGCGATATAAGCCGACAGCGCGCACAAAAGCCCGCCACGGTGAAGGCATGGCACGTCGCCCACCGCCTTGTTCGGAACCATCCGGATTAATCAGATACCCACCGACCATACCGATATGAGGATCTGTTTCCATTACCTGAACCATGCGCTGCAATGCGCCCGGGCTTAAGATACAGTCTGGATTCAGGAAAAGAATGTAAGGCTGAGTCGCAATATTCATGCCCGTATTGCAACCTGCTGCAAAGCCGACATTATTTTTCAGGCGGACGACTTGTAGGCGATTTTCTGTAGATAACTGGAATTCCAATTCTGAGAGGCTGGAATCCGAAGAGGCGTTATCGATGACAATGACTTGCTGCGCCTGCCTTAGTGCAGCAACGGCACATGCTGTTAGCAACGAACCGGCATTGTAATTAACAATCACAACTGCAACCGATTCAAGGCCGAGGATAGGCAATATATTCTAACTCCATGGTTGGCACTAAGATCTATGCGTGGTTGTTGTCGGTCGGTCGGTCGATATCAGTTAAATCACCGCCGGTAAAGCCGGCGACTTATATTTGTTAGCCCATTAAAAGGGGCGAAGGCCTATTGGTATCTCTGGATCTCCTGCTTGATTTCCATTCACCAAATCGTTGGCATTGTTGGGGAATATACATTAAAATTCCCACACAAGCACAGGCTCAAGGTGTTTCTCGCCGTAATGACCCTCCTCACTTATCTTTATTCGTGCCGACCTTATCGATGCAAAAATCGTTAGCAACTATAAATCATCAAAAATCCGCTGGGGTGATTGAACAAGTATCTGACCATGTGGTTTATCAAATAGTGTTGTGTTTCGATCTGAACTTGCTTTGATCACCTGCTAGGCCAATGAGTACTCTTGCCACATCTCATGTTCCTTTGGTGACCCTTGTCATCCGCAGCATGAGTCGACCGACACTCAGTGAGGCGCTCGATTCGGTGGCTGCACAGATTTATCCAAATATTGAAGTTATCGTGGTCAATGCCAAAGGTGACAATCATGCCGATCTTGCTACAAGCTGCGGCCGTTTTCCTCTCCGCTTGATCAATCAGGGAAGGGGCTCGATTGGGCGTAGCGCAGCGGCCAATGCTGCTTTGGAAGCGGCTCGTGGAGATTTCTTGGGATTTCTCGATGACGACGGCACGCTCCGTCCCGATCATGTGACGTGCCTTGTAGACGCCTTACGCACTCACCCGGATGCAGTTGCAGCCTGTGCGCATGTTCATACGCTGGATCCTAACGGGCAATTGTTGCGTGAATTGGCTACGCCATTCGATACACTTTCATTGTACTTGGGCAATTTTTTGCCAATCCATGCCGTTTTATTTCACCGCCGGGCGTACGCGGCTGGAGCACGCTTCGATGAGACATTGAAGCTTTACGAGGATTGGGATTTCTGCATGCAAGTTGCGCAGCAGGGCGATTTCATTGTCGCAGATACTATGGCGGCGATTACTTGTATTGATGAGGGTCATGAACTTGCCATCACGGGTGATCCGGAACTCGCGAGAGCAGCTGAGCATGCCGTGTATGCGAAGTGGAAAACGCGCATGAATGACTCTATTTTTCATGACCTAGTAAGCCGCGCACGTGCTTATCCTCAGTTGCAGGCATTACAAGCGCATGCCAATGATCTGGCGTCACAACTCAAGGAATTGCAGCGCCTGCATGCGGATCAGCGCCGCTTGATCGACGAAACTGTGGCGCTTTTCGAAAATTCACGTTCCTGGCGTGTGACGCGTCCTTTACGCAGCGCTTCTACCCTGGCGCGGCTAGTGCAGCGTGCATGGCGTGGGTTCAGTCTGTTGGATAGGCGCATGCAACTGCGCGTGCTGGGTTGGCTACTGAGTGGTCAGATAGCACCCGCGCGACGCAAGTTGTCTCTTGCCGTTCAAGCTGTTGAGGTGTCAAACCACAGCGCGTTGTCGGCTACTGCTGCACCGCTTATGCACAACAATCAGCCATTCTTTCCGGCGTTGCCGACGCGTATTGATGTCTTGATCCCGGTTTACAACGGCTTTGAGTTTCTTGAATCGTTATTCGACAGTCTTGAACGTGCGGCAAGCACCCCATTTCGCTTGCTGGTTTGCAATGACGCGAGTACGGATGAGCGCATTCAACCTTGGCTAGAACAACGTTTGCAGGATTTCCCTGGTGCTATTTTGTTACACAACGAAAGCAATCTGGGTTTCGTAGGAACAGTCAATCGCCTGTTTGAAAAAGTTGCCAATGATTTCGTACTGCTTAATTCCGATGTGCAGGTGCCACCGTTCTGGCTGGAACGTCTGTTTGCAGCGATTCTGACAAATCCGCAGGTGGCGAGCGTCACGCCATTTACCAATGCCGGGGCGATTTGCAGCTTCCCGAAATTTTTTGTGGATAACCTGCTTCCTCAGGGACTGGGTGCATTGGAAGTGGACGCCGTGCTGGCACGGCTGAAGGATGCTGCGGCCATAGAGATTCCGACCGGGGTCGGTTTTTGCATGGCGATCCGCCTGGAAGTGGCAAAACGCATTGGTATGTTTGATCCGGTCTTCGGCAGGGGATATCGTGAAGAGAACGATTGGTGCCAAAAGGCTAAAATGCTGGGCTACCGGCATGTACTGGCACCCAACTTGTTTGTATATCATAAGCATGGCGGTTCTTTTCCATCCAAGGAACGTCAAGTGCTGGCGGATCGGAATGAAGTGATACTGCGCGAGCGGTATCCCGGATTGTTCGAGTACTATGAAGATTTTATTCATCGCGATCCTATCCGGCCGCTACGTGATTTTCTTTATCTGATGGTATTGGCAAAACAAGCCGATCGTCCCGCACTTGTGATAATCGATAACGCGATCAAAGGCGGAGCCTATGCGTATAGCCGTGAGCTGATCGCTAATACATTGGATGCCGGTCAGCCCGTGCTGCACCTACTCGATGATATTCATACCGGGGAATTGCGCGCCGAATGGATGTCGTCCAATGAGCGGCTCACTTTGAATTTTAGTGACTACCCTGCTTGGGGCCGGGTAATTGCCGGTATCCAGCCGGAAAGTATCCTGATCAATAATCTCTATTCCTTTCGTCGGCCGATGGATTTTTTGCATTGGCTGACACAGCAATCAGTTATCAAGGATATCCCTGTGAGCATTGCGCTGCATGACTTCTTCATGCTGTGCCCGAGCCTGTTTCTTATTGACAGCGAGAAGAATTATTGCGGATTGCCCGATAGCGCGACTTGTAATCGTTGCTTTAGCCGCCTGCCTATGGATGATCTTCCCAGCGGCGTGGAATCAATTGCCGAGTGGCGCGCGGTCTGGACAAAAGTGTTGGCAATGGCCGCTAGCATCATCGCTTTTTCTAACAGCACACGTGATTTGTTCATGCGCATTTATCCGCAATATGCGGACAAGATCGTGGTGCGGCCACATTCGATGGTGCGCTTCCGCCATCAGGCTGTTTCGGTTGACCTAGACAAGCCGCTGCATATCGGTATCGTCGGATCAATCGGCTGGCAGAAGGGCTGGAACATCGTCAAGCAATTATGCGGGGAAATTGATTCCCGCCGCTTGCCATTTTGCGTGACGGTCATCGGCGCCTTGGTGCCGGATTTCTCTGCCGATTGCCTGAAGGTGACGGGGCGTTATGAAAGGACCGCACTGGCATCGGCCATTGAACAATCGGGTGCAAATATTTTTCTGTTTCCATCGATTTGGCCGGAGACTTTTTCCTATGTCGCGCACGAAATAATGGCTTGCGGCGTTCCGCTGTGTTGCTTCAATCTCGGAGCTCCTGCCGAAGCAGTGGCGAATTACTCTACCGGATTGGTGCTCGACGATCCAATCTCACCCGCAATGTTGCTCGAGCAGATGGAGGCTTTTCGTGCGCAGCTTTTGCATCAGTGCAAGGAGAATGAGCGCCGATCTGCTGGTTGAAATAGCGATTGACCCAACCAGTTTGCAACAGAGATCAAATCTTCAGATTCGCGGATCATCGTTCAGACTCAATTTTGGGTTGGTAGTTATGGCCTGGACTGGTACACTAAGTTTATTATCTATAACTTCTTTTTTAAAAAACAGTCTTTTTTCTATAACTTATGACGACACTATCAGTTAAACGCTTGCTTGGCCGGATCTTACGGTTGATTGTTCGGGACTCACGAAAGCAAGAAGCAATCAAGCAGTGGGTAAGGCGCGTTCTTTCCTTATTTGGCAAGGGCAAGCAGAGTTGGTTCGACAACGGCCATCTTTATCTTCCGGAAGTCCAAATAAAGCCGCAAGGAACCATTCATAGTGCAGTGCTTCGCGTTATCGCAGTGTCGCCTCAGTACATCTTTGAGCTTGAGCAACTGGATCCCCCGATACCGGCCTACATCCCAAATGAAGCGGGAGATAGGCGGTTGACATTTTGTTGCAACATTTGCGGTGCCACGAATACAGACGTTGCGCTCGATCTCGTCAGTAACCGGGAAGCGTCATCTTGTAAAGAATGTGGATCAAGTCTGAGAGTACGTTCGGTGATCCATGCGTTGACGTCGGAAATTTTCGGTGACAGCCTTCCACTGCCTTCCGCGCCGATATCCAAATCGATTCGCGGCGTGGGTATGAGCGACTGGGAAGGTTATGCCAAGCCGTTGGCAAGAATATTTTCCTATCACAATAGTTTTTATCACCAGGAACCGAGACTTGACATTACCAATGTTCCGGAAAGCGAATTTGAGAAATATGATTTCTTGATTTCCAGCGATGTGATGGAGCATGTTCCCAAGGACGTCGACAAGGCATTCGCTTTCATGGCGAAAATGCTGAAGCCGGGAGGATTCCTGGTGTTGACTGTCCCCTACAAGCCCGACGGGGATCACGAGGAGTTTTATCCGGATCTGCACGAATATCGATTAATAAGCACTGCCGGAAAGACATTCTTGTACAACCGCACGTCTGAAGGTATCGAGCAAATTTATGATAATTTAGTCTTCCACGGTGGCGACGGATTTACATTGTTTATGCGTATGTTCTCCGAAGCAGGTCTGATCAAGATTCTTGAGGATAGCGGGTTTGACGGCGGCATCAAGATTTATCGCGATGACGATCCCCGTTATGGGATTGTTTGGCCCATCTCCTGGTGTCTTACGATTGTGGCACGAAAGGCACAGCATGCTGGCTCCAATCCCGGTTGAGATGCGGTTTACTTTGATCTTGCGTGTTTCTTGATTCGTGCTTTGGCGCAAGAATCGCGCGGTAGCCAAGACATCATTCTAAGCAAATCCAGGCTGGAACACACCCGTTGACGCTGAATTTCTTTTCTGCGTAACAGCTGCGAGCGGATTTGTTTGAAAGCATCGATTTTAGCCCGCATATACAGCCTGAAACGACCAGAGGCAGCAAAGAACACCCCCATATAAAGTACCATGACCAGATGTACCGGTAATAGAAAGGGTATGAGTGGGTTGGGCACATTCTTTATGAATGTCCAGGTGAGGTTACGGTGCCCATGATAAATCGAAAAATCGCTTGAGCGGCCTGTAATGGCTGAACCAACATGATGGACTTTCGCATCGGGTAATAGCACGCTTTTCCCGCCGGCTAGCCGTAAGCGGAAGCCAAGATCCACATCTTCCGAATAAGCAAAGTAAGTTTCGTCAAAGCCACCTAATCGGCGATATGTCTCGGTGCGGTATATCGCAGCAGCTGCACATGCCGAGAAGACTTCTACCGGATACTTGGGTGCGATGCAGCAAGGGGCGCCATGGCCATTGCGCCAATGCAGTCCGGATATATGATAGGCATCACCAAGTCCATCCAATTGTGATGGCTGGTTTGCATCAATCAGCGTACAGGCAAAGCAATCCACATCCGGTACTTGGTTGATGTTTTTTACGATCGCTTCCAAGCATTCCGGTTCCGGGTAAGCGTCAGGATTCAATAAAAATAGCCACTCACCCTTAACATGGTTTTTTACAGCAAGATTGTTGGCGCAGGCGAATCCAATATTGTCGCTCAACTGTACTAAGTGGCACGGAAAAGGTACATTCTCTGTCGCACGCCAGGAATTATCCTGGCTATGGTTATCGACGACAATCACTTCAAAATTTTTATAAGTTTGCTGTGCTAGCGCTGACATCACCTTGGACAGCATAGCGCCGGCGTTATAGTTGACAATCACAATGGAGAAGAAAGGACTCTTCATTAGTGAGCTATCTGAAATAATGCACTGTTAGTCAATATTTCTTATTGTGTGATATGCGAGACATTAACTCACAATCCCGCGGCCACAGTAGTGATCGTCCAGCACCAATGCACTCAGAATGTCTTTTTCTGCCTGGGAAGGGTGCTCGATAAATTCTTCAAATAAGCCGGTTGCAATATCCAGAGGAACTTTGAAATCACCGACTAACTTATCGCGTATCGTGATGGATTGAGTTACAAAATCCATTATTCCTCGTCTGATTTCCGCACGTGTCACCGCGGATTGACGTTCTTCATCTGCAAGTTGACGGAATTCAGGATGAATCTCTCCATTATCTGTCTGAAGGTACTTCACTATTTGTGCATCATCAGAGCTTAATAATTTTTCCAAGGAAAAGCTTTCTCTTAAAATAGCGGGCGAATGTGAATGAATATCAGGATTAATATACTGACAATAGTATCCCTCAGTGATGACCTTGTATTGAGAAGAAACTTGCTCGGCACGTTTGCGCGTCATTAAATAATATCCGTTAATTCTTTGATTGATCATTTCATTCAGATATCCCTGAACTGTAGCTGAGTAACCTATATCAACAATGGCGGCATTAGCTGCCATGTTTAATCCTAGATGGTTCAGATAAGCTAACAATCCGGGACGCTCAGATTGCGCAATTTCCAGAATACGCATTTCCAGGGCCTGCAATACAGGTATGAGATGATCTACTTGTCCATTATCAACGGCAACTAGCTTATTTTTTGGCCAAAGGCCTCGTCGTGCAAGTTCTTCGTACTCTTCATCAGATAACTGCAATCCGTATCGTTCTTGAATAAATTCAGATAGAAGGTTTGGAAAATACTGTACGCGTGCTATTTGAAGAATATCATCAAGGTTTGAAATCATGGGTACAGTGATTGCTCGACGAGAAAGCACCAGGTAGTCAGATGCGATAGCGCTGGCATTATTGGATACCCATTGATCATAAACTATTTTTAGTGTTTGTCCTTCGCGTGCAAGAAAGTACAAACGCTGCATTCCATCGGTAACTGCTTTTTCCGCCAGCCACTGTACAAAGGACAGCACCACAGGTCCGGCGATAGTGAATCCAACCGCCCAAGGCGTGGCAGGGACGAGATCGGCAGGATCGAAATTCGGGAAGAATACAGGGTGAAAATTTGCTTGTGCAATCATGCCAACGGTCAGCTGCCGGTTGAGATCATTGCTATATAACGAACTCTCGATGAGTGGGCTCAAGCGGGGAATGGCTTTTGCCAATTCAACAGGTCGCATGATATGTAGCAACTTCATTCCCAGATTATCAGGAATTTGAACATCAGAATGTTCGTTGTCTCCAATCATCATGACTTCACTTGGAGACACATTTTCATGAATCAACAATTGCCGATAAAAATCACCGGTATCTTTTCTTAAGCCGTTATCGGAAGATAAATAAAACGCATGCCATCCGCTGATGCCGTGGCGTATTAACATCTTTTCGATAACGGGCTTGGATAGGTACATATCACTGGCTAATATGACGCGTTTACCTAAGGAAAGTGCAAATCGTAGCAGAGCGATGACTTCCGGTCGCGGTGTGACGATTCCCTGCTCGATGGCTTCTTCAAGGCTACGCAATTGATTGGCGGCTTCGGGTGAAAGTCCGGATACGATGGAGAACTCTGTAAAAACAGCATCCAGACCAATATCGCGCCCTGCTTTCTGACGCGCTTGAGACTCTGCGATGGCACGAAATTCAAGATAAAGTTTGCCTGACTCACCGCCAGCACGTTGAGCAACAATATTTTTAATCATTTCTGGATTGAGAAGCGGCCGAGTCAGTAACGTATCAAAAATATCGAAAACAACTACACGTAAAGCCGGATCAGCCAGCATAGCATGAGCATTCTTTTGATTGCGCAGTAGATACTGTTCAAAGCGCCAGCGAGACCAGCTAATGGATTTGCTGTCTCGAAGAATGATGGCATCGAATCCTGATCGCTTGGTTACCAGAACAAATAAACGTTCGATACAATGTGCCAAAGTTGCGTCGGTTTGTCCTGTCTCCTCTGGAAAATCCTCAATCTGGATATGCGCTTTGAATAACGGACGCAGAGCTTCTGTTCGGGCCCAGAACATAGATCCTGCTGGTAAATCAAAATATCCTATTGGGATTCTGGTGATACCTAATTTGTGGCACCAGAG
This sequence comes from Nitrosomonas sp., assembly GCF_024282095.1. Taxonomy (GTDB): domain Bacteria; phylum Pseudomonadota; class Gammaproteobacteria; order Burkholderiales; family Nitrosomonadaceae; genus Nitrosomonas. The sequence goes on from NZ_JAMWZS010000011.1 coordinate 31,351, forward strand.
ATATCCAAGTGCTTTGTTGGAAAGCCAAGAATTGGCAATATAGGATAATTCAGAGAAATTTTGCGGATAAACAAGACCAACAGCTTTTTCTCCGGTCAGGAGCGTGAATATTTTCTGAATTTGTGTTTTGTTTCCTAACAAATTTGTGAGCAAATATTCTCGCCACCCACTCCATACATTGGTTGCATTTTTGTTATAGAGTGATTTCTTACTATGGATATGAGCAATATAATCATAGCGTTGCAGTATCTCTCCAAAAGTACAAAACAGGGGTGCAATATCACGCCCACGATTAGGTACAACGGTAATGGTCAGTTGTCCTAGTTGAGGTAAATGCGCTAAAGCTTGTTTGCATATTTGGCTTGCTGCCTCATCGGGCGTTGAAACAAACAAGTCATAGGGGAACGGCATATTTCCCAAGAATTTTGCAAACTCCTCTGCCAGATCCGCATAGAAAATATGCGCGTGGATTGCAATGCGTCCGGCTGGTGGTGTTTTTAGCGAAGCAATCGTGGAAAGATCCACTATTCCTGCCAGAGAGCCGTAGGAATCTACAGATCCCGGAGCTGAAAAACCAGCCCTGTTTGCACGCCATATCTCATAATGTCCCATCCCGGAGAACAGCGGCCCGGCGATGCGATAAGCTATGTGCAGTACATGGTTGCGCCATCGTGCCGGGAAGCGCCAATAGATGATCTTCAGTAAAGGTAAAATTCTACGGCGCAAGCCATCCCATGCTTCGTGATACTGTCCACGCATTATTCGCACTAGGAATCGTAAGGGAGCTGTGATTTTCCATGAAGTTGACTGAAATAACTGTTGAATGGTGCGATTCAGATCAATGATTATCCTACGTAGTTCATCGCCGGTTTTATGCAAGCTATCAATAGTTTTGTGCAGATCATCAATGGTTTTATGCAGCGCTTGCTCGCGATTGTTACTGGCAAGGGTTTCTTGCTCGAGGCGATGATGCAAAGCAACGATCTGCCGCTCTCTATCGGTTAATTGATTTCGGGTATTCGCGATAAGATTTTCTCTATATTCAATCAGACCATCCAGTTGTGTTCCTGTTAAGAGTATTTTCCATTTATCGAAAATCTTGCTTCTCGATTCCCTCACAAAGCGTTCATCATATTTGAGTCCTATGCCAGAATGGCCATGATTCCGATAAACGGCTGTAATTTTATCGATATGCAGTATTTCACTATGCTGTGTGAGCTGAATCCAGAAATCCCAATCCTCAAAGATTCCAAGATTCTCATCAAAGCCGCAATGATCAATTGTTACCAAAGATTGTTCAAACAACATGGCATGTATCGGAATAAAATTCTTTCCCCAAAGCCGATGCTGATCGAATGGTTCGTTAAATTGAGTGGTGGTTTCAAGTTGCCCATCTGCATAGTATTCAACATGTACACCAGTGTAAGCACATCGAGCATTCGGATGGCTCTGCAAAGCCGTTACCAGGGTTGCGATATGATCCGGATAAAATAAATCATCATCATCCAGGAAAATCAGATAGTTTCCTTTGGCTGAATTCAAGCCGATATTGGCTGCGCTGCTGCGAGTGAGCGATCCGTCACTCGCGATAAGCCGGACCGGAAACCCCCCGCACCATTCGCCGACTTCTTGATGATCTGCACCTTTGGCATTGACGATGACCACTTCAATATTCGCGTAAGTCTGTAAGGCAATCGAGTCCAGTGCATCGGATAATGTCGGACGATCCATACTGCGAATAATGACGCTGACCAGCGGCATGTCGCTGCTATCCAGCACGAGCCCCAAAGCTCTCTGACGCGTGTGTTCCGACTGATAAAGTTTGAGCGGGTCACCGGACAATTCCTCGGCTGGGATCAGGATATAGGCTTCCGCCGCTGTTACGCTGTCGGGCAGGGTATACGTTCGATAACGATTAAGTGCGGCAATATGCAAGTCATAACGCTGTTTTGTATTTTGTGACTCAAAACATGCCATGGCGGCTGCCTTGCGTGCAGTCAGGTCACTGATATCGAGCAACTGGTTGGGACGCAGTGGGACACCTACTTCATACAGCGCGATACGTATTGCTTGGCCGATTCTTCTAACTGCCTCTACGACAGCCATTCCCAGCATCCGGTGATCCGGGTGCATCTCGAAAACGGATGGCGCATACACCAAATCAGCACCGGTTTCGCGAATGGCGGTTAAAATTTCCTGTATCAGTTTTTCGCTGTAACAAACCTGCCGGTCCTGATAGTGCCAGAAAACAGGTATGCCATAGCCAAGGATCTGGGCGGCGGCGATGCTTTCATTCTGGCGCTGCAAGGCATATTCCGAAGTTTTATCTTCGCTGACACCAAATGCGCCATCGGAAACTACAATGACGTGTACCGGAACTCCGTGTTCAACGTGACGCATAATGGCGCCACCGCAACCGAAGACTTCATCATCCGGGTGGGGAGCGAACACGAGCGCCTGTGTGCAGGGGATATTTGTAATAGCCTGATAAGGAACGAGCTTATTTTCCAAGAGATTCTCAGCTTTAGCTTAGGGTTGGTAGTGTGTTATGAGGTGCAAAACAAAGGTAATTATTTTACCCTGAATAATTCCCGGATTTCTAACAGGCCGTTAAAAAACTATCTGCGGTGCTGAAAGCAGGCTCAATCAACATGCGCATTGATCACATATAAACTGCGTTTTTCCGTCTGGTATCGACTACCTCGAAAACGTTTTCCAACGGCCTGTTAATTAGACTGAAAAACGGTTGAATCTGTAGCGCGATGATTTACCGAGAATCCATATCGCCGCTCATTAGCCACCAATGATCTTTTAATGTTTCCGGGGCAGGGCCGTCACTCCAAATATTGGTCGGTATGCGAATGTTGACTGGCTGCCGGGCACCGCCGGCGATTGCAAAAGAGTTTGCAAAATTTTCAGTGATGCGGCAAAACACGCGTGTGGCGCCATGAGCGCCAGCCAGTCGTCTGGCATGCGTAATCAGCAGTGGAATTTCGGCTAATGGCGCGATGACATCAACGATTTCGCAACCTTCAGGATCGTAGCGTAATACCATCACTCCGCGTGCACGCGCGCTGAAGCGATTTTTTACCAGCATGATCTGGTAGTGTTGGGTAGGGTGATCAAGGTAACGGCGTTGCAGATACTGCCAATCGCGTACGCCGATGATTGCTGTGTGCAGATCCGCAGTCATACGTTGCCAGCATGCATTGACAGCGGTTGCTACAAACGTGGCTTGTGTATGATCGATCAGGTGTAGACGTGTTCCCCATAACGGAAATCGTGATCGGGTTTTCCATGAGCATTCAACCATGCGGCCGACTTCGGCATATAGTTTCAATAGTTCGGCTACTTTCATGTGACGGTCGTTTGGGAAGCCAAAACCGAGTAAATAGGCTTTACCATAGCCGATGTAGTGTTCCAGGAAGGTTGCCGTCATCAGGAAAAACGGCCCTTTTTTAGTGAGTATGCCGCGCTCGTTCGAATCTACCATGACATCCCCAATCTGTACGGCGGTTTGAGGCTGGCCAAAGAACAAAATTTTCCGCGGAATACCACCGTAATGCGCGATCAATTGATTGTCCCGCCAAACACCGATCTCACGCCCTGAAGTCGAGACATATTTCCACTGCCAAGTGGCCGGTGTCATGTCGTGATGAAACGTTTTCTTAAATAAACCGAGCATTTCCGGAAGTTGCTGTTTGGTTAAAGCTTGCAGCCGCCATTTGGGCTGCGTTTTTTTTCTGAAGTGCAACAAGACGTAGCGGTAATGCGCACTGCTATGCTTTTTGTGATAAATCGGATTTGATTCATCGGATCGAGCCGGTTGTTCCGCAGTCAAAGCGAGGTCTGTGCTTACGTTTTGTCGGTGAATTGTGGCACCGTGTGATTGGTGATCCGGTGTATTTGCCGGCATGGGGGATAAGTCCATGTGCTCAATCAACGCAAACCCCAGTCGCTCGGCCAATGCAATAATATTGCTGAGCAAATAAGGTGCTGGTGTATCTGTCTCATCGTGCCTGAGTGCAAATTCGCCGGCAATGATTAAATCACCGGATGGCGTCAGTAAATCCAGTGATTTATTAAAAAGCAGCAATGGCTCGATGTATTGCGCTGATTCCAACAGTACAACCGCATCGAAGCTTGCGGGTGGGGCGTCGAAATTTCCTAAGGAATGGTGGTTTGAAGAAGCCGTTGAGTTTGGGGATTCTTGCAAACCGGTGGCCTGCTGTGCGTCGGGGCCGATGTTGTGAATATCATAGCCCTGCTGGGGCAACAGAGCGGTAATATTGCCTGAGCCGGTATCGATTTGCAGGACGCGGCAAGGCGGTGCAGGTAGCCGCGCTGTCAGTAGACTCGTTAGGAATTGTTGCGCTGCTTGCGGATTGGTTTTGTCATGTTGAAACAATTCATCAATATGGTCGGCTTGCATCAAATTTTGATTAGCTGTTTGGATCATTATGGGCTATAAAATTGTTGTTTTCCCACTGATGAGGAATTGAAAAATAGCCTTGCAAGCGGCCGGTCTGCGTTACCTGCAAAACCGCTATCCCTTCCGCTGAATCGTAGACATGTAATCCGCGTTCACACAATAAATAAACATTAATGAAGTACTCGCCTTTTAACAGCGGCAATTGATCCAGCCTGAGGCAAACGTGCCCGGATCCTTCGAGTGTGCGCTGTGAGGTGAAATGATCTTCCCAGGTTGCAGCACTGGTGATAGTCCGCCCATCCTTGGTTTGCAGCGTCATGGCTACGTTAGGGCAAGGCAGTTCGGGATCGGAAACAAAGGTTATCCATAGCATGATACTGGATTCACCGCTGACGACCATGGCGTGTTGTGTATTGATGCCATCCACCTGAAGTTTTACTTTGTCCAGATGTGCGCTGCCCAACGTATATTTGCTGTCCGGGATCGGTACATCGTTATGAGCGATAGGGGGGGCGGGTGTTGAATTTTGTGTACTTTGATCTAGAAAAGCTTGATAGGCGGATACTACTTGGGCGGATTCTCCATCCAAAACAATTTGGCCTTGGTTAATCCAAATGGCCCGAGCACATAGGGATTCCACTTGAAACAGCGAGTGCGAGCAAAACAGAATGGTTTTTCCTGCATCGCGCAGTTGCATGATGCGGGTAAATGATTTGCGTGCAAAGGCACCGTCGCCGACAGATAGCGCTTCATCAATAACCAGAATATCCGGATCGACATTGATCGCGACAGAAAATGCCAAACGCACATACATACCGCTGGAATAGGTCTTAACCGGTTGATCAATGAAATCACGAACGCCGGAAAAATCAATAATATCCTCGATGCGATCAGCAATTTCCGTTGCGCTCAACCCCATGATTGCCGCGCTCATTAACACATTTTCCCGTCCGGAAAATTCGGGATTGAACCCGGCCCCGAGTTCCAACAAAGCAGCCACGCGACCGTTGACCTGTACTTCACCGTGGGTGGGCGTTAACGTGCCGCAAACCAATTGTAGCAGTGTCGATTTCCCCGAGCCGTTTTGACCCACGATGCCGACGACTTCTCCTCGCTTCACTGTCAAATCAATATCGCGTAGCGCCCATAATTCGCGGTAAAACTGACGTGCACCCCACCATTGATGCGGCCATAGGAATTGTTTTAGACGATCTTTGGGGTGCTGGTATAACTGATAGCATTTCGACAACTTAAAGGCATTAATGGCTACCCCAAAGCTTGCTGAATTAGAGGACATCTGCAAATCCTTTCCGTGTTTTTTCGAACCACATCAGGCCAATCCATGCAACCGGCAGCGCAATCAGGTAATAAATAGTGAGACCGAGCCAATCCGGTGATTGGCCGTGTAAAATCACTCCCCGCGTTTGCTCGATGATAAAGGTCAAAGGGTTGAGAAATAAATAATCACGAACAGATTCCGGTAATGCCGATGCAGGATAAAAAATGGGGCTCATAAACAGCAATACGGTCAGGATCAAGCCGATGAATTGCCCGATATCCCGAACAAAAACCCCGATTGAAGCCAGTAACCAGGATAGACCCATAATCAGCAATAGGAATGGAAAGATAATAATTGGTAGATATATCAGCATCCAATGGATTGGGTGGTTAATAATCAACAAGAAGGTCAGCAACACCAGAAAACTGATCCCTGCATGAAAAAGCGCTGAACCTAGAGCCACCCAGGGTAGAATTTCCAGTGGGAAAATGATTTTCTTAACGTAGTTGACATTGGTAAGTATCAATCCCGGTGCGCGTGAGACGCATTCGGAGAACAAATTGAATATGATCAATCCAGCAAACAATAATAAGGCAAAAGCAAATTTGTCATCATAAATACCGGTTTCTTGATCTAAGCGCACCTTAAACACCACGCTGAAAACAAATGTATAAACTGTCAGCATCAGAATGGGATTGATGAATGACCATAGTAATCCTAGGAATGATCCTCTATATCGGCCAATAACCTCCCGTTTGATCATTTGTAAGATCAGCGGGTAGTGCTGCTTTAGGCTACGAAAGATTTTAGAAAAGGTGATATCGAACAGATGCAAGAAGTTGAGTATGAAACTTTAGATTTTGGATGAAATATTATCGCAGATTTTTATGGAAAATAACCATAGTGAAGTAGATTGAATCATTTTGTGGCTGATATAAACTGTGAAATATGTGCGTTTGCGCACGTTTATGGATTTTGTTTTCATGTATAGTGTTGTTGTAAATGAGCAACATGTTGATTGGAAACTTCAGTAGTATTACTTGCAAAGCGTATGGGTTTTGGGCAGAATGCACTTCAACTTGGCTTTTGTGGTATTTTCTGCTAGGAAGAATGTAGGTAGCGCAGAAGTTACATAGAAACAAAGTGAAAAACTTGCAAGTAATTTACTTTTGTAATTAAATTTTTAATTTTTTAATAAGGGAGCTCCCATGGCTATAACACCAACACAACGCGATGATATTCTGAAAGTAGTTGTAGGTTTATTCAATGGATCACCAAATGGTAATGTTTTGACTGAGTTATCAGACTTGGTTAAAGGTGGCACATCAATTGAGGACTTGGCTGATTCGTTGGCTGCGCATTCCGCATTTCAAGATAACATTCTGGCAGGTAACGTAACCATAGACGACCAAGTGGCTATTTTGATGGACCATTTTGGTTTAGTGGCTGATGATGATGAAACAAGTGCAGGTTCTCAAGCTGAAGCATACTTCACGCAGAAACTTGAAGATGGTGAAGGATTCGGTAAGATTGTTTTTGATGCAGTGACTTATCTGTCAAGTGCTGATCGTGCTCCTGAATTTGATGACGCAGCGGCTTTGCTGAACAATAAAATACAAGTTGCAAAATTATATGCTCAATCAAATCCTTCTGATGATCTAGATACAATGCTGTCAGTGTTGAATGGGGTTTCGGCAAGTACTCCTGTTACCCAAGCAGAAGCTTTAGCGTATTTAGATAGCATTGGGCAAGGTTCGAATCCTGGCGGTAGTTTTGATCTTACCTTTGGTGATGATGCGCTTGTAGGTACTGCAGGTAATGATACCTTTAACGGTGGCGTAGTGAACAATGGTGCAGGTACCTTGGTGCAAAGCTGGGAAGATATTGATACCGTTGATGGAGGTGCCGGCACTGATACATTAAATGCAACATTGGATGGATCAGCAGCGATTACTCCAAGTATTTCTAATGTTGAAGTTATCAATATTCGCAACGTTACTGCGGATGCATCAGTTGACTTTACAGATGCTTCAGGTGTGCAGCAAATCTGGAATAATGCATCATCAGCTACTAGGACTTTGACTTATGATGCAGCTCCAATTGCAGCAACTTTTGGCGTCAGAAATACTCAGTCAACAACTGAAATTAATACATTTGATGATGTAACTGGTACTGATGATACCTTGGCGTTGTCAACAGCTGGTGCGGGTAAAGACGATACAACACGTGCAGTTGTTCAGTCGACAACTGACGCGGCTGCCATCGAAGCAATGAGCATTGCTGCGGCCGGTGAAAACTTTCTTGACGTATCGGGATTTACTGCCATTACAACATTGACAGTGACAGGAACAGGATCACTGGATGTGTTGGTTGATACGACTGCACTAGACACAGTTGATGCTTCTGCTAATAAGGGCGGTGTTACCACTGATCTGTCAGCTTCTGCGATTGATTTGACAGTCACGGGTGGTACAGGTGCGGATGATATTACCGCAGGTACTGCAAATGATACGATTGATGTAGGTGCTGGTGATGATAGAGTCGCATTTACAACAGGTACTTTAGATGCTGATGATGTAGTTGAAGGTGGCGATGGAGAAGATACTCTGGCATTGCTTGATGGTGATGATGTTGCAGGGCTAACTGCCGATGGACAAACCGGGTTTGAAGTGCTGGAGTTGGGCGCAGCCGGTGCAGCTGTTACTTTTGATAACACCGACTTTGGATTCACAAAAGTGGTATTGGGAGCAGATTTAACCCAAGACCTGACACTTGAGCATTTGGATGCTACGCTTGAAGTTAAAGACAATCAGGCAGGTGATATTAATGTGATATCAGGCGGTACTGATGATACGTTCGGTTTATCAATTAATGCAGAAGAAGTTGTACCAACTGTAACACTCGCTGCTCTAGATGTGACTGATATTGAAACAGTGAATGTTAGTACAACAGCAGATACAGATGACACAATCTTTACAACGATTGAAACGGATGGTGTAACAGCGCTTACTTTTGCGGGTGCAGGAGATGTATCGATCACAGACATTACCGATGCAGATAATGCAAATAACGGAACTACCAAGATCGCAAGCATTGATCTGACTGATCAAACAGGTGGTTTTGAAATGGCTGCAAATAATCTGGGTTACGGCACTACCTTCACATTGGCAAATCTGGGTGAAACTGCAACAGCAACTTATGATTTTGATGATGATGCTACCAATGATGAAGCCTCTGAATTGTTCGGTGCAGCAGGTTTCCGTGACAGGTTTGAATTTACCACCGAGTTTACCGGTGATGTGGCGATTCAAGGTGTTGAAGTAGGCGGCGATGTCTCAGATGATAAGATTGATTTATCATTCTTTGGCCTGACTTCTGATGATGATCTAACGATTACCGATGTGGCCGATGGTACATTAATAGAGAATGATGCATTCGGTGGTGGTCGTATTCTGTTAGTAGGTGTAACGAGTACTGAAGTTAATGCAACTGACTTTGTATTCTAAGAAGTGATCTAATAAGTGTAAAGTATTAGGTAATTTTTAGATAGTACAAATGTTGTAACTAAAAACGCCCTTAGTTTCCTAAGGGCGTTTTTTATTTCTAGGAGAAAATAAGTTTCAGGATCTTATGATTGAAGACTAGAAATACGATTGCTAGTTGTGTTATATCGTTAATGGTTGTTTCTCTGAAGATTGATTTGGGAAAATATAATCATGGTGCTTGCTACATTTGATACTCTGGAATTTGTAGAGAGACTGGAAAAATCAGGTGTATCACGCGATTAGGTGGGAGCGCAAAAGGATGTTTGCATTGAGGCAATGGACATTCAATCAGTTTGTAAGAGTGATTCAATGGATGTCGGTTTAGTATTGGAACAAGTAGCTGTTATCGCGACACTGGTAAAATTGCTTTGATAAAAGGAATAGAGGAGAACCGCTTGCTTCTATTCCAATGCTTGCCAATTTATAAATCGGCTATTTCTGAATTGAGTTGCTGACACACTAAAAGTGGGTCCTGGGCTTGCGTGATGGGTCTGCCGATAACTAGATAACTTGCACCATTTAGAATAGCCTGCTGTGGCGTTGTAATTCTTTTTTGATCATCAGTTTGACCACCGGATGGGCGAATACCGGGAGTCACTAAACAAAAGTCATCACCCAGTAGTTGGCGTAAATGCGCCGCTTCCAGCGCCGAACAAACCACGCCATCCAGTGCACAGTCATTAGTCAATCGCGCCAGGCGCTCCACAATTTGTTGAGGCTTGCCTTGCAAACCAATGTCATCAAGATCATCCTGATCCATACTGGTCAGTAAGGTAACCGCAATCAGTTGGGTAGCTCCTTGCGGTATTGCATTGCGTGCAGCCATCAACATTTTCCGTCCACCGAGCGCATGCACATTCACCATCCATACACCTAAGCTACTGGCGGCTTTACAAGCGCTGGCGACGGTATTGGGGATATCGTGAAATTTCAGGTCAAGAAAAATATCAAAGCCCTGCAGCATCAATTTTTCAATCAGCTGTGGACCTGCCGCGGTAAAAAGCTCTTTACCTACTTTCAATCGACATAAACTGGGGTCCAGTTTTTCAACCAGCTGCAAGGCATCGATTGCACTGCTGAAGTCGAGTGCAACAATGATGCGAGGGTCATTCATTGATGGAGCTTGGCTATTTGTTTGAGCGGTAGCTGCAGCGAGCAAACAGGAATGTGATTAAAATACCTAGTGCGAAGAATATCAAAAGCGCGACACTGAGTGGTAGCTCGATTGATTTATCCAGGTAATATTGCAACATGATAGGTTGTGAGTTTTTGGAAGCAAAAACAGCAAGGATCACAAAAACTACAATACGCAAAAGCCATGCGATTAGATTCATCATGATGAGTTTAGCCCGTACGAAGTTAATAGAATATATTTATTTAAGATGCTTGAGTTAATGAAATTTGGGTAATCAGACGACTAAAACATTTGTCTAACTACCCAAACTTATTAATTTTAGATTACTATTTTCTGCTCTTATAATCAACACGTTCGCGCATTTCTTTGCCTGCTTTAAAATGCGGAACATATTTTTCAGGCACTTTGACCTTGTCGCCTGATTTTGGGTTACGGCCGACGCGTGGAGGCCGGTAGTTTAAATCAAAACTACCAAATCCTCGGATTTCTATACGTTGACCTTGGGACAAGCTTTTTGCCATCGCGTCAATAATTGTTTTGACAGAAAGCTCAGCATCTTTGGTAACCAATTGTGGAAAACGAGCTGCAAGTCGAGTGATTAATTCGGATTTCGTCATGAACTTTCCTTATTGCTCTGAATTTTTACTATCCATTTTAGCTTTCAGTAAAGCGCCCAGGCTAGTTGTACCGGCATTTGCAGGTGCTTTAATTTTCTGCATAGCGGAGGTTTCATCAGATTTATCTTTTGCTTTAATTGAAAGATTGATGGTGCGATTCTTGCGATCAACATTGATGATCATGGTTTCGACCTTATCGCCTTCTTTTAAATGCGTGCGGATGTCTTCAACACGATCACGTGATACTTCAGATGCGCGCAAATAACCTTCCACGTCGTTGGCCAATGTGATCACGGCGCCTTTTGCATCAATGGATTTTACGGTGCCTTCTATGATACTGTTTTTATCATGTTCTGCGACAAAACTGGTGAAAGGGTCACCTTCCATTTGCTTGATACCGAGTGAAATACGTTCGCGCTCAACGTCGATAGATAAAATCAGTGCTTCGACTTCATCTCCTTTCTTGTAATTAAGAACCGCTTCTTCTCCCGGTTGATGCCAGGATAAGTCGGATAAATGTACAAGGCCATCGATGTTGCCTGGTAAACCAATGAATACACCAAAGTCTGTGATGGATTTGATTTGTCCGCTCACTTTATCGCCTTTCTCATGGGTTGCAGCAAATTCTTCCCATGGATTGGTCTGGCATTGCTTCATGCCCAATGAAATGCGGCGTCGTTCTTCATCAATCTCAAGAATCATGACTTCGACTTCATCGCCCAACTGAACAATTTTGGATGGATATACATTTTTATTCGTCCAGTCCATTTCTGAAATATGCACTAATCCTTCAATACCTTGCTCGATTTCGATAAATGCGCCGTAATCAGTGAGATTGGTCACTTTACCGAACAGTCGGGTGCGCGATGGATAACGTCGTGCCAAACCAACCCATGGATCCTCACTCAGCTGCTTCATGCCCAAAGAAACACGGTTCTTTTCTTGATCGAACTTGAGTACCTTGGCAGTAACTTCATCACCAATATTGACTACTTCTGATGGATGCTTAACGCGACGCCATGCCAGATCAGTAATATGTAATAGTCCGTCAATTCCACCCAGATCGACAAATGCGCCGTAATCAGTGATATTTTTGACTACACCATGGACAGTCGCACCTTCTTGCAAGTTGGACAATAAGGTTTCACGGTCAGCGCCTTGCGATGCTTCTAATACCGCACGACGCGAAACCACTACGTTATTGCGTTTGCGGTCAAGCTTGATGACCTTGAAGTCCATTTCCTTATTTTCATAAGGAGTTGTGTCCTTGACTGGACGAATGTCGACCAGAGAGCCGGGCAGAAATGCGCGAATGCCATTGATCATGGCAGTCAGGCCGCCTTTTACTTTGCCGTTTACCATACCGGTAACAATCTTGCCGCTTTCCATGGCTTCTTCCAGATCGTGCCAGGCGGTTAGGCGTTTAGCCTTATCGCGGGAAAGGCGAGTTTCTCCATAACCATCTTCTAAAGATTCAATGGCAACACTAATGAAATCACCTGGCTTAACTTCAATTTCGCCACGATCATTTTTGAATTCTTCGACAGGAATGAAACTTTCGGATTTGAGCCCGGCATTAACGACAACAATGTTGTAGTCAACACGGACAACTTCGGCGGTAATTACTTCACCAATGCGCATTTCCTGACGAGAGAGACTTTCTTCAAAGAGTGCGGCAAAACTATCTGGGGAATGGGGGGTTGCAGTGGAAGCTTTAGTCATTATAAAAAATACCTGATTTAATGCCCTGCCACGATTTGCACCGAGCAAGCTGGTTAGTTAGTAAAATGTTTGAAACGTTGAGACTATTTTCTTTTGTATCCTATAAAGAAAATAATATCATTTTGTATTCAAACGCGAGTTTCTTGCACGGATTTCATTATACCAGGAGAGGACAGCATCTTGTGCCTGGGATATAGTGAGTGAGGTGGTATCCAGCAATTTGGCATCAGTGCCCTGTTGCAAGGGGGCAATGCTGCGATTGCTATCGCGCTCATCACGTTTCTGGATATCCTGCAATAAGTCGGCGATGTTAGCATTTATCCCTTTCTCCATCAACTGCTTATATCGTCTTTGTGCGCGTATTTCAGCGCTGGCGGTAAGAAATATTTTCAGAATGGCATTGGGAAAGATAACGGACCCCATGTCGCGTCCATCCGTCACTAAGCCGGGTGGTTGACAGAATTCACGCTGACGCTCTACAAGTGCTGCTCGAATTTGCGGGTAAACCGCTAATTGCGAGGCCATAATGCCGCATTCTTCTGTCCGGATAGCATCGGTAACGATGTTGCCGTCGAGGTAAATGGTTTCATTTTTGAATATTACATTCAGGTTTCTGGCGATATTTGCGAGTAAATCCTGATTCTGAATGTCGGCGCAGGATTGTACTGTTTTTAATGCAACCAACCGGTACAGCGCGCCACTGTCCAGATAATGGAACCCAAGATTTTTAGCAACCAGTTGAGCGATAGTGCCTTTGCCGGATGCCGACGGGCCATCAATGGCGATGACAGGGATTTCATTGGTATGCATGCAGCAATCTCATCGGTGAAGTTGAATGGATAGATAGCATTTATTTTATTTTTCCGGATGGATTATTTGTGAAAGTTTTTCAAAATAGTCGGGAAATGTTTTGGTAACGCAGTGAGGATCATTGATGCGTACAGGTGCGCCTAGTGATGCGAGCGAAAAGCACATTGCCATGCGATGATCGTCATACGTATCAATGGCTGCGTGCGGCGTCAGGCCATTGGCCGGCGGGGTAATGCGTAAATAATCCGTACCTTCCTCGACAGCCGCGCCCAATTTGCGCAACTCATTGGCCATAGCAGTCAGACGATCTGTTTCTTTCAAGCGCCAGCTGGCAATGTTGCGCAATGTTGTCACACCTTCCGCAAATAATGCAGTGACTGCGAGTGTCATAGCGGCATCAGGAATATGGTTGCAATCCAGATCAATGGCGCGCAGAAATTTTCCACTATGACTTGCTGCTGCCCCGCTTGCCTCGATCCAGTTTTCCCCCATGGATATTTTTGCACCCATCATTTCGAGCGCTGCGGCAAAATGTACATCACCCTGCGCACTACCGCGACCGACTCCCTGAACACGTACCGGACCATGTCCGATAGCGCCCGCTGCGAGAAAATATGACGCTGACGATGCGTCACCTTCAACGGTGATATGGCCTGGGCTACGATAGCTTTGCTGCGCGGGTATCGTGAATTGTTGCCAGTCGGTATGTTCGACGTGTACACCGAAATGCAGCATCTGTGCGAGTGTTAATTTAATATAGGGTTGTGAGATTAAAGTACCGGCTACATGAATGATGGATTTCTTTTTGCTCAGTGGCAGCGCCATCAACAAGCCAGTTAGAAATTGGCTGGAAACATTCCCTTTGACGGTAACCGAATGGGTGTCGCTGTTGTCAAGCAAGCGCATTGGTTTGATTTCCAGTGGAGGAAACCCGGGATTGCCCAGATAAGTGATGTCCGCACCCAATTGGCGTAGCGCATCAACCAAGTCTGCAATCGGTCGTTCATGCATGCGCGGCACGCCGGATAATCGGTAATGGCCATGCATTAAAGACAATACTGCAACCAAAGGCCGGAAAGCGGTACCGGCGTTGCCGAGAAATAAATCAGCCTGTGCGACTGGAAATGTGCCCTTTTCCCCGGTGATGCGGTAATCGTTTTTGTCTATCTGTGTGACGGAAACACCTAATTTGGCAAGTGCATCCAGCATGTGTGCCGTGTCATCAGAGGCCAATAAATCATGAATGTGCGTGGTGCCTTCCGCCAGTGCAGCAAGCAAGAGAATGCGATTGGAGATACTCTTGGACCCGGGTAACTGCACAATGCCGCGAGCAATTCCAGCGGATGGAAGATCAAGCCATGTCATGATGTCTGGTGTAAAAATTGAAAGATGATAGCGCATAAAAACATTCGAAGAATAAAAATTTTGTTAATCATTTAAGAGTGCTGATCATTTTTCTGAAATTACTTGGATTGACCTACTAAATTTGGAAAAATCTTTATCAAACGATCGTGTTTAAGGTAATCTATCGTAGTAGATTTTTAGGCAAGCGCATTCGTCTTGTTTTAGATGCTTTTAAAGATGCTGCTTTTGATGCTAAATGATGCTGGCACAATTCAAAATGGTTGTACTATTTTTACAAGAAAGAGGTTGATGAATGGAAGATGCAGAAATTGCTTTGATGTTTTCTTTACTGACTATTCCTGTCGCCATTTGGTTACAGTTATGGGTAAAGAATCGTAGAGAGAAGCGAAGAAATGTTTTGGGTGAAGAAGAATTTGAAAATACAGCGCGCGCATTCGTTTCTATCATTTTAGAAGGCGCTGCGATTGTGGGTGGACTCATTATGATTATTATGGGTTCCGGAGGGGTGATTAAATACATCATCAATTTTTATGCAACATAATTTATCCACATAATTCTTCTCAGTTCAGTGAAGAAGCAAGATATCCGGGGGACGGATACCCGGATATCCGGTAGAAGAAAGCAGCTTCCATTGGTTGTATTAGGAGTCTGCTCTCCGACAGACTTCTAGGAAGTTGTTTTGCTGATTGATTGAGTTTTCGATTGTTTTGCTTTGGATTTTGTTTCGGTTGTTTTCTTGGGCGCTTTTTGCTCAAATTCAAAACTTATTTTTCCATCCGTATTTCTGACTAAGTAGGCTGAGAATGGTCTGCCTTTTTTGGAAATGAATTTCGTGAGTAAATCTGTTTTTCCGGTTTCCAGCAGTTTGATGACTTGTTCACGTTCTATGGGACGTGTGAGGATAATTTTTCCTGTTTTAAAATTACACGTGCGATCGGCCCCGACAGATTTTTCGCAAACATAATGCAGGCCATGTTCATACACTGCGTGATTGCATTTAGGACATTTTCCTAAAGGCGTTTGATCGCTGAAATCGACTTCTTCCTGCTGCTCATCGTTACCAAAATCAAACTTCATTTCAAACGTATCCGTGAGTTTGATAATGGCGCTAAACGAAGCTCCCATTTTACTCCGGAAGCCTTGCAGCGGACCTACTTCGCGCTGTGTGATCAGAGTCTCCATTTCTCCGACTTCAAATTGGCGTCCTGCCAGAATTTTCCACAGTGCGAAATCGCATTTCTGGCATTGGAATTTCTTGTAGGTTTCATGCACGACCCCACCACATTTAGGGCAAGGCGATTGAAGTATGGAAAAATCACCGGAAATCGTTTCGCCACGATAGGTCTTCGCTTGTTCCACAATGTGGCGCGTCATGCCGGCAATTTTTTCCATGAATGCAGTACGTTTAAGCTGGCCTTGCTCGATCTGACGCAACTGAAACTCCCAGTTACCCGTTAATTCAGGTGAGATAAGCTCAGGAATCTTAAGGCCGCGCAGTAGCGTAATCAATGAAAAAGCTTTGGCGGTCGGATGCAGCTCGCGCCCTGCCCGCTGCAGATAATTTTCCAGTACCAAACCTTCAATAATGGCCGCACGTGTTGCCGGGGTGCCTAAACCTTTGGTACTCATGGCCGCGCGCAATTCTTCATCTTCAACCAGCTTGCCAGCTCCTTCCATGGCAGACAGCAAGGTGGCTTCGTTAAATCTCGCAGGTGGGCGAGTCTGATTGGCGATGACGTTGATTTCTTCCGTGGTGACGGGTTCGCCGGGTGTGACTGCAATAAGCGCTGCATCATCTTCCTCGTCATCCGACTTTGCCGATTTGCCATAAACCGCCCGCCAGCCTGGGTTAATCATCACTTTGCCTTCGGTTTTAAAAGGCTCAGCTTCCACGCGAGTGATACGGGTGGTGATCAGAAACTCGGCAGCGGGAAAGAAAATTGCCAAGAAGCGTTTGGTGACCAGATCATACAGTTTTGCTTCGGCTTCATTTAATTTTGCTGAACTGAGCGCGGTCGGGATAATGGCGAAGTGATCTGAGATTTTGGTATTGTTGAAAATACGCTTGTTGGGAGTGACCCAGTTTGATGCCAGGATTTGCCGGGCGAATTTTCCATAATCGGTATTTTCCAGGCTGTGCAACGTATCTTTTACCGTAGCAATATAATCTTCCGGCAATGCGCGCGAATCCGTCCGCGGATAAGTCAGTACCTTATGTTTCTCATATAAAGCTTGTGCCAGACCGAGTGTCGTTTTGGCGGAAAAACCAAAGCGACCGTTGGCATCGCGTTGTAAGCTGGTCAGATCATACAGCAATGGACAGATTTCTTTGCTGGGCTTACTCTCTTCGCTAACGTGACCAGGTTTTCCCTGACATTTATCACGAATGACTTCGGCTTTTTTTTGTTCCCATAGTCGTTCAGGTTTTAATTCCTGATTGACTTTATC
Organism: Nitrosomonas sp.; assembly: GCF_024282095.1. Lineage (GTDB taxonomy): Bacteria > Pseudomonadota > Gammaproteobacteria > Burkholderiales > Nitrosomonadaceae > Nitrosomonas. The sequence continues at coordinate 48,704 of NZ_JAMWZS010000011.1, forward strand.
TTTGCTGAATTTTTCATCAAACCATTTGCCGATATAGTTGCCATTGTCAGTGGCGAATGTGGCATGAATTTCCCAATAATCCTGGGGGCGAAATTTTTTGATTTTTTCTTCGCGTTCAACAAGAATCGCCAGTGTAGGCGTCTGTACCCGGCCAACGGTGGTTTTATGGAATCCGCCTTCCTGGGAATTAAAAGCGGTCATGGCGCGGGTACCGTTAATCCCGACCAGCCAGTCCGATTCCGAGCGACTGACAGCGGCTTCAGCCAGCGATTGTACTTCTGAATTATCCAGTAATTTGGTGAATCCTTGCCGAATTGAATCGGGGGTCATGGATTGCAACCACAGCCGCTTGACGGGCTTGTTTGCACCGACATGGCGCAGAATATAATAGAAAATCAATTCACCTTCGCGTCCCGCATCACAGGCATTGATCAGGGTGTCGACGTCTTTACGTTTGATAAGCTTGCTTAGAAGCTTTAAACGTGTGGAAGTTTTTTCGATCGGATTCAAATCAAAATGTGGCGGAATCACGGGCAGATTTGCAAAACTCCATTTGCCGCGCTTTACTTCATATTCTTCCGGAATAACCAGTTCGAGTAAATGCCCTACCGCTGAGGACACAACATATTGATCGTTCTCGAAGTAATCCGTGTGCTTGGTAAAGCCGCCCAGTGCGCGTGCAATATCGGCTGCAACAGAAGGTTTTTCAGCAATGATCAATGACTTATTCATGGGTTTCTCGGGAAAAATCATTGGCTGATGCTGTATTGTCGCGCATGTTTGTTACAGCTGAATGAGTGGTGAAAAGGGTTGCAAGCATATTGGGTGAGCGTATTGAACGCATCCACTCCTGTGGTTATTCGGTATGACCTAATAAAATACGAAATACGACTCAGTTTTAGTGTCGGTAATGAGAATCGCTGACAATCAACAATTTCTCAAGTATGGAGTCGTCGGTCAATTGGTTTTGAATCCACAGCTCTGTTAAGACGATCAGCTTGATTTTCTCAAGACTGGATGAGTTTTCATCCATCGCCAGCACACGATCAATCAACAGTTCCCGCTGTAACGGGTTAATGATACCGGCTTGCTCCAGGAAGCAAATAAATCCTCGGCCCTCGGTGTCGATTTTTTCCATTTCAAAATTTGTGTAACAGCGAAAAGAATCATTTTCAGCAAAGCTGGCTGGATAATTACCGATATCATGTTGCGCCAGTTCTGAAAGCCAATCGAGCGTTTCGGTAATATCTTCATCGGCAAACCCAGCCATAGTCAGTTTGCGGGTCAGCGTGGCGGGATCCGGATAGCTGCCGGAATCAAAATAATTTTCAAATAAGTAAACGAGTATATCGAACATAATTGTGTTTAATAAGTTATGAGTATGAGTACGGAATCAGCACGTTGCGATCAATTTTTGTGGGATGTCATTGAACTCTTTGATAGCATCCACCGGGCAAACTGCTAACTTGACCGTCAAGCTCAAGCGTTAATAGCATGGCTGATACTATCTCAGCCGTCAAGCCACTACGGGTACACAATGTATCAATGTCGACAACATCATAACCTAGGTGTTTGAGTAATGTTGTGTTTTCAGTTGATTTTTCAATAGCGGGTTCTGCTGTTTTGTTTTCGTTCAAGATTAATGAAAGACAATTTAATTCATCCAAAATATCCTGAGTGCTTTCCACCAATTTTGCGCCTTGTTTAATGAGTGCATGACAACCCTTGGATAGGGGGGAATGGATGGAACCTGGGATAGCCATTACTTCACGTCCTTGATCCAGTGCCTGGCGTGCTGTGATCAGTGATCCGCTTTGCAGTGCAGCTTCCACGACCAGACAACCTTGACTCATGCCGCTGATAATACGGTTTCTGCGCGGGAAATTCCTGCCAATCGCCGGTGTGCCGAGTGGAAATTCGGAAATCAGCGCACCTTCTTTTGCCAGCTTATGCGCTAACGGGTGATTTTTGGCTGGATAAACGATATCCAGGCCGGTACCGACCACTGCGATACTCGCTGCAGAGCCGCGCAAACCGCCGTAATGAGCAGCCGTATCGATACCCAGTGCCATCCCACTGATGATACAGAGTCCGGCATTGCTGGCGGCTTCAGAGAAAGCCTCTGCATTGGATAAACCTTGCGGTGTGGCATTGCGGCTACCGACGACTGCTAATGCGGATAGCTGCAATAATTCGCGCCGACCTTTGAAATAAAGCAATGGAGGCGGGTCGGCGATATTCAGTAACTGCGCCGGGTAGTCCGGATCAGCCAACGTAATGATGGCATTGATCGGATCTTCCAGCCATTTGAGTACGCCGGCAATTTTATCCCGATCAGCGCCTTGCTTGATACGCTCGGCGATGCGGTTTTTTACGATACGCTCAAGTGCCGAGATAGGCGCGGAAAGGATTGCGGTAGGACTGCCAAAGGCAACGAGAAGCCGTCGAATGGATTCGCCGCCCAAACCGTCAATTAGATTAAGGCTCAGCCATGATTCGATATCCGCTGGGTGTTTCATGAATGCAGGACATTAGTATTAAGGGGTTTTAACAGCATCCAGGATGCGAATAGAATGTGTACTCTGTACGACCAGTGCATAAGATATTTTATTGAAAACGCGGAATACAAAAACCAATCCGGTTCTTTCGTCGGGTAGTTGTACCATGTCCCCTTTAAGAGACTTGGCTTGGCTTTTTCGATAAATGGCCAGTACGTGACCCATCTCCAAGCCGTCCGACTCACCTTTGTTCAGCGTGACAATGGCGCCTCTGCCAATTTCAGTGACGCCGCCATACACTGAAATGATCCGGCCATTGATTGGGGATTCCGGTGCGTGCGGCGCGTAGTTATTAAATATGATGTCAGGCGACGGCACCAGGCGATCGCCTTTGAGGATTTCTTCGGTGGCGCGGGTAATGGTGACTGTGCTGACCTCAGCGAAAACATCCGCCTTGGCATTTCCCAGGTAAATTGCCTCATAACCGAGGATCTGGTCTTTTTGATCAGGATCTTTGAGTGCTTTACCGGGACGGAAGATTTGCCATGCAAAACCTTTATCTTCGGGCAGCCCGCTGACATAAATCGTGTTGCCGGTGCTCAGAATAACCCGGCTGTCACTGGAGCCCAGTACATATGGCGCATTGGCAAGGCCATCTTTTTCAATGACTAAAGGCTGGCTTAGAAAAGGTTCAATGGCGGCTGCAGGAATACTGGGGATAGCGGTGGAAGCCGATTGTTCCGTACGAATTTTGGGAGATAATTTGACGGTTCTGAGATCACCGTTATCGTCAGCAAGACGCAAGCGATATCCCTGGAGTGATTTTTCCAGTACGACGATATCCCCAGGGTAGATTTTGTGCGGATTCTTGACTTGTTCACGATTAAATCCCCAAATCTCGGGCCAGCGCCAGGGATCTTTAAGAAATCGGGATGCGATTCCCCATAAGGTGTCGCCGGGTACAACAACATAGCGATCGGGTGTGTCGCTCCGCAGTATAATGTTCTCCGCGTTTGCTGGTGTAACAGAAAGCAGGCTTAGGGATAAAATCACAGCTATAATAGATTTTCGCATGAACGACTCCGCTGGCGAATGGTAGAGCGCATAGAATAACCGGCTAACAGGTCGTTGAAAAACGTTTTCAAGGCAGCCGATACCAGGCAAAAACAGGCGAGAAAGCGCAGTTTATGCATGATAAATGAGCATTTTGAGCCTGTTTTTAACACCGTGGCGGCAATGCAGATAGTTTTTCAACGGCCTGCTAATGATACGGTCTAAATAGGCATTCTGTTGATTAACACGATACATTTTTTATGGCTATCTTAAAAATATTACAATATCCAGATGAAAGGCTACATACTGTAGCGGCTCCAGTAGCGCATGTCACTAACAAAATCCGTTTGTTGATACAGGATATGGCTGAAACAATGTATGCCGCACCGGGGATAGGGCTGGCGGCAACGCAAGTGGATGTGCATGAGCGAATCATTGTGATTGATGTTTCTGAAAAGCGTGATCAGTTGCTTGTTTTGATCAATCCGGAAATTATTGCTAGCCACGGTGTATCGGATTATGAGGAAGGCTGCCTGTCGGTTCCCGGTATCTATGGAAAAGTGCAGCGTGCTGAGTCGGTCACTGTCAGGGCGTTGAATGCGCAAGGAGAGTCGCATGTTGTGGATGCCAGCGGGCTGTTGGCGGTATGTATTCAGCATGAAATGGATCATTTGGTTGGGAAAGTGTTTGTTGAATACTGGTCACAGCTTAAATTGTCGCGTACGTTGGCAAGGCTCAAGAAAAAACAACGGCGTACCATGTGATTGCAGGTGGCTTTGTGAGAGCTGTGATATATCCATAAGTTTTTCTGACCGGTTTTTCTTTTTTCTGATCCGGTGTGATCAATAGAATCGTAAGGATGTGTATGAATGAGCCGATGCGCATAAGATGAGAATTATTTTCGCTGGAACTCCCGGTTTTGCCGCTACTGCACTGGATGCACTGATCAAAGCAAATCATGAAATTGTACTTGTCTTAACCCAACCGGACCGTCCCGCCGGCCGGGGAATGAAAACGGCGGCCAGTGCAGTTAAGCAACTTGCGCAGCAGCATGGTCTTGCATTGCTGCAACCACTGACACTCAAAGACCCCGAGTTACAAGAGCAATTGCGAACATGCAATGCGGATGTCATGGTAGTGGCGGCGTATGGGTTAATTTTGCCGCAAGACGTACTAAATATTCCTCGCATGGGTTGTTTGAATATCCATGCGTCGTTATTGCCGCGCTGGCGTGGTGCGGCGCCGATTCAACGGGCTATTCTGGCGGGCGATCATGAAACCGGCATTACCATCATGCAAATGGATGCAGGATTGGATACCGGCGATATGTTACTAAAACATCAATTAATCATCGCCCCGGACGATACCGCGCAATCGTTGCACGACAAGCTGAGTGTGCTGGGTGCTCAGAGTATTGTTGCAGTGCTGATACTGCTGCAACAGGGAAAACTGGACCCAGTGATACAGGATGAGACGCAAGCTAACTATGCAGCCAAAATAACAAAAACGGAAGCGGAAATCGATTGGCAGCAAAGTGCAGAGCAGATAGATCGTGTGGTGCGAACGTTTAATCCAATGCCAGGTGCCTATACGTGTTTCCGGGGTGTTGTGTTGAAGATCTGGCAAGCAAGAGTGGTTGCGGGAGGCGCGGGTAAGCCAGGGGAAATTATTGCAGTGGATCGTGAACGCATTACTGTATCATGCGGTTCCGGTAGCCTGCAGATTGAAATGGTGCAAAAACCCGGTGGCAAGAGATTAAGCGCTGCAGATTTTCTGACAGGCAATCATCTGCAACCCGGTGAGTATTTTTCTACAGTGCGCCGTTCCACCTCACAAGCATGATTAAGACACAGCTTGCTGCAGCATCCGCTATCAGTAACGTGTTGGCTGGAGCAAGTTTGACGGCAGTGTTGCAGGAAGTTTGGCGCTCCGACCCGACATTATCGAAACAACAAAAAGGTGCCATTCAAGATTTGAGTTACGGTGTGTTGCGTTTTTATGGGCAACTGGATGCAGTGCTCGGATTCTTATTGAAAAAGCCTTTGCGTGATAAGCATCTGCATCACTTGTTGCTGGTAAGTTTATATCAACTGCAATACAGTAAAGCACAAGCGCATACCGTGGTCGATCAAGCAGTCTCAGCTTCACGTTCCTTGACACATGGAAAAGGCATGCAGGGATTGGTCAATGCGATATTGCGCAATTTTATCCGTCAACGTGAAAGCGTTTTAAAACAAGCTGCTGAAAAAGATGTCGGCTGTTATTCATATCCGCAATGGTGGATCGATAAATTGCGGTTACAATATCCGCAGAACTTTCGAGCGATATTGGAAGCTGGTAACCAACATCCTCCGATGACTCTGCGAGTTAATCGACGCAAAATCAGCGTGGAAGATTATCGCAACTTGTTGGCTGAGAACGCGATGCATGCAGAACTGTTAGAATCTGGCGCACTGCAATTGAGTCAGCCGGTGATGGTTGAGAATTTGCCGGGCTTTAGTGCAGGCTTGGTGACCGTGCAGGATGCGGGCGCGCAGTTTGCGGCACCATTTCTGGATGTGCATGATGGCATGCGGGTGCTGGATGCGTGTGCTGCACCCGGAGGTAAAAGCACACACTTATTGGAATTGGCAAATATATCATTAACGGTGGCGGATAATCACGCGGCACGGTTGGCCCAGGTACAGCAGAGCCTTGAGCGCTTGCATATGACAGCAGAGCGCTTGGTGTGCGGGGATGCCTCGAATCCCGCTGCATGGTGGGATGGCCGGCCATTTGATCGTATTCTGGCTGATGTGCCGTGTTCCGCATCCGGTGTGGTGCGTCGGCATCCGGATATTAAATGGCTGCGGCGTGAGCGTGATTTGGTTAAGTTTGCAACAACGCAACAGGCAATTCTCAATGCGTTGTGGAAAATTTTAAGCAAGAATGGTAAGTTGCTTTATGTGACCTGCTCGATCTTTGCTGAAGAAAATACTATGCAGATAGAGAAATTTCTTAAACATCACTCCGATGCACTTCCATTGCCACTTTCTGGGACAGCAGTGGTGGATGGACAATGGCTACCAGATATTCAACATGATGGTTTCTTTTATACCTTGTTGCAGAAAATTTAATCAAAGTATGTGGCGTATACCGTTGCTGCATGTCAATCTGATATTTTTATCATTGATGTTGTTATTGCTAGTCACCACTGCGCAAGCGGAGAGTATTCGCATAAAGTCTGTCAATTTGGCGGCAGTTGAACAGGGTTATGAAATCAGCGTTGATTCTGAAATTGTTCTCAACGCGACTTTGGAGCAGGCGCTCGAGAAAGGTATCGTGCTTTACTTCGTCACCAAGTTCAGTTTGGTGGATTCGCGCTGGTATTGGCTTAACGATGAGATTGTGCGTGGTAAGTTAAGGGTTGGGTTAAGATATTACGCACTGACGCGCCAATACCATTTGAACTATCCAGCGATTTCGCAAAGCTTTAATACCTTGGAGGAAGCATTGCAGGCCCTGGGTCAATTGCATAATTATTCATTGATTGTTAAGTCGGAATTAAAGCAGGATGTTGATTATATTGCATCCTTACGCATATGGCTTGATCTGACACGCATGCCTAAACCATTTCAGGTGGAAGCGCTGGGTTCCAGTCGATGGAATCTGAGCTCAGATAAGCTGGAATGGCGTATGAAGCTACCAACGCCAGGGCAACCATTGCAGATTAAAGGTCAATAATGAAGTATGTGCTCATTATTGGTGCTGGCGTAGGCGCAGTAATGCTTTTTCTGCTGGCGACAGCAGGCGCCAATACGGAGTTTTTTGAACGAAAATATCGTTTGTTGCTGGGCATCAATATTGCCTTCGTATTATTTCTCATGGTGATCGTGGGATTTCTGTTGTGGCGGTTCAGACGCAGGCTCAAGTCGGGTGTATTCGGATCCAGGTTGGCGTTACGCTTGATGTTGGTTTTTTCATTGATGGCAATACTGCCTGGCGCTTTAGTGTATGCCGTGTCGGTGCAATTTCTCGAAAAGAGTATTGAGTCCTGGTTTGATGTTAAGGTGGATCGTGCACTGGAAGGTGGTTTGAGTCTTGGGCGCACTATGCTTGAGAGTTTGTTGGCGGAATTGCAGAAGAAAGCACAAGCAACCGCGTTGATATTGTCTGAATCTTCCAGTCCACCTTTGCTGGTGCTCAACGAATTACTGCTGCAATCGCAAGTTGAAGAAGCGACTTTATTTAACCAGGATGGCAAAGTCATCGCATTTTCCAGTGAAAGTGATCTGGCGTTGTTTCCTGGCGTGCCTAATGCCATGATGATGCGGCACATAAGAATTCAGAAAGCGTATAGTGCGGTTGAGTCGATTCCGGATAAGGGTTTGTATTTGCGCGTAGTTGCACCTGTTAATGTATTGAGTCTGAAGGAAGACATTCGAGTACTTCAGCTTCTGCAGCCGGTCCCGGTGCAGTTGGCAAGAGATGCGGAGCGGGTGCAGGCAGGGCACCAGGATTATCAGGAGCTGTCTCTGTCGCGCCAGGGGTTAACCCGGTTGTATAGCGTTACATTGACGCTGGCGCTGCTATTGTCATTATTTTCAGCGCTGGCGACAGCCTCATTGCTGAGTGAAAAATTGAGTGCGCCGTTAGGTATGCTCGCAGAAGGTACGCGTGCCATTGCGCAAGGTGATTATAGTCGTCGTCATATGGTGCAGAGCCGCGATGAGCTGGGTGTGCTGACCGAATCGTTTAATTTAATGACGCAACAATTGGAGGAAGCGCAAGCAACCGCGCAACATAATCAACAGCAGGTGGAAAGCGCGCGCGCGCATCTGGAAAGTATTCTGGCCAATCTCTCATCCGGTGTGTTGGTGTTTGATGATCAACTGGTTTTATCCAAGGCGAACCGCAGTGCTGAGCAAATACTGCAGGTGCCTTTGATCAGTCTGGATGGCTCAATCATAGAGGGGTGTGTCGATAAGGAACCGCAGCTCAGCACCCTGGTTGCGGAAATCAGGGAGGGCTTTAGTTCCGGGGCAGCTGGCGTATGGCAGCGGCAACTAACGCATTCGGAGGATGGTAAGAATCAGGTTTTGCTGATACGCGGAACGCGTTTGCCGAAGATATCGGGCGGTGGCGGTGTGGTGGTGTTTGACGATATTACCAATTTACTGCAAGTGCAACGTGCAGTCGCATGGGGTGAAGTTGCGCGTCGGCTGGCGCATGAGATAAAAAATCCATTAACACCGATTCAACTTTCCGCCGAACGGGTGCAGCATAAGCTCGTCCACAAGCTAAATGAGGAGGATGCAAGAATATTGCGGCGCTCTACAGAAACGATTGTCAATCAGGTTGAAGCGCTGAAGCGCATGGTGAATGAATTCAACCAGTATGCGCGCGTTCCTGAATTAGAATTACGTCAGCTTGATTTTAATCGACTGGTACGGGAAGTTCTGTCACTGTATGAAACGGCAAGTATGGCGGCTGATAGTAGTAAGCATATACCCATTAAGCAGGCATTGGCTGATGATTTGCCTATGGTTAGAGGAGATTCTGCACAGTTGCGTCAAGTGTTGCATAATTTGCTGCAAAATGCGCAAGACGCATTGATCGACACACCGGAGCCTCTGATAGAGGTGAGAACTGAGATGGTGCACGGTGGTGTGCAACTCAGTGTGCGCGATAATGGTTGCGGATTTTCGGATGAGATTAGAGCACGGGTTTTTGAGCCTTATGTAACGACTAAACCGAAAGGAACGGGGTTGGGACTGCCTATTGTGAAGAAAATCGTTGAAGAACATGAAGGGCTTATTCACGTTGAGAACATTAAGCCGCATGGCGCGCAGATTTCAATCATTCTGCCAACGGTGGATAAGAATATATCAGCCAGAGATAAGTTGGCGGGTTAGTATGAGGTTGAACCATAGAAAATGAGTGATTAAAGTGGGGGTGGATGAGAACTTAACAGATCAATCGAAGATTCTGGGAATTGACAGTTGTACATAAGCTGATTAGATTGCGGCGGCGGAGAAAATTTTAAATGATAACAAACAATACAATACTTGTTGTTGATGATGAAATTGGTATACGTGAATTGCTGTCCGAAATTTTGCGTGATGAAGGATACCGGGTGGCGTTGGCGGAAAATGCCGAACAAGCGCGGGTTTGGCGTAGTCAGACGCGCCCGGATCTGGTGTTGCTGGATATCTGGATGCCCGACACGGATGGTATTACCTTGCTAAAAGACTGGGCGAGTAACGGTATGTTGACGATGCCGGTCATTATGATGTCCGGGCATGGCACGATAGATACCGCGGTTGAAGCAACACGTATTGGGGCATTTGGTTATCTGGAAAAACCGATACCTTTGCAAAAGTTGCTCAGTACCGTCAGCAAGGCCTTGCGAGGGGGGCAAAGCAAGCAGCATCTGGCGCTTTCTCTGGCGAGTTTAGGGAAAGGTGTCTTAATTGCTGATCTTAGGAAGAAATTAGAACAAGTTACCAACCTGAAAACACCACTGCTGCTGATGGGTGAACCGGGTGTTGGTGCGGAAATATGTGCACGATTTTTACATCGCCCCAACACGCCTTGGGTGGAACCGGAAACATTGGCATCGCTGGCTGAATCACCGCTGGATTTGTTGGAACTGGCACGGGATGGTCTGTTATTTCTCAAAGATGTGGGTGAAATCAGCAAATTGGCGCAAAAAGGCTTGTTGTTATTGCTGAGTAAATTAGATAAATACAATGTACGGCTGGTGTGTGCAACATCTCAACCGCTGGCTGAGTTGACAGCGCAGGGAAATTATCACCCTAAGCTCTTTGAGGTACTGAGTAGTTTAAGTATTGGGATTCCGGCGCTGAGAGCGCATCGGGAGGATATTCCTGAATTAGCCAATCAAATTTTATCGCGCTTTGTTGAATCGGGTGAAGCGTCATCCACTTTGCAGTTTAGTATCGCCGCGCTCAATTGCTTACGAAATTATGATTGGCCGGGCAATTTGACACAGTTAACAGGTGTTGTGCACTCCTTGGCATTGACTTGTACCGGTGATGAGATTTCAGTCGAGGCTGTTCAGCAAGCGATGGTTTTTCCGGAATCAGCTTCAACCTCAGTAGCTCCGGAAATTCCGCTTGATTTGTCGTTGCGTGAAGCGCGGGATTTGTTTGAAAAAACTTATTTTGAACGATTGATCGATCAAGAGAGCGGTAATATGACGCGTGTAGCTGATCGGGCCGGGTTAGAGCGCACGCATCTTTATCGCAAGATAAAACTACTGGGAATCAAACTGCGGGGAAACTAATCGCACCAGCGGATTTCGCTGCTACTGGATTGGTTTTTATGCGCAAAATGAGGTTGTCGTATCATCCATCTTAAGCGATAATGCTAACTTTGCCACTGACGTGCGGTGGCGACCATTTCTATTTCTGTTTGTTGAAAATATAAGGGAGTTAGTGTTGATGGGTACTTTCAAGGATTTTGACGCGCCGGTATTTAAGGATTTGACCAGTGCGATTCGCGCATTGGCGATGGATGCCGTGCAAAAAGCCAATTCTGGTCATCCGGGCATGCCGATGGGCATGGCCGAAATTGCTGAGGTGCTGTGGATTCATCATCTGCGTCATAATCCTAGCAATCCGGAGTGGGTTGATCGTGACCGATTTGTTCTTTCCAATGGGCATGGATCCATGTTGATCTATGCTTTACTGCATTTGACAGGTTATGACCTGCCCATGGAAGAAATCCAGCGTTTCCGGCAGTTTCATTCCAAAACGCCCGGACATCCGGAATATGGTTATACCCCAGGGGTGGAAACCACGACAGGTCCGTTGGGCCAAGGTATTACGAATGCAGTGGGCATGGCATTGGCAGAAAAAGTGCTGGCCGCTGAATTTAACCGTCCCGGCTACAATATTGTGGATCACCATACCTATGTCTTTCTGGGGGATGGCTGCTTAATGGAAGGCATCTCGCATGAGGCTTGTTCTTTGGCAGGTACTTTGGGTTTAGGCAAACTGATTTGTTTTTATGATGATAATGGCATTTCCATTGATGGTCATGTCGAAGGTTGGTTTACCGACGATACACCGAAGCGGTTTGAATCGTATGGCTGGCATGTGGTGCCGAATGTCAATGGTCATGATCCGGAGGCAATTGAAGCGGCAATTGAAGCGGCTAAACAAGTCAATAATAAGCCATCGATGATTTGCTGCAAAACGGTTATTGGATTAGGTTCACCCAATATGGCCAATACCCATTCGGTACATGGTGCTGCATTAGGTGACGCAGAAATTGCTGCGACCCGTCCCCATATTGGTTGGCATCATCCGCCTTTTGAAATTCCACAAGAGGTCTATAGTGCCTGGGATGCGAGAGCGAAAGGCCAGAAGCTGGAGACTGAATGGAGTGAGAAATTTGCTGAGTATGCACAAAAATATCCAGCCGAAGCTGCAGAATTCAGTCGCCGTATGGCAGGTGACTTGCCTGCGAACTGGGACAGTCATGTAGACAGCGTTATCAATCAAGTGAATGCAAAAGCAGAAACCATTGCCAGCCGCAAAGCTTCACAAAATTCCATCGAAGCATTAGCGCCTGTTTTACCTGAATTGATTGGCGGTTCTGCTGATCTAGCCGGATCTAATTTGACGTTATGGTCCGGGTCAAAAGGAATTAGCCAGAAAAACGGCGGTAACTATGTTTATTATGGTGTGCGTGAATTTGGTATGAGCGCCATTATGAACGGATTATCATTGCATGGTGGCTTGATTCCTTACGGCGCCACTTTTCTGATGTTTTCAGAATATGCCCGTAATGCGCTGCGCATGTCTGCATTGATGAAAATTCGCAATATTTTTGTATTTACACATGATTCGATTGGCCTGGGTGAAGATGGTCCAACGCATCAACCCGTGGAACAAACGGCTACATTGCGTTATATCCCGAACATGGATGTATGGCGGCCTTGTGACACGATTGAATCAACAGTTTCCTGGGCACGTGCCATTGAACGTAAGGATGGCCCTTCAACGTTGATATTCAGCCGTCAGAATCTACCATTCCAGAAACGTGATGCAGCTACCATCAAATTGATTGATAAAGGTGGTTATGTATTATCCGAGGCGGGTAACGGAAAACCACAAGCCATATTGATTGCGACCGGCTCGGAAGTCGGCTTGGCCATGAATGCACAAAAAGCATTGGCGGAGGAAGGCATTCATGTGCGCGTTGTTTCCATGCCATGTACGAATGTTTTTGATCGTCAGGCGCCATCCTACAAAGACAGTGTGTTGTCAAAAGGTGTCAAGCGCGTAGCCATCGAGGCGGGTGTGACTGATTTTTGGCGTAAGTATGTCGGACTGGACGGCGCTGTGGTCGGTATTGATACGTTTGGCGAATCGGCACCTGCAGATGTGTTATTCAAACATTTTGGCTTTACCGTCGAGAACGTGACCAAGACAGTAAAAAGCATTCTCTAATTCAATTTATGATTAAAGCAGGCGGGTGGTACGTGTTTACCCGACGCACAAGTTTTCTTTTAAGGAGTTTTATATGACAATTAAAGTAGGTATTAATGGGTTTGGTCGTATCGGGCGCATGGTTTTTCGCTCTGCAATACAGAATTTTCCTGATATCGAGATCGTCGCGATTAATGATTTGTTGGAGCCGGACTACCTGGCGTATATGTTGAAGCATGACTCGGTACACGGGCGTTTCCAGGGCGATATTGCGATTGATGGCAATACCCTGGTGGTCAATGGCAAAAGAATTCGATTGACAGCGGTTAAAGATCCGGCGGAACTCAAGTGGAACGAAGTCGGTGCAACGGTAGTGGTTGAATCCACCGGTCTGTTCTTGACCAAGGAAACCTGTGAAAAGCATCTGGCGGCGGGTGCCAAGAAAGTGATTATGTCGGCGCCATCCAAAGATGATACGCCGATGTTTGTGTATGGCGTGAATGACAAGTCTTACAAAGGCGAAAGCATTATTTCCAACGCTTCTTGTACCACGAATTGCTTGGCACCGATTGCCAAAGTACTGAACGACAAATGGGGCATCAAACGCGGGCTGATGACAACGGTGCATGCAGCAACTGCGACACAAAAAACTGTCGATGGTCCGTCTAACAAAGATTGGCGCGGTGGTCGCGGTATTCTGGAAAATATCATCCCATCTTCAACCGGTGCTGCCAAAGCAGTGGGTGTTGTCATACCTGAGTTGAACAAAAAGCTGACCGGTATGGCTTTCCGCGTTCCAACATCGGATGTGTCCGTTGTGGATCTGACCGTTGAGTTGGAAAAAGACGCTTCTTATGACGATATTTGCAAAGCGATGAAAGATGCTTCTGAAGGTTCCATGAAGGGCGTGTTGGGCTATACCGATCAGAAAGTGGTATCTACCGACTTCCGGGGTGAAAGCTGTACTTCCATTTTCGACGCTGAAGCAGGTATGGCGTTAGATAAAAGCTTTGTTAAAGTGGTCGCATGGTACGACAATGAATGGGGCTATTCCACTAAAGTATTGGAAATGGTTCGTACTGTTGCCAAGTAGTTTTGCATTTGAAAGTACGCAATCAAGCGTGAATCAATATCAGTAAGTCTTGATTGTTATTTCAACATTAGTATTCAATTAGATAAGACATAAAGGGTAGCGTTTGCTATCCTTTATATTTTCTTAAAGACAATTCTGGAGTTTACCGTGCCTGTTATTAAACTTGTTGACCTTGATCTCAAGGGTAAACGTATATTTATTCGCGCTGATCTGAATGTACCTGTGAAAGACGGTAAGGTGACATCGGATGCGCGCATTACCGCCTCAATGGCGACGATCAATCATTGCCTTAAACAAGGCGCCAAAGTGATGGTTACTTCTCATTTGGGTCGTCCTGAAGAAGGCCAATGGACCGAGGAAAATTCACTGAAACCGGTGGCGGATAATATTGCGGGCCGTTTGAATAAGCCGGTGCGTTTAATCCGTGACTGGGTCGATGGCGGTTTCGAGGTGGCTGACGGAGAATTGGTTGTGCTCGAGAATTGCCGCATCAATAAGGGCGAAAAGAAAAATTCAGAAGAAACCGCGCAGAAGTATGCGAAATTGTGCGATGTCTTTGTAATGGATGCATTTGGCACTGCGCACCGTGCTGAAGCCTCAACCCATGGCATTGCCAAGTATGCGCCAGTGGCTTGCGCAGGAATTCTGCTCACCGAAGAACTGGATGCGTTGACCAAAGCGCTGCTGAGTCCGGCACGCCCGATGGTGGCTATTGTTGGCGGCTCGAAAGTTTCAACCAAGCTGACAGTACTCGAATCGTTATCCGAGAAAGTTGATCAATTGGTCGTGGGTGGCGGTATTGCCAATACATTCCTGAAAGCAACCGGTAAGAATGTCGGTAAATCATTGTGTGAGGATGATTTGGTGCCAACGGCCAAAATGCTGATGGATAAAATGTCTAAACGCAACGCATCGATTCCGATCGCAGTCGATGTCGTGGTCGGTAAAAAGTTTGATGCCAACGAACCGGCAGTATTGAAAGACGCAGGTAACGTTGCTGATGATGACATGATTTTTGATATCGGACCAAAAAGTGCGCAGGAACTGGTGGATATCATCATGCGTGCGGGAACTGTGGTGTGGAATGGTCCGGTGGGCGTATTTGAATTTGATCAGTTTGGTGCGGGTACTGAGAAAATTGCCCGGGCGATTGCGGAAACAAAAGCGTTTACACTGGCAGGCGGCGGTGACACCATTGCGGCTATTCAGAAATACGATATTTATGACAAAGTATCGTATATATCAACTGCTGGTGGCGCATTCCTGGAGTTTTTGGAAGGTAAGAAATTGCCTGCAGTAGAAATATTGGAAATGCGTGCTAATTAATCGTCAAGAAAAATAATGATTCGAAGAACAAAAATTGTAGCAACATTGGGTCCTGCCTGTAGTAACCCCAAAATACTGGAACGTATGATCAGGGGCGGTGTGGATGTTGTTCGGGTCAATTTTTCGCACGGTACGCGCGAGCAGCATATTGAATTTGTGGAATTAACACGTTCACTGGCACGAGCTGCGGGTTGCACGGTCGGTATTCTGGCTGACCTGCAAGGTCCGAAAATACGCATTGGCAGATTTGAGAACGGTAAGATCAGACTTGAAGTAGGCGACCAGTTTATTCTCGACGCATACTGCGAGTTAGGCAATCAGGAAAAGGTTGGGTTAGACTATAAAGAGTTGCCGAATGATCTGGAAGCAGGCGCTACGCTGATGCTGGATGACGGCCGCATCGTATTGAGCGTATCCGCAGTTCGGGAGCACCAGGTATTTTGTGTGGTTGAACAGGGCGGCGTGCTGTCGAACAACAAAGGGATTAATCGCAAAGGCGGTGGATTGGGCGCGCCCGCACTCACCAGCAAAGATCTGGAAGATATCAAAACGGCTGCAGAGTTTGGCGCGGATTATTTGGCGGTATCGTTTGTGCGTTCAGGCGATGATATCCGGCAAGCGCGTGCACTGATGCAAGAAGCCGGCGGGAAAAGTATGATCATGGCAAAGATTGAACGCTCGGAAGCCATACTTGCGCTGGATGATATTCTGGAAGCATCGGATGCCATTATGGTGGCACGCGGTGATCTGGCTGTCGAAGTCGGCGATGCAGCAGTTCCAGCTTTGCAGAAAAGAATGATTCGCTCGGCAAGAACGAACAATAAACTGGTGGTAACAGCCACACAGATGATGGAATCGATGATTACCAATCCGATTCCAACGCGCGCTGAAGTGTCAGATGTGGCTAACGCGGTACTTGATGGCACGGATGCGGTGATGCTGTCGGCAGAATCCGCTGCCGGTGAATATCCGGTTGAAGCGGTTGAAGCGATGGCAAGGGTCTGCCTGGAAGCCGAAAAAGAATATTTGGTCAGTCATGACCGGCGTATCACAACGATCAGCCAGGCTACCATCGAAGAAGCCATTGCACGTGCCACCATGTTTACCGCCAGTGGATTGCAGATTCGTGCGATTGCTGCGTTAACGCAAAGTGGCGTCACTGCGCTACTGATGTCACGAAGAAGTTCGAAAGTGCCTATTTTTGCGTTAAGCCCCAATGAAGAAACGCGCAGAAGGGTGACGCTGTTCAGAGGCGTTTATCCGGTGGAATTTGGTGAAGGGCTCAGTGATCCGGAAGAAATTCTGAATCTTGCTGAAGAGGAATTACTTAAGCGCGGCGTCGTGCGCAATGGTGATATCATGGTAATGACGATCGGCGAGCCGGTGGGTAAGTCTGGTGGTACCAATACCATGAAAATTATCAAGGTCGGCGAATGGAAATCGCGGCAGGGGATTGACGCTACATAAACCGTTTGTCGGGATGCCGCTCGGGCATTGGCGCATCGGCAGCAGTGAAAAACCACAAGATATTTATTAAGAAGAATGCTTATACTAAGACACGATTTTATTAAGATAATTTTTTAAGGAGACTTAAATGGCACTCGTATCACTAAGACAACTACTTGATCATGCAGCAGAAAACGGTTATGGTTTGCCTGCTTTTAATGTGAATAACCTGGAGCAGATCCAAGCCATCATGCAAGCGGCTGATGAATGCAACAGCCCGGTCATCATGCAGGGTTCCGCTGGTGCGAGAAAATATGCGGGTGAAGCATTTTTGCGTCATTTAATTGAGGCAGCCGTTGAGTCCTATCCGCATATACCGATTGTCATGCATCAAGACCATGGTGCTTCTCCATCCGTTTGTGTTAATGCAATCCGTAGCGGCTTTTCCAGCGTCATGATGGATGGCTCATTGCAAGCAGACGCCAAAACACCCTCCACCTACGAATACAATGTCAAGGTCACGGCAGATGTCGTCAATATCGCACATTCGGTCGGTGTTTCGGTGGAAGGCGAACTGGGTTGCCTGGGTTCGTTGGAATCCGGCATGGGCGAAGCAGAAGATGGACATGGCGCAGAAGGTGTGTTGTCTCATGATCAACTGCTGACCGACCCGGAAGAAGCTGCCGATTTTGTGCGCAAAACCGGCGTGGATGCCTTGGCGATTGCCATTGGAACCTCGCACGGCGCTTACAAATTTACCCGCAAACCTACGGGCGATATTCTGGCTATTCAACGCATCAAAGAAATTCATCAACGTATTCCCAACACCCACCTGGTGATGCACGGCTCCAGCTCAGTGCCGCAAGAATGGCTGGAAATCATTCGTCAATACGGCGGTGATATCAAAGAAACCTATGGTGTTCCTGTTGAAGAAATCCAACAAGGGATCAAGTATGGCGTGCGCAAAGTGAATATCGACACCGACATCCGTTTGGCAATGACCGGCGCGATTCGTCGTAGCCTGGAAAAAGACAAAAGCAATTTCGATCCACGTAAATTCCTGAAAGAAGCGACCGCAGCTGCCAAAGACATTTGTAAAGCGCGCTTTGAAGCCTTCGGATGTGCCGGACAGGCTGGTAAAATCAAGCCGATTTCTCTGGAAAGTATGGCAAATCGTTATGCTAAGGGTGAATTAAACGCGATTATTAAGTAAGCCAGTATCCATCTCTATGATTGATGATGTATTTATCATCAATCATAGAGTCTAGTATTCGTCGATTAGCATCGTATTGATAACTCAATTCGGAGTGTATTTTCAGCTTATCCATCTTCCTCTATGGATCCCGCAACGTGTGCAGTACGATGGCAATTGGGTAGTCTTGTACTTGTATTAAACGAGCTCAATATTAACCTGATAGTATAATCAATCTATGTCGAAAATTTACCAATACTTCGATACTGATTTTGAAAATGCATTGCGTGTTAATATCGATTATCCATCTGCCAAAATACCTTGTTCCGCAGCACTTCTCTATGATACAAATGCCTACTCTGCATTTTGTGCATTTTATTTTCAAGATGTAACTCTTCAACCTGCTCAGTTCGAAGAGTTTCTAAAGACCATAAAATATGGTTCAACTGAAGTATTACTTCAAGGTGGAATAGTCCTTCCTTCACCTCGAGTTTTTCAGGGTACGTTACGTGTTCATAATGCTGATCTCTTTAGGATCGAGTATCAGCTCTTTGGTGATCCAGCGTGGCGCGATCTGCTTAAAATAACACCAACACGGAGAGTATTTATTTATGCCGAAACATCCTTGTTGTCTGAGCAGATCAATAATCTTCAAACTTTCGCTGAGAACTTAGGACATGAGCTGCAGTTTAGAGACGCAACGTATGTGAAAGAACGAATTCTGCGAGAGAAACCATTAGCATTTATCAGTCATGATTTTCATGATAAAGCAAATATTGCTCGTCCGATTGCGCTAAATCTTCAACGAAAAATATGCCCTGTTTGGTATGACGAATTTTCGCTACCTTTTGGAGCTAACTTGCGCGAATCAATCGAGCGTGGGTTGAGAGAATGCAAGAAATGTGTACTGATTTTAAGTCCGAATTTTCTTAGCAACCGTGGCTGGGGCAAAAAAGAATTTGAATCAATATTTACTCGAGAAATTCTGGAAGATAGCTCTCTTGTTCTTCCAATATGGTCAGGAGTAACGAGTCGTCAAGTTTATGAATATAGTCCTTCTTTGTTAAATGTTAAAGGTATTGATTGGATGGTATTAGGCGAAGATGAAGTTTGTCGGCAAATCTATCTTGCAGTGACTAGTGCAACTTAGCCTTGAAAAAACAGGCAATAAGGCAAAATTGATATCAAATCTACAATTAGTTTTTGGGAGGCATATACCCCACAGGCTGCTCCGCCCCCTCTCCAAAAAAATGCGCTTCCAGTTGTTCAGCCAAGTATTTGCGTGCTTTGATATCCGAAAGATTCAAGCGATTCTCGTTGACCAGCATGGTTTGGTGTTTGATCCACTGATTCCAGGCTTCTTTCGATACATTCTCGAAAATTCGCTTGCCCAGTTCTCCCGGATAAGTTTGAAAGTCCAGGCCTTCGGCTTCGCGGCCTAATTTGATGCATTTCACCATTCTTGCCATTTGATTTGCTTGCTCCAGATCAGTCTAAAAGGATGTTCGGTAAGAAAAAAGCCGCCATTATGAAACGTTCGCTTCGATCAGTAAACTACCGATGTAAATTAAAACGGTTTTAGTAAAATTACAGGTGTTTGATCAGTACCTTTGAGCGGCGCTGATAGTTGTATAAATTCTGTTTAACTTTGGGTAATTCAGCGGGTGTGGCTTCGGTAAAGCCGTGCTCAATGAACCAATGCGTGGCGTGCGTGGTGAGGGCAAATAAGGTGTGGATGCCCTGAGAAATGGTTTGATTTTCGATATGTTTAAGTAAGCGGTTGCCATGGCCGAAGTCGCGATAATCCGGGTGGATCGCCAGACAGGCGAGCTCGCAGGCATGTTCTTCCGGAAAAGGGTACAGTGCGGCGCAGCCCAGTATGATGCCGTCGTGCTCAAGCACGGTAAACCGGTCGATTTCAATTTCCAGTAATTCACGGCCACGTCTGACCAGAATGCCTTCGGCTTCGAGCGGTTCGATCAATTGCAGGATGCCGCCGACGTCTTCGATTCTGGCTTTTCTGAGCGCTTGCAAAGTTTCCCGCGAAATCATCGTGCCGATGCCGTGGTGCGTAAAAAGCTCTTGCAGAATGGCGCCATCGTTATGGCGGCTGATCAGGTGGGTGCGTGCCACACCCATTTCACAGGCTTTGGTTGCATATTGCAGCGATGGCCGAATAGCGTCCGGCACTAAAGGCTTGGTTGTTGGTGTTTTGTTTTCCAGTAGCAACTTACTTTCGGCAACAGTGAGTTCGCGCGGTAGCGTTGCCGGGTTATCAATCTCAGATGCTGCGGTATCACCCAGCATATCCAACAGAAAAATCAGTTTCTCGGCGTTGAGTGCAATGGCAGCTTCGGTTGCTACATTTTCCATGGTCAGATTAAAAATCTCTCCGGTTGGCGAGTAGCCCAGCGGTGAAATTAACACCACATCGCCTTGCTCCAACCGTGAATGAATCGCCTGTGCGTTGATTTTGCGTACTTTTCCGGTATGCATCAGATCAACACCTTGGATGACGCCCTGTGGACACGCGGTGACAAAATTTCCACTGGTGACACGAATGGACGCATTGGCCATCGGTGAATTGGGCAGCCCCATTGACAGTAAAGCGGCAATTTCGTGATGCACGCGCCCTACCGATTCTTTGACGCATTGCAGCGCGGCGGGATCGGTCACGCGCATACCCATAACCGTTTGTGTTTCCAATTGCGATTCATCCAGGCGCAGTTGAATTTGCGGACGCGCGCCGTGTATCAGTACCAGCCGCACACCGAGACTGGCAAGAAGATTGATGTCGTGAATGAAGTTGACAAATTTTGCATCGGTGATCATTTCGCCACTAAAGCCAATGACGAAAACTTTTCCTCTGAATGCATGGATATAAGGCGCGACCGAACGAAACCAGGAAACAAAGTCAGTGGTGGGGTTTGTTTGAATATCGGCAGTCATCGTCAATAATCTCCCCACAGCGCTTGTATTGCCGCAATCGCGGCTAACGCGGCGCTTTCTGTGCGTAGTATGCGTTTTCCCAGACGTAGCGGAATGAAACCGGTGCCGGTGTGTAAAATAGTTGCTTCCTCTTCCTGCGTAAAACCGCCTTCGGGTCCAATAACGAGCGCTAAATTGGCATCGGCTGGCGGTCTGGGGATCTCTCTCAAACCTTTTGTGGCTGTTGTGGATAGCATCAGATGTACGTCATGCGCTGATCGGGTGGTTTTCTTTTGACTCAGCCACTGTGGCAGTGAAATTAACGGCAGTACTTGCGGTATATGATTCCTGCCACATTGCTCGCAGGCTGAAATGACGATTTTCTGCCAGTGTTGCAGGCGCTTGGAAGAACGTTCATCAGACAAATGCACGATGCTGCGGTCGGTGGTAATCGGCTGAACGCGGGTCACGCCCAACTCTACCGCTTTTTGTATAATCCAATCCATTTTTTCATTGACGCATATTGCTTGGGCAAGCTCGATATGTAGCGGTGACTCGCAGTCAATGTCGTGATAAGCATCAATCAAAACGGCGGTGCTGGACTTGCTGATTGTTTGCATATGTGCGGAAAACTCCCCGCCATCTCCGCTAAATAAGGTGATCGGGTCGCCTGTCTTCAGGCGTAGTACTCGCGCGGCATGATGCTTGTTCTCAGCGGATAATTCGACGATTTGTCCGATCGCGATTTTCGCCGGATGATAGAAGCGTGCATGCATGATGAAGTATATGGCTCGAGTAAGTGGCAATTTCGATAAATGGACTCGTGATAATATAGCACGATATGTATGCAGCATTGTCTGGCCGTCACTTTGATTTTGAAAGACGGCGAGTGGGGAAAAGAGATTTTTAAAAATATTATTGATTGGCAGGAGAAAGCATATGGCAAGTTTGGAAACACCGGTGTGCGATTTTGGTTGGAAGGCGATTGATTTTGATTTGTTGGGCGTTGATGGCAAACGTTATAACCTGGCTGCTGCAAAAGGGGAAAACGGGCTGCTGGTGATGTTCATCTGTAATCATTGCCCGTACGTGAAAGCAGTGCAGGATCGCATCATCCGCGATGTGAATGAACTGAAGTCACATGGGATGAATGCCATCGCGATCATGTCCAATGATCCTGCGGATTATCCGGAAGACTCATTTGAAAATATGGCATTGGTTGCCAAGCAATTAAATTATCCTTTCCCTTATGTGTGGGATGAAACTCAGGAAATAGCCAAGCGCTATGGTGCGGTATGCACACCTGATTTTTTTGGGTTTAATCACAAGCTGGAATTGCAATATCGCGGACGTTTAGATGCGTCGCGAAAAGAGGCTGCACCTGCTGATGTGCGGCGTGATTTGTTTGAAGCGATGCTGCAAGTTGCTAAAACCGGTCGCGGTCCGGAAGAACAAATCCCCAGTATCGGTTGCTCGATCAAGTGGCGTGTGGAGTAAATGTGCTAGAAAAAGTGATCACGGTTGTTAAAGAGGTGGCGCAGCAAGTTATCATGCCGCGTTACCTACAAGTAGACCGGCAAGTGAAATCGGATGGCAGTTTTTTTACCGAAGCCGATGTTGCGGCACAAAATGCCTTGCTGGATGCGCTTCAGAAGATTTATCCGGCGGCTGCCATGGGTGAAGAAATGTCGGAGCAGGAACAGGAAGCGCAATGGATAAAAGGTAATAGCGGACTGTGGAGTATAGATCCGATTGATGGTACTTCGAATTTTCTCAATGGCTTGCCCTATTTTGCTATTTCAGTGGCGTTCATGGAACAAGGAAAAAGTGTTCTGGGTGTGATCTATAACCCGGTGGCCGATGAAATGTTTTATGCAACCAAGGGAGGAGGTGCGTTTCTCAACGGCATAGCCCTCCCGCTCAAGAAACATGTGCCGGTATTATCACGCGCCATGGCAAATGTTGATTTGAAACGACTTGATCGTAAACTGGCGGCCAAAGTAGCGGCTTATCCGCCCTATGCGTCGCAACGAAATTATGGCGCTTGTGCACTCGAATGGTGTTATACCGCGGCCGGTTATTTTGATTTGTACCTGCACGGCGGGCAGAAACCATGGGATTATGCGGCCGGTTCGTTGATTCTCGAAGAAGCGGGTGGAAAAATGTGCGGTTTTGATCAGGATGATTATTGGGCGGGTTCGCCGTGGCAACGATCAGTGATTGCAGCACTAGACCCCGGATTATTTGCGCAGTGGCGTGACTGGGTGCGCGAGAATCGCTAGATCGCTTAAGTCCGGCAGGCTCCCGGGAGCCTGATTGCGTGACTATGTATAAAACTTAAAGCAGGACAAGGAATACAATTGAAAATCATCATCCTGGGAGCTGGTCAGGTCGGATCATCCGTGGCAGAAAGCCTGGTGAGCGAGGCCAATGACATTACCATGGTCGACGTTGATTCCAAGCGCTTGGCGTTATTGCAGGATCGTTTGGATCTGCGCGCAGTGGTTGGCAATGCGTCGCATCCATCGGTGTTAGTAAATGCCGGTGCGCATGATGCGGATATGATTTTGGCGGTAACCGAGCACGATGAGACAAATCTGGTGGCTTGTAAGCTTGCCGCCACCCTGTTTAACACACCCACTAAAATTGCGCGTATCCGCTCCACCGAGTATTTGGCGCATCCGGAGATTTTCTCAACCGAGAATTTCTGTGTCGATTTTGCCATTTGCCCGGAACAAATTCTGACTGAATATATCGAGAAATTGATTGAGTTTCCAGAGGCTCTGCAGGTACTTGATTTTGCAGCGGGAAGGGTAAGCTTGGTTGCTGTGCGTGCATTGAAGGGCGGGGCACTTGTTGGGCAGCAGCTGCAAGAATTGCGTAAGCATGTCCCCAATGTGGATACTCGTGTGGCAGCAATCTTTCGCAAAGATCGGTCGATTATTCCGGAAGGCGACACGATTGTCGAAGCTGAAGATGAAGTATTTTTTATTGCTGCAGCTGAAGATATCCGCACAGTGATGCGGGAACTGCGGAGTATGGACAAGCCGGTTAAACATGTGATGATCGCCGGGGGAGGGAAAATCGGTAAACGTCTCGGTGAAGCGTTGGAAAAGGATTATCAGGTTAAAGTTATTGAGCACAATTATCAAGCCAGCGAGCGTTTGGCAGGGGAGTTGAATCATGCACTGGTATTGCACGGTGATGCAACGGATGAAACGCTGCTCGAGAGCGAGAGTATCGCCGAAATGGACATGTTTTGTGCGCTAACGAATGACGAAGAGAACAATATTATGTCAGCGTTGCTGGCGAAGCGCATGGGCGCACATAAGGTTATCGCATTGATCAATCGTCGTGCCTATGTGGATCTGGTACAAGGTAGCCGGATTGATATCGCTATCTCACCGGCACAGGTTACGATCGGTTCATTACTGGCCTATGTCCGGCAAGGTGATGTTGTCGCTGTGCACAGCTTGCGGCGCGGTGCGGCGGAAGCATTGGAGTTGGTGGCGCATGGTGATGCAAGATCGTCTAATGTGGTGGGAAGAAAGGTAGAAGACGTCAAGTTGCCTAAGGGTGCCACAATTGGCGCCATCGTGAGGGGTTTACCAAAATCCGAAAGCGTG
The DNA here is from genome assembly GCF_024282095.1 of Nitrosomonas sp. Taxonomy (GTDB): domain Bacteria; phylum Pseudomonadota; class Gammaproteobacteria; order Burkholderiales; family Nitrosomonadaceae; genus Nitrosomonas. The sequence continues at coordinate 73,306 of NZ_JAMWZS010000011.1, forward strand.
TTTGGTGGAAACCTGATCTCAGAGCAAGAAAAGCGCTCGCGAGAATCGAGCAGCGACGTACAGGTTATTATCGCGCACCATAATACGGTTATCGAACAGGAAGATCATGTTATTTTGTTTGTAATTAATAGAAAAATGATTCGCGAAGTGGAAAAATTGTTTCAGGTTAATGTTGGTTTTCTGTAGTTGATAACTGCATGAGTCGACTGTTTGCTGTTGTTAATGTGCTTGGCAGGATGGTCCTGATATTCGGATTGACGATGCTGATCCCGCTTGGTCTGGCGCTGTGGAATGATGACGGTGCGGGATGGGTGTTTGAAGAATCGATCTTGATTACCATGGGTTGTGGCTTGCTGATGTGGTTGGCGACGCGCCGCTATAAACGTGAATTGCAAACAAGGGATGGTTTTTTGCTGGTCGTGCTGGTTTGGTCGGTGCTACCGGCTTTTGCCATGCTGCCATTATTATTTTATTTGCCGCAGCTTAATCTCAGCATGGCCTATTTTGAGGCGGCTTCAGGATTAACTGCAACGGGTGCTACGGTATTATCGGGATTGGATGCACTGCCGCCGTCTATCAATTTATGGCGCGGTGAAATCATATGGCTGGGTGGGATGGGCTTAATTGTCCTGGCGGTAGCGATTCTGCCACTATTGGGTGTGGGCGGTCGGCAGCTGCTGAATGCAGAGATACCCGGGCCAATGAAGGAAAACAAGCTGACCCCACGCATCGCTGAAACCGCCAAAGGGCTATGGACCATTTATGCGACCCTGACATTGGCCTGTGCCATCGCATACAGATGGGCCGGTATGGATTGGTTTGATGCTGTGATGCATGCATTCACGACTTTGGGGTTGGGGGGATTTTCGTCGCATGATGCGAGCTATGGTTATTGGGACTCACCGCTTATAGAAGCCGTTGCCATTGTATTCATGCTGATTGCGGGGATAAATTTTGCGACTCACTTCCTGGCTTGGCGAGCAAAAAGCTTGATTTCCTATCGCTATGATTCTGAAGTTGGCTGGTATGTCGTGATTATGTTAATCAGTTGTGTTGGATTAGCGCTGCATTTATGGTTCGCCGAGGTCTATGCCGATCCATTGACAGCATTACGCTATGCTGCTTTCAACATCGTTTCTGTCGCAACGACTACCGGATACAGCAATACGGATTACAGCCTATGGCCTATGTTTATCCCACTATGGATGTTATTTTTATCCGGATTTTGCACATCGTCAGGTTCTACCGGCGGCGGTATTAAAATGATCCGTGCGCGCATTCTATACCAGCAGGTATATCGTGAAATGATCATGATCATGCATCCCAATGCAGTCATTCCCGCCAAGCTGGGCAGGAGTGTGGTGGCAAGCCGGGTCATTCAAGCCGTACTGGTGTTTTTGTTTGTTTACACCGCAAGCATTGCGTTCATGGCGCTTATCTTAACGTTAAGTGGGCTGGATGTTATTACAGCTTTTTCTGCGGCAGTAGCTTGTATCAATAATTTAGGTCCAGGGCTTGGCGACGTCGGGCCAGCGAATACTTATGCATTGTTGACGGATTTTCAGACATGGCTATGCAGTTTTGCAATGCTACTAGGTAGATTGGAATTTTTTACACTGCTGGTTATATTTACCCCTGCTTTCTGGCGGAAATAAAATTTTGTTTTGAGCTTTGGTAAGTGGTGATGGCAATGAATTATGGGTTCTTAACAAGAAAGAATAATCAAGTTTGTATGATGTGTACCAGATAATTGGAGAATCTTCGTGGACAATGCCGACGTACTGAAAGGTATTAAGGTCATGATTATTGATGACAGCAACACGATTCGGAAAAGTGCAGAAATTTTTTTGAGGTCTTCGGGGTGTGAAGTATTTCTGGCAGAAGACGGATTCGAAGCGATGTCTAAGATTGTGGATAATCAGCCAGATATTATTTTTATCGATATCGTCATGCCGCGTTTGGATGGATATCAAGCATGCATGTTAATCAAAAAAAATCCGGTCTATCAGTCTATTCCCGTGATCATGTTGTCAAGCAAAGACGGTCTATTCGACAAGGCGAAAGGCAGAATAGCAGGGGCGGATGATTATCTGACCAAGCCATTTACCGCTGAAGGTTTACTGAGCATAATACGCAAATATGCACTATAACGAATTTGTATTGCATAGGTGAAAAATTACATGAGAAGGCAGAATAAAATTTCTATTAACGTTAAGTTGAGTGAAATTTTATTTTTATTAGAGGTATTTTCTAGAATAATTTTTTAGTCCTTGTAGAGAAAAGGGAAAAGAGGTGGCTAGGCATAAAAATTCCTTGATGTGGAGAATGTTATTTAT
>NZ_JAMWZS010000067.1 GCF_024282095.1 Nitrosomonas sp.
GTAACTTTCTAGCGAGTATTATAGTTACTCACTAACTTACTCACAAATTTATCTTGTTACTCACATTTCACATGATTAGCTACGGTTAACAAAAAACCCGATAAACTTATTATTTATGCGGGTCTTGTTGGTGTTGCTGGGTATCTATTGGTAGATGAGTGGCGGAGAGAGAGGGATTCGAACCCTCGATAAGCTTTTTGTGCCTATACTCCCTTAGCAGGGGAGCGCCTTCGACCACTCGGCCATCTCTCCGGATTTTAATGCGACAGGGCAATGGGTTCATTATCCTGCTAATACTAGATATGCTAATAAATTAGAGCGCCTGCTCTAGATCAAATGCTTTATGAAGCACTCTGACAGCTAACTCCATATATTTCTCATCAACAACAACGGATACCTTTATTTCAGAAGTGGCGATCATCTGAATGTTAATGCCTTCTTCTGCCAACACGCGGAACATTTTGCTGGCAATGCCTGCGTGGGAACGCATACCGACACCCACGACAGAAACTTTTGCGATTCTATCACCTCCGAGTACATCGCGCGCACCAATATGCGGTTGAATTTTTTCTCTGAGGATATTCATCGTATTTTTGAATTCATTGCGATGGACTGTAAATGAGAAGTCCGTCAAACCATCGTGCCCTACGTTCTGGATTATCATGTCGACATCAATATTGGCATCGGCGACCGGCCCTAGAATCTGATAAGCAATGCCTGGGTGATCGGGGACACCTAAAACAGTAATTTTAGCTTCATCACGATTAAAAGCGATACCTGAAATGACTGCTTGCTCCATATTTTCATCTTCCTCGAAAGTGATCAGGGTGCCTTGCCCTTCATCCTCAAAACTGGACAGAACCCTCAACTTAACTTTATATTTTCCTGCGAACTCGACTGATCTTAATTGTAGAACCTTGGAGCCAAGGCTTGCCATTTCAAGCATTTCTTCAAAAGTGATGGTATTCAATCTTCTGGCTTCGGCGACTACCCGCGGGTCTGTCGTATAAATTCCGTCGACATCCGTATAAATTTGGCACTCATCGGCTTTCAAAGCGGCTGCCAATGCGACACCAGTGGTGTCGGATCCGCCACGGCCAAGCGTAGTGATATTGCCCTTTTCATCAACGCCTTGGAAACCGGCAACGACGACGACATAACCGGCGTCCAAGTCCGCTCGAATTTTGGTTTCGTCAATATTCAATATCCGCGCTTTAGTGTGCGTGCTATCCGTCAGAATTCTGACCTGTGATCCGGTATAGCTTTTTGCTTTAACATTGAGTGCCATTAATGACATGGACAGCAGTGCGACGGATACCTGCTCACCGGTTGAAACCATCACATCCAATTCGCGTGGATCCGGATTCTCCTGGACTTCGTGCGCTAGTGCGATCAATCGATTTGTTTCGCCGCTCATGGCAGAAACAACAACGATAATTTGGTGTCCTTGCGAATGAAATTTGGCGACCCTGCGAGCCACATTTTTTATCCGTTCGGTACTGCCAACCGATGTGCCACCATATTTTTGTACGTAAAATGCCACGAATTACTGACTCACAAAAAGTATTGGAATAGAAAAAAGTTCGTCATTTTACACGATTCTCTTAGCGCTTTCCTAAGAAATTCGCAATGGCGATGAAATTCTCCACCGATAAATTCTCGGCGCGTAGTCCGGAATCAATCCCCAGAGCACAAAAATCATCAGTATTCAGAAAATCACGCAGCGTGTTACGCAGGGTTTTGCGGCGTTGTGAGAATGCTGCCGAAACCACTTGTGACAATAATGTTTCATCTTGAGCATCCATTGATGATTTTTGGCGTGGAATCATCTGCACAATCGCTGATTCCACTTTGGGTGCGGGACTAAAAGATTCTGCCGGGACACTAAAAACGTTCTCCATATCAAAACGATACTGCAGCATCACTGAAAGACGCCCATAATCGGATGTTGCCGGTATGCCCACCATGCGCTCCACCACTTCCTTTTGCAGCATAAAATGCATATCGACAATGTGTTCGGAGAATTGGCTCAAATGAAACAACAGCGGCGTTGAAATGTTGTAGGGCAGATTGCCGACGATGCGTAGGTTACTACCGAGAGCGGAAAAATCGAACTTGAGTGCATCGGTTGCATGAATGGTCAATTTTTCTTGCGAAAATTCCTTGCTGAGTCTGGCGACAATGTCGCGGTCGATTTCTACCACATTAAGATGATCAACCGCTTGCAGCAGAGGTCTTGTTAACGCGCCGAGCCCCGGGCCAATTTCGACGATTCGATCATTCTTTTGCGGATAGATCGCAGCGATAATTTGAGCAATGATCTGTTGATCAATCAGGAAGTTCTGGCCGAAACGTTTGCGCGGATTATGGCGCATTATGGAGAAACGCTGTGTGGTTCTGGGCCAATTGGATGGCCATTTCAATAGCAGCGAGTAAACTGCCCGCGTGCGCGCGTCCTGTTGCGGCTAATTCCAACGCGGTGCCATGATCCACCGAGGTGCGGATAATGGGTAATCCTAATGTGACATTGATGCCACCGCCAAAACTGGAATGTTTCAGTACCGGTAACCCCTGGTCGTGGTACATGGTAAAAACGCAGTCATAGTGCTTGAGTTGTGACGGATTAAACAAGGTATCCGCTGGAATGGGGCCGGTTAGCTGCATTCCTTCAGCCCGAAGTTTGTTGAGCACCGGAATAATGATGTCAATTTCTTCGCGTCCCAGATGACCGGATTCACCGGCATGCGGATTGAGTCCTGCCACGGCGATGCGGGGTTTGTCCAACATGAAGCGCGTGACGAGATCCTGTTGGATGATGCGTAATTTACTTTCCAAGCTGTCCGCTGTGATCGCGGCTGCAACATCTTTGAGCGGTAAGTGCGTGGTGGCCAGTGTTACGCGCATACCTCCGCCCACCAGCATCATGACAACCGAGCTGTGCGTCAATTCTGCCAAATATTCCGTATGCCCGGTAAAAGGAATGCCGGCATCGTTAATCACCCCTTTGTGTACCGGTGCGGTGACCATGCCGTCAAATCGACCTGCTTGACAACCCTCAACTGCATGGTTGAGCATCGTCAGGACGTGATGCGCGTTGGCTGGGTTCAATACGCCGGGTAGCGCGGGTTCGGCCAACGGAACATGCAAAACTTGCAGGCTGCCAGCGGCATGCGGACCTGGAGGGGTTGCAGAGACATCAGTAAGATTGAGTGGGAGCTTGAGTTGTTGTGCGCGTGTCAGCAGCAATTCACGATTGGCAATAACCACCAACCTACATGTTAACGATTGTTGTGCAATTTGTACGCATAAGTCAGGACCAATTCCGGCAGGCTCGCCGGCGGTCAGTGCCAGTGTGGGAATGAAATTATTGCTCATCATCCAAACGGAGCTCAACATAGGCTTGATCACGTAACTGCCGCAGCCATTCCTGCACCACAACATCTGCCTTGCGCGTACGTATTGCTTGACGTGCCACCTGCCTGCGCCGATCAAGACTGACATCCTGCGAGCGGCGTTCCAAAACTTGGATAATATGCCACCCGAATTGGGATTGCACGGGTTCGCTGATTTGGCCGGGTAGCAGCGCATTCATGGTTTGTTCAAAAGCAGCTACGGTATCGCCCGGTGAAAGCCAGCCAAGATCACCGCCTGACGCGGCACTGGTGTCTTCAGAATACAATTTGGCCAGCTCTTCAAAATTTTCTCCCCGATCAAGTCGCTCCTTGAGTTGGGTAATTTTCAGTTTGGCGTCATTATCAGAAGTCAACTCGTTAACTTTAATCAGTATATGGCGTGGGTGTGTTTGATCGATGATGACTGTAGGTGTTTCCTGAGTGCGTCGGCCGAGTAATTTGAAAATATGAAAACCGGACGGGCTTTGTACGATCTGTGTCAAATCTCCGGGTTGAAGTGATTCCAACAACTCAGCAAATTTAGGTCCCATTTGATCAATAGGGCGCCAATCGATGATTCCTCCCTTTGAAGCATCGGCGGCATCTGAGAATTCAGCCGCTACTTGAGCAAATTCCACGCCTTCTTTTAGCTTCGCGAGCGCCGTCTTAGCGCGTTCGCTTCTTTGTTGGATTTGACTCGAGTTCATGTTTTCGGTGACCAAAATCAGAATATGCGCGAGACGATATTCATCATTGCCCACAGCAGATGTTTCCTGGGTGCGGAGAAAATTATCAACTTCTCCTTCCGTCACATTGACTTGGTGTTTAATTTCCCGCTCTTTGAGTCGCGCCATGATCATTTCATCACGTATTTCCTCGCGAAACTTATTAAAACTGATGCCATCTTTTTCGAGTACCGCATAAAATTCCGGCAAGGATAATTTATTTTCTTGCGCAATCCGCTGGACCGTTTCATCAATCTCACTTTCGCCGACTGATAGACCCACTTCCTTGGCATGTTGTAACTGGATCCGCTTGGTTACAATGGATTCAATTACTTGATTTTGTAAGGTGTTCTGGTCTGGCAATTGCATGCCTTGTAATTGTAGCCGATCGATGGCTACTTTGATCGCTTCATCAAGTTCTTGCCGGGTAATGACATCCTCATTGACAATGGCCACGATATGATCAACCGGCTTGACTGCCGGGATAGATTCCATTTCTTGTGCTGTGGCATAAAAAGGCATGAATACCATGAGTAGTAGCACGAGGTAGGAATAGCTTCTGTTATGCATAAAATGTGAGACTTGGTGAGTACAATGGGTAGAACTAATGATCAGTGAACGCTGGTGTATCCCGGAATACTTTGCTGCAGTACTTGCAGTGGATTATTGCCGATTCCCATCAAGCCTTTTAATTCCAGCTGTACAAAGACTGCGGTGGTGGTGGTTTGCGTGGCTGTTGTGAGCCGTTGCATGACAACCCGCAAAGCCCAGCAACACGCATTGTATTCAAAGCCTGCCAATCCTGCCAGGATCTTATCATCTTTCAGCGAATAATTTACCCGTGCAACGCCATGCCAATTACCGCTAATCGGCCATTGAATTGAACTGTCCACTTGTTCCAGGACATTTCGTGTAAACCGATAACCGAGGTTTAGTACCTTGCCCGTATCCGGTTGGTAACTGATACCCGTACGAACTTTTTCAATGAATAATTTAGACTCATCCATTTGAACGTTGGAATCCGTGCTGATATGAGGGGTCAAACGCCCTGAAATAGAGGCAATAAAGTCGGATTTTCCACTGGTGACCTGGGGATTAAGCGGAGTATTGGGCAGCAGTACTCGGGGATCTGTAAAATTGACCTGTTGGCCTATTGCAAGCCGCAAGCGCTCAATACCCGTTTCCTGTTCCACAAACCGCGATGTCAGTGCAGCTGTAACGCGATTAGCATCGTTAATGCGATCACCGCCGCTAAACCGGTTTTCGGTCAGCATTTGCGCAAAACTGAAATCATTGACTGCGGAATCAAAATTAGGTAAGTAATCCTGATTCCGGTACGGTGCATAGACATAGAATAGCCGTGGTTCGAGCGTCTGGATAAATTTTCTGTCACTCAATTCCAGTTGACGGTCAAATGCGATACCGCTGTCCAGGCTGACAATAGGAATCGTGCGGTCTA
>NZ_JAMWZS010000068.1 GCF_024282095.1 Nitrosomonas sp.
AGAGAAATTACGAAAGCATGGTCGCTATGGCATGTGGGTATCTATGGTTACCTATGTGAAATGTCAACAGACCCTAATGCGACTGTAAAAAAGTTCTGCAGGATCCAATTGTTTGAAACACAACTCTGAGGATCAATTTACCATTCTTCGTGTGAATCGTATATAAAGATTTTGGAGCTACACTATCCGTCCAACCGCATCGTCAACGCAATCCGCCTGCGCTTCTCATCCACCTCCAGCACCTTGACGGTAACTACCTGTCCGACTTTGACGACGGTATGCGGATCTTTGACAAATTTATCCGCCAGCGCGGAGATATGCACCAATCCATCCTGATGCACGCCGATATCGACAAACGCGCCGAAAGCGGCGACGTTGGTGACGACGCCTTCGAGCACCATGCCAGGGTGCAGATCCTTCATGGTTTCGATGCCTTCCTTGAACGTGGCGGTTTTAAAGGTGGAGCGGGGGTCGCGGCCAGGTTTTTCGAGTTCGCGCAGGATGTCTTTGATGGTTAATAAGCCAACTTTTTCGTCCGCATATTTTTCCGGGCGGATTGATTTAAGGATAGGTTGATTGCCGATCAGCGTTGTGACATCCAATTGGAAATCCTTGAGGATGCGCTCGACGACCGGATAGGATTCCGGATGCACGGCAGAAGCATCGAGCGGGTTTGCGCCATTGACAATGCGTAAGAATCCGGCGGCTTGTTCAAAGGTTTTTTCGCCGAGACTGGGGACTTTCAGCAAGTCTTTGCGCTTGGTAAACATGCCTTTGGTATTGCGGTAGGCGATGACGTTGTGCGCAATTTTGCTGTTGAGGCCGGCGACATAACGTAACAACGCCGGGGAAGCGGTATTCACATCGACGCCGACAGCGTTCACACTGTCCTCTACCACGGTATCGAGCGAGCGTGCCAATTTATTCTGATCGACATCATGCTGATATTGACCGACGCCAATCGATTTGGGGTCGATCTTGACCAACTCGGCCAGCGGATCTTGCAAGCGCCGAGCGATTGAGACCGCGCCGCGCAGCGATACATCCAGTTCCGGCAGTTCGTCGGAAGCGAGTTCGGATGCGGAATACACCGAAGCACCGGCTTCCGACACCATGATCGACGTCAGTTTGAGTTGCGGGTATTTTTTAATCAGATCCTTGGCCAGCTGGTCGGTTTCGCGTGATGCCGTGCCGTTACCGATGGCGATCAGCGATGCCTGATGTTGCTCAGCGAGCTGCTTTAATGTCTGGATTGCGTTATCCCAGTCATTTTTTGGGGGATGCGGGTAAATGGTGGCGGTGGCTAATACTTTTCCCGTCGCATCGATGACAGCGACTTTCACGCCTGTCCGCAAACCCGGATCAAGGCCAATCGTGATGCGTGGACCGGCGGGCGCAGCCAGCAGCAGTGCTTTGAGGTTTTGTGCAAACACCTGGATGGCTTCCGTTTCAGCACGTTCCTGCAAATTGCCCATCAATTCCGTTTCCAGATGCGCAAAGATTTTCGTGCGCCAGCTTGAGCGCACAGTATCAATCAGCCAGGCGTCCGCCGGGCGCTTTTGGTCGTGAATGTTGAATTGTCGTGCAATCGATATTTCGCACGGATTGAGCGCGGTATTGCGTGCCTTTTCTTCCAATTCAGTATCCAGCAATAGCTTCAATTTTAGAATGCCTTCACGTTCACCGCGCAGCAATGCTAATGCGCGATGCGACGGGATTTTGCTGATCGCTTCATGATAATCATGGTAATCGGTGAATTTGGTGTCGGTATCTTTCTTGTCTTTGGCGGCTCTGGCCGTCAGGATGGCATGCGTGCGCAAATATTCGCGCAAAGTTTGCAGCAGTGGTGCATGCTCGGCAAAGCGCTCCATCAGGATATGCTGTGTGCCTTCCAAAGCCTGAGTCGTATCCGCAACGCCGGGATTGTCGCCTTCCTCGGTGGTGAAAGGCGCTTTAAGATACTTGGCCGCTTCGGTTTGCGGATTAAGTCTTGGATTGTTCAACAATGAGTCCGCTAATGGCTGCAAACCGGCCTCAAAGGCGATTTGCGCTTTGGTACGGCGCTTCTTGCGGTATGGCAGGTACAAATCTTCCAGATGTGCCTTATCTTCCGTATGGGTGATGGCATCGAGCAGCGCCGGCGTCATTTTATTCTGCTTTTCGATTGCGGCGATGATGGCAAGGCGTCTTTTTTCCAGTTCACGCAAACTGTGTAAGCGTTCTTCCAACAAGCGTAGTTGGATATCATCCAGTCCACCGGTGGCTTCTTTGCGATAGCGGGCGATAAAAGGCACGGTTGCACCGTCATCCAGAAGCTGCACGGTAGCTTGGATTTGTGAAAATTTAACCGCAAGCTCGGCGGCGAGGCGTTGTTCGATGGAGGGCAGCATGAGATTGTGTTTGGGTGATTGAATGCAGATAGGGGATGGTAAACCAAGTGGTTGTGGGGTCGCAATGGGTTACGTCGTGTAAAATTGAGTCGGAGAAAAATAGTCAGTTGAATAACGATAAAAATTCCAAAAAATTGCGTGATGCCATGAAATTGGGGTTTGCTGGCACTTTCCAACTTACTATACTGATTGATGAAAGGGTGGAAACATGAATAATCAGACTGCAAATTCCGGCAAGAAACAAAAACAACGCGACCCGGATTTGGCTGCAGCCGAGATCGCCATGAAACGAGCTGCTCAAAGAGCTCGTGAACGAGCCAAACGTATTGGGGCGGGTGTTGTGGTTTTGAAAGATAACCATATTGTGGAAGAGAAATAGAATATGCGCGTGTGTGATGGCATTGCCCAATTCGCTGGTGGTTACTTTGCGGGAGCGGGCGATAAAAGGCACCGTAGAGCCGTCGTCCAGTAGTTTAATGGTGGCCTGAATTTGTGGCAGTTTTACGGCGAGTTGTTGGGTAAGGCGTTGTTCTATGGATGGCAGCATGTGGGACTATTGTTTTATGCTGTGCAAGAAATGAAAAGTTATTCAAGATTACGATAAAAATGTACAGTAAATTGCTTTGCAAGGACCATTTTCTGGTGAATTGCAAATAGAATGAGGATACTGGTATGGTTTTAGCGTTCTTCAGCAGCTCATTTAAGGAACTTCAATGATAACCTCCGGCAATGCCGGAGGTTATTTGACGACTACAAAATATAGTTGGCATTTATAATTTCCGGTATTTAATCGGAATGAAGTCATGTATGCAGATTGACCTACTAAGATTCTGCATTAATTAATGCGTTCTAATGCTTCAAGTTCGCTTTTCGTTTTTATTAGGCTTGCTTTCAAATCCGTGATTATTTTTTTATGACCTTCGATTTGGGATTTCAGACTATCAGTATTTTCCCCAGGAATTGATAGTTTTTTGTTTTCTTACCCAACCAAATTTTCCCATTCACGAATCTCGGCCTCCAGTTGAACTACCGTTCTCCTTTTTTGAATGAGTGCTAGCTGTTGATTTTCGGTTTGAGAGGGAATTAATACACCTACAGCGTTTTTTGCACTTTGTCTTGCTTCTATCAGCATTGCCCCGAGATCAATAGATTGACTAGTAATCGTATCGAAGTATAGATTTTGTTCTTCTTCCACTATTGCTTGAGCTTCACGAATAGCAATGCGAACTTCTTGTAAGAAATCGTCTTTTAGTTTGTTTATTTCTTTTTCATTCTCTGTAACAGCTAGTAAGACCTGGCCTCTCCACTTATCTTCAAAGGCATAAAGCTTGGCTTTTAGAGCTGACTGAGCTTTTCTAAAATTGCCAACGATTTTTCTCTTATCCAGCCAAGATGATAGGGATTTTTGTACAGTAAGTAATCCAGTTAATATGGCCGCTATTTGAGCGAGAAGATCACCATTGGGAGCATAGTTTTTAAGTAGGCTCGGAGCTACATACAGTAAAATTGGAATTGAGAAAAGAAGAAATAGGCTTATACCAGTGTAAAAATTTTGTTTCCATTGTTCAACGCTTATAAGTTCTTCATAGCGGTGGATGAGTTTGTGATAATTCAGAATGAAGTTGAGCAATATATCACGGTGCTCTTGATAATTACTATTCTCGAATCCTAATCTTTCAGCAAACTCTTTTAAAGCTTTATTTTCTGAGTAATGGTCTAGAAATTTTCTTCTGCTTTTATATTCAAAATCATAAATGCTCATGTTATTTCTCCATATTGCTTTTATTAATATAGGGTCTTAGGAAGTTAAAGCGGGTTTAAACGTAATAATTTGAGAATTGCATGGTAGAGATTATCACGGCGATGATTAAAACGAAATTCGATTTCTTTCAGGTGCAGATAAAAGGTATGCTCAGGCACGCCATTAAAATTTGCCAAGCGGCGTTTGGCAAAACTCCAGAAAGACTCGATACCGTTAATATGCCGCTCACCACTGGCAAATTCATTGTCACCATGATGTACCCTGAAGTGCTTATCAAAACCAATATCAACCAGTCCGTCATAGCCGCGCCATCCATCAGAATGGATCACGGTGTCTGGTGCCACATGGCCACGGATAATGGCTTGCAATGTCGCTTTAGAACAATCTGGCACGATTTCTGTATAAACCTTTCCATGACGTTTCAAGACACCAAAGACGATCGTTTTACCATACGCCCCACGTTCTCTTTTACCTCGAACACGTTGTGCGCCAAAGTAGGATTCATCGACCTCTACAGAACCTTGCAGAGGCGATTCAAGCTCACAGCACTGAGCAATCCTCTGTCGCACTTTAAGATAAATGGTATTGATGGATCGGATGGAAATACCAGTCAATTTGGCTGTGCTGGTAGCTGTAAAATCCAGGGATAAACAGCGAATAAGTTGCCTGAATTTTGCTTCTCTAATTCTAGAACGAAAATAGTTTCTGTTTTTAACATTCATCTCAGTAAGTTAACTCACTTTAGTAAGCGCTTAACTTCCTAAGACCCTAATATATTATCGTGATTCTAAGCATTGAATGGTTGCAATGTTATGTATATCAGTTAATTATATAATATCATGACCTGTTGTAAGGTGGTTACTGAGTACGCTAAGTGAGAGCAAATTGGCTACTCCAATATATTTTTACACACTATCATGATCTGAGGTATCTATCGTTACCTCGAGCTATCGAGCTTTGTTGGGAGTCTGTCGGACTTAAGATTAATCTACTACACCAATAGGAGAGAAATCATATTTCCTCGATTTCTTGTTGCATAGTCTCGTTATGTTTCTCAAAATCGGAGAAATCTGTACTAGGGTCTGTTGACATTTCACATAGGTAACCATAGATACCCACATGCCATAGCGACCATGCTTTCGTAATTTCTC
>NZ_JAMWZS010000069.1 GCF_024282095.1 Nitrosomonas sp.
AGCTGTAATTAGTTGAAAATAATATGAAAGGTTGTTCCCTGACCTGGAGTGCTGTCTACTTCAATACCCCATCCATAGTGATTGCAGATCCGTTTGACGATAGCCAATCCGATTCCTAGTCCTTGTCCTTGTGTAGAGCCCCGGAAAAAACGTTCATAAAGTAAAGGTAAATAAGCGGGTTCTATGCCAATGCCTGAGTCAGAAATTGATAGGCGTTGATTGTTAAATTCAACGCGGATAAAACCACTTTCAGTATATTGCACGGCGTTTCTAAGTAAGTTCATCAGTGCAGTATGCAAAGCTTGTCGGTTGAGTGTAAGCGTAATTTCGGGGGCAATACTGACTTCAAACTTCAGCTTTTTCCGATAGATTTCTCCACATATTGGTTCAACAGCATCAAAAACACATTCAGCGATGGCTACCGGTTCCATGACACCTAATGCTTGTTCTCTCGCAAGAAACAGCAGTGCTTGCAATTGTTCGCCCATGCGGGTGGCTGCTGACTCAATCATTTTAATTCGGTGACAGGCCCTGACTGGTAGGTCAGGTATTGTATTCAATAATTCACAGCTAGTCAGAATGGTTGTGATGGGAGTTCTTAGCTCATGGCTAATATTGGCGGTGAATTCCTGCTCACGCTGGAGCATGCGTTCGATACGATTCTGATAATCATCCAATGCACGAGCGAGTTGCGCCACCTCTTCATCCATATCAGGTTGTGTCAATAAGCCAATCTGTACATCACCAGGTGCAAGCAGACTGACTCGTTCTGCTAAATCGGATACTTGCTTGACGAGCATGCCAGCAAGCAAGTATCCGACTACAAATGCAATGGCAACTACTGCAACCCATGACATTATAATGAGCCACCTCAATTTGCTAAGTCTCTGTTTATGCAATGCAATCCGATAAGCGACGAGAAACTTCACTTCATCAATAGTATGCACTAAGACATGAAAATCCTCGGGACCATAATAGATGCGATGATAACCAGCATTAAATCCACGTAGGTAGGCAGGGATCTGCAATTCGTCGTCCATATCATGAATGACGTAGCTTTTAAGATGCGAGCCAACATGTGAAATAAAATCTGAATGTTTTTGATAGCGATGGACAAGATGATCCATTTCCATTTGAATCACTTGTTCAATATGGGCTTCTTCAATTTTGTCTGAAGCAAAGTAGAGAATAATACACAGCGTTCCAACAATAAAAATACTAAATGTAGCTAACGCTACTGCGACGCGGTAGCGTAGGCTGTGTTCAATCTGGAATTTGAGCACGAGAAGTCAAACAATAACCAAGACCATGGACGGTTTCAATGGGATCGTATCCGCCAGCTTTCGTTAATGCTCGTCGCAAAATATGCATGTGACTGCGAAGTGTGTCGCTGGTTTCCTGAACATCTTCCCAGGCCTCCAGCTCGAGCTCTTCTCGACTGAATACTCTGCCGGGCTCACTCATCATCAGCGCCAGTAAGCGAATGCACTTTGGTGGAAGCTTAACGTTCTTATTCTCAAAACGAATAGAAAGCGTTTTGGGGTCGAAAGAAAGTTTGTCAAACTCTAGTGTGCGATTCGCTACTTTGCCAATATGCCTTTTATGCATGGCCAGCAGGCGAGCCTCAACTTCTTTTAATGCAAACGGTTTGATCAAATAATCATCTGCACCGTGTTCAAAACCGGCCAGTTTATCTTCTAATGTGTCGCGGGCTGTCAGCATCAAGATGGGTGTATCAATCTGTAATTCCTGGCGCAGTTTCCGACACAAAGTGATTCCATTCATCCCTGGTAAACCTAAATCCAGTAGAATCGCATCGAATCGCTGTGTGACCGCCAGATGCAGTCCTGCGATGCCATTGACGGCCGCATCTGCGGTATGTCCTCGCGATTCCAGAAAATCATAAAGATTGGCGGCAATGGCCGAATCATCTTCAATAATCAGTATATGCACAAAATTGCCTGCGATGATAATTCGAAACGATTTCGTTTCTTATCTAATGAAATTTCCGACTCAAAGTATGAACAGCTTCAACCAGTGCCGCTGCATTTTCTGGAGGTGTAAACTGAGAAATACCATGACCTAGATTGAATACATGCCCACTGCCGTTGCCATAACTGGTGAGTATCTTTTCCACTTCAGAAGTGATTACTTTCGGAGATGCAAAAAGCACAGATGGGTCAAGATTTCCCTGTAAAGCAACTTTATCTCCGACACGTTGACGTGCCTCGCCAATATCGATTGTCCAGTCTAATCCAACGGCATTACATCCAATGTCTGCAATAGCCTCCAGCCACAGGCCACCGCCTTTGGTGAATACAATACTGGGCACTTGCATTCCGTTCTGTTCACGCTTTAGCCCGCTAATAATTTGCTGCATATAGCGCAATGAGAATTCTTTGTATGCGGCGTGAGAAAGTGCGCCGCCCCAAGTATCGAAAATCATGACAATCTGAGCGCCAGATTCAATCTGTGCGTTTAGATACGCGGTCACTGCCTTCGCATTCACATCGAGGATATGATGCAATAATTCAGGACGCTGATATAGCATGGTTTTGATTTCGCGAAATTCGGTGCCACCGCGGCCTTCAACCATATAGCAAGCTAATGTAAAGGGGCTACCTGAGAAACCGATCAATGGTACTCGATTGTCTAAAGCTTTGCGGATCTCAGAGACTGCATCCATTACATAACGTAGCTCTGCATTCGGGTCAGGCACTGCCAATGCCCGAATTTCTTTTTCTTCGCGTAAAGGGCGTTCAAACATAGGCCCTTCACCATGAGAAAAATAGAGTCCTAACCCCATTGCATCCGGGATAGTTAGAATATCCGAGAACAATATCGCAGCATCCAGCGGAAAACGTGCCAATGGCTGCATGGTTACTTCGGTAGCAAAACCTGGATTTTTACACAAAGACAGAAAATCTCCAGCGCGTGCTCGAGTTTCATTATATTCTGCCAAATATCTGCCTGCCTGACGCATCAACCAAACAGGGGTATATTCGACAGGTTGTTTCAGTAATGCGCGCAGTAACGTGTCATTTTTAAGTGTTGTCATTAATAAGCCTATATCTTATTTTTCTTTGAAAGGCTACTTTTAAGCAAGTATATAAACCTTTTCCCAATTCTCAATTTTACCAGTGAATAGCAGTCGCGTATATCTTCAATCGGATATGTGAAATTAACTTATTACATTAGAGAATAATTTCTGCAATTAAAAGCTTGGTTTAATTTTCTGCAATCGTAAATAGGCGCTGGTATTCTTTGATGGCATACCGGTCTGTCATGCCAGCAATATAATCGGCGATAGCTTGATGGTTTTCCCGTTCAAATTTTCTCTGATATTCGACGGGAAGAAGCTGTCTATTGGCACTAAAAGCGCTAAAAAGTTTTTCTATGGTATGGTGTGCCTTGCTACTCATGCGCACCACGCGGAAATGTCGATACAGATTATCGTACAAAAATTTTTTCAATGCTTGCTGCTCTTTTTTTATCTCCGGACTGAAACTGATCAGAGGCGGCGACATTTGAACCGCTTCTAAGCTACTCACTTGAGCATCTTTGATATTCATCGTGCTTTGTTGAATGAGATCTGTTGCTAGGGTATTGATCATGCTGCGTATGGTTTCATAAACGAGACGGCGCTCAGGCAGTGTCGGATGTTGATGTTTTACCTGTGTCAAATGGCGCGAAAAAATGGATACGCCTTCTAATTGATTTAACGTGATTAGACCTGAACGCAACCCATCATCAACATCGTGATTGTTGTAAGCAATTTCATCGGCAAGGTTTGCCAATTGTGCTTCCAGAGAAGGTCTTTTATTGTGTAAAAACCGCTCTCCGATTTCACCGAGTCTGTCGATATTTTTTTTAGCGACATGCTTGAGTATTCCTTCCCGTGTTTCATAACACAGATTAAGACCATCAAAAGCAGCATAACGTTCTTCCAGAACATCAACCACTCGCAAAGACTGAAGATTATGCTCAAAACCGCCATAGTCCTTCATGCATTCGTTCAATGCATCCTGGCCGGCATGTCCAAATGGAGTGTGTCCCAGATCATGGGCGAGTGCAATCGCTTCGACCAGATCTTCATTCAAATGCAATGTTCTTGCAATCGAGCGTCCGATTTGTGCCACTTCTAAGCTATGAGTTAGGCGTGTGCGAAACAAATCGCCTTCATGATTGACAAAAACCTGAGTTTTATATTCCAACCGGCGAAAAGCCGAGGAATGTATGATTCGATCCCGGTCACGTTGAAATTCGCTGCGCCCCATGGGAGGTTTCTCGGGAATTTTTCGTCCCCGCGAATTCTCAGTAGTTACCGCATAAGCCGCTAACTCATTCATTGATCTCATCGGTCATGCAAGCTAATATGGTTTCAGTTAGTGCGGTAGACGGAATGTCTGCGCGCATCACTGCTTCGCCAATGCGATTCAGCAGAATAAAACGGGTTTTCCCGGCATCCACTTTTTTGTCCAACAACATCAACTGCAAGTATCTCTCCGGCGGCATTTTAGGTGCAGTAACCGGTAACTCCGCCTGCACAAAGATCTTGCGTATGCGGGTAACATCCGCTTCGCTGATGAGTCTCATGCGACGGGACAGCTCAGCCGCCATAACAGTGCCCACTGCTACCGCTTCGCCATGTAACCAGACCCCATACCCCATGCCGTTCTCGATTGCATGACCAAACGTATGACCTAGATTCAGCAAAGCGCGCACTCCTTTCTCTTTTTCATCAGTAGCGACGATTTCAGCCTTGTTTTCGCAGCTGCGTTGAATGGCTTCATTGAGAACGAAGGGATCACGTGCCAACAATCGCCGCATATTTTGTTCAAGCCAATCAAAAAAAGCCGGATCGCGAATTAAGCCATATTTAATGATTTCGGCGATGCCGGCGCGCAATTCTCTATCGGGTAGGGTATTTAAGGTTGCACTATCCGTGAGTACCATGCGTGGCTGATAAAAGGCGCCGATCATATTTTTGCCTAATTGATGATTGATGCCGGTCTTGCCGCCCACTGATGAATCCACTTGCGCCAGCAAGGTTGTGGGTATCTGGATAAAGGGTACGCCGCGTAGGTAAGTGGCTGCAGCAAATCCGGTCAGATCCCCGATCACGCCGCCACCTAAAGCTAAAATAGTGGTATTGCGTTCACAATGATTGGTCAGGAGTGCATCAAAAATTAAATTAAGTGTTTCCCAATTCTTATGAATTTCACCGTCCGGAAGAATAATGGGAACACAAGCCACACCTTGTTTTTCCAATGCGGA
>NZ_JAMWZS010000070.1 GCF_024282095.1 Nitrosomonas sp.
CGTTCTCGTACTTCCGGTGAATAACTGATTTGATTCTTCATCTTCTCCTCCTCTCAAATCATTTTATCTCCGGAAAACCCGGTGCGATTCATTGTTTGGCTTGAGCTGATCATTCATCCCACTGCATTACTGGTTTTCCAGGAGCTGCCAATAAGTAAACGTTTGAGCCCAATTCAAAAAACGCATCACCCGCGATTTTTTAATCTGCGAGAGTGGTGGGTGATTGGCATTGTCGGAGTCCTGCTGACATTAATGATCATCTATGGCTATGAACACAGCCTTGGCATAGGCCACGAGGTTGAACACGCACGAGCCATGGCCCTAGTTACTCTCACGTTTGCAAGCGCCATGTTAACTATTGTTCTGAGCGGCCTGTCTAACTTTATGTCACGTATCATGGTGGGAGCAACAATCGCACTGACTTTGCTGCTGGTGCAATTTCCAACTTTGGCCTCGCTATTACATCTGACTCCACTGCATTTAAACGACTTGATACTAAGTGCCGCAGGTACGCTTGGAATTGCCATGATTGTCGTTTTTGGACGGTTCAGGGTTCAGTTGCATTAACTGAGAATAGTTAAGTCAACATCACTAAAAATGCCTCACAAAACCAATTTTTATCATGCAGCTACACCGAATAATCTGCCCACTGCCGCAGTTAAAGTCATTGCAAGCGCTCCCCAGAATGTAACTCTAATAGCACCAATAGATATTTTTGCTCCTCCTGCACGTGCGGCAAGACCACCCAAAGCCGCCAGAAATACAAGTGAAAATACCGCAACTGCCGGAATAAGTTGAATATCTGACACCTTCCATGCGACCAATAGAGGCAACGCAGCGCCAATAGTGAATGTGCCCGCAGAGAAAAGTGCTGCTTGAATAGGACGTGCTCTAACGCTCTCAACCAAACCTAATTCATCTCTTGCATGAGCTCCCAATGCATCATATGTCATTAGTTGCTCAGCCACTTGTTTTGCCAGATTGGAATCAAGTCCTCTTTTTTCATAAATATTTGCCAATTCCTTCAACTCAAACTCATAATCATCCTTTAGTGATTCTCTCTCAAGTTCAAGATCCGCCTTTTCTGTATCTAACTGAGAGCTAACCGACACATATTCACCTGCAGCCATCGACATGGCACCTGCAACCAATCCTGCAATTCCAGCAAGCATAATATCCGTGTGTGCTGATTGCGCTGCTGCAACACCTATAATAAGACTTGCGGTTGAAACGATGCCATCATTGGCGCCGAGTACAGCAGCGCGCAACCATCCTATCCGATGTGATCTATGTATTTCATGGTGACTCATAGCATTTCCTGAGATTTTTTCTGAGGTTGTAAAAGAGTGGTACTAAATTTTATTTCAATTTCATATCGTTGTGCTTATAGGTATCAATAAATAATGGCGTCAGTGAATCTGAATTTTGTTAGTATGAATTCAAAGTTTCTATATTACGTTTTAATCAAATGGAGATTGAATCCAATGCAAAAGATAAGCTTCATCATCCTGATTACATTCCTGTTTAATACCAGCAGCTTAATGGCCCAATCGCCAGCACCAGTCAACAAAAGTGAAAAAGACCAAGTTAGAGAAATTGTTCGGCATGTGATTGAGTCAAATGACGAATTTGTTAAGAGATTGCCACCGGATTATTTTAACCAACTCATTCATGGACAGAAACCCATGGCAACGATGGTAACTTGTGCTGATTCCCGATTGCACACCCATGCGCTTGATATTCATCCTGATGGAGATCTTTTTTTAGTCCGTAACATTGGCAATCAAGTCTCAACGGCTGAAGGATCCATTGAATATGGTGTGCGTCATTTACATACGCCCGTATTATTTATTATTGGGCACTCATCTTGCGGAGCCGTTGAAGCGGCCATGTCAAAGCCGACGCATCTTGAGCCTTCGATTTGGCGTGAATTGGATACGATCAAAGTTGCTGGCAATAAATCTGATGATCATGCGCAGGTTAAAGAAAGTGTTGAGTCAAATGTGAATCATCAGGTTTCGACTGCTTTAAAGAAATATGACAAAGAAGTCAAGGCTGGCCATTTGACTATTATTGGGGGTGTGTATGATTTTCGCAATGACTATTCTCAAGGCAGTGGCCGCCTTGTCTTAATCAATGTTAACGGAGAAACAAACCTGGCAGAAATTAAGAAGCTGCCAATAGTTAACTTCAAATAAGGATAAAGTAAGGCATAGTGGCATAAACTTGTAGCTGATAACTCAGGAAAATGAATGAATCAAGCATCCACTACACAGAAAACTGATGATGTCAGGGCGGATTCACAAGCAGCGCTTACTACAAGCCAATTCATACACCGAAAAATCCTGGTTCGTCTGTTTCTGGGGTGGTTGTTTCTCAGTATCACAATTGGCGGTATCGTCTTGTGGTTGGAAATAAACCGCTTCCAGCAATTTATTCATGAGCTTGCACTCAAGGAATCTGCGGCATTAAGTGCTGGATCACCCTACAATCTAAAACAACTGGATACTGCGGCCTTTCAGCATTTAACAAACTTGGCACAGCAGTTGGTAAACCAACATTTTCTCGTTGTCGAGCTTTATGATCTCGATAAACAACTCAGAATTGAAGCCGTTCGACCAGGACAGGAAGCAGCCGAATATGCGATTAATCAATATCGCCATCGGTTTCCGCAACAAGGCGAGCCCTCTCACGAATTTTATTTCATCAGCGGCAAGCTTCTGATGGTCACATTGATTCCGATAAAAGGACCTCAAAATACGTTCACTGGTTATTTTGAAGGCATCTATCAAGTCGATCAACAGATCCAAGATAAAATCAAACATGAATTGCTTCGCACGCTGCTATTTATAACCGTCAGCATCGCTTTCACTACTCTTTTGATGTATCCGATCATCCTGACGCTCAATCGAGGACTAATTAAGCTTTCTGACAATCTCTTAAAGGGGAATCTGGAGTTGATGAATGTGCTGGGTTGCGCCATTGCAGAGCGCGATTCCGATACGAATAGTCATAATTACCGAGTAACCTATTATGCGCTACAACTTGGTGAAACCATTGGTCTCTCTGGTAAAGATATCCGTAACCTGATAACGGGTGCTTTCTTACATGACGTTGGTAAAATTGGTATTCGCGATCCGATATTGCTTAAACCAGGAAAATTATCCCCACAAGAATTCGAGGTTATGGAAACCCATGTCTCACTGGGTATGGATATACTAAGCAAATCAAGTTGGCTCAGTGGTGCACGAGATGTGGTCGAATTTCATCATGAGAAATACGATGGCAGCGGCTATCCGCAGCGACTGAAAGGTAAGGCAATCCCCCTGAATGCTCGAATATTCGCCATTGTAGATGTGTTCGATGCACTCACCTCCAAACGCCCTTATAAAGATTCATGGACATTGGATGACGCTATCACCATGCTTAAGCGAGATAGTGGTAGCCATTTCGATCCGCAGTTGGTGGAAACCTTCGTGACGATCGCACCAGCTCTATGCAATGAGGTAAAAGGTTTGGAGGAGCATCAAATGGTAACGATGCTTCAGCGCCGCATTGCTCACCATTTCTTGTCAACTGCAAAGTAACATTTCCGTATTACATCGTTGTAGCCTAAACAATGTTTATATCTGAGTAATTAGTCGGCTCTGAAATATACACAAGCAATTGATATTAGGAACAAATGCACTGATTCTTAGTGATCATAACGACCGGGAATGTTAAAAGGGGTCATATTCCTGGTCGAAATGGTGATTAAAAATGCTAAGACATAGCAGTACGGCACATCAACCGAATTTGTTTGGAAAGACTCCTGCACAACCTCGCCTGCCAGTGCAATAACCAACTAAAATAGAGGCAGAGTTTTGGGACACTGGAACTGGTGCAACGATTGAAGCGAGGCGGTGTGCTGATGAAGATTGATGCCCTGATTGAATGGAAGGAATTACGTCCGAAGCTTAGGGGTTTGTACAAACGCGAATTATCGCATGCTGGAGGACAGGAACCGTTTGATGCGCTGATGATGTTCAAAGCGATTCTGCTGGGACAGTGGCATAGTTTGTCGGATGCGGCATTGGAGCAAGCGCTGAGTGTACGGATTGATTTTCTACAATTTTGTGGATTATCCTTGTCGGATGCGATACCGGACGAAACCACTTTGTGCCGGTTCCGTAACCGGCTAGATGATCTGTTGGCCTCTATCAATGAACAGCTTCAATCACACGGATTGATGATCAAGGGTGCGACGGGGGCGGTAATTGATGCCACG
>NZ_JAMWZS010000071.1 GCF_024282095.1 Nitrosomonas sp.
GATTCGAACCCGCGGTACGGTTTGAGCCGTACACACGCTTTCCAGGCGTGCACCTTAAGCCGCTCGGTCACTTCTCCGATCTATGATCAGCAGGGGGCAAAGAATAAACCAGATATTGTTTTCGGGCAAATTTGTTTTATTCTGGGAAGTTAAATTCAGCTTATATATTTCCAGGCAGAAAACATAGCGCCTTGTCCAACTGCGGTGCCGTCGGGTTTGTGGATGTTCCAGATGACGATTTTGTCAACCTGGAAGCGTTTACCGGTACTGGAAATTCTTATGCCGCTGTAATCAGAAATATAGCCTCGTGTTTTAACTTGTTCCAGCATGCGCGCGCGTTCTTCACGTTTGGCCGGCTCAGCGGTGAGACGGGAAGGGGTTTGCGTGAATTGCTGCCAGTCCATGACCCATAAATCCAGCGCCGTTTGATTACCGTAATTTAAGACGGGATCGTCTTCCACGCCGTGTGATGCCAACACAAGCGTGCTGTTAAATAATCGCTCGGCCTGTTCCAGCGGTGTGCCGCTGCGATCAATGAGTTCTTGTCGGACCCAATGGGCATAGCTGTCGAGTAAATACTGACACCATTGCACTATGTGTGGACTTGCCCAGTGGGTTTGCATCGCTGTCTAGTGTGATACGTGGATACACTAATAGTTATCGTATTCCAGTCGGCCTTCGCGTCGGATCAGTTCGTCGATCGTAAGACCCACTGCGGATACGCCATTGAATACTGTGCCCACTCTTTTCTTGTTAAAGTGCTCCAACATGGTGGTATAAGCTCTGGGCGGCAATGGGAAGAATTTGACTTCCTTTACCAGCAGCAGGGCGTTTTTCATATAAAATTCAACGAATTCTTTGATCTCAGGCTGCTCCGCCGCTTTGGCATTGACATAGATAAAAATAGGACGAGATAAAGGCTGATAACTGCCATTTTCAACGGTTTCGGCAGATGGAAGAACAGCACCTTTGCCTTTGCCATTATCTACCGCGACTGCACTCACTTTATTCTCATTTTCGATGTAATAGGCAAAACCAAAAAAACCTAATGCGTTTTTATTACTCGCCACGCCGTCTACCAATACATTGTCATTCTCGGATTCAGTGAAGTCGCTGCGGCTTGCTCTGGCTTTGCCGACAATGGCTTCGGTGAAGTAATCGTACGTTCCGGAATCTGCGTCTGCGCCATATAGTTTAAAGGCTTCATCAGGCCATGACGGGTTTATCTGATTCCACTTAGTGATTTTACCCTGGGCGGCGGGCTCCCATATTTTCTTCAATTCTGCGACAGTCATGCGCTTGCTCCAGTTGTTTTCCGGATTGACTGCCACGGTCAGGGCATCAAACGCTATCGGTATTTCGACATATTGCACCCGGGAATCTTTGCAATCCTTCATTTCATTTTTCAGGATAGGGCGGGAGGCATTCACGATATCGATCTCGCCGCGGCAGAATTTCTTGAAACCGCCACCGCTACCGGAGATATCAACCGATACTTTAACGGTGTCCTTTTTGGCGATCTCGAATTTGTCTGCGGCTGCTTTAGTGATGGGATATACAGTACTGGAGCCATCAATTTTGATAGTTGGCTGGGCAGTTGCAATGCTCGTGGCGCTTGCTAGTGCGCCTAATAAGAGAAATTTACTCAGTAGCTTAAGGTTGTATAGCTGTGGCATTTCACCCTCCATTTGTTTGAGATGGCTGTTGTGTGCACGGCAACTTCAGAGTTCATGCGTTAGATATTAGCGCATGTTTCTTGGCAATAACAGATTATTCCTGCGATAAGCATTCAAGACTGGCAAAACGAGCGGAAATCTGAATCTTGCCGGGAATTCATGAAGAATTCTGAATTCCCGGTTTGTGCACAATTTGAGCTATCCTGCTGATTAGCAGGCTGTTTGATGGCCTTAGAAATCGACTGTGACCTGTGTCAGGAATGCGCTCAAATCACCATTATTCCATCCGTTGGTGCGTGCGCCGGCGCCGCCGGAATAACCATCCGTATTGGTGATCGGTGTTCTCGCCGTGTTGATATCCAATACATGGATGATGTTGCTCTGGAATTTAACATTCGAGTGGGGATACCAGTTCAAGCCGAATCTGACCATATCCGCCTGACCGCCTTTGATCACGCCAGAGTTCATATTGATGTAATCGTAACCGGCAGCGATTTCCCATGCGCCCCAGCCTGAACCATTCCACTGAAACGGCCGGTTAGGTTTGATCCGATTTGCTGCACCGTTTCTAACGTGATAAGCCTTAGACTCGCCGGTTAAAAAGTAACTCGCAAAACCGTAGTAACCGGTCAAATGCTCGCTGTCATAACCAGTGCCATTGATATTGGTACGCAAATATTCGCCTTGTGCAGAGAAGGGGCCATAAACAAACCAGGCTTCCGCACCGTAGCGATCGTAACTGCTGACGCGGCGGTGATTGGGATCGGTGAGCGCCCCTGTACTTAGATTGCCGGTATTCAATATGTTGGTGCGATCCACGTTGGTTCCCGGGAACGCAAAGAATGACATGCCGCCACCGCCTCCATTCGATCCCTCACCAACCATAGTACCGTCAGCCCGGTATTGCGTGTTGACAGCTGTATGTCCGGCAGAAATACCGACATGCATGAATTTGGTTTCATCTTCCATCCACGGTCTGCCACTGACGCGACCGATACCTTGCCAGCCCGTGTCACCAGAGCCGTTATTGCGGCTTTGATTGCCGTTGGCATTCACTGAGGTGGAAGCGGCTGACCAAGCGCCAATAGGTTCTGTTTGGAAAGCCAGTCCGGTCTGCCAGCGTTGTACCGCGTAATTGACACCAATACCTGTTTTGTACGTATTGGGGTTGTCGACGAACGAGTTGACTGACATATGACGTTCAATGAAGGTGAGATAGCGGTTACTGGCCGCTTCTTCCAAACTGAACGGTTCCTTGAATGAACCGATTTTATAGGATAGCGCATTGGTATGATTTAACCGCACGAATGCATCGGTAATTCCGGATCCAACCGAACCATTGCCGCGGCTGAAGTCATATTCGAATTTGTAATCCCATATTTTGAAGAAAGTACCTTCAACACCCAAACGAGCACGACGGATATTCATGCCGCTATTCAACTCATTCGGCAGATTGGTCCCGGAAGCAGGGGCAGACTCATTGACGAAGTTGTATTGTGACGCGGGTTGTATCCGCCCATTGAGCGATACTGAGAAATTGCCATCTTTGGTTGACCAATGCAATCCGCGGTCATCAAAATTCCCATGTATTTTCTCAACTTCCTTGACGCGCTCTTCGAGTACTGAAACTTGGCCTTTAAGCTGTTCTTTCTCAGCCTTTTCCCGCAATCTTGTCAGGCGGTCACCCGTAGGTTTATTGCCCGCTTCCGCTCTTTGGCTTTCATAGCCTGAAGCTGATTCGATCGATTCTGTTTTCTTCGAAGACTCTGCTGCAGTTTGCGTTGGTGCTACGGGTACTTTGGATGTTTCTGTTTTAGCAGATGCTTGCCCGGATTTTTCGTACGTGCCCATATGCACCCGGCCAGGACCGGGTTCCGCAAAAATTTGTTTGGTTTTTGTATCAACATATAAATCCAACGCGTAAGCGTTTGATATGAAGCTCAAATTTGCGACAGCTACGATTGCCAAAATAAGTCTGAATGATTGCATGGTTTGTCTTTGATCCAGAGGTTGAAAAGTAACTCGTGTATAAGGTGGCAATCGTTATATCGCAGCAATGTTACAGTTTTGTGACAGTTGCAGTTTCTTTGCAGTTTTATGACAAATATTTTTATTCAGATTTGGGTATCAACTGGTTAACTACTTGAAATCAGAATTATTAATTCTTAAAATAGGCAATGCATCTGACGGTGTAGAATAATGACTAGAGTCAATGCATGAGCGGGTTTTCTTGAATGGATGGGAACTTTTATTACGAGAGAATCTGTCTAAATTAATGTCGAGTTGGAAGTTTGATTTTTCCATACGCGACACCTAATTCTATTAGCTAACTTACTAATTAATAGGAGGTATTAAAAATGGCAACAACATACGGCACAACCAGTGCAAGTTCGAGCGCGAGCTATGACATGTCGTTGTGGTACGACTCGAAGTACTACAAACTGGGCATGATAACGATGCTGCTGGTAGCGATATT
>NZ_JAMWZS010000012.1 GCF_024282095.1 Nitrosomonas sp.
GTCGACCTTACCCCTTAAAGTCAAGTCATTTGTCATAAATAACATTCTCCACATCAAGGAATTTTTATGCCTAGCCATCATTTTTCCATTTTATGAACAAGGAATTACATATGTAAGCACTTTTCTCTGAATAAATTTTGAGTTTTAGGAAATCTAGCGAGATCAGAAATAATAATTTGCACATTACATAAAAATAAAAAATATCGCAGCGGTAGTCAGAATAAAACTCAACTTCTCTCAAAAATGAGATACAGATTCATAAAGAGAAAGCTCTCGCGTTATCGTTTATAGATTTACTAACCGTTTGATTATAAACTCAAATTGATCCACCAATGCTTGCCGGCGACGGGTCCGCTACAAGACATTCGCTGAACACATAACCATTAGCTTCCTCAATCAATCCGTCACTTTCAGCGAGTACAAAACTGACACATTTCTTTGCTTTAAAAGAATACTGATATCTATCAGGTTGTTCTTTTTCAGGCAAAGCAATTTCATAAAATAAACCATCTTGAACCCACCACCGACCTGATTCAGCAAAGCTCTTGATAGTGCCATCCACTTCCACAAAACTAAATTCAATCGCATACGTACCATCAGCATTTCTTGTTTGCATCCATTTTTTTACCGTGCCACCTTCCTCCAGGTATTCACCGCTCCATACACCAATCAGCTTAACATCCAGGGACGGGCGTTGATTAATGCTTGAAATCGCTTTACAGCCGAACAAACCAGCCAAGAGACAAATAAAAAAAATTAACTTCATTATTACTTTTAAGATCAATATCATACGATATATAAAACTATTAGATGATCAAAATCGAGGCACCTGAATTATCCAATTTCACTGTTATTTTTCCACTTCCAACGCAACCATATCCGTAATTGCCTGAATTCCTCTGCATCAATGCCATCGGGCAGTATCACTACACTGCGCGTAAAGAGCTCCCCCACAGGCTTCAGATTCAGTACCGTCAGATAAGGCGCAACAAAGGTATTACCTAGTATGTTACAAATCATTGATTCGCCCGAGCGTATGGTTACGATGCATTGCATTTCATCAGATAGCGCAAAAACTATCACCGCATTGTCTGCGATGAGCAAGGCATCCTGCCGCAAATAATAAACCAGACTGATGACCAGCGCGATAGCGACAATCGCCTTAATACCCAAGGGCAGCGCCAACGGCCATAATAAACCGGCCGCAGCAATATGTACCAGACTGAGTAACGCCACGAGTTGAAATGAAGGTTTGCGATGAATGGACAAAATGGCCATATCAAAATGGTTTATCGATCATTAACATTTCAGAAGGTGAAGGCCAATTTCCTGAGATTGGCTCTTGATTTTACCCCGACGGGATATCGTATAATCACGCCTATTTACTATTCATAGTCTTTCTTTTTGCATGAATCCAGTCTGGCAAACCTATCTGCGTAACTGTCACGCCATTATTGAGAACGATTATGTGATGCATTTTGGTGATATCACAACAGAACGTAAAAATGCGCAGACCGGAACCATTATGACCGATCTTTCCCACCATGGCTTGATTCGTTTCTCTGGAAATGACGCACAAACCTTTTTACAAAGTCAGCTCAGTTGCGATGTTCGGGAAGTTAATCTACAGCAGGCGCAATATGGCAGTTATTGCACGTCCAAAGGCCGGGTACTGGCAAGCTTTTTACTGTGGCAGCAAGGCGATGATTATTTAATGCAATTGCCCGTCAGTTTAACTGCTTCGATGCAAAAGCGTTTAGCGCTCTATGTACTACGTGCCAAAGTGCAATTGACCGATGCAAGCAACGATCTGGCCCGAATCGGCATTGCAGGTCCGAATGCCGCTCTGTTGATTAAAGAAATTACAGAATCACCACACAATCCGGATCAACCGCTGCAAGTCATGCATCACGAAAAAATCAGCATTCTTTACCTTTCACAGCAGCGCATGGAATTGATCACACCGATCGAGAATGCCCCCATGCTCTGGGAGCACCTCAATCAGCACGCCGCGCCTGTTGGCACCGATTGCTGGGATTGGTTGACTATTCAAGCCGCGATTCCCACCATTCTGCCTGAGACCCAGGAAGCATTTCTGCCTCAAATGATCAATCTGGATGCCATTGGCGGCATCAGCTTTAAAAAAGGCTGCTACCCTGGTCAGGAAATCGTGGCACGCACCCAGTATCTTGGCAAACTCAAGCGACGCATGTTTCTGGCCCATATCGCCACAACCGAAACAATCAGCGCCGGTGATGCCTTATTCAGCATGGATATGGATGATCAATCCAGCGGCAACATCGTCAATGCTGCATTGTCTCCGCATGGCGGCTTTGATGTTTTGGCGGTCATCCAGCAAAGCAGCGTTGATACCTGTGATATTCATTGGCAATCATTGCGAGGCCCTGTGCTGACAATCAAGCCGCTTCCGTATCCGTTGCCTGTGTAAAAATACACTGATGCAACGTTATTCAGGCGTCTGGCTGCTTCTGCTTGTTCGAGAAATTCAGACTTTCGGGCGCATTGGTGCCGCCTGTCACCACAAATGTCATAGCTTCTTCGGTGGTCCAGTCCGTTAGAATGACATCTTCTATTGGCAGGATTTCGATATAACCGGATGTCGGATTGGGCGCGGTTGGTACATAAACCGCAGCTAATTTTCTCCCGCTATGCTTGTCTTGTATGATTTTTGTGATAAAACCGACAGCCTTCATTTCCGACGACGGAAAACTGATCAGAACGACGCGTTGTCCGGCAACAGGCGGTTGACTGATAGTATGCAAAAAGCGTTTAGTGGCACCATAGATTGTTTGTACTAATGGCAATCTGGCTAGTATGTTCTCATAAATACTAATCACCTTTTTCCCAATGACAAAAGATGCCAACAATCCAATACCGTACAGACTGGCTATGGTCAACAATGCGGCAACCGCATGCTGAAAATTCGAATCCAGCAACCAACTGGCTGTCGTATCTGAAAACGGACGTACTGCATGCGCCATTCCTTTTAACAAAGGATCCCCGATACGCGCCAACAAATTTAATAAAAAATCAAATACCAGCCAGGTAACCCACAATGGTGCCACTGTGAGACAGCCTATGAGTATATAGCGGCCTACGTGAACGGAATGCGTTGTGTGTTGCTCATTATTGCTTTCTGTCGTCATCTCTAAAATTGTCTCCAGCTGAACAGCCGATTTATCTTAACTCTTTTTATGATTATGCTTGTGCAATCAACGTTGCACTTCTCCAAATTACAAACCACAACCAGCTAACTAATATTAGTTTACGCAAATATCGCATGAACATTAGGAATACCATTTATTAGCAGGCCGTTGAAAAACCACCTGCATTGCCGCTGCGGCGTTAAAAACAGGTTCAGAATGCTCATTTATTATGCATAAACTGCGCTTTCTCGCCTGTTCTTGCCTGGTATCGGCTGCCTCGAAAACGTTTTTCAACGGTCTGCTAGCAAGGCAGCATTGTTCTTGGTAGAATCCCCGGGCTAGTTTCTTTAACTTTTAACATAAATACTAGTACAGTACTGAATGTGTTATACCAAACAATGACGCGATACCTGTTTTCTTTTGATTCAAAAAAGTTTTGGTTAGTGTACATTCCTTTTTTATAAAAAAACCAAATAACTTTTTGAAAAACAGCATCAATTCATGCAAACAGCGTTAATAAACAAACCAAAAATATCACCCGTACAGCATCTTGTTGAGGGTGCACTTTTATAAGAATGAAAAGGAACTGTTATGTCACATAGTTCAACACAAATCAATAAGTACCTAAAAAGTCTACAAAAACATCTTGCCGACGAGCATCCTGATAATCCGACTCTGGCCAACGCGGTAAAAAGTTTTAGAAAAATGGATTATGTTGGTCATAGCATGGGATTAATCAATAAGGATGAATCCTATGCAACTTGTGTAACGTGGTGGCCCATGATCGCCGTATTGGGTACGTTTTCTGCCGGCAAGTCAACCTATATTAACTCCTACTTAAACTTACCACTTCAACGTACAGGCAACCAGGCTGTCGATGACAAATTCACAGTGATTTGCTACAGCCGCCATAATGAAGCAAAGACGCTGCCAGGCATTGCACTCGATGCAGATCCACGTTTTCCATTTTTTCAGATAAGCCGCAGTATTGAAGAAATCTCCGAAGCCGGACAAGAACGTATTGATGCTTACTTGCAACTAAAAACATGCCCATCTGAAAACGTACGCGGAAAAATTCTCATCGATTCTCCCGGCTTTGATGCCGATAACCAGCGTGCATCGACATTACGCTTGACTCAACACATCATTAATTTGTCTGACCTTGTGTTAGTGTTTTTTGATGCACGCCATCCGGAACCGAAAGCGATGCAAGACACTTTGGCGTATTTAGTATCGGCCAGTGTTAACCGCGCAGACGCCAATAAATTTCTTTATATTCTGAATCAAATCGATGTCACAGCACAAGAAGACAATCCTGAGGAAGTCGTCTCAGCTTGGCAACGCTCATTGGCTGAAGTTGGCTTGGTCACTGGACGATTCTATCGAATTTATAACCCAAGTGCCGCCGTCCCGATTGCGAATCCCCATATTAGAGAACGTTTTGAAAAAAAACGTGAAGAGGATATGGCTGATATCGATGCACGCATGCACCAAATCGAAGTAGAGCGTTCCTACCGTATTGTTGGCAAACTTGAACAAACAGCAAAAGGCATTAAAAATCAAGTTGTCAACAAACTCTCTGATATGCTGAAAAAATGGAAAAGCAAAGTTATGCTGTTTGATGGCTTGGTTTTTAGTACATTAGCAATATTAGCGGGTATTGCACTTACCCTGAGCGAATCTTGGAGTCTTGTCAAAACATTCCCGACTGAATTTATGCAAGGTGAGACATCCGCGTTGGTCATAGCCTTAGTGCTGGTAATCGGCGTTATTTACATTCATTTTTCTATCCGTCGTGCAGTTGCCAATAGATTGCTGAAAAAATTGGCGGATGAAATCAAGGATCATGAAACATACAAGCAGTACATGCAGGCATTCAACAAGAGCACTGCTGCTCATCGTCCAATGTTCCTGCAAGGTCCAGCTGGTTGGAATGAAGTAACGCAGCAAACCATTGATGAAATCATTAACGAAGCCAATGATTACATTCAAACATTGAATGATCAGTTTACCAACCCATCAGGACATGGCGGCGAAAACTCGCAAGTTTAACTCTGCTGATAACAAGCCTTACTTACTATTAACTTGGATAACCAAAAGAATTGCTGATGTACAACCAATCACGGCATTGATTCTTTTGCTATCCAAGTTTATCCAGCCATTCCCAGATTCGCTCCTCAATACATGCATTTCCAACATACGACTTACAAAAATCTAAAAAACATAAGATCCTGTATCACATAAATTTATCAATACATATCGTCAAAGCAATCCTTATTTTCTACCCCCGATCATTTTTAATCATTCCACACCCCGATCTGATTTGGACAAGAACAATATTAAAGAGTAAAATTCCGGCTTTTCTTTACACTGGTAATTAATTGAATTGGAGAAATCATTTATGTCAGTCACAATCGACCAAAAAGCACAGGTAGTGCGCGACTATCAAAGAGCCGACGGAGATACTGGCTCTCCAGAAGTTCAAGTTGCTCTTTTGACAACTCGGATCAACGATCTGATTGGGCATTTCAAAACACATGTCAAGGATCATCATTCGCGTAGAGGCCTGCTACGTATGGTAAGTCGCCGTCGTAAGCTATTGGACTATCTTAAACGTCGCAATGCTGATACGTATCAGACACTGATTGAACGCCTTGGTTTACGCAAATAAATGCTCTCCGCAAACCCGGTCAGCTGCAAATTAAGTAGATCATTTTCCGTTAAAATTTCCTTACAACCAGTAACCTGGTTTGATGGCGATTTAAAATTCGGAAAAATTCATCAGAATTAGAAAAGGATTGTTAATTGAAACCCATCAAGAAGAGCATTACCTACGGACGTCATCAGCTTACGCTGGAAACGGGAGAGATAGCAAGACAAGCACATGGCGCTGTAGTGGTTACAATGGACGATACAGTTGTACTTGTTACCGTAGTCGGTGCAAAAAATATAAAACCTGGCCAGGATTTCTTTCCACTCACCGTGGATTATCAGGAAAAATTTTATGCTGCAGGCAGAATACCTGGTAGTTTCTTTAAGCGGGAAGGTCGCCCATCAGAAAAAGAAACTCTCACTTCCAGGCTTATTGACCGCCCTATTCGCCCACTCTTCCCCGAAGGTTTCTATAATGAAGTGCAAATCGTCGCCACTGTCATGTCATCTGACAATGAAGTGGATGCAGATATTCCTTCTATCATCGGGACCTCAGCAGCGCTCATCCTTTCCGGCATACCATTTGATGGTCCTCTTGGCGCAGCTCGCGTCGGCTTCATCAATAATGAATATGTGCTCAATCCAACTATTTCAGAACTTAAGGATACTCAACTGAATTTAGTGGTTGCAGGTACGCAACAAGCCGTTCTGATGGTCGAATCCGAAGCGATGGAATTACCTGAAGAAGTAATGCTTGGCGCTGTTGTGTATGGTCACGAGCAAATGCAAGCGGTTATCAATGCAATCAATGAATTTGCTGATGAAGCAGGTGTAACTACCTGGGATTGGACACCACCTGCAAAAGATACTGCATTTGTAGAAAAAATCGCTGGGATGGCAGAAACCGACTTGCGGCAAGCCTTTAAGATAAAACAGAAGCAAGCGCGTTCTGAAGCTATTGAAGCAATCAGTCAACGCATATCGACTGAAATCGGTGTTGATACCGAAGGCGGTCCCGATTTGCAAACCTTCAAGGAAGCTTTTTTTGCATTGGAATCCAAAATCGTACGCAATCAAATCTTAGATGGGGAACCTCGCATTGATGGCCGTGGTACACGCACCGTCAGAGCTATTACCATTCGGAATGGCGTACTGCCCCGCACACATGGATCAGCGCTCTTCACACGCGGCGAAACTCAAGCATTAGCGGTGGCAACACTGGGCACAGCACGCGATGAGCAAAAGATTGACTCACTTCAGGGTGATTACAACGATCGCTTCATGTTGCATTACAACATGCCTCCCTACGCCACTGGGGAAATAGGCCGTGTCGGCACTCCAAAACGCCGGGAAATCGGTCACGGACGCCTTGCAAAGCGCGCCTTAGCGGCTGTTCTGCCTTCTCCGGAAGAATTTGGTTATTCGTTACGCGTCGTATCTGAAATTACCGAATCCAACGGCTCCAGTTCAATGGCATCGGTTTGTGGTGGCTGCCTTGCGCTCATGGATGCGGGTGTGCCACTCAAAGCTCATGTTGCCGGCATTGCCATGGGCTTGATTAAAGAAGGGAATCGCTTTGCTGTGCTCACCGATATTCTTGGCGATGAAGATCATCTGGGTGATATGGATTTTAAAGTAGCGGGTACCGAAAAAGGCATTACCGCATTGCAGATGGATATTAAGATTCAAGGTATCACCAAAGAAATCATGCATGCCGCACTAATACAAGCGCATGAAGGGCGCATGCATATTCTGCAAATCATGAAACAGGCGCTGCCTTCGACTCGCGAGGATATCTCAGTTCACGCACCACGTATCATCAAACTCAAAATCAATCCAGAAAAAATTCGTGATGTCATCGGTAAAGGTGGCGCCGTTATACGCGCACTTACGGAAGAAACCGGTACCACGATTGATATTACCGATGATGGTCAAGTAACAATTGCTTGTGTCAGCGCTGAAGGTGGTGAGCTTGCCAAAAAACGTATTGAAGATATTACCGCTGAAGTTGAGGTTGGAAAAATTTATGATGGTGTAGTTTTAAAATTACTTGATTTTGGTGCTATTGTCAGCGTTCTGCCTGGGAAAGACGGCTTATTACATATTTCACAAATTGCCAACGAACGTGTTAACAATGTTTCCGATCATCTGAATGAAGGTCAACAAGTACGCGTCAAGGTGCTTGAAGCCGATGATAAAGGAAGGTTACGATTAAGCATGAAAGCCGCATCTGTTGATGAAAATAATTCCGACTCTGCCACAGAAGAAGAATCCTAAAATAAAATTCTGCTGTCTTTAGTCTTTACTATTAAATATTAAAAAACCCTGTGATCTACACAGGGTTTTTTATTTCCACCACCGATTCAGATTGATTACTCTTCCATATACACCTACTTAGCTATTTGCTTCTCACGCATTTCATCCAACGTTTTGCAGTCAATGCAGAGTGTTGCAGTCGGCCGGGCTTCAAGCCGCTTTAATCCAATCTCTATTCCACAGCTTTCACAATAACCATAATCCCCAGAGTCTATTTTTCCAATTATCTCATCGATCTTCTTGATAAGTTTACGCTCACGATCACGGTTGCGTAACTCAAGTGTCATATCAGATTCCTGGCTAGCACGATCGTTGGGGTCAGCAAACACTGTAGCGTCATCTTGCATGGTGTGGACCGCACGATCAATATCCTGACCCAATTCAATTTTCATACCTTCCAATATCTTACGAAAATGTGTGAGCTGGGCAGGACTCATATAATCCTCACCTGCTTTTGGTTCATAGGGCGTCACTTGTTTACTCTGTAGCTCTTTTGGCATCTCTTTAAGGTTCCTTAATTCCGGTAGCGTACAAAAATCGTATACTATTATCAGAAAATACATTAGATCACAAGTTATTTATCCAGCTCATTACATGTCTCAACTTAAAATAGTATAAAAATCCAGAACTCATTTGTGACATTATTCGTACAATACCAACATTTCTAAATTCCTATACTTGCAATAGAAGGCAGAATTCTTATCTTCGCATACGAAGAAATTGACGTTTCAAACCTAAGAAGGTATAGTGACGCCTTTTCCGGGGTGTAGCGTAGCCTGGTAGCGCGCCTGGTTTGGGACCAGGATGTCGGGAGTTCAAATCTCTCCACCCCGACCAATTTCAGCCCTAATATTTAGAGCAGCCCGATTTGGTGCCCGTAGCTCAATCGGATAGAGCACCAGCCTTCTAAGCTGGGGGTTACAGGTTCGATCCCTGTCGGGCACGCCACAAATATTTCTATATAGTGTGGACTACATTACTCAACACAGTTTGTGTAAATTAAACCAATTTGCCTTAGTTTTTCTTATGGTGGCTGTAGCTCAGCTGGTAGAGTCCCGGATTGTGATTCCGGTTGTCGTGGGTTCGAGTCCCATCAGCCACCCCATATCACTATATAATTGCATAACATATACCTGAATTTTATAAGACAATATTGAATAAGGTGACAAATGTTTGATATTATTGAAGTAATTTTTTATTCAACAATCGCACTGGTGATTGGATTTGTTGCTGCTCAAATAATCACTAATAAATTTTTTAAATAAAACACTTCTGCAGCATTCTCGGTACAGGAAGTTAATCCCGAAGAGATTAAAAAGACACTTGAATCTAAAATAGAATAAAAAGATCGGTGTCGATTTAAATCATCAAAACTAACCAAGTGATTCTATATCCAGCTTCACATCGTAATTGAAAGTTTTGCCATCCACCTCATTACCACCCGTGATAATGGCATTACAAATAGTTATTCGGTTCGAGAGCTGCTTCTCATCCAACCGGCGATGAAAGTTTTGGGCATCTTCCCGGCTTAAGTAGCCGACAGTCCGATTGTTGATATCCACCCGCACGGCACCGCTGTCGCAGGAATTGTCGTTATCCGGCATCAGATGGGCTTGAAAAATCTGTGCGTTAGGATCTGAATCTGCATTGACGGCATTTTCCTGTATTAATTGCCTAATTGCCTCCTGATACAATTCCCCCTTGACTGTAACAGCAAACTGCCCTCGTTCTGTCCATGCATAATTTCCTTCCGCCGTGCTGAGACTTGGTTGTGGGCCATCCTCCGCTTGCGTTGCAGTTTTTCCAGCAGCAATTTTTTTCTGTTGACTAAGAGAACGACTGCAGAAATACACGCAATTGGCAGAATATGCGACTTATCGACCCCGGCACCGGCGATTAGTCCGATAAACAAAGAAAGTATCAGGATCGACAGAACGCCTATTTCCGGTTCTTGCTCGTGTGCCGAATCGGAAGAAGAATGAGGTTGTTTTTTCATCAACTTATTGCTGCAAAGCCTGCTCAATGGCTGTCGTCACAACTGAATCAAAGGGTTTTGTGTGCGGACTGAATTGCGCGATGAATTTGCCATCGCGACCGATCAGGTATTTGTGGAAATTCCACGTTGGGTAGGTACCGGATAGCTCGGCCAACTGTGCATAAAGGGGATGAGCATGTTCTTTTTTCACGAGTGTTTTCTCAAACATGGGAAACTTAACATCAAAGGTAAGGCGGCAAAAATCCTGAATTTCCGCTTCGGTTCCCGGTTCCTGACCCATAAAATCATTCGATGGGAAACCCAGTACAACAAGTCCCTGCTGTTCATATTTTTCGTGCAATTTTTCCAAGCCCTCATACTGTGGCGTATAGCCACACTTACTCGCAGTGTTGACGATAAGCAGCACTTTGCCAGAGTAAGTTTCACATAAATTCACCGTTTCCGGTGCTGCAAGTTTGCGAAAATTCTGATCCAACAGCGTACTGTTGCAACCGAAAACAGGGTTAGCTAGAAAAGCCATGATCAATACGAGAAAAGTGCGCATGCTCGCCTCCTCAATTAAGTTGTTGGTGTATCTCGAAAGTCGTTTCAAGTTCATTTTATCTCACTTTCCGGCAATTGGATTTTGCTTGAAACAGTTTTCCACATTGCCAATCCGCCGTGATTAAACGATAGCGCACACAGATCCACGCTGCAATTAATCTTCAGAGGGATCACATTATGAGAATTTTTGTCCCAGATACAGTGAGATATTGCTCACCAATGGCACGATGCTCTGGGAGTGCGCCACCCTTTTTGTATAATCCTTAGCGCGTCATTTGCAATTCCGGATAAAACTCATGTTTGATCCGGTTTACATAGTCGACCAGATTATGCTTGGATAAGCCATATTCCTTCAGCGGTGACTCAATCGGGCAGCCGATGATATTGATCAGCAGACCAAACGCCGAAGTATCCAACGTAGTAGGCCGGTCGCCTAAAAAGTATTGCTGATCGCCAAGGCTTGCGGATAACGCATCAATGTCCTGTTTGCCCAATGTGAAGATTTCTTCAGCCTGATGCCTGCCGGTACCGTGACCGTGGATCTGCCGCTTAATTTTTTGACGCCAGCGGCTGGCGACAATATCCCGAATAATAGGCGGCAATCCTCCAAAAATGGCTTGCTTGTTGGTTTGCCAGTTTGCGTCGGTGTATTGCCAGCGTGAATATAGCGCAGCCCAGAACAAATGCTCCTCAAGCAAACGCTGCATAGCCAACGACACTGCCAACTCTGCATCATTTAACTCTTTATCCAGATCTGTATAGGTTGATTTAAGATGCGCGATGATAAAACGCGAATCACCCAATGCTTTGCCGCCATCCTCAATATAGGGCAATTTACCTTTCGGCGCACGCAACGGAAGTGTTGATTTAATTTCATAACCGATATCCGCCATGCGCAAGTACGTTTCGATTTTGCAACAGAAAGGGCTTAAATTAGGAATACCCCAGGTGCGTTCAAATTGATACAGTTTTAACATATCAGTGATCCTCATGATGATTAATACAACCTTAATATCTACTTGTACAATGCAAGCAACTTTATCTCATAGACTTGCTAATTGCAAGCGAATGTACTACAGTGCCACTGTAATCGTTTATCCGCTGAATAAGGTACATGAATTGATGAATGATAATCCGGATCAATCCACTTTTGAGCGCTCGTGTTGTCCGATTGCCTGCGCGTTGGATCAGCTCGGCGACAAATGGACATTGTTGATTATTCGCGACCTATTATTGGGTAAAAAGCGATATCAGGAACTGATCACATCGCCCGAACGCATCGCCACAAACATTCTGGCGGATCGGCTGAAGAAACTGGAAATTGCCGGAATCGTCATGCAACAAGCCTATCAACAAAAGCCGCTACGCCATGAATATCGTCTGACAAAAAAGGGAGAAGATTTACGGCCCATACTGGAAGCGTTGGTTAAATGGGGAAAAGTCTATTATCCAGGTAGTATGGTTTTTAAACCGCATGAACACCGATCATCCGGCGAGAATTAAATAATAAGACTTGCACAATGATGGAGTCGGCCAGCGGCTCCATTTTATCTTTACGCCAGCGTCATTTCTTGTACACTATGTCCCCGCAGAATTCCCGGTTTATCGAAGACATTTGCATTCACTGAAAGGAACCATTCATGATTTTCTGGCGCGTAAAATCACTAGATGCCATTCTGGCCACAGCAGAAAAGAAAAGCCTGCAACGCACCTTAGGCGCATGGCAATTAACGCTCCTGGGCGTCGGCGCGATCATCGGGACGGGTATTTTTGTATTGACCGCCGAAGCTGCGCAGAAAGCCGGCCCTGGCATGATGCTCTCTTTTGTCATTGCCAGTTTTGTCTGTATCGTAGCAGCCCTTTGCTATTCCGAATTGTCCTCCATGGTGCCTGTCTCCGGCTCCGCATATACCTATTCCTATGCAGTTCTGGGTGAATTGGTGGCCTGGTTGGTGGGGTGGGCGCTGATGCTCGAATATTCCGTAGCTGCAAGCGCCGTAGCGGTCGGATGGTCAGGTTATTTTGTCGGGCTCCTCGATCATTCATTGGGGATCAAAATTCCCTTTGCGCTGGCGAATGGTCCTTTTGCCGGCGGTATCATCAATTTACCGGCAATCTTCGTGTGCATACTAGTCGTTGGACTCCTCGTTATCGGCACACGGGAAAGCGCGCAATTTAATGCGGTGCTTGTTGCCATCAAGATTGCCATCCTGACACTGTTTATTGCGCTTACGCTACCAGTCGCTGACATTGAGAATTTCCAGCCTTTCTTGCCTTTGGGTGAAGTGGGTGTGGTCGCGGCGGCATCTTCCATTTTCTTTGCCTATGTGGGATTCGATGCGGTTTCGACCGCTGCGGAGGAAACCAAGAATCCACAACGCAATGTACCCATCGGACTCATCAGTTCGCTGATGATCTGCACTGTCTTTTACCTGCTGATTTCGATGGGTGCGATTGGCGCCATCGGCGCACAGCCGGTGCTGGATGCAGCCGGCAAAGGCTTGGCACCCGGTTCACTGGCGTTAGCTGAGCAATGCCAATCGCTCACCACCGCCGGACAACAACCATTGGTTTGTTCGCGTGAAGCGCTGGCACTGGTCCTGCGGGAAATCGGATGGGAAAAGATCGGCAATCTGCTCGGACTGACTGCTTTCCTGGCGCTGCCTTCAGTGGTGCTGATGATGCTGTTCGGTCAGACGCGCATCTTTTTCGTCATGTCGCGCGACGGTCTGCTGCCGGAAGTGTTGAGTCGTATTCATCCACGCTTCAAAACGCCACATATTGTTACGTACATGACAGGCCTCGGTGTGACCATCGCCGCGGCCTTTTTGCCGGTCGGTAAGCTGGCGGACATTTCCAATTCCGGTACGCTGTTTGCCTTCATGGTCGTGGCATTCGCGGTGATGATACTGCGCGTCAAGGATAAGCATCGCGTGCGGCCTTTTAGAGCGCCTGGAATCTGGCTAGTGGGACCGCTTGCCGTGGTGGGTTGTATCACGCTTTTTCTGTTCCTGCCCACCGATGCCAAACTGGTATTTCCGATCTGGTCCGGAATTGGGCTAATTTTCTATTTCCTGTACGGTTACCGCAAGAGCCACGTTGCCCGAGGTATCGACATCGCAGCCGGCGGCGAAGACATCATCAGTCAGGTTCGACCGCTGGTGGATTGCCATCATGACAATAGTCCACCAAGAAATAAGGACTGAGCACACATAAATCGCGCTTTCTCACCCATTTCCGCCTGCCTCGAAAACGTTTTTCAACAGCTCGCTAGACCTGTTTGCCTTAAACACGCTAAAATGACCAATTTTAAGGTTTCCCGGCCATGCACACTTGGCGACGGTCATATCAATGCGCTAAGACACCGGTTGCACTCACCATCGGTAATTTCGATGGCGTTCATTTAGGCCATCAAGCCATGCTCGCGCGCCTGAAAGACACTGCCAATAAACTCGGGCTTCCTGCTTGCGTGATGATTTTTGAACCGCATCCGCGCGAATTCTTCGCCCCGGATCACGCCCCTGCCCGCTTGACCAGTCTACGGGAAAAACTGAAATTACTAATCCAGGCGGGAATCGACTGCATTCATATCTGCCGCTTCAATGATGATTTCGCTGAAATCAATCCGGAAGCATTTATCACGCGCATTCTGAACCAAGCGCTGTCTGTCCGCTGGTTGCTGGTGGGAGATGATTTCCGTTTCGGGGCACGACGTGCCGGTGATTTCGCTATGCTGC
The DNA here is from genome assembly GCF_024282095.1 of Nitrosomonas sp. GTDB lineage: Bacteria > Pseudomonadota > Gammaproteobacteria > Burkholderiales > Nitrosomonadaceae > Nitrosomonas. Next base: position 14,412 of record NZ_JAMWZS010000012.1, read on the forward strand.
AAGCCCTTTCAACGGCAAATGGCTTTGCGGTGGAAATCATGCCCAGCGTGATCATGAATGGCCAGCGCGTTTCCAGTACCGCTATCCGGCAAGCGCTCGCTCATGGCAACCTGAATGCCGCCCAGGAACTACTGGGCAGACCGTACAGCATCAGCGGACGGGTGATTGACGGCGACAAACTAGGCAGGCAGATCGGATTTCCAACTGCAAATATTCAGTTGAAATATAATCGCCCAGCACTGTCAGGTATCTTTGTTGTCGCGGTGCATGGCGCCATCCGATCGTCACCTGCTACACCACTGCCCGGTGTCGCCAGCCTGGGTGTGCGGCCGACGGTGCATGAAAATGGCAAACCGGTACTGGAAGTGCATTTGTTCGACTTTAACCGGGAAATTTATGGACAGCATTTGCAGGTTGATTTTCTACACAAACTGCGCGATGAAGAAAAATATGCGAATATCGACACGCTCATCCGGCAAATTGAAAAAGATGTCACGCAGGCAAAAGACTTTTTCATGACGGCGCCAATCCATTCAAGTAGCTTATGTAACGCCCTTTAACCCATTCATTTTTAGTTCTTTAGTTCATGACTGATTACAAGAAAACCCTCAATTTACTCGACACACCATTCCCGATGCGTGGCAATCTCGCCAGCCGCGAGCCCGGCATGCTGAAAGCCTGGCAAGAAAAAAATCTATATCAGAAAATCCGCGCTGCCAGCCAAGGACGCCCCAAATTCATCTTGCATGACGGCCCCCCTTATGCCAATGGCGACATCCATATCGGTCACGCGGTCAACAAAATCCTTAAAGACATCATCATCAAAAGCAAAACACTTGCAGGTTTCGATGCGCCATACGTCCCGGGTTGGGATTGTCATGGGCTGCCCATCGAGCATCAGATCGAGAAAAAACACGGCAAGCACTTACCTGCCGATAAAGTGCGCGAACTCTGCCGGGCTTTTGCCAAAGAGCAGGTAGAGCGCCAGAAAGCTGATTTCATTCGCCTGGGTGTATTGGGCGACTGGGACCATCCTTATCTCACGATGGATTTCAAGACAGAAGCCGGCATTATTCGCGCCTTGGGGAAAATTTATCAAAATGGCTATCTGTATCAGGGTCAGAAGCCGGTCAATTGGTGTATCGACTGTGGCTCCGCACTGGCTGAAGCGGAAGTGGAATATGAAGACAAAGCTTCACCAGCGATTGATGTCGGTTTTACCGTGCAATCGTCCGAGTACCGATTGCTCAGCGATACCTTTGGTGTCGTCATCCCTGCAAGTACCCCAATCTATGCGATTATTTGGACGACTACGCCATGGACCCTGCCCGCCAACCAAGCAATCAGCGTTCATCCGGATTTCGACTATGCGCTGGTACAAACCCCACGTGGCTTGCTGATCCTCGCCAGCGAACTGAAACAAGCGTGCCTGGAACGCTACGACTTAACGGGTGAAACACTGGCGACCTGCAAAGGCCAGGCGTTGGAACATTTGCCATTGCAGCATCCGTTTGAACCGCGCACGGTCAACATCATCTGCGGCAAACATGTCACGCTGGAAGCCGGCACAGGTCTTGTGCATACGGCACCGGCGCATGGTCTGGACGATTATTTTGTGGGACAACAATATGGCCTGCCGAGCGAAAGCCCGGTGGCTGGCGATGGTAAATTTATCGCCAATACGCCTTTGGTTGGCGGGCTTTCCGTGTGGAAAGCCAACGATGTGGTCATTGACACACTCAAAACCAGCGAGCATCTGTTTTGTCTGAAAAAAATCGATCACAGCTACCCGCATTGCTGGCGCCATAAAACACCGATCATTTTTCGCGCCACGCCACAGTGGTTCATCGGCATGAATCTACATAACACAACTGCAGCAACGGCACAGAAAAAAAACCTGCGCGACTTAGCCATGCAAGCTGTCGAGTCCACCGCATTTTATCCGGCATGGGGCAGAGCCCGCCTGGAGGCGATGATCAACAATCGTCCGGACTGGTGCGTTTCACGCCAACGCAACTGGGGTGTCCCTATGGCGCTTTTTGTGCATAAGGAAACCCACGCACCGCACCCACGATCGCTTGAATTGCTCGAACAAGTCGCGCAAAAAGTGGAACAGCAAGGCATCGAAGCCTGGTTCGCACTGGATGCTGCAGAATTGCTCGGCGCAGACGCCAGCGATTATAAAAAACTGACCGATACGCTGGATGTGTGGTTTGATTCCGGCACCACGCACGACACCGTTGTCAAAGCGAATGCGCAGCTCAAATTCCCGGCCGATCTGTATCTGGAGGGTTCCGACCAGCATCGCGGCTGGTTTCAATCTTCACTGCTGACCGGTTGCGCCATCGACGGCCGCGCACCCTACGATGCACTGCTTACGCATGGGTTTGTCGTCGACGGCACCGGCCACAAAATGAGCAAATCCAAGGGCAATGTCATCGCGCCGCAAAAAGTGATGGATACCTCCGGTGCTGATATTCTGCGTTTATGGGTGGCATCGACGGATTATTCCGGCGAACTCTCCATTTCCGAAGAAATTCTTAAGCGCGTGGTCGAAAGTTATCGCCGCATCCGCAATACGCTGCGTTTCTTGTTGGCCAATCTGATGGATTTTAATCCGCAAACAGACTTGGTTGACGTCACCGACCTGCTGGAAATCGATCGCTACATGCTGGCATTTACTGCAGCGTTCCAGCAAGATTTAACCCAAAGCTATCAGCGCTATGAGTTCCATCAAGTGGTGCATCAACTGCATAATTACTGCTCTGAAGATTTGGGTGGCTTCTATCTGGACATCCTCAAAGATCGCCTGTACACAGCGGCAGCCAAAGGCATACCGCGCCACTCGGCACAAACTGTGCTGTATCACATTACGCACAGTCTGGTACGCCTGTTTGCACCGATCTTGAGCTTTACTTCGGAAGAAGTCTGGGAACACCTGACCGGCGATAGCGAAAACAGCGTATTACTCCATCAATGGCATACCTTTCCAGCGCAACCGGATACCGAGTTATTACAACAACGCTGGGCAAAAATACGCACGTTGCGTTCGCACGTGCTGAAGAAACTGGAAGAATCCCGGGCGCAGGGGGAAATCGGCTCATCACTGGCGGCAGCGGTCGAGATACGCACCAATAGCGATGACTTTACCCTGCTCAATGCATTGGGTAACGATTTACGTTTTGTGCTGATTGTCTCCGCAGTCACGCTGATTCAAGTCAGCGATCCGCAGCAGCAAGGTATTTCCGTGACATCCAGCACACACGCAAAATGTGAGCGTTGCTGGCATTACCGCCAAGATGTGGGGCACCACGCGGAACATGCCACGCTGTGTGAACGCTGCGTCACCAATCTTTATGGTCGTGGTGAAGAACGACACTATGCGTAACACCCAATATCAATTACCGGAAACTTTTCACTATGAAGCTTTATATCAGCCTGAGCATTGCTTTGATTGTTCTGACATTAGACCTTGCCAGCAAGTACTGGGTGGAATCCGCATTGGAGTTCGGCCAGAAAATCCCGTTGACCGGTTTCTTTAACCTGGTGCTGACTTACAATCCCGGTGCTGCGTTTAGTTTCCTGAGCGAGGAATCAGGCTGGCAGCGCTGGTTCCTGAGCGGCATTGCAGGCAGCGCCGCTGTGCTGATTATCTATCTGCTCAATAAATACCGTCATGAGAAATTATTCTGTTTCTCATTGAGTTTCATTCTGGGCGGTGCGCTAGGCAATTTATACGACCGAATCACACTCGGTCATGTGGTCGATTTTCTGGATTTCTACATCGGCGATAGTCACTGGCCGGCATTCAATATTGCCGATTCCGCCATTTTTATCGGTGCCGCACTGATGATTTATGAAAGTTTCCAGCACAAGGAAAATCCGCAAGATTCTGAGAAAAAAGCTAAGTAATTTACATTGACAGCCAAATTACTAAGAATCCTATTTGGTCGATTTCTTTTTATCTTCTTCCTTAGTGATCGGATTCTGTAGCGTATAGCCTTCTTTCTTCATTTGATACCCGCCATAAGCACCCGCCCCGGCAGCCGCCAGCATCCAACAGCCGGACAACCAGGGTAGCATCGTCAGCAAAGCAACCGCACTTGCTATCTGTTTTCTCTTCATAGTAGATTCCTGTAGAAAATAATCAGGTTAAATACTGTGTGCACGTTTGCGGCGTGCGACGAAACCCAGCAATCCCAGTCCGACTAACAGCATCGCGTAGGTTTCAGGTTCGGGAACGGCGAAGATGAAGTGGTCATAGCCAAATCCAGATCCGGTCGAAGAATCATCCAAATAAATACTCGTCACATGCGAAAATGCGGTCAAATCAACCAGACCATCGGTTGATTTCCCAACTGTGCCCAGTAACACAGCACCGTCATACACATTGACGTCAACGTGATCACCGGCATCCCATCCGGACGTCACAAACTTGAGGCCATTGACTGCAGTGGCAAAATCAATTTTCATGTCCGCTTGACAGTCGAATCCGCTGGTCAATGCGCAGATTTCATGATCAATACTCGCGGCACCTACGAAGATATCGGCACCCAAAGACGTTATCGTCGCTTGCGGCAGCACCAGGACAGTGTTGCCTTGGGTTCCCGGTGAAAGTACGCTGAAGTCAAGCGTATCCGCTGACGCGCTTGCTGATACCAGTATCAAGCCGGCCGCTGCGATTGTTGTCAATTTACTTTCTAATGCGCTGCATATCATTTTTCTCATCTTATTCAATACTCCCAATAACATTCATATCTTCTCGTTATCAATCAATAACGATCCATCGTAATTGTTTTTCAGCCGACAATCCGGTGCTGTTACCAAATCACCATTGCACAAGTTTCTCTCTATAATCAATCAGTTGAAACAGCACAACAAAGCCGGGTACTTTCCCAAACGCTTGCTCAAATCCCATCATTAACTCATCACCAATGATTGTACGGTATACAGCATCGTAAGAAAATAAATCTGTCGGCATATCAATCGCTATGGCAGATCCTGATAGCAAGATTATTGCGCTTATTTTTGTAGGATAATTCTTTTTATAATGGAAAAACAAGTACTTTTATCCGTCCATATCATGCACTGATCCCAACGAATAACATGCTAATGTTTATCACCATTTTTATTGAACGGTATGGACAGGCATTGATTACTCCCATGCATTACACCCATCGGAAGATATCACCCAACTAGCGCACTCAGAGTAATCCTCGCCATTTTCGGAATACCTCGAATATGTTCCAGTCATTCAAACATTTTTTATTCAATCCACGGAGACCATTCGCATGAAACACCGCATGAAAGCGTTCATTTTATCTGCTTGTACAGTCATCCTAGTCGGCAATAGCCACTTCGCTGCAGCCGACACCGCCAGTGATACCGAGATTCTGCTTACCTGGGCCGAAAATACTTACCCGCAACTCTTTCCGAGCCGCCAGGTCACGCAAAAGATTGAACCTTGGTTGTATCGATATTACCCGGAATCGCAAATCTATGCCGGGGTCAACAAAAGCGACAATACTGTGTATGTGCTCGGCGGTATTTTCGGAAATACGCCCGCAAAGATCGACACCCTTGCCAATGTGATCAGTCAAATCAACAGTTCCGGAGGCAACGGCAGTATTGCCGCTTGTGATGCATCAAAAATTCCCACTGGAATTTCTTATAGCCAAAGCGGCAATGTCGTCACAATCACTTCAAATGGTTCATGCATTCCTGCGCCTGATCTTTCTAACACCAATCTGTGCCAAACACCGCGACAAGCGACTGCGAGCAACACTTCCGTACTCGGCAGCAATACCGTGACTTCATCAGAAATAAAAGGCTTGGCAATCAACATTCCGGGCTTGCCCGATCCCATTAAAACCATCGTCGATGCCGCGGCAAATGTTAAACACTGCACCATGAATGCGCCGGTTGACACCGCCAATATGGTCGTCAACTCCGATCTTTGCCTCGATATTACATCAGCCGTCACAGCATTAGTAGCAAATTTTCCTGGCGTCGCAATGACACCGCCAGTCAACTATTTCACAAAAGGAACATACACCAATCAGATCGTAGCCGATTGCTTTGCGACCGATGCCACAACCGTCAGTGACGCGGTTACTGGAGAAGTATGGATTAGAAGAGATGACGGCAGTTTCGAGAAGATCAGCGGTTAGTAAGTCACTGAAAAACCGGCTGTTGCGCTACGGTATTAACAACAGGCTCAAAACGTTTTTAACGGCCTGTTAAACCCCGTAATATGAAAAACCCCCACCGCAAACAGTGGGGGTATCAAGCTGACTATGCGCTGGTTATTTGTTACGAACCCCGCCACGGCTGCGCTCAAGCACCTTAGCAATCGCCTGAATATCCGCCTGGCTCACACCGGCAAGCGCAGCCTGTTCTCCAATGATGTGAATAAATCTTGTGATGGTTTCATCCGGAATATTTCTTCCCCGATGAATCTTCGCCATGGAACTGCGGCATTGATGCCCCGATTCGAGTACTGCGCCGCTCTTCCGCGATGATCCGCCCAGATCGTGATCCAGCATCATGGCCAGGCAGCGCTCAATATCATCCGGCGTCGTCGTCAAATTGCCAAAGAACGATACAATTTCACTATCGGAAAGCAAGGCTGGCACTGCGAAGTTATGCAAAAATGCAAGAATTCCATGGTACCCCCCTAGCCTGGCCGCAACCGTATCGCTTTTGATGACTAAGCGTGGATCCGCTTCACCGTCTTCAGTATGTTTATTTTCGTCGACTTCGGCTTGCCGCTCTATCGACTTACCTGAATCAGCGAGCGCTGAATTCATTCCATCGACTGCAATCAATCCGCAGATGAGCGCAATCAGCAGATATTTCACCCCATTTGATGTGCCCTGATTCGATTGTTTCATGATCATGATTGATTCTCCTATCACTTAATTTCAATTTATTTTTTCCCAGGATAGCGACCGGCACCCACTGGGAATCCATGAAGTCTGCTGAAAGAAATACTTTCTTCAGGCCACTCCACTGCTTAATACGCAGGCGTTTAAAATCCGGATGCAGAAAAACAGAAAAATATAAGGAGTCAGTGGAAAATCTTTTCCACAATTTCTGTGGATAAACCAGTAGATGAATGCGCTAACGCTATAAAAAAGAAATATTTTTGCGCGCTGCTTTAAATTGAGTCAGAATTTTTATTGATCATATGCCAAGCCGTTGCGGTCAATGATCACATCAACGAAGGATGCTATTCTCGGACGCCCCCATCCGCTTGCATCCAAATTCATATTTGCTGCGTATAGGTTAACAAAAGCTTACATTTCATTAATGGCTGCAACCGGGTGATGTGAGCATTCCAAGGAAATTAGCGCGCAGCCGGTTTATCACCCCGTATTACCGTCAATTTCTGGTGTGATGCTATTGAATTATTTATACGATACGGCAATACTGCATCCCAGCTGGTGCCAGGGGTTCGAGCATGCGGCGCTATAGAAAGGCTGATAATCATAATGAACAAGGTGTGTCATCAGTGATCAATCATGCAACACCATGCAGTGGCCGCGATGCCGAAGAAGCGCAAATGCAGGCTTGGGTCACCGCGATTGCCGGTCGTGATGAGCAAGCGCTGGCACAATTATACGAAGCGACGCTGGCACGGGTTTATGGCGTGGCACTGCGCATCACACGCAACCCGCAAGCGGCGGAAGAAGTCAGTGAGGATGTATATTGGCAGGTCTGGCGCGAAGCGCTGCGTTTCGATGCGCAACGTGGCAAGGTCATCGCATGGCTATTGACGATCACGCGTAGCCGGGCACTGGATTATTTACGCAAAGCAGATAGCGCGCAACTGTGTGAAGAACCGGCGCTTTTGCTGATCGATGAACCTGCTGCTGATGGTGATCCGCACGATTTACTGTCAGCCACGCAAAACAACTTACTATTGAATCAGGCACTACAGCAACTCGAGCCGATGCAACGGCAATTGATTACGCTGGCTTTTTTTCGCGGCTTGACACATGAGGAAATCACCACATTTACCGGCATGGCACTGGGTACAGTAAAATCGCACATCCGCCGCGCGCTCAAGCAATTGCACGATGTGCTGAAAGACGATTTAATCAAAGGCTTTGAACGATGAAAAAACGCTACTCATTAGATTCGGAAAATCCGCAACACGCAGAAAAAGTCGAATCTGCTTTACTGGAGGGATTAACGTCATTACAGCCTAGCGTGCAGCAGCGCTCAAAAATCCGTACCCAGCTTTTTCAACGCATTCACGCCAGCATCACCGCAGAATCATCCCGTATCACGATTCGTAGCGAACAAGGCAACTGGCGCAAGATTCGTCCCGGCGTTCGTGCCAAAACCCTGGATAAAAACAGCCGTGCTTTCTTGCTTGATATCGCACCCGGTGCCAGCCTTCCCACGCATCGCCACCATGAAGACGAGGAATGCGTGGTACTGCGCGGCTCAGCCAGTCTCGGAGACCTCACGGTCAGTACCGGCGATTACCATTTGGCACGCGCTGGCAGCCGTCATGGCAAAATATCGTCAGAAACCGGCGCCCTGCTCTACTTACGTGGCATACCGGTAGGACACAGCGGAGAAATTGCCCGCGACCTACTCACCGCCTTTTTACCCGGCGATGGCCGTGAATTGATCACCATCCGTGCCAACGAGGGTGAATGGTCGGATCTGGCACCGGGTGTATCCAGCAAGCCGTTGTACGACGATGGTCACACTTGCTCGTCGATTGTTCGCATTGCTGCTGATACCAACTGGGCACCGTCCCAACGCACGCTTGCACACGCTGAAGAATGTCTGTTGCTCGAAGGCGATGCTTTCTTTGGCGACACCCTGCTACTTACTGGCGACTGGCAACTCGCGCCAATCGGCACCGAAGCCCGTTCGATATCGACGGACAAGGGGGTGCTGGTATTCATGCGGAGCGCCCGGAATCATAGGCAATCTCTGTGAAAAAACGATTATTGAGATTCAAACATGCGGATTGGCATTGATCTCGGCGGTACAAAAATAGAGGGCGTGGTGCTGGATAACGATAGCAACGAGTTGTTGCGCAAACGTATCGACACCCAGCAATCTGAAGGCTATCCAGCCATTTTACACAAAATTGACCAACTCGTCGGGCGGCTTGAAGCCGAAGTTGGCCGCCAATGTTCGATTGGTATCGGCACACCTGGCGCCATCTCGGCGGTAACCGGCAGGATGAAGAATTCCAATACCGCTTGCCTGAATGGGCAGCCATTGCTCGAGGATTTGCAAGCACTGCTGAGCCGGCCGTTACGCATCGCCAACGATGCCAATTGCTTTGCTTTGAGCGAGGCACTGGATGGCGCGGGAAAAGGCTACGGCGTGGTGTTTGGCGTAATCATGGGCACGGGTGTGGGCGGCGGTATCGTGTTCAACAAGCAATTGCACCAGGGCCATCAGCACATCGGCGGCGAGTGGGGCCACAATATCCTGGAATTGGATGGACCGGATTGTTATTGCGGGCATAAAGGCTGTATCGAAACATTGATTTCCGGCATCGGCTTGGCAGCCGACTTCCATCGCCACGGCGGAAACAGTGTATTCAACGCCAACGACATCGTAACGCATGCAGCACAAGGCCATGCCGCAGCGGAAGCTGCCATGCAGCGTTTCTTTGACCGCTTTGGCCGTGCTTTGGCAATGGTGGTGAATATTCTCGATCCGGACGCCATTGTCCTCGGCGGCGGACTCTCCAATATCGACAGGCTTTATTCCGAAGGCCGAGCGCGCGTGGCGCATTATGTGTTTAACGATGAGTTCATCACACCGATTCTAAAAAACGCGCATGGCGACAGTTCCGGTGTGCGTGGCGCGGCGCAATTGTGGCGTAGCGACGAAACCTGATTGATGAGCTCAGATGGCTTATCGAAAACCGTGCGCGATTTTGTTGAAAAATACCTAATTACTTCGAATGGCGTGCGCCTGTCGTATCCCGTGCGATCCGCAGAATCCGAAAAACTGGCTACCCTTGAACAGATCAACACTTTGATCAGTAAACGTTTGATCCGCCATGAAAGCCTGGAAGAAGGCGACTCTATCGAACTGGTGCATGACCGCCTGGCCCAAATCGCGTTGCAACATGGACAAGCCAGTCAGCAACTCAAGAAAACCCAGAGGCAGAAGCAGCAGCAACTCCGACGGCGTTGGGTAATCAGCGTTGTTGTCATCGTAATCGTGTTAATAGGCTTTGTTGTGTTTATGTTTAATCTCCGCAGGGTTTAATACCCCGCCGCTTGCGGCGGGGTACTTTATTGCTCAGCAAAAAGCACTTGAAGCCAAAGTTAAAGCAGAACAAGCATTACTGGGCACTACTGCCATGCGTCTGGTTGCTGAAGGTGGAACGATGACTTCCGTCTTGCGACCAGGAGGAACTATTCAAGGGCTATTCAAAGTTCTGGCTGGCCACCAAATAGTTCGCTCAGCAAATACCGATGAAGCTTTACAGATTGAATATCTAAAACTAAATCATCTAATTTTTGTGAAAGAGAATTTAGCTGAAATTAGCAGTGCTGCTTTCAACCTGGACGGCAAACGCATTGTGTCAGTCGATTGGGACCACGCATTGCGACTGTGGGAAGTATTCGAAGTCTGAACCGAAGCACTGTGCAAAAAACTCGGTCGCAACATGAGCCATCAGGAATGGAAAGAGTGGGTATCACCGGATATTCCCTATGAAGAACAGTGCCCCGGTTTGCCAATTCCTCCCGACAAAGCAGATGCTGCCAATTAAACTTTAAGGGATATGCTGGATAACCCTATTTGTTATTCCGAACATAGTGAGGAATCTTAGGAAATCAGCAACATAGATTTCTCGCTATGCTCGAAATGACAGTTATTCAGGATTCCTAGTATCGGACATATCCTGCAAAGAAAAAACCACCCCCGCCAACGGCGGCAACGTAACCGTCATCGAATCGGCGAAACCCATCCAGGGTATGTGCACGCTGGCGATATTGCCTAAATTGCCGACATTGCTGCCGCCGTAGTAGGTTGAATCACTGTTGAACAGTTCATGATAAGTCCCGGCGGCCGAGACGCCGATGCGGTAGCCGGTGCGCGGCACCGGGGTGAAATTGAGAACCACCAGCACAAAAGAGCCATCTTTGGCGCGCCGCACGTAGCTGATTACCGAATGATCGGCATCCTGGCAATCGATCCAGTGAAATCCTTCCGATACAAAGTCGAGTTGATGCAAAGCCGGGATGTGTTTGTAATAATGATTCAAGTCACGGTGCGCAGCCTCGATACCGGAATGCTGCTTTTGTCCGAGCAAATACCAATCCAGTTCATGGTTAATGCGCCATTCCTGCTGCTGGGCGAATTCGTTGCCCATGAAGTTGAGCTTCTTGCCCGGCCACGTCATCTGATACACCAGCAGCAGGCGCACATTGGCAAATTTCTGCCACGCATCGCCGGGCATTTTGTTCCAAAGCGAGCCTTTGCCATGCACCACTTCGTCATGCGAAAACGGCAGTACAAAATTTTCACTATACGCATAGAGCTGACTGAACGTGAGTTGATCCTGGTGATAACGCCGATGCACGGGGTCTTGCCGCATATATGCCAGGGTGTCGTGCATCCACCCCATATTCCATTTCATCGAAAATCCCAGACCGCCGACATAGGTAGGGCGCGATACGCCCGGCCACGCGGTGGATTCTTCGGCCAGCGTCAGCGCGCCGGGAAATTCGGCGTGCACCATGATATTCAGCTCGCGCAGGAATTCGATGGCTTCCAGATTTTCGCGACCGCCATACTTATTGGGCAACCACTCCCCTTCCTTGCGCGAATAATCCAGATACAGCATCGAAGCCACCGCATCGACACGCAATCCGTCCAGGTGAAATTCGGATAACCAGTAATGCGCGCTGGACAGCAGAAATGATTTCACTTCGTTGCGGCCGTAATTGAAGATGTACGTGCCCCAATCCTGGTGAAAACCAAGGCGCGGATCTTCATGTTCATACAATGCCGTGCCGTCGAAGCGCGCCAAAGCAAACGTATCCTGCGGAAAATGCGCAGGCACCCAATCCAGGATCACGCCAATTCCCGCCTGATGGCAGGTATCCACAAAAAACCGGAAGTCATCAGGTGAGCCATAACGGCTGGTGGCGGCAAAATAGCCGGTGGTCTGATAACCCCAGGATTCGTCCAGCGGATGTTCCGCAATGGGCATCAATTCGATATGCGTATAGCCCATTTCCAGCACATAGGGCAGCAAATGATCAGCGAGTTCCCGGTATGTGTAAAAACGCCCATCCGGATGCCGCTTCCACGATCCGGCGTGAACTTCAAGCACATTCAGCGGCGCATGCAGCCAATCCCAGTTAGCGCGGCTCGTCATCCACATTGCATCGTGCCAATCATGGCGGCCATCCGCAGGCGTCAGCGCCGCCGTGTTGGGACGCAGCTCGTAGTGATTGGCATAAGGATCCGTTTTAAGCAGAATTTCCCCGCTGTTCCGATTGCAAATTTCATATTTATACAGTGAATCCGGCGGCAATTCCGGAATGAACAATTCCCACACGCCGCTGGCGTGATGCACTTTCATCGGATGCGTTCTTCCATCCCACCGATTGAAATCGCCGACCACGCTGACACGTCCGGCGTTGGGCGCCCATACCGAAAAACGCATGCCAGCGATACCGGCATTGTTGGCAGGTTGCGCACCCAGCATGCGGTAGGCTTGCCACAGCTTGCCTTCATTGAACAGGTGCAAATCATGACCCGAAATTTGCGGCGCAAAAGCATAAGGATCATACGTTTCATAGACAATATGCCGTGCACCTTGCTTTTCGATCCGCAACCGATACGGCATGTCGGGCGGAGATTCTCCGCGCCACTCGAACACGCCATGCGGATGGATGCGCCGCATCGGTTCAAAACCGCCAGCCGTTCTGATCCATACATGCGTGTCATCAGGGCGGAATACCCGTACCAAGGCTTGACCCTGTTCCTGATGCAACCCCAGATACGAAAATGGATCATGTAGCCGCGCATGCAGCAAAGCTTCTTGCAATGGATTGATTGTACGGGTGGTAATCACATCGGATCTTGGAAATTAAAACGGTTTAAGTGGGATCGCCCGGGTAACGCAAGCATAGAGATTATCACGTGAATGGTAAAAACGAAAATAAGCTCCCCAAATACCCATCCGGTTTTGCCGAATTTTTGCTATTGATACACCCGGGTAGCCAATTGCAGTAACTGGGAACTGATATACAGCCCGGATTCACGTGCGGCTTTCAGATTAACTTCAAAAACAATTTTTTCATTTCTTAAGTTCATGTTAATCACCACACCCTGGGCTGCCATATTTGGACTATCGGCAAGCGTCAGCATGGGTTTTCCCCGCAGGCTATCTAAAATAGCCATTACACTACTCGCGTTTGATTTAGAGATAAAAACAACCTGACATTCGTTCAGTGCGCCAAGATCGCTAATACGCCGCACTCTGATTTTACGATTATTACTGGATTTATTTTGTAACTGATCGATGCTGCTACCGAAATAATCTTCCCCATAGATACACAGATCGATTGTTTGCAGGGTGTCATCCGGCCAATTTGTAAATGCGATAAAGTTTGCAATAAAAGCCGCTTTAACTTGATATTCGACACTGTCCTCAGCGTAAGCAGCTGATTGAACCAGCGTGCAATTGAAACTCAGGCATAAGACTAATACGCAATGACAGATTATTCGTTTTACGAATCTATCTGAGCGAATTAGTTTAGCAAGTAGAGTCAATCTCATTATCCTCGTTAGAAACGCCACTGCGCCCCCACATACACTCCTCGAGGAATCAGCGTTGGAACCGAAGAAAGCCCACTGGACTCAAATTCCCGATGGCTTCCACTCAACAGATTTTGTCCCACGGCAAATAATTCGACGTTACGCACCGGCTTCCATATCAGTTTTGCATCCATCGCGACATAGCTTGGAATATCATAAAACGAGATATTGCTGGTGTAACGCAACCAAAGATTCAATTCCAGTTTTTCAGTGATGTCGTAATGCGAGCGAAAAGATAATTGATGTTGAGGATTCGCTTTACTCGCGCTACCAACTATCGGATCAACACTTTTAAATAGCTCGCTCGAGGCAGTATGTATATTCAGATAGCTATAATTGCCTTGTAATCGCCATTTCTCGAGCGGCTTCCAATCTGCCGCCACTTCAAACCCATAAGTTAGCGCAGAAGCTTTGTTGTTAGGCAGTACCGGCAGCACCAAATGTTGCGGCAATCCAGAACTGAGCGCCAGCGCGCCAAAACTAAAATCACGCAGGTGACTATAATCATTGACAAACCCGGCAATATCGACAGATGCCCGCGAAGAAAATTGATGGCGATACCCTAATTCATAGGCCAGCAATTTTTCTGAATCAAAGTTGCTATTACCGTACAACACACCCAGGATGGAAACGGGCAAATCGGACGTTCCCAGTAAACTCGGCAAATACCCGGTGTTGAGACGAGCGTCAGTTTCAGTACGCGAAGGTGTTCGCACTGCACGTGAAATGGCTATCCAAACTGAATTCTGGCTGCTGGGAAGCCACGTTAAGCGCGCGTTCGGTTGTATCTCCACGCCGGTAAAATCGTTGTGATCGACGCGAGTGCCCGCCGAGAACAGTACATATTTGGGTATCAGCGCAACTTCATCACGAACAAAACCGCTGAAGAAGTGATTGGTTTTTTCCCGTGGGCTAAACTGCACAATTTCCGCATCGGCCACTTTGGTATGATTGACCCGGTAGTGACCTCCCCAGGTTAAATGATGTTTATCAAACAGTGGAAAGCGGTGCTGAAAATCGATGTCGACACTCTCGGCCTTGAATTCTGTAATAGGCAGCAAGCGGAAATGATTGCGATCGTAAGCGGCTTGGAACAGCAGCGAGGATTGATCCGAAAGCACGCGATCCCAGCGAAAACGCATATATCCACCGTCTTGACGGCCTATTTGTATGGGATTGGATATAACGGGTACATCGAGATAATGCTGATTGACTGTATTGCCGATGGCATTCGAGAAACCTTCTCCTTGTAGCGTGAACTGATCGATTCCACGGACATGATCCACGCGGAATCCTCCTCGTACCGAATGCCATTGATCGTGCGCATTTTCTCCTGACAGGGAAACCGTGTTGTCACGGGTAAATCCTTTGGCATAAACACGAAAGGGCGTATCTTCGTTAATCTTTCCACCGTAGCGGGCACTTCCAAAACCGTGCTCAAAACTTGCCTCCGCCGGCTGTCAGCAACACACCTTGGGTGTCGGCGGCGTTTTTGGTGATGCCATTGACTGCATTGGTTCCCCAGACTGTCGCCGCAGGACCACGAATAATTTCGATACGCTCAATATCTTCCATCAGCGTATCCTGTTGCACCCACAATGTACCTGCAATCAACGGCGAATAATCGCTACGTCCATCAATCAGCACCTGTACTTTATCCGCAGAAAATCCATTGAAGCCACGAATACTGACAGCCCATTTATCGGTACCGATACGTTCAACCTGCACGCCGGGTGCCATGCGTAGCGCATCGGGAATGCTGGTCGCACCGGATCGACGGATATCGTCTTGTGTGATCACAAATACAGCCGAAGCCACTTCGGTCAGTTTCTGCGCATGCTTGGAGACTGAAGACACATTGACCACTTTAATGTCCATCAATTCTTGCAGACTGAGATCCAGAAACTGATTATTAGCTGACTTACCACTAGCAAGTACCAAGTTTGCGAAACTGCAAACAATTGCGAAGATCAAGAATTTCAGGCTAGTTATTATTTTTAATAATGGACAGCTTACAGTCATGCGCAATTGATTACCAAGGTATTGAAGTGATGTGGATAATGGAGGTGATGGGGGTGTACTAGCATGTCAATTTCTGTATCGAAGCGTAAGAATATTTACCACGTGGACGTTATTTCTTCTTTCCAAGGATTGCCATCATAAATTCTTATGCATTCAACCAATATGGCTAATAACAGGAATTTATAGGTTCTTTTCCATCATTGGCACAGGGCGAACAAAGCTGGTCTCTTCATCGAACTTGAACAGTCTGCTGCATGGGTGTTTTAGGCGCTGGCGCGCTTTGAAAAACAATAATTAAAAGCAAAGCGATCTGTAAGAAAGTGCCATAATGCGATAACATGCTCAGATGAATCGTGAAAGGTACAATCACTATGGATAACAATAAAGAACCTATGTATACCAGTGAATCTCAAGCGGAACATAACGCCAGCACACGCTTTCACAGCAATATCACGCACAACACACTCGCACTGATACTGGCGGGAGGACGCGGTAGCCGTTTACATCAATTAACGGATTGGCGCGCAAAACCGGCGGTGCCGTTTGGCGGAAAATTCCGCATCATTGATTTTCCACTTTCCAATTGCGTCAATTCGGGTGTGCGGCGTATCGGCGTTGTGACGCAATACAAAGCACAGAGCTTGATCCGCCATATTCAGCATGGCTGGAGTTTTCTTGATGGCCGTTTCAAAGAATTTGTCGAACTGCTACCCGCGCAACAACGAACCGCCGATGAAACATGGTATCAAGGTACCGCTGATGCGGTATTCCAGAATGTCGACATATTGCAGCGCCACGACGCCGAATATGTATTGATTCTGGGCGGCGATCATATTTACAAAATGGACTACAGTAAGCTACTGGCCGAACATATCGAGAAAGCAGCCGACATGACGGTAGCGTGCCTGGAAGTTGCGGTAGAGGAAGCCAGCGCTTTTGGCGTCATGGGCGTCAATGATGCTTGGCAAGTCACCAGTTTTGCCGAAAAGCCGAGCGATCCGATACCGATACCCGGTCAGCCGGGAAAAGCGCTGGTCAGCATGGGAATCTATGTGTTTAATGCCAAATTTCTCTATGAGCAACTCATTCGTGACCATCAAGCCAATGATTCATCCCACGATTTTGGCAAGGATCTGATCCCGTACCTGGTGCCCCGCTATCGTGTATTTGCGCATCGATTCATGAACAGTTGCGTCAATATGGCATCCGGAATACCGTATTGGCGCGATGTGGGAACCGTGGATGCTTATTGGGAAGCCAATTTAGACCTGATCACCGTGACACCGCAGCTCAACCTGTACGATGAAGACTGGCCGATCTGGACACACCAGGAACAATTACCCCCGGCCAAATTCGTTTTCGATGATGCGGATCGTCGTGGTCAGGCGCTGGATTCGTCCGTATCGGGAGGTTGTATTATCAGCGGTGCAACCGTGCGTCGTTCATTGCTGTTTTCCAATGTAAAAGTCAACAGCTACAGCACGGTGGAAGATTCGGTCATATTGCCCAATGTCGTGATTGGCAGGCATGCGCGTCTACGACGTGTGGTGGTGGAAAAACAATGCGTGATCCCTGAGGGATTGGTCGTGGGCTATGATGCAGAGGCGGATCGCAAACGATTCTATGTGACTGAAAAAGGCATCACATTGATTACACCTGAAATGTTAGGGCAAAATATACATCATGTTGGACGTTAACGATAAAAATTTTCGTAAGTAGTATCATTTTGAAATGAAGCAATTAAATCTTGTTTTACTGTGGCACATGCATCAACCGGATTACCGTGATTATGTCACGAAGGAATTTGTATTGCCGTGGGTATATCTGCACGCCATCAAAGACTATACCGACATGGCTTATCACCTGGAAATGCATCCGCAGACCAAAGCAGTTGTCAATTTTGTACCGATACTGCTCGATCAATTGGAAGATTTCACTGAGCAATTTTCTAGCGGACAGATACGCAGCCCTTTGCTACGCTTGTTAGCCACGTCCGATCTCGAGCACATTTCCATGCAGGATCGCTCATACGTGTTCGACAGCTGCTTTCTCAGCAATCATGAAACGATGCTGCAACCGTACCCGGCCTATAAACGCCTGCATGAGCTTTATCAAATCTTCAACAAACGCAGTGAAAGTGAATTAGCTTATGTTTCCGGACAATATCTGGCCGATTTGCTGGTGTGGTATCACTTGGCGTGGATGGGTGAGAGTGTGCGCCGGAACAACGAGTTCATCATGAGGCTGATGGCGCAAAGCCAGGGATTCGGCTACGAAGATCGGCTGCAACTATTCAATCTGATTGGGGATCTGATCAAACAATTAATTCCGCGCTACCGCAAACTGGCCGAGTCAGGTCAGATCGAATTATCCACTACGCCCCATTACCATCCGCTCGCACCGCTGCTGATTGATTTTTCTTCCGCCCGGGATAGTCAACCCGATATCACCTTACCGGAGCACCACCTTTATCCCGGTGGACGCAGCCGTGTTGCGTTTCATCTCTCGTCAGCAATCACTCACCACACACAGCGTTTTAATGAAGAACCCTGCGGCATCTGGCCCGCTGAAGGCGCTCTGTCGACAGCATTATTAAAAATTCTGGCAGAACAGAACTGTCAGTGGAGTGCAAGTGGTGAGGGTGTTCTGGTCAATAGCTTGCGTGCCTCTCATCCTGATGCGCCATTACCGGATCGCAGTCACTATTTATATCGCCCTTACAAGGTGGCCGGAGAAACCGAGAAAATCACGTGTTTCTTTCGCGATGACCAGCTATCCGATTTGATCGGCTTTGAATATGCCAAGTGGTTTGGACGTGATGCGGCAGAAAATTTCATACAATCGCTGGAACATATCTACCACAACACACCCGCTGAGGAAAGTCCGGTTGTCAGCGTCATTCTGGATGGAGAAAATGCCTGGGAATCGTATCCGTATAACGGCTATTACTTTCTTGAAGATCTTTACAGCTTACTCGATAATCATCCGTTTATTCGCACCACGACGTATCGTAACTATATCGCCGATACTAAAAATACGAATAATATTTCAACATTACCTACACTGGCAGCCGGTAGTTGGGTATACGGCACTTTCTCCACGTGGATTGGCGATAAGGAAAAAAATTGCGCCTGGGATATGCTATGTATAGCCAAGCACAGCTTTGATCTGGTGATGCAAAGCGACCGCTTGACCGATGAGCAAAAAACGGAGGCCAGCCGGCAATTGGCATCGTGCGAGAGCTCTGACTGGTTCTGGTGGTTTGGCGATTACAATCCGGCGCATTCGGTGGCAAGTTTTGACCAGTTGTTCCGGCAAAACTTGATGAATCTGTATCATTTGCTTAAATTGCCGATACCGCCGTCAGTACTTGAATCCATCAGCAAAGGTAATGAGCAAACTGAGGCGAGCGGCGCTATGCGGCGATCTTCATAATACCTGATTGATTTCAAACACCACTCATCCGTGTTTGAAATCGGGTTCTCGGTTACCCACGTTCTTAACAATTACCGGAGTCATTGAATGTCACAACGTGTTTCGCTACTTTTCGGTGTCCATGCGCATCAGCCTGTCGGCAATTTTCCCGATGTACTGACGGATGCACATTTGCGTTGTTACAAACCGTTTTTGCAAGTATTGCACCGCTACCCGGATTTTCGTTTCGCCGTCCATTTCTCCGGCTGGCTGCTCGATTATCTGCTGCAACATTTCCCTGAAGACATGGTATTACTGCGTGAAATGGTTGAACGCAATCAAGTGGAATTATTTGGTGCGGGTGATACCGAACCGGTTTTGGCAGTGATTCCCAATCGGGATCGCATCGGGCAGATCGAGACTTTCTCCAACAAATTGGCAGCAAAGCTAGGACAACGTCCGCAAGGTGCGTGGCTGACAGAACGTGTATGGGAATCAACGGTCGTTCCGGCACTTGCGGATTGCGGCATCCGTTACGTCATTGTGGATGACTATCATTTTCTCTGTGCCGGCAAGACACCAACCGAATTAAACGGTTATTTCACCACCGAAGAAGATAGCCATAAACTCGACTTGTTCCCAATTTCGGAATCGCTACGCTATAAAATCCCGTTCGCCCCTGTTGAAGAAACCATCGCTTACCTGGAATCATTGGCAGACCAGCACCCGTCACATACCCATGCGGCAGCAATTTATTTTGATGACATTGAAAAATTCGGCATCTGGCCGGAAACTTACCAATGGGTGTATGAAAAAGGCTGGCTTGAGCACTTTATCCAAAGCGTGCTGGCTTCACCCAAAATTTGTACCCAGCACTACAGCGAATATCACGCCGGTGAAAAAACACGCGGCGTTGTCTACTTGCCCACGGTATCCTATATTGAAATGAATGAATGGACACTGCCCACTCAGTCTGCTAGCACCTACGCAGATTTGGTACAACAAGCCAAGACGAGCGGCTGGTATGAACACAAGAAAGCATTCCTACGCGGCGGTATCTGGAAAAATTTCTTTTCGCGCTATCCTGAATCGAATTGGATGCATAAGCGCATGCTAGGACTTTCTGCACGGCTGAATTCACTCCCGAAAAAACAGCGCACCGCCCTGATGCAGCAAAAACTCTACGAATCCCAAGCCAATGATGCCTATTGGCACGGCCTGTTTGGCGGTTTGTATCTTCCCCATCTGCGGCGTGCAGTCTACAACGCCCTCATTGAACTGGAAGCGTTGCTCGATGTTTGCGCGCCTCGAACAACATACTTCACCGAAGACACCGACTTGGACGGTGTGGAAGAAGCTTATTTACAAAATGGTATGCTGCAGGCCGTCCTGAAACTGGATAGCTTTGCCAGTATTTGCGAGCTGGATGCTTACCGGCTCAACCATAACTTTGGCGATACCTTGCGCTGCCAGGTCGAGCATTATCATCAGAAAATTCAGCCGGGTGAAGATCATACATCCAGTCATGCAGTCAGCGGTATTGCTTCAGCGCATGACCGCGTCAGCTATAAACATGAGATCAATGCGGAAGATATCGTTGCCGACGATCATCCGCGCAGTTTGTTTGTTGATTCTTTGGACAATACCTATATCGTTTACCAATCCACCGCTGCAGCACTTGAAAACAATCATTTTCAATCCGAAAACACCGAGTATCCGATCCATAAACAATTCATGCTGGACGATAACCGGTTACAAGTAGCATATCGCTTTACCGCTAAAATGCCGCAGTTGTTCAGCACCGAAATTAATCTGGCTATGCCAAGTTGCGACGGCGTCGGCGGGCGTTACATTTATCAGGGGAAAATTCCTGGCGGCTTTGGTCAATCGCTTGAGTTGACGGATTTGACTGAAATAACACTGGACGATGATACGCTGGGCGGCAATATTGTGATCAAAACTTCTTCCCCGGTCACATTAATTGGGCATCCGCACTTTTCAGTATCACAATCTGAAAGTGGGTTTGAGAAAATCATGCAGGCGCTGACACTCCGGTTGGAATGGCCGATCACCACGCAGGAATTGGTGATCACGCTGAAAATCAATCGGTACGATGCTTAATATTCGGTAATTACTACAAATTAATATGTCATCACTCACTGAATCACCGGCTTGGCTTGCCTTGCAGGCACATCAATCTGTCATGGCGCAGCAGCACTTGCGCGACTTATTCCAAAAAGATCCGCAGCGCTTTGAGAAATTTTCGCTACCTTTCAATGACATTCTGATCGATTTCTCGAAACAGCCAATCAATCATGAGACGATCGACCGGCTACTGGCACTGGCGCATCAGCAGGAACTGCACAACTGGATTACGCGCATGTTCTCCGGAGAGAAAATCAATGCCACTGAGCAGCGCGCCGCACTGCATATTGCGTTACGCAGCGAACACGCCACTTATGTGGATGGTGTAGATGTCATGCCGGAAGTCAGCCGCGTGTTGAAACAGATGGAACGCTTTTCAGTTGCGGTGCAAAGCGGTGCGCGCAAAGGGTATACGGGAAAAATTTTCACTGATATCGTCAATATCGGTATCGGCGGCTCCGATCTGGGGCCGGTGATGGTCACTGAAGCGCTCAAACCTTACGGTCTACCCGCGCTTACGCCGCACTTCGTTTCCAACATTGATGGCGCGCAATTGTTTGAAACATTGCAACATCTTGACCCGGCCACGACTTTATTTATCATCGCTTCAAAAACATTCACCACTCAGGAAACACTGACTAATGCGCATTCCGCACGGCGGTGGTTTCTGTCTCACGGTGGCGGGGAAAAAGATATCGCGCATCATTTTGTCGCTGTTTCCACCAATCGCGCTGCCGTGGAAAAATTCGGCATTGATCCTGACAACATGTTTGAGTTCTGGGATTGGGTGGGTGGACGCTATTCGTTATGGTCAGCAATCGGTCTACCCATCGCTTTGGCCGTCGGCATGGATAATTTTTATGCCCTGCTCGCAGGCGCACGGGACATGGATCAGCATTTCGCCACCGCGCCACTCGAAAAGAACCTGCCGGTCATGCTGGGTCTGATGGGTATCTGGCACATCAATTTTTTCAATACTGCATCGCACGCAGTGCTGCCGTACGATCAATCCATGCACCGTTTCCCCGCCTACCTACAACAGCTGGAAATGGAGAGCAACGGCAAACGTATCAGCCGTGACGGTGAAGCAGTGGATTATGCCACCGGCGCGGTGGTCTGGGGCGAACCCGGAACCAACGGCCAGCACGCTTTCTACCAGTTATTGCATCAAGGAACGCAAACCATCTCAGCGGATTTTCTGGCACCTTGTCAAAGCCATTATCCGGTTGGCGATCATCATCGCATGTTATTGGCCAATTTCTTTGCCCAGACTGAAGCGCTGATGGCCGGCAAGAATGCGCAGGAAGTACGTGCGGAACTAACATCACAAGGCATGAACGCAGCATCTGTGGAGCAACTGTTGCCGCACAAAATTTTCCCCGGGAATCGCCCCACCACTTCCATTCTGTTTAAAAAACTGGACCCCAGGACACTGGGTTCACTCATTGCGCTATACGAGCATAAAGTTTTTGTGCAAAGCGTGATCTGGAATATCAATCCGTTTGATCAATGGGGTGTGGAGCTGGGCAAACAGCTTGCCGGAAAAATCCTGACCGAACTGAAACAGGAGGCTACCGTAACGTCTCATGATCCATCCACCAACGGATTGATCAATTATTTCAAGGCCAATCAGTAAAAATATACCCATGCCATCATCCCAAGGGCTGCGCATTCTATTTATTACCTCTGAAGTATATCCGTTATGCAAAACCGGCGGTCTGGGTGATGTCAGCGCTGCATTGCCTGTTGCGCTACGCACACTGCAAACTGATGTACGGCTCCTGCTACCGGGCTATCCACAGGTTCTGGCAGGGGTTAAATACAAATCCAAAGTGGCCGAGTTCAACGAATTGCCACAATTTCCGCCCACTACCCTGCTGTCGGGGAGATTATCGCTCAGCAAGACTGAGAACATACCGGTCTTTGTGATCGACTGTCCGGGGCTATATCGCCGTGAAGGCGGCCCCTACATGGATACGCTGGGACGCGACTGGCCGGATAATGCACTACGATTTGGTTTGCTATCGAAAATTGGCGCCATTCTGGCCAGTGATGCCAGTCCGATTGCCTGGCGCCCGCACATTGCACATTGCAACGACTGGCAAAGCGGTCTCACCCCCGCCTACCTGCATTTTCATCCAGGAAAAAAAGCCGCGACTGTGATGACGATCCATAACCTTGCATTCCAGGGCATTTTTCCCCCTGGCAGCGTCATTCAGTTGGGATTGCCTCCGGATAGTTTTGATGTCAATGGCGTTGAGTATTATGGCAATCTGTCTTTCCTCAAAGCAGGACTTTATTATGCTGACCACATCACCACAGTCAGCCCTAATTATGCAGAGGAAATTCAAATAGAACCGCTGGGTTTTGGTTTGCAAGGTCTACTGGCCACACGCCGCCGCCATCTCACCGGCATCATTAACGGTATAGCCACCAGCGAATGGGATCCCGCAACCGATCCCCACCTGGTAAAAAACTATACGAGTAAAAAACTATCCGATAAAGCAGCCAATAAAAGCGCGCTACAGCAGCAAATGGGATTAACCGTTGACGCCGATACCCCGTTATTCGGTGTGGTCAGTCGCCTGAATCATCAGAAAGGCACTGATCTGTTGATACAAGTGGCACCGCAACTGGTAAAAATACCCGCTCAACTGATAGTGCTCGGTAGTGATCATGCAGATCTGGAGCACCAGCTTTCAACGCTGGCCCAAACTTACCCCAATGCAATCGCGGTACGTATCGGTTTTAATGAAGCCCTGTCTCACTTGATCGAAGCGGGCGCAGATTGCTTCCTGATGCCTTCGCGATTTGAACCGTGCGGTTTAAATCAAATGTACAGTCAGCGCTATGGCACACCACCCGTAGTACACGCCACCGGTGGCCTGCTCGACACTGTGGTCGATTGTACGCCGACTACACTCGCACAAGGAAACGCCAGCGGTTTCTTATTCCACCCAATGACCGCCGACAACTTGCTCAATACGATAAAGCGTGCAGCACAAGTCTATCACAATAAGAGAAACTGGCAACGTTTGCAGCGGAATGGCATGGCAAAAGATTTCAGCTGGCATGCAAGCGCAATAGCCTATCAGAAAATCTACGGGGCGCTGTTAGCCTGATTGTTTCTCATGCCAAAATTTCAAGTATGCAATCGCCAAATTCTCTTCCTTTTTCAACAACCTGTTAAAGAAAGAAAACTGTGGCGTACTCACTTCACAGCATAGCACCGTCTCGTGCAACGTGTTGCACGAGGCATGCCCATAAACTTCCCTACTCTATCAGCCTTTGTTATTTCATTTCGGAAACAACGACCTAACCAAGGTGCACGACCTTAGCCAATGAAGGCGTTCCTGCCGCATTCCAAACGAAAAGCAGATAAAAACCTGGAGGAGCGTCGTTAACTGATGCTGGCGACCTTACCGTCACACTGTTACCGGTTTGTGAAATTGGCGACAGCTCAAAGAAACGCTGTTCATTATTAAATGCATGTGTAACTGCTCCGGCACGCACCAGCGTGACTCGCGCAATATTCTCAGTCGCTTCGATTGGAAACACCTGATTCCAGCCAATCATGACCGATGGCGCATCAACGATTTCCGGACGAGGTGCAAACTCACCGGTTCCATCCTTCTTAAATAGATAAGGTGGATAGTATACTTCGCCATTCATTTGCCGTAATGGACCAGGAACACCGCCACCTCCGGTAAGTACCGTTCCATCTGCAAGCAACAGTGCAGCTGAGTGATATAGACGCACTGTTGAAGCACTCGCGGTTGTCGTCCATGTGTTAGTCACAGGATTCCACAATTCAGAATCCAGCGCTGCACCCACTAGGTCATTACCCGTCGATGAACCGCCATTAACCCAAACCCGGCCATCGGCAAGCACCGTGGCATTGCCATATTGCCGATCCAGTGACAAACTTCCGCCTGAGGACGATGTGGGTTCACCCGTACCGTTGATATCAACGATGATTGCTGTACGATCCTTGCGAACAAAGAGGATGCGACCGGGAGAGAACATCGCACTGGGCAGAAAATTCTTGCCAGCCAGTATCCTTTTCTTATACAGCGTGAGTGTGCCGGCACCTGCGGTGTCTAGCTTGTACATCAAGCCAATCGGGTTAACAATAAATACACTCCCTTGCGGATTTACCCACGCACGTGGATAGTACCAAGAATTGCCTCCGATCGCTCCATACGCTGCATCACTGGATGCAGCACTCAACGAACGCCAGCTGCCGTTTACGGCACGTACTTCCGGTATAGGCGCATATTCGGCTGCGATTCCTGCAGCGGGTCTTACATCGCGACCACCCAGCGCTAAATGTTCACCATTAGGTAACGTCACTGCGGTTGCATACCAACGACTATAAGCCATGCTGGTCTGGGTTATTAGTGTATCTGTAGTGGGATCGTAAACATTGACATCAGCAGTATGATACCCATAAGTCGAACCCGGCATCGCATAGGTTGTATCTCCACCAATAATAAGCGCTTGACCTGTTTCCGGGATCATCGCCTGACCAGCGCAAAAAATGTTTGTGCTGGTGGTATTCGGTAGTGTCTCAAATGCATTGGCGCTTGTTCCCATTGCAGGATTCCAGACCGCATACTTCAGATTATTTTTCGTTTGAGGTCCAACAGCAAATACCCGACCATCCGGCATTAATGTCATGTGAACAGGTACGATTGGCCACGCGTGCAGAGGGCCGAACTCACCTTTCAGATGCGCTTCCGGTCCGGCTGCCATTACGGAAGTGATACTTCCATAACTGAAGATTAATAACGCCAAGCTAATCGGCACAGCATACATTAAGTGCTTAATCTTTTGCACCAGACCATTATTCTTGAATCTCATAAAGCACCTCTGAATAAACATAAATCACTGATAAATACCATCAACCATCATGACGCACTGCTTATGAAAGCTAGAAAACCGGATGCTGAAAGCAATTATTTTTTAGTTTCCAAGTGACGGCCCTTAAGTATATTTACTTTCTTTTTATTAAGAAATAGGTAAAAAACTTAATTTTATCTATGAAATAGCTTAGTTTTGGCTATAGCGAGTATGGTTTGGGCCTCCTGGATTCATCGGCAAGCAGGCTTATTTGGAACGAAGCTCAATACGCTGAACCCTAAAGCGTTATATTTACTTTCTGTGGTTTTTTGTTTCTCACAGTTGAGAATTTCGTTTGGATGACTGCATCACTATTTTTCAGTCAGCAACATCATTGCGCAAATGAAGGAAACCAGAAGACCTAGCAATACTGGGGCTAATGCCGCTTCATTGCCGGTCACTTCAAAGAATAAATAAAGCGCCACGGAAAGTACGAGAGAAGCAATCATGACAAGTTTTTTCATATCAAAGCACCTTTTTTTGATGAATAAAACACTCCGCTGCAAGCAGCGGGGTATTAACTGCGCGCTTCAATCTGCTGCTTTTCAACCAGCTTCCGGAAAATTGAACCCGTAGAGATTTAAATTGTACGCCCAACTAGCAGGCGTTGAGAAACTATCTGCGTTGTCGCCACGGTGCTAAAATAGGCTCAGCTGCGCCTTTTCATGTTTCCAACAGCGGACTCATCGGATATTCCAGCGCTTCTTTCATTGCCACCAGCGACAACACCGCTTCCCGACCGTCAATGATGCGGTGATCATACGACAACGCCAAATAATTCATCGGACGGATCACGATTTGTCCGTTCTCGACCACCGCCCGTTCTTTGGTGGCGTGGATACCCAGGATAGCGCTTTGTGGCGGATTGATGATCGGCGTCGACAGCATGGAACCGAACACGCCGCCATTGGTAATCGAGAAAGTGCCGCCGCTGAGTTCTTCGATGGTCAGTTTGCCGTCTTGCGCGCGCTTGGCGAAATCGGCGATCTGTAGCTCAATTTCGGCCAGCGTTAGTTTGTCCGCATCGCGGATGACTGGTACCACCAACCCGCGCGGACTGCCGACGGCGATGCCGATGTCATAATATTCGTGATAAACGATCTCATTGCCTTCCACCGACGCATTGACGATCGGATATTTCTTTAACGCAGCGATAACGGCTTTGACAAAGAACGACATGAAGCCCAGCTTGACGCCGTGCTCCTTTTCAAACTCAGTTTTGTAGCGTGTGCGCAGATCAATGATCGCCTGCATATTGACTTCATTAAACGTGGTCAGAATCGCCGCGGTGGATTGTGATTGCACCAGACGTTCAGCAATGCGCTGCCGCAATCGGGACATCGCCACCCTGCGTTCGGTACGCGCTCCTGCTGCTGATGTAGCCGTTGCGACGGATCCAGGTGCAACTTTTGAAGCTGCGCCCGACTTGCTTGCCATATACGTTTGCACGTCTTCTTTGGTAACGCGCCCGCCCAAACCGGTGCCTTTGATGGCAGAAGTTTCCGTGGCTTTCAGGTTATTTTCTTCTGCCAATTTACGCGCGGCGGGCATCAGCATCGGTATCGCCTGATCGATGTCCTCGGCGCTGGCATTTTCAGCGCTGCTGCCGGTAGCGATCACTGCCTGTTTTTCCGCAGCAGATGCCGGTTGATCACCCGGTTTAGCGGTGATGGTAGTACCGGCGGTCGCTTCAGTTTCAATCATGGCAATGACTTCACCGCTGACCACGGTTGCGCCATCCTGTTTTAAAATCTTGGTCAACACGCCGGCATTGGGAGCGGGCAATTCAAGCACCACCTTGTCGGTTTCGATATCGATCAGGTTTTCCGAGCGATTGACGTAGTCGCCTGCTTTTTTGTGCCAGGATACTAACGTAGCCTCGGCTACGGATTCAGATAACACGGGTACTTTGACTTCAACTAGCATGGTGCCCTCTTTCTAAATTTTATCTCTGAATGCTGCCACGATTAATTCATTCTGCGTAAACTTGTGCCGCGCCGTATAACCCACCGCCGGAGAAGCTGCAGATGCCCGCAGTGCATAACCCAGTGCCTGGTCAGATCGCATATGGCGCAACAGATAGTGCTGAATGCGATGCCATGCACCCTGATTGCCGGGTTCTTCCTGACACCAGATCACTTCCTTGGCATTACTGAAACGGTCGATTTCCGTCTGAAATTCCTCATGCGGAAAGGGATACAACTGTTCCAGGCGAATGATCGCCATGTCCATTATTTGATGCTCTTTGCGATAAGCCAGCAATTCGTAATAGATTTTTCCGCTGCAAACAATCATCCGCCTGACGGTTTCCGGATTCAGGTCTTCGACTTCGGAAATCACCGGATAAAAATGCCCGTGCGCCAGATCTTCCAGGCTCGACACCGATTCTTTATGGCGCAACATGCTTTTCGGGCTCATGATGATCAATGGTTTGCGCAACGGGCGGATGACTTGCCGCCGTAGCATGTGAAACATCTGTGCCGGCGTGGAAGGCACGCAGACCTGGATATTGTAATCCGCACATAACTGCAGATAGCGTTCCAACCGCGCGGAAGAGTGCTCTGGCCCCTGCCCTTCATAGCCATGCGGTAACATCATCACCAAACCGCACACACGTCCCCACTTGGCTTCACCGGAGGCGATAAACTGATCGATCACCACCTGCGCACCATTGGCAAAATCACCAAACTGCGCTTCCCAGATCACCAATTCATTAGGTTGTGTAGTGGTATAACCATATTCAAAACCCAACACTGCCTCTTCAGACAGCATCGAATCAATCACGACAAAATCCGGCTGTTCGGGATACAGATGACGGAGCGGAATATAAATCCGCTCATTCTGATCCGCCGCGACCTGATCATGCAACACGGCATGGCGATGAAAGAATGTGCCGCGTCCTGAATCCTGTCCCGACAATCTTACCGGGTAACCTTCCTTCAGCAGGGTTGCGTAGGCCAGATTCTCCGCCATTCCCCAATCCAGAGGCAATTCGCCATTTCCCATCAAACGCCGGTCGGCAATAATTTTTTCAACCCGTTGATGCAACTTGAAGCCCTCGGGAGTTTCCGTCAATCGTATCGCAAGCTGTTTCAGTGTTTGCAGCGCCACGCCGGTTTTAACTTTCTTGTTCCATTTGATCGGCTTGAGAAACGGTTCCCAATTGATGGTATAGGGAGATTTATAGTCGTAGCTAACGCTCTTGTTTGGGTTGACACCTTCATCCATGGCTTCGCGGTAGGTCTGAATCAGATTGTCCGCATCTTCCGGTTTAATAACGCCTTCTGCCACCAGCCTATCGGCATAGCGCTTACGGGTGCCAGGATGTTTGTTGATGATCTGATACATTTTCGGCTGCGTCACCATCGGTTCGTCCTGCTCATTGTGACCCAGGCGACGGAAACACACCATATCGATCACGACATCTTTATGAAAGCGCATACGAAAATCAAACGCCAGCTCAGCCACCATCACCACCGCTTCCGGATCGTCACCATTGACGTGGAAAATGGGCGCCTCGATCATTTTGGCAACATCGGTGCAATACAAGGTCGAACGGCTATCGCGCGGATCGGATGTGGTGAATCCGATTTGATTATTGATGATGATATGCACCGTGCCGCCGGTGCCATAGCCGCGAGTCTGCGACAAATTGAGCGTTTCCATGACCACACCCTGTCCGGCGAAAGCGGCATCACCGTGAATCAGTACCGGCAACACCCGGTCGCCAAGTTTGTCGTTCAATAAATGCTGGCGCGCGCGCACCGAGCCTTCGACCACCGGATTGACAATTTCCAGATGCGAAGGATTAAACGCCAGTGCCAATCGCACGATGCCTTCGGCTGTGTTGATTGCGGATGAGAAACCTTGGTGATACTTGACATCACCTGACGGCAGATCCTGCGGCTGCTCTCCTTCAAACTCACGAAACAGATCGGCGGGCATTTTTCCCAGCGTATTGACCAGAACATTCAGTCTGGCACGATGCGCCATGCCCATCACAATCTGCTGAACACCGGCTTTTCCGGCTCGATGGATCAGGCAATCCAGCAATGGAATGAGGCTCTCGTTGCCTTCTCCGGAAAAACGTTTCTGTCCGACATAACGGGTATGCAGATACTTTTCCAGTCCCTCCGCCGCATTGAGCCGCTCAAGAATATGACGTTTATAGTCATCCGAGTAATTCGGATTGGAGCGTTGACCTTCCAAGCGCGCTTGTATCCAGCGCTTCTGCTCCACCAAAGAAATGTACATATACTCGGCACCGATGGAACCGCAGTAAGTTTCTCGCAGAATCTGCAAAATCTCACGCAGGGTGGCATGCTCAGGCCCAACCAGTGAACCGGTATTAAATACCTTATCCATATCCGCTTCGGAAAATCCGAAATGCGCAGGATCCAGCTCGGGCACATCCGCTTGTTGCTTGAGTCCGAGGGGATCCAGTTTAGCCTGGCCCAGGCCAAGATAGCGGTACATATTGATGAGCTGCAGGACTGCGACTTGCTTCCGGTCATCGGAATCGGCAACTATCGCATCCGGCAGCGCGGTCTGACTTTCCGTACCGGAAGATTGTGGAGCCGCAGTCACAGCAGCGCTGCTTAGCGGGTGTTTATTTGCGGTATCCGGCTGCTTGGTCAGCTTATCAAAATATTCACGCCAGGCTAATGCAACAGAGTTGGGGTTATGCAGATATTCTTCATAAACCGCTTCAATAAACGCGGCATTTGCGCCGGATAACAGGGAATCATCAAACAACGGCTTGTTCATACGATAGGCAGCCCTTAATATCAAAGAATGCTATTTTCTTGAATACGAACTGGGGATATCCCGCATCGTGGTACCGGTATACAATTGGCGCGGCCGCCCGATTTTATACGCCGGATCGGAAACCATTTCGCTCCATTGCGCCACCCATCCTACTGTTCTCGCCATGGCAAAAATTGCGGTAAACATGCTGGTGGGTATCCCCAATGCACGTTGTACGATACCGGAATAAAAATCGACATTCGGATAGAGTTTCCGGGAAATGAAATAATCGTCTTCCAAGGCGATCTTTTCAAGCTGTAGCGCCAGCTTAAACAAACGATCATTGTGCAATCCCAATTCATTTAAAACCTCATGACAGGTTTCGCGCATCAGTTTTGCCCGGGGATCAAAATTCTTATAGACCCGGTGACCAAAACCCATTAACCGATAATTATCATTTTTATCTTTGGCGCGTTTAATGAACTCATCGATACGGGAAACATCGCCGATTTCTTCCAGCATTTTCAAGCAAGCCTCATTGGCGCCACCGTGCGCAGGTCCCCATAGACATGAAATTCCCGATGAAACGCAAGCGAATGGATTCGCACCGCTGGAGCCAACCAGGCGCACCGTTGACGTAGAAGCGTTTTGTTCATGATCGGCATGTAAAATCAGAATCCGGTCCAACGCGCGGACAATCACCGGATTTGCTTGGTATTCTTCAGTCGGTACCGCAAACATCATGTGCAGAAAATTTTCCGCATAGCCTAATCGATTCTGCGGATAGATAAAGGGTTGGCCGATATTGTATTTATACGCCATCGCAGCAATCGTCGGCAGTTTTGCGATGAGCCGGAACGCGGATTGCTCCCGGTACCCCGGATCAGAAATATCCAACGCTTCATGATAAAACGCCGATAACGCACCGACCACACCCACCATGACCGCCATCGGATGCGCATCACGCCTGAATCCACTATAAAACCTGACCAGTTGTTCATGCAGCATCGAGTGATTTTTGATGGCGCGGTCAAACTCGGATTTCTGCGCTGTATCGGGCAATTCACCTTTCATCAACAGATGGCAGACATCGATAAAATCGCAGTGCGTTGCAAGCTGCTCGATGGGATAGCCACGATATAGCAAAATTCCTTTGTCGCCATCAATGAATGTGATGTTGGAGCTGTTGCTGGCTGTCGATAGATAGCCCGGATCATAAGTAAATACGCCACTTTTTGCATGCAGTGCACGAATATCGACTACATCGGGTCCCATCGTCCCAGATAAAATGGGCAGTTCGATGGGCGCGCTGCCATCATTGAGATTTAAAGTTGCCATGCCTTTTTGTGCCATATTACTTCTCCACTTGTTGCGTACGATTGACTAGTATGCACGATTAGAAAGTTTCAGAACCGCAGAATACCCTCTAAAATCTAACTCTTTTGTAGCAATTCCACGATCTGTTGCAGTTTATCATCCGTCGTGACCTGCCGTGCCGTGATCAAGTCCCACAGATCATTGTCCGGGAGGGACAGCAATCGTTCAAATTGTTCCAGCTCGTGCTGATCCAACTGCCTGTAATACTGATCCATAAAACGTTGCAAAACGATATCCAACTCAAGTAGACCGCGCCGACAGCGCCAGCGTGCGCGCTCGAATTCCTTCATACCATTCTTTTCACCATCATGTCTTTGATTTTGCCGATTGCCTGGGTAGGATTCAAGCCTTTAGGACACGCATCAACACAATTCATAATGGAATGGCAGCGAAACAATCGGTAAGGATCCTCCAGATTATCCAGTCTTTCAGCAGTCGCCTGATCGCGGCTATCCGCAAGAAAGCGATAAGCTTGTAATAACCCCGCAGGACCCACAAACTTATCCGGATTCCACCAGAATGAAGGACAGGATGTCGTGCAGCAAGCGCATAAGATACATTCGTAAACGCCATCCAGCGCAGCCCGTTCCTCCGGCGATTGCAACCGTTCTGTTTCCGGCGGCGGATCATTATTGATCAGATAAGGTTTAATGGAGTGATATTGCTGGAAGAATTGCGTCATATCGACAATCAGGTCGCGAATCACTGGCAATC
Organism: Nitrosomonas sp.; assembly: GCF_024282095.1. Lineage (GTDB taxonomy): Bacteria > Pseudomonadota > Gammaproteobacteria > Burkholderiales > Nitrosomonadaceae > Nitrosomonas. The sequence goes on from NZ_JAMWZS010000012.1 coordinate 47,559, forward strand.
CCGGCAGTGGACGTATTTCTACCGGTTCCTTCAAACTACTGATCGGCGTAATACACGCCAACCCATTACGCCCATTGATATTCATCGCATCCGAACCACATACGCCTTCACGGCACGAACGGCGCAGACTCAGGCTGTCGTCGACCGATTTAATACGCAACAATGCATCCAGCAGCATCTTATCGGTCGCCGCCAACTGCACATCGTAATCGCGCATGTAAGGTTGTTCATCTTTATCGGGATCATAGCGGTAAATAGAAAATTTCATTACTGGCTCCGGACGATTTGAATACTGCCTATAGTCGATAAAAATAACTCAGGATATTGTGAAGTATACAGATTTGAAGCCAGATTAGCATAGTTTGACTTGTCTTTCTAACCCAACCAGCCAAATTGCTCGTGGCGCTTGGCAAGCGGGCTTTAGCAGGCGTTGAAAAACATTTTCGAGGCAACCGATACCAGGCAAAAATACAAAGACCGTGAGGATTCAGGTAGAATTGGAACGTTAGGTTCGTGTGGCCGGACCAGCGCCAACTGATTGAGAAATCGGACATAGCCATCAAGCCATAGTCAATATTTTATAAAGGAAAATTTTAGATGAATTTTAAATATAGCGTCGTTTGTGTGATTGGCCTTAGTATCGCTCTGATCGGTTGCGGCGGAGTTCCCGAAGCGGATTCGGTGAATTGTTCGGGGAGAGGATTGGAGTCATCACTGGCGACTTTCAGGAACGACGAAGTTGCACGGCAAGCATTTGTCGATAAATGCGATGCTTTGAAAAAAGGGAATTAAAGCGCGCGTATAGGAATTCGGCAAACCCCAGGATGGTTTCCAGAACGTGAAAAGCCTGGGGTTGATGTCACTAACGAGCGATGAGTCCGGCTTCTGCAGACTTGAGTGTCAGACCATGCGTTTGACATGAGCAGATTGAAAAGAAGGAAAGAGCATGTCACATGTAAATCCCGGCACCAGGACTGCACAGTTTTAAAACCAGATTAGCCAGGTTTGGTTTGTCTTTTTAACCAAACAAGTTAGCAGGACGTCTCGTAATTGCCCGAATCTCTTGAGCAATCACTTCTGTCTTATTTCAAATTAATTCCTGAATAGCGTGTACTGCGTTATATGGAATTATTTAAATCCCATCATAATCAAACCCTAAAGCAACAAGCGGAAAAAGATCGCACGCCATTGACCGGGTAAGTTTTCCCGGAAATGATTCGAAAGGACGATAAATCTAACAGGGTATCCTGAACTGAAAGCGTATCCGCTGCCAGTAATTCGCTCGCAATATCCATAGGACTCAAATCACACCGGATGCCGCGGATCAATCCGATTAACTTCAACGGATCCAGACCAAAAGATTCCAAGCTTAATGATTCAAAGTAAACCTTTTTCCCTTTTGAGTCGATTTGACAAAAGTGATCGTTCAGGCGGCAGGTCATTCGTATCTCATTTTCATACTGCCAGCTGGAAAATTTGGTCGAAATGAGTTTACTTAAATCGGATTCGGTAAAACCGCCACGCTGAATGGCGGCATCGACATCCAAGCACAAGCGCGCAGGCTGGTAATCAATAGAGATCGCTTGGTCATCGGGAATTTCAAACACCAAGGCAACACCGCGATGACCATCGGCATAGTGACTCCACAGCACCGGATCATGATATTGTTCCGAAAAACAAATGACACCATAATGCTCGTTCACGTGATTCTTGAATGTTTCCAGCTTAGCTTGGGTATCACTATCGGAAAAATCTGCCGCACAAAACTCAAACGGATCACTCAGCTCATTGATGCGTGAGATTTTCAAACGGCGGTCACGCAATGCTTTGAGTGCAAATTCAGAAGAGATAAAGTGGTATACGATCATCAATGAATCATTTGTGGTAGTTGTTTCATGCTTCCCGGATGGCGCTGGCTTATCCGGGCTACTTGCTGAGTTATCCAATATTGATGGGATAATCAAGAGCCATCCTGACAATTGGCGCAACGGTTTCTTTTGTAATGTTTCGTTCCTTGCAAAAACTCGAGCCCAGCCAAACAGAAAGAAGCTTTGCTCCCTTACTTGCATTACAAGACATGCAGCATCTCGCAATGTTTGTGCGAGTAATTATTCTTGCATCGTTTACAATATGCTCCCACGATGGTTTCGATTTCCGCGTTTGATTCGTCGTGATAAATTCAACTCCACAATACACGCAATGAGTGTCTCTTTCGATTACCTCACGTTCTAGCCAATCTGGAATATTCCAACGATTCATCAGATATTTCTACGCAGATACCTCACATTGCTCATCAATATAATCCTTGATTGCCTGCACATCCGCATCCTTGACCACAAAGCGTTGCGGCAGATCTTCAAGATTCTCGAAACCAGCCGGACGTTCGGGTTCTTGACCAATCGCCTCTTGGATACTTTCAGCAAATTTGACGGGTAATGCGGTTTCCAGGCAAATCAGCGGCACGCCTGCTTCGTGGTGCGCCTGACCGACTTTCAAGCCATCCGCAGTGTGCGTATCAACCAGCACATGATAGCGCTGGTAGATGTCGCGAATCGTCGCAATGCGGCTCGCATGGTTGCTGCTGCCGGAGACAAAGCCGTAGTCCTTAATTTTGGCAAATAGCGGTGTGGTCGATAAATCAAAGGCATTGCCTTGATCCACCGCTGACCATAATTCGGCAACTTGCTTGGCGTTCCGGCCGGTCAGGTCGAAAATGAAGCGCTCGAAGTTGGATGCTTTGGAAATATCCATCGACGGGCTGCTGGTGTGCCGGGTTTCCGTGGTGGTGCGTGGGCGGTATACGCCGGTGCTGAAAAATTCGTCCAGCACGTCATTTTCATTGGTCGCCAGAATCAAATGTTTGATCGGCAATCCCATCATGCGTGCCACATGGCCGGCGCAGATGTTGCCAAAATTACCGGATGGCACAGCAAAAGACACTTGCTCATCGTTGCTTTTGGTTGCCGCAAAATAGCCTTTGAAGTAATACACCACCTGCGCGACAATGCGCGCCCAGTTGATCGAATTGACCGTGCCGATGCGATGCGCTTGTTTGAAGACGTGATCATTACTGACTGCCTTGACGATATCCTGGCAATCGTCGAACACGCCGCGAATGGCGATGTTGAAAATGTTTTTGTCTTGCAACGAAAACATTTGCGCAGTCTGAAAGCGGCTCATTTTTCCCAGCGGCGACAGCATAAAAACACGGATACCGTGCTTGCCGCGCATGGCGTATTCCGCGCTGGAGCCGGTATCGCCCGATGTCGCGCCGAGAATGTTCAACTCATCGCCGGTTTTCGTCAATTGGTATTGAAACAAATTGCCCAGCAATTGCATGGCGATGTCCTTGAACGCCAAGGTCGGTCCATTCGATAATCCCAGAATATGCAAACCCGGCTCCAAAGTTTTAAGCGGCGTGATATCCGCGCTGCCAAACACTTCGGCGGTATACGTCTGATGGATCAAATGGCGCAAATCATTGGCGGGAATATCGTCGACAAAGCGCGACAGAATCTCGAACGCCAGCGCCGGGTAACTCAAGCCGCGCCACGCATTCAATTCCGCTGCTGTGATTTGAGGATACGCTTCGGGTATCGCCAATCCACCATCAGGCGACAGGCCACTTAACAGGATTTCAGAAAACGGTTTGGGCGGCATTCCACCGCGGGTTGAAATATAACGCATGCTTATTTTTAATGGATTGAGTTTGAATAAAGGCTATTGCATCACACAATAGCGTTAAAAAACAGCAGCAATACCTGAAAAATGGATGCAATACTTCATCACTGCACCCATTCCGATGATTCAATGCCTATTTATTTAATTCTTCGATGCGGATACGAATGACTTTATTCGTCACCACCGGCAGAGATTCAATACGGGCGATGGCCGCGTTGATATTTTTCTCCACCGTCAAGTGCGTCAACATAATGACACTGACGCGGTCGGAATCACTGCCAGGTTCCTTTTGAATCAGGGCGCTAATGGAAATATCATTATCCGCCACGATACGGGTGATTTCCGCCATCACGCCGGGTTTATCGATCACCTGCATGCGCAGGTAATACGAGGTTTCGACGTCTTCCATCGAAATCACCGGCGTATCCGACAACAAATCCGGCTGGAATGACAATGTTGGAACACGATGCATCGGATCAGCGGTTTGCATGCGCGTCACATCCACCAGATCGGCAATCACTGAACTCGCCGTCGGTTCAGCACCAGCACCAGCGCCATAGTAAAGCGTTGCGCCCACGGCATCGCCTCTGACGACCACAGCATTCATCACGCCTTCGACGTTGGCGATCAAACGCCGTATTGGAATGAGCGTTGGATGCACGCGCAATTCGATGCCTTTTTCCACACGTTTGGTAATCCCCAGCAGTTTGATGCGATACCCCAATTCCTCCGCATAGCGAATGTCTTCGCCGGTCAGTTTGGTAATGCCTTCGGTATATACTTTGCTGAATTGCACCGGTATGCCAAATGCAATCGCCGACATCAAGGTAATTTTATGCGCCGCATCAATGCCTTCAATATCGTAGGTCGGATCAGCCTCGGCATAGCCCAGTTTTTGCGCCTGTTGCAAGACTTCCGCAAACGACAAGCCTTTTTCGCGCATTTCGGACAAAATGAAATTTGCCGTGCCATTGATGATGCCGGCAATCCAGGTGATGCGATTGGCGGTCAAGCCTTCACGCAGGGCTTTGATAATGGGAATACCGCCCGCCACCGCCGCTTCAAACGCCACGATCACGCCCTTGGCGCGCGCCACTGCGAATATCTCAGTGCCATGATTCGCCAGCAGGGCCTTATTGGCGGTCACCACATGTTTACCGTGCGCAATCGCTTCCAGTATCAAATCCTTGGCAATCGTTTGTCCGCCAATCAACTCAACGACGATATCGATGGCGGGGTGGGTCGTAATCTCATGCGCATTGTCCGTCACCACCACGCCTGGATCCGCCAATTGGCGCGCTTTATCGAGATCCTTATCAGCGATCATTGTGACGACGATTTCGCGGCCCGCGCGACGGGCGATTTCTTCACGATTGCGTTTGAGAACGGTGTACGTACCACCACCGACAGTACCAATTCCTAGTAAACCGACATTTATGGGTTTCATAACATTAAAATATAAAAACTGATTGGATTGTAGAACCTACCGGATTATAGGGGCCGGAAGACGAGAAATAAATAGCTAATACGATGCTGAATCAGTTCCATGACGTCTGCGGTAGCGCTGCAGAAAATGTGCAATGCGACCGACTGCTTCAGTCAAATCGTCGACATTGGGCAGAAACACCACGCGAAAATGATCTGGATTGCGCCAGTTAAAGCCACTGCCTTGCACCAACAAGACTTTTTCTTCCAACAGAAGATCCAGTACAAACTGTTGATCATTCTCAATCGGATACACCTCGGGATCCAGGCGCGGAAACAAATACAGCGCCGCCTGCGGTTTAAAACAGCTGACACCGGGAATATCCGTCAGCATTTTCCAAGCGACATCGCGCTGACGCATCAACCGGCCGGTTGGCAGCGTCAAATCATAAATGCTCTGATAACCGCCCAGTGCTGTCTGAATGCCGAATTGCGACGGCACATTGGCGCATAATCGCATCGAAGCAAGCATATTCAACCCGGCAATGTAGTCACGGGCATGACTCTTTTCACCGGAAACCACCGCCCAACCCGAGCGAAAACCCGCTGCGCGGTAATTTTTGGATAGCCCATTAAACGTCACAAACAACACGTCATCGGCCAATGAAGCAATCGACGTATGCGTCGCATCCCCATACAGAATCTTGTCGTAAATCTCGTCGGCATAAATAATCAATTGATGCTGGCGCGCAATTTCAATGATCTCGAGCAATAATTCCTTCGGATACAACGCACCCGTCGGATTATTCGGATTAATGATGACAATGGCGCGTGTTCTGGAATCGATTTTGGCGCGAATATCATCCAGATCCGGCAGCCAGCCGGATGCTTCGTCACACACATAATGTCGCGCCATACCACCGGAAAGCACCACCGCAGCCGTCCACAACGGATAGTCCGGCATCGGAATCAGCACCTCATCGCCATTATCCAACAGCGCCTGCATCGTCAAAACCACCAGCTCGGATACGCCATTGCCGATAAAAATATCATCCAGCTGCACATTCTTGATCTGCTTTTCCTGCGTGTAATGCATGATCGCTTTGCGCGCCGCAAACAGCCCTTTGGAATCGCAATAGCCGGAAGCATCCGACAAATTGCGAATGACATCCTGCAGGATCTCCTCCGGCACATCAAACCCGAACGTCGCCGGATTGCCGATATTCAACTTGATAATATGATGCCCTTCTTCTTCCATCTGCTTGGCACGCTCCATCACCGGACCGCGAATGTCATAACACACATTGGTGAGCTTGCTGGATTTTAATATTGGACGCATGGTGAAAAAGATTTACGAAGATAAAAAGATTCAAAACCTACCATAGGCTGGTTTTTTCATTAAAAAACGGGATTGTGCAATTATATACACAATCACAGTTGTTCAGTTGATGGACTGGCAGGAAAACCTGATTCAGTTATCGCTGATATAAAATTTTTCTCATTGCTTCCACCTTCTACTAACAGATATCTAAACATCCAATTCCCGGACTGAAGTTCATCATCTATCTTATTATTTTATATGATTATTTACATTGACTTTGAATTATTCAGCAAGCTACCATACGCGCCGAGTGGGTAATAATACTTACTCTTATTACGGAGAACAAAAAAAATGGCAATAATCAATGGGGATGATTTTAACAACACGCTGAATGGAACAAGCGGCGATGATACGATCAATGGAAAAGGTGGCAATGATTCGCTTATTGGTGATCTCGGCAATGATTTTTATGATTTCTCAGGTTTCTTTGGCGATGACATCATCACAGAAGCAGTCGTTGGTGGGCTTAACGACACGGTACGTATTCTGAGCGATATTCCTGCTTCTTCTATTCGCTTGGTTGGGGACGGCAATGATGATCTCTATATCGTTGCCGATGGCTTTGGCTCAATCAGACTGGTTGATCATTTGCTCGGCGCTAAAGTTGAATCACTGAAATTAGGCGCCGCTGCCGTCACTTCTCTTACTGGCGGCCTCACTTTTACTGGAAGCATCAATCCCGACTCACTCTACGGCACTGCCTTTAATGATGTCATTAATGGCAAAGAAGGTAACGATTTTCTCACCGGCCGACTCGGCAATGATTCCTACGACTTCTCAGATGTTTTTGGTGATGATACCATCTCAGAAGATACAGCCGGTGGGCTTAACGATACGATACGTATTCTGAGCGATATTCCTGCTTCTTCTATTCGCTTGGTTGGGGACGGCAATGATGATCTTTATATCGTTGCCGATGGCTTTGGCTCAATCAGACTGGTTGATCATTTGCTCGGCGCTAAAGTTGAATCACTGAAATTAGGCGCCGCTGCCGCCACTTCTCTTACTGGCGGCCTCACTTTTACTGGAAGTATCAATCCCAACTCACTCTACGGTACTGCCTTTAATGACGTCATTAATGGCAAAGAAGGTAACGATTTCCTCACCGGCCGACTCGGCAATGATTCCTACGACTTCTCAGGTTTCTTTGGCGACGACACAATCATAGAGGAAATCGTTGGTGGGCTTAACGATACGGTGCGTATTCTGAACGATATTCCTGCTTCTTCTATTCGCTTGGTTGGGGACGGTAATGATGATCTTTATATCGTTGCCGATGGCTTTGGCTCAATCAGACTGATTGATCATTTGCTCGGCGCTAAAGTTGAATCACTGAAATTAGGTGCCGCTGCCGCCACTTCCCTCGCCGGCGGTCTTACTTTTACGGGCAGCTTCAACAATAATTCTCTTTACGGCACTGCATTAAATGACGTCTTCAACGGCAAAGGTGGTAATGATTCGCTGATAGGGCGTTTAGGTGATGATACCTATATTGTCGATAATGGTGGCGTCTCCATTTTCGAAAACCTAAGTGAAGGCACAGATATCGTCAAAAGCAGTATCAGTTTCAATTTGCCAGTGAATGTAGAAAATCTCACGCTAACCGGTATATCGGATGTCAATGGAGTAGGTAATGATCTAAACAATATATTAATTGGCAATTTGGCAGTCAACCAGTTAAACGGCGGTTTAGGCAATGACACGCTTAACGGCAATGCAGATACCGACACTATGATAGGCGGTCTCGGCAATGATAATTATGTCGTCGATAACGCCGGTGATATCGTCACTGAGAATCTCAATGAAGGTACCGATAAAGTCAGTAGCAGCGCGACCTTTACTTTGCCAAACAATGTAGAGAATTTAATCCTCACCGGTGCATCAGCGATCAATGGAAGTGGTAATGGATCAGTCAACAACTTGGTAGGCAATTCAGCAGCCAATCAATTGAATGGCGCTGGCGGTAATGACACACTCGACGGTGGCACCGGCAACAACACGCTCACTGGCGGAATAGGCCAAGATACCTTCAAACTGACTAGCGCAGGTCACATTGATGCGATTACTGATTTTATCGTGGCTGATGACACCATTCAGTTAGAAAATGCTGTATTTACCGCGTTAACCACTCCGGGCACATTAGCGGTAGGTCAACTCAAAGTCGGCACACAAGCGCTGGATGCCAATGATTTCGTTGTGTACAACAACGTAACAGGTGCATTGCTGTACGACGCGGATGCAAGCGGCGCGGGTGCGGCAGTGCAAATTGCTACATTGAGCGCCGGTTTGGCCTTGACCAATGTGGATTTTGTGGTGATTTAAGTTGAATCGGGCAATAACCTAGACAATCATCCCTGAAAAACAGGTCTTCAGGGATGATCCCTTCACAGAATTCGTTGTGTGCAAATCAAGCCCTAAACCGCACCTGCACTTCACGAATATAAATCAACGATGCAACAGCTTTTTTAAGTTCCAGCACCAGGTGCTTTGCCTCATTGGTGTCCTGCAGAATTTCGATCGGCAAGTCCAGTTCCACATCGATTTCACCGGACAGATAATGCAGCGTCACAGTTTCAATTGCCGCCGTCGGCAATTGCAGCCAGCGCTGTTTTAATTCATCGATGACTTTATCACGCGCAGGCAGTTCGTTGCAGGATGAACCGGTTTCATCGTTTTCCGGATCGATGTGAACCGTCACATCCGTTACCTCATCCACGTGTTTCATCAAGCGCCGCCGCACGGCATCGCCGATCTGATGGCCTTCCGATACGCTTAAACGAGGATCGACCTGGATATGCACATCAACAAAAGCATCCCCTGCACTCTTGCGGGATCTGAGCGTATGAATTGAGCGTACGCCATTCACGGCATAAATATGTTCTCGAATCGCATTGACTGTTTCAGGATCCAGCGCGGTATCGATCAATTCCCGCGTACTGGAACGCACCAAATCAAAACCGATCTTGGCGATCATCGCAGCTACCACCACTGCGGCGATCGCATCGAGGTAAGGATAACCCAACATGACGCCGGCGATGCCGATCAGCACCACAATCGACGAAAAAGCATCGGAGCGGCTGTGCCAGGCATTGGCCGTCAGCATATCCGAGCGCAACCGCCGCGCAGCCGCCATCGTATAATGATAAATCCACTCTTTGGACACCACGGACACCAGTGCAACCAGTAGCGCCAATATGCTGAAATCCAATAATACATGCGGATCATTGAGCCGTTGGATCGCGCTCGTCGCGATGCCGATGGCGACGATGACCAACACAACTCCCAGACTGACCGTTGCCAGCGTTTCAATCCGGCCATGCCCATAGGGATGCGCTTCATCGGCTGCCCTGTGCGAGTGTTTGGCGGCATACAGCACCATAAAATCAGTCAACAAGTCTGACAAGGAATGAATACCGTCGGCAATCAGCGCTTGCGAATTGGCAAACCACCCCACCACGATCTTGGTAACACCCAGCATAAGATCCAACACTGATCCAACCAGCGTCACTTTGCGCACGTCTCGGTAACGTTGTTGCTGAGCGCTCATTTCCGAAGCAGCATTCATACTGTGCCTACCTGTACTCTAAAAGTAACCAATCATCCAGTTGCGACATCATGTACGAAGATCATTTCTCTGAACGCGATGGCAGTCGCCTATGTTCTGTTCTAGGGTGATGCATCAATTGACAGGCACGACGGAAAGCCACCAGCATTCTCTGCGCATCTCCCAGCACAGTTTCGGATGGGTAACCGACCGTTCGGCCTGAGTCCAGGACTCCCGCTGGCAATCCAGTCAGCAATTCCAGTCCTTGGGTAACATGCTGCATGGTGTAAATCGCAAACAGACCTTTTTCGACGGCTGCAATGATTTTGTTATCCAGCATCAAGTGCTGCCGGTTGGCATGCGGAATCAGCACACCCTGTTCGCCGGTTAACCCAATTTTCTCGCACAGCGTGAAATAGCCTTCAATCTTGTCATTGATGCCACCAATCGGCAGCACTTCGCCATGTTGATTCAATGCACCTGTTACCGCGATACTTTGATTCAGCGGTAATTCCGTCAGCGATGACAACAGCACATAAAACTCGGCACAGGAAGCCGAATCCCCTTCGATACTGGTATATTCCTGCTCAAAAACAATCGATGCACTGAGCGCCAGCGGTGCGATATGCGCAAACAATGCAGCGAGATAATTTTGCAATATCAACACGCCCTTATCATGAATCGGCCCGGTCATATCCACTTCACGCGCAATATTCAGTACCCCATCCTCACCAGCAAAGGTGCGCGCACTAACCCGCACCGGCGTGCCGAAACGATAGTCGCCTAAATCGATTTGCGTCAGTGCATTGATCTGTCCTACTTTCTCACCCTGAACTGCAATGGAGATTTCGCCGTCGATAATGAACTCCTGCACACTTAAATCCGGGTAGTTGTGACGGTGCGTGCGTGCCCGCAGCGCGGCATCGATATCCGCCACGGCCACCGTACGCCCACGGCGTGCGGTACACAATGCGGCACTCTCCAACACCAGCATCTCGGTACGCGCAAAAATCGCGCTCTGGCGTTTTTGATCTTCCACTTCACGATGCGATTCTTCTAATAAACGCGCCACCGCCGCCGCGGAAAAGTGCGGCAATTTTGCTATATCGCAAGCATGCGCGACAAAAATGGCCGATGCATGGTAAGTTTTCGCACTGGCAAGAAAGCTCTCAGCGAAGTCGACTTTTACGCGGAAGCGCCGCATAAATTCAGGATCAATCTCCTGCAGATCATAATATTCTTCGCGTGCTCCGATCAGAATAATCTTGACGTTCACTTCCACTGCCTCGGGTTCAAGTGCGACAGGTGCATTCGATGTCAACGTCGAACCGGGTTCTTCAATTTGCAGCCGCTTACTGCGCAAGAATCGTCGCAGTTTTAGCCATAATTCGCTATCCGTCAGCAAATCACTCAAGTACAACATGAGAAAACCACCATGCGCTTTCAGCAAACTGCCGGCGCGAATATGCATGAAATCAGTTTTCAGTTTGCCGCTCTCAAACTGATAATCAATGCTACCAAATAGCGCATAAGACGACGGATTATCCTCGACAATGACGGGTGCCCCCCGCACGTCGGCATTGTCCACCACAAGGTTGATTTGATAACGGGAGAAAATCTGACTCAATGCCGATTGGCGCTTTTCTTCGTCGTTAGTGCCGGCTTCAAACAGATGCAGATTATCGAGGATATCTGCTGTGATCTGTTCAAAATACGTCTTTAATCGGGAGTTGTTTCTTGATTGTTTTTGCAAGCCATCCTGAATCTTCTTCACGGCAAGACTCAATAACGGTTGCACGGTACGCCGCTGCAATGCTGCCAGCGCTGTACTCTTTTCTTTGTCTATTTCGTTAAATGCTTCAAAATAATGAATAATCGCTTCATGAAGCTGCTGCTCTGCCCGCTCTATTTCAATTCTACGGTTCCTGGGCAGCTTCAATAAATTTTCTTCCGTCAGGATTTCTCCTGCTGCATCCAGCATCGTAAAAATAATCTGTTCGTTCTCACGATGAATGGTGAAATGCAGCGATACAGCAATTTTGTCCAACTTGGCATACATTTTTGTGGCTTCAGTTCTGCATTTTTTCTCAATGCGATCGCTTTTGATCTTAAAATCCTGCCCGTTCAAACATTGTGCGATTTCCACCGGCAATGATTTAGCCAATTGCAACAAAGATTGCCGCAACAAACGCCCTTGCCCGGCAGGCAAATGCAAAGCCAGCGGCTTTTCAGGTGCAATAAAATTGTATAGATAACACAAATCGTGCGGTGTTGATCTATCCGCCGCTGCAGCAATCAACGCCTGCTGTAACAATGAGGATCGACCCGATCCAACCTCTCCCAGCACAAATAAATGGTAATCGGGTTGCGTCATACCCAAACCAAAGCGCACCGCCACTTCCGCCCGCTCCTGCCCAATCCATGACAAAGGTTGTTGCAGCAGTTCCGAAGTATCAGTGAATCCCAGGGAATCCGGATCGATGGTAGTACGTAATTGAGAAGAATCTAATGATAGGGTTGGCATGTTTAAATCGTAGCAATCGGACGATCAGATTACGCCCGCTGATTGGTATTGTACCGGCTTAGCAGCGACTGCGTAATGAAGGAATCTAACAGACTGTTAAAAAACATTTTCGAGGCAGTCGATACATTGTTCTCTGAAAATACCAACATCCCATCCCAAACGTGCAGGATTTGGTCTTTTCTTTCGTTTGACTTTACTGATTAAGATTTCCAGGATTGCATGATCAGAAAAAACAAAAGTAATTCTTCTTTTTTCTTCTACTGACACACAAAATATTGCCGGAGAACTATTGTGCAACGATTGGACAATAATTCTCCGGCTAAACTACTATTGCTTTAAAGGATCAGGTCAATAATCATAGTGACCTGCCATGCTGATTAACAGCCGTTAAATCACCACGATATCCGCATTGGTCATGGCCAACCCAGCACTGACACCGGCAATGACTACTGCGGCACCTGCACCGTTGCCATCTGCGTCATATAACAACGAACCCGTCACATCGTTGTAAATAACGAAATCATTGCTATCTAGCGCTTGCGTACCAACCACGAATCGACCGGCAGCCAATGTACCGGTTGCGGTTAATGCAGTAAATACCCCATTTTCCAACTGGATGGTGTCATCCGCTACGTTATAGTCAGTAATCTTGTCGGCATGTCCTGTGGTAGTGAATTTAAAGATATCGCTACCTGTCCCACCGGTGAGTACATTATTGCCGCTACCACCATCCAGCGTATCATTGCCGGCCTTGCCGTTTAACTGATTGGCAGCAGAGTTTCCAACAATAACATTAGCTTTGCCATTACCGGTACCATTGGTTGCTGATGCACCTGTCAGCGTGAGATTTTCCACTTCAGCCGATAACGTATACGTCACGCTACTGCTGACCTTATCAAGGCCCTCAAAGGAAAATTCTGTAATGACATCATCTACATTATCAACCACATAGCTGTCATTACCCCATCCACCATTCATACTATCGGCCCCTGCACCGCCATTGAGCGTATCGTCACCATCATTGCCCCACAGCGTGTCATCGCCGGCACCGCCCGATAGCGTATCCTTATCAAATCCACCTGTTAGCTGATTCGAGCCTGCATTGCCTGTTAGCGTATTACTTGCGCCAAAGCTACCGTTAACATTCTCAACACTGAGCAAAGTATCATTTCCAAAGCCGCCCGTCGCAACCCCAGCTAACAGATTGACATTAACGCCACTGGTCGCATTCGAATAATCAGCAGTATCATTCGCCCCGGCACCACCATTGAGCACATCGTTGCCGTCGCCTCCATCCAACCAGTCGTCACTATCTCCGCCACTGAGACTATCATCCCCGGAACCACCATGGAGCGTATCCCCCCCTCCAGCGCCGTTAAGTGAATCATTGCCTGCGCCGCCATCCAGAACATTCCAGCCGCCATCCCCTGTTATAGTATCCGCGTATGAACTACCAGTGGCACTTTCAACGTTAAGCAAGACATCCTTTCCGGCACCTCCCGTTGCAATTCCAGTCACGAGGTTGACAGTCACTGCACCTGCTGCATCTGAATAGCTGGCAATATCACCACCACCTTTACCACCATCCAAAAAATCATTGCCAAGCCCGCCAGTCAATATGTCATCACCATCACCGCCCGCCAAAGTGTCATCACCTTTACCACCGTACAATTCATTGGCGTTAAAGTCATCACCGATTAAAGCATCCGAAAATGCGCTGCCGATGATATTCTCAACATTGGTTAAGGTATCATCGCCGGCTCCCCCAATTGCTGTTCCAGCAACAAGATCTACAATAACCGCATCTGTCGCTTTTGCATAGCTGGCAGTATCGCCACCTTTACCAAAACTATTACTGCCACCATCAAGCGCATCATTACCTTCTCCACCCTCCAACAAATCATTACCCCCATCCCCGTGGAGCTCATCATCACCCAATAAACCATAGAGGGAATCATCTTTAGAAGTTCCAAACAATTTATCATTACCTGATGTGCCGTTGATTATCATAATGCAGCCCTTTAAAAATTAAGCTTGCGAAAAAGATTCAACTGATTGGGGTGCGATTCGTACCCCAGCAGTTTTTTGGAGAGTTTCGCAAGCTGGGTATTCTCTCCAAATTCTTCAATTAACATGGCATTTTGATAAACACTTATCCAGCGATTTAGCTTGCGATCAAAAAGATGATTTTTTAACAAGCCTTCCTGCTTGAAACCAAGTGCCAGCGTGGATCTTTGCGCATAGACATTATCGGCATAAACAATACTGACCAGTTTATTGAATCCGATCCGATTAAATGCAAAATCCAATATCATCAGCATTGCCGTCAAGGGAATGCGAGTGCCATTGAATTTTGTTGCATCGGGAAAACCGATCAAAATTTCTGCGCGGCGATGTATTAAATGAATTTCCGCCAATGAGGCGAGACCTATCGGTGTATATTGAATTTCTCCCGGATTCAATGGATCATTTTTTTCAATGACCCATTGAATGCTTTTATTTTTATACACAGCCAAACGATCGGGATGGTGAGTGTTCTGTTGCGATTTGGATTGCCGGAGCGAGCCTGCCACATAACGATTATAGTTACTCATAAAAGATTCGTTGGCGTAGCAATCCGTCACAAACTGATGATCAAGCGGCGTACGAGCTCTTATTCGCAATCTTTCATTTTCAATCGGCAGCATCCATATGGGATGCAACTGGATATACAGGTACCTGATTTCAGCATCATCAGGATTAGCAGCCAGACCGTGATCCAGCACATCGAATGCCAAATCAATTGCATTATGTTGCAGATGAATGTTAGCAAGGTTAATGATACTGTTAGCGTTCTTGGCGTTTACTTGCACCGCTTTCTGAAAAAAAACCTTGGCATTGTTCAAGTCACCCAAACCGGCATGCGCCACACCCAGGCAATCCAACAGATATGAATTTTCTCCGGCATATTGCAGACCTCGCGTCGCAACGCCAATTGCGGTTTTAAAATTGCCAAGCTGGCAATGCGCCGTTGCGGCGACGATCCAACCCCAAGGCGATTCAACATGCTTCGTGTCAGCCTTGTTGAGGTGATCGATGCACAATTTAGTGTCACCCAATGCCAACAAATCACCCGCTTCTCGCACATACCCGGGAATTTGCTCACCAGCACTGCGTTTATAAAGCGTAACAGGGTCCGGCAATTTGCAATTGGGCGTTTTCATGTTGAGTCAGTCGAGTTTTTACGCCATTAATGCGCAGTTTAATTTTCTTACCAAGGCATCCGGTTATGGGTGGTTACGCAATTACAGTTTATTTTTTAATCTATCCTTAAGATCCGCAAACGGATTGAACGTAGCAATCGTTTCAGTTTTCCCACCCTCAACACGCCCCATGGCATCCTTCAGCTTGGAATGTTCATGCTCATGGCAATAAGTACAGAGTAGTTCCCAATTACTGCCATCGGGCGGATTATCATCGTGATTACTGTTTTTGTGATGCACTTCCAGTAGTTGTAGATTTTTGTGATCAAACGTGCGTGCACAGCCGCCACACACCCACGGAAACAATTTGAGCGCCTGTTCCCGATACCCTTGGGCGCGTTTTTCTGCATTCCGACGCGCTTCAAGAACGACTTTATCCAGTTTACTGGTATCTTTTGCCATTGATCTGCCTCCCTCAGTACGGCGACAAGTTAAATTACCTCCGGCACAGCCGAAGGCTTGATTAAAAAGAAGTGCTTATCATGTCATTTCGTAGGATAGCAGGCGAATATTACGCCGGAAATACCCTTCAGACAACCAACAGTTTTTGTAATTGAGGAGCTTCTGAATAACTCGCATGCGCTATTCCAAGTACAATGTGTAGGTTGGGGTCAACCTGTAAACCCCAACAGGTTTACCGGATTGTAATGTTGGGATTCGCCAAGCTCACCCCAACCTACCGAACTACCAGATTAAGCAAAATCCGTCGCCAAATTCATGCCAACCAACAATACCACATCATCTTGGGTATACATGTGATAAAAACCACAACCGCCGCCATCCACCCAATTGCCGTCAAGAACAATCCGATCTCCGGCATTGCCATGGACTTTCAGGGTATTGCTGGTATCCGACAGGTTGAGCAGATCTGCTGCGGTTAAAGTCAGCGTATTATCGCCTCTGCCATATATACAAATGGTTTCAATGCCACTGATTCTATCTTCAAAATCGGCCAGGTTCAGATCCAGGCCACTGCCATCAAGATGCAGCACATCATTGCCCACGCCGCCATCGACAGATGTGAAACCAAGATCGGCTACCCGGATATTGTCATTGCCGACATCCCCATGAAACACATCCGCCCCACCGCGGCCAATCATCGAATCATTGCCATCACCGGCTTCAAAGATTTCCGCTGCCGAGGTACCTCTGAGGTTGTCATTCCCGGGTGTGCCTTCAATCACATTGCCGCCACCAAAGTCGCTTTTGCCAAAAATGACATAGCTGGAGCCGAAATTAATGGAAGAATCACCTTTCGGTTCAGCACCGAGGGAGCACCGACAATCAAATCATCAAAACCATCGCCATTCACATCCCCGGCATTGCTGACTGACCGATAAGCCCGAGCATCAAAACCGGAAGCCTTGATCACCTGCCGTCGCCCCATCCAGGCGGAAACCATTCCAGACGAAAGCCTGCCACCGAGGCTGGCTGGCGTCAAAACCGGATTGCCAAACAGCGTGGCGCTAAAACCGGAAGCCTGGCCAAACAAAGCCATCACCGTTAATATAGCTGGATCCTGAAGAATCACCGTTCGGATCAGCATTGGGAGCATCAAACCGCCTTACCAATAATCACATCGTCAAAACCGTCGCCATTGACATCCCCGGCACTGACTGAACGACCAGCTCAGAGAAATCACCTGCCGCCGCCCCATCCAGGCGGAAAACCATTGCTGCCATCGAGGCTGGCTGAGATTCAGCGTGGCGCTTAAAACCGGAAGCCTGGCCAGCCAACACGACACTACGTAACTGGTGCCGCAGCGTAGTTGCCGTTCGCTACCATCCAAATTGGCACCGAAAGCATCGAATATAATCACATCGTCAAGCCCGTCGCCGTTGACATCGCCTGACACCGCCCGCAATCCCAAAGTATCAAAACCGGTACCGCCTACCCCGAGCCATCAAATGCCGCCGGCACCACCTTGAAATATATCCAGGCGCCAAACCGTTGCCACCATTGCCATCGAGGCTGGCTCGGGTACCTGTAAATTCAGTGTGGCGTTAAAAGCCTGGCCAAATACTACGTAGCTGGCGCCGGAAGAAGTTCCATTCGGATCAGCACCGAGGCGCACCTACAATCAAATCATCAAAATTGTCACCATTGATGTCACCAGCGGTGCTGACTGAAAATAGCCCGAGCGATCATCTGCCGCCCCGCCATCCAGGCGGAAGCCAGTGCTGCCATCAGAGACTGGAATGAGATTCACCGTGGCACCTTTGAAAAACCGCCCAGCCTGGCCAAACACTACGTAACTGGCGCCGGATAATCACCGTTCGGGTCGGCATCTTGGGCTCCGACAATCACATCGTCAAAACCGTCGCCGTTGACATCTCCGGCCATTACTGACCGATTCAAAACCGAAGTATCACCAGCCGCTGACCCCATCCAGCCGGTAACCATTGCTGCCATCGAGGCTGGACAAATCCATCGCGGCACTAAAACCCGAAGCCTCGCCAAACACCACATAACTGGAACCGGAGTTCTCGCCGTTGGGGTCGGTCCCTTGAGCCCCGATAATCACATCATCAAAACCATCGCCGTTAACATCACCGGCATTGCTGACAGAATAGCCCGAGCCATCTGAAAATGCCGTCCCATCCAGGCGGAAAGCCATCTGACGCTGCCATCGATGCTGGTTAAATTCAGCGTGGCGCTAAAACCCGAAGCCTTGCCAAACACTACATAACTGGAGCCGGAGTTATCACCGTTCCGGTCGGCACCAGATGCACCGACAATCACATCATCAAAACCATCGCCGTTGACGTCGCCTGCACCACTGACCGAAGCGCCAATATTATCACCATACACTTCGGACCAAATTGAAGTCACCATCCACCCGGGCGCTAAACCCCGAAGCTACCGAGCACCACGTAGCTGACACCTCATCATAACACCACCGCAATCACATCAAACGCCGTTGACATCACCACCTGCTGCACTGAAAAAGAAGCCGAACCAACCAGAACTCCCGTCGGGGGAGTAAAAGCGTTGCTCCATCCAGCTGGATAAATATCCAGCGAAGCACGTTAAACTAATGCCTTACCAAACACCACATAACCGGCATTACCAGTGTAATAGCTATCACCACCGACAATCACATCATCAAAGCCATCGCCATTAATGTCTCCCGCATTACTGACGGAACGCACGCCGCCAAGCACATGAAAGCCTGTATTACCATGCAGACTGATAAATCCAGCGTTGAATCAAATCCAGAAGCTTTACCAAACACAACATAGTTGTCGATAATCACATCAGCAAATCCGTCGCCGTTAACATCCCCCGCACTGCTGACCGAACACCCGAATAATCATTCTCCGCCACCCCATCCACGCGGAAACCATTGCTGCCGTCGAGACTG
>NZ_JAMWZS010000072.1 GCF_024282095.1 Nitrosomonas sp.
ATGGAATAGGGAATCTAGTGCAGTTTTCTTGAAGATCTCTGATTATAGATCAAACTGTTAATAAGAAATTTTTGCCAGTACTCAATCAAATAAATTTTTACATTATTTTTACGCTCCATCCCTTCAATTCAACTCCATTTTTACACACAAATGTTGATACTGTACAAGTAGATAACTTTGGGAGTAAACACATGGATCTTATCTATTATCTTTGGGTAGTCATTTTATCTGTAGTATTGATCATAGGATTGATCGCCAACTACTATCATGAGGAATAAAAGATGAATTGGATATATTGGCTAACAGGTATTCTTGCTATCTTATTGTTTCTATACCTGCTCTACGCATTATTCAACGCCGAGGAGGTGGCATGAATACCTCACCTTGGATACAAATCGGTTTATTTCTTATCGTTCTCTTCGTTATTGCCTGGCCTTTAGGCCGCTATCTCGCCAGCATATTTGATGGACAGCTGACATGCCGCTTCAAGTGGCTGGATAAATTTGAGTATGGATTCTGTCGTTTGATTGGCACCAGTCCAGCAGAAGATATGCCATGGCAACGTTATGCTACAGCTATCGTGCTATTCAATATTCTGGGCGTGGTTGTTGTGTATGCCTTACAGCGTTTTCAGAGTGAATTGCCCCTGAATCCTCAATCACTTGGAGATGTGTCTTCAGACTCCGCCTTCAATACAGCAATATCCTTTGTCACCAATACCAACTGGCAAGGTTATGGTGGCGAATCGACGATGAGTTACTTGACGCAGATGCTCGCTTTGACGGTACAGAACTTCGCATCAGGTGCAACCGGTATCGCAGTTGTTATTGCACTGATCCGTGGTTTTACGCGAAGGAATGCTGCTGGTATCGGAAATGCCTGGCTCGACTTATCACGTTCAATATTCTATGTGCTATTGCCACTGTCTTTTGTATTTGCATTAATTCTGGTAAACCAGGGAGTTATTCAGAATTTCAATGCTTATCAAGATGTCAAGCTGATAGAACCGCTTGAATATACCGTACCGAAGAATGATCTTGATGGTCAGCCGTTGAAGGATGATCAAGGAAACGT
The DNA here is from genome assembly GCF_024282095.1 of Nitrosomonas sp. GTDB lineage: Bacteria > Pseudomonadota > Gammaproteobacteria > Burkholderiales > Nitrosomonadaceae > Nitrosomonas. The sequence continues at coordinate 1,075 of NZ_JAMWZS010000072.1, forward strand.
GATCATGGAGACGATCAAAACAGATAAGCAGTCAATTGCGATGGGGCCGGTTGCATCGCAGGAAGCAATTAAATTGCTCGGTACCAACGGCGGCGGTTTCTTCAACGCAAACTCAGCGCACCCTTTTGAGAACCCAACACCGCTTACTAATTTCCTGGAAATGATCAGTATTCTTCTGATTCCAACCGCACTGTGCTTTGCCTTTGGTCAAATGGTTGGAGATCAGCGGCAGGGCTGGACGATTCTTGCTGCGATGACGGTGCTATTCATTGCGATGGCAACCGTAGCACTGTGGTCTGAATCCCACTCGAATCCGCTTATCACCCAACTGGGTACGGATGGTTCAATGGGCAATCTCGAAGGTAAGGAAATCCGGTTTGGTATCGTCTCTTCTGCATTATTTGCCACAGTCACGACAGCCGCCTCCTGTGGAGCGGTCAATGCAATGCATGATAGTTTTTTGCCATTGGGTGGTTTAGTTCCGATGGGATTGATGATGCTCGGTGAAGTTGTGTTTGGTGGAGTTGGGGCGGGGTTATATGGGATGCTCATATTCGCTATGCTCGCCGTTTTTTTATCTGGATTGATGATCGGACGCACACCGGAATATTTAGGTAAGAAGATCGGCGTATTCGAGATGAAGATGGTGTCGATTGCGATCTTGGTTGTACCTATGCTAGTGCTCGGTGGTACCGCAATCGCCGTTGTTACTGAAGTTGGCAAGGCAAGTATGGCTAACCCGGGCGCACATGGATTCTCCGAAGTGCTGTATGCATTCACTTCGGCTGGAAACAACAATGGATCTGCGTTTGCGGGACTTTCTGCTAACACACCTTTTTACAACATTCTGCTTGCTATCGCGATGTGGTTGGGACGATTCGGCGTCATTATTCCCGTATTAGCCATTGCCGGAAAATTGGCAGCACAACCAAAACTCGCTGTAACAGCTGGAACGCTGCCGACACATGGGCCGTTGTTCGTCATCCTACTCATTAGTACAGTACTCATATTCGGGGCACTTAACTATGTCCCAGCGTTAGCACTTGGACCTATCGTCGAACACTTGCAACTATTCTCACACTAACAGGTAGGAGTATTCATGAAAACACGAACCCTTCCGTTATTCGACCCGGTATTGATTAAACCGGCACTCCTCAATGCGTTCAAAAAACTTACCCCGCAAGCGCAATGGCGTAATCCGGTGATGTTTGTAGTCTGGGTTGGTAGTGTCCTCACGTCGATATTGGGTATTGATGCCCTCGTCGGCTATGGCGAAGCACCAGCAGGATTCATTTTTACGATAGCTGCATGGCTATGGTTCACCGTTTTATTCGCCAATTTTGCCGAAGCACTCGCTGAGGGTCGAGGTAAAGCACAGGCAGCAGCCTTGCGCGGTGCGCGGAAGAATATTATTGCAAAGAAATTAGCTGAACCTAAGCACGATGCAAAAATTACGACTATTGACTCCATATCGCTGCGAAAAGGAGATATCGTACTCATTGAAGCGGGCGATTTCATTCCGGCTGATGGAGAAGTCATTGAAGGCGTTGCTTCTGTCGATGAATCCGCCATCACCGGCGAATCTGCACCTGTTATCCGCGAATCGGGCGGCGATTTCTCAGCAGTTACTGGCGGTACGCGTATCCTATCGGATTGGCTGGTAATTCGCGTGACAGCAAATCCAGGAGAAGCATTCTTGGATCGAATGATTGCAATGGTAGAAAACGCCAAACGTAAGAAAACACCCAATGAGATAGCGCTAACTATTTTGCTCGTTACGCTCACACTGATATTTCTATTCGTATGCGCAACGCTATTACCGTTTTCAATCTATAGTGTTGAGTCAGCAGGATCGGGCTCACCTGTATCCATTACCGTTTTAGTCGCACTCCTGGTTTGTCTTATTCCGACGACCATCGGCGGCTTGCTTTCAGCGATTGGTGTGGCTGGAATGAGCAGGATGATGCAAGTGAACGTGATTGCTACCTCTGGGCGTGCAGTTGAAGCCGCTGGCGATGTGGATGTATTACTGCTCGACAAGACGGGAACAATCACTCTGGGTAATCGACAAGCATCTGCCTTCTTGCCAGCACCCAATGTCCAGATTAAAGAATTAGCTGATGCCGCACAACTCGCCTCGCTAGCCGATGAAACACCAGAGGGCCGATCCATCGTGGTGCTTGCAAAACAGGAATTTGGGTTGCGCGGTCGTGAATTGCATAATGCAGTTTTCGTTCCTTTCACTGCGCAAACACGCATGTCCGGCGTAGACTTTGGTGATCGCAAGATCAGAAAAGGTGCAGCGGATACGATTCGTGCTTATATCGAAAACCTAGGGGGCGCTTTCCCTGAAAGTGTCGAAGTTCTAGTTGATCAAGTATCACGTCGTGGTAGCACCCCTTTAGTCGTGGCTGATGGCGCGCGCGTACTCGGTGTCATTGAACTCAAGGATATCGTTAAGGGTGGTATCAGAGAGCGCTTTAGCGAATTGCGAAAAATGGGCATCAAAACAGTGATGATCACTGGTGATAATCGCCTAACTGCCGCTGCGATTGCCGCCGAGGCTGGTGTTGATGATTTTCTCGCTGAAGCCAAACCTGAAGACAAGCTTAAATTGATTCGGGAGTATCAAGCACAAGGGAGATTGGTTGCCATGACCGGTGATGGCACTAACGATGCACCTGCGCTTGCGCAAGCTGACGTAGCCGTTGCCATGAACTCCGGTACGCAGGCAGCAAAAGAGGCAGGCAATATGGTTGATCTTGATTCCAACCCAACCAAGCTGATCGAAATTGTCGAAACCGGTAA
>NZ_JAMWZS010000013.1 GCF_024282095.1 Nitrosomonas sp.
CGTTACTCGAACCTGACCGACGTTATCTGGAATAACCAAAGCAAAGAAATTCTCAATAACCGGATTGTTCCTTAATCCAATCTCCGATGTCCTAGACATCATGCCTGCTGCCTGTTTCGACAGGCAGCAGGGCGTTTCTCTGGCCTACTTGCTGAATTTCTGCCAAAAGATCTTTATCCGGTCAATTTTTTGAACAAGTTTGTTTCACATACCTGGATGTTTGTATCATGGAAGATGTTGTCATAACCGTTCAGCAGTGGGTATCCACCGATGTGCTCATTGGTTTGACGATAGCCTCGATTGTCGGCTTCGTGGGTTCTTTAATCGCGATCCCCTGGATTCTGATTCGCTTACCGAGTGATTATTTTGATACGCGTATTCCGCGTTACTGGATGAAAGATCAGCACCCGGTGCTGCGCATCATCGGTTTGATGATTAAAAATATAATCGGTGTTGTGTTCCTGTTGGCGGGATTTCTGATGCTTTTTCTGCCGGGGCAGGGTTTGCTGACGATGCTGGTTGGAATTTCATTGATGGATTTCCCCAATAAGCGCAAGCTGGAAGCCCGAATTGTCGGGCAACATACGGTATTTAGCGCTGTCAATAAGATGCGTCAGAAATTCAATCAATTGCCATTTACACTAAAGCCACATGCCGAAGAATAGTCGCCTGATATGATTCCCGGAATATTGCCTGTAACAAGAGTTGATGCACTTACGATTTCAACCTTGGCTGAGACAATCTGGCGGCATCACTATGCGGATATTATTTCATCCGGGCAGATTGATTATATGTTGATGCAACGCTATCAGCCGGATTTGATCAAGGAACAATTATCAAATCCGGGAATCTGGTGGAGAAAGTTGGTTTTGGATGAAGCGATCATCGGTTTTTCTTGCTGTATGCGCACGAATAAGCCGAACGAACTAAAAATTGACAAACTGTATATTCATTGTGATCATCATCGCAAAGGCTACGGCGCGATGATGATGGCAGATGCTGTTGAAATAATGCGGGGAAATAATCTGCAGTCACTGATCCTGACTGTCAATAAGCATAACCGAACTGCCATTCTGGCATATCAGCAGTATGGATTTGAAATCACGGGTGATAGTATTGTGGATATTGGGGGCGGCTATACCATGAATGATTATTTGATGACCTTAACGAAATTGAGTCGCTGGAATATTTAATCCATGAAACTGAAATTTACCAAAATGCAGGGTTTGGGTAATGATTTTGTTGTCCTGGATGGGATCAATCAATCGATCAATCTTGATCAACAGCAGATTCGTTTGCTCGCAGACCGTCATTTTGGTGTCGGCTGCGATCAAATACTGCTGGTTGAGAGAGCCGTGGGGCAGGCTGATTTCCGTTATCGCATTTTTAATGCGGATGGCGGTGAAGTTGAACAATGCGGCAATGGTGCGCGCTGTTTTGTCCGCTATGTGCATGATCACGGATTGACCCGTAAAAATGAAATTCGCATAGAAACACTCAGTGGTGTGATATCTCCGAAACTGGAGGTCAATGGAAGTATTACTGTTAATATGGGAAAACCCCTATTTGAACCGCAAGCAATTCCATTCATTGCAGAGCAATGCGCGTTGACTTATCAGCTTGAAATGCCGGATGAGCCGGTTACAATAAGTGCGTTGTCTATGGGTAATCCGCATGCTGTCCGTGTCGTGCAGGATATTGCATGCGCACCGGTAGAGACCGAAGGCGCGTTGATCGAAATGCATGCGCGTTTCCCTAAACGCGTGAATGTCGGTTACATGCAGGTGATCGATCGCAGTCACATCAAGTTGCGCGTTTTTGAGCGTGGCGCCGGTGAGACGCTGGCGTGCGGAACAGGCGCCTGCGCCGCAGTGGTGGCAGGTATCAATCTTGGTTTGTTGGATCATCAGGTTACAGTCAGTACGCGAGGCGGTGAGTTAACGATAAGCTGGCAGGGGAACGATGCGCCGGTTTGGATGACAGGCCCGGCGGTTACGGTATTTGAAGGTGAAATTAATTTGTAATCAATCAAGGAAGCATCATGAAACCGGAAGATGTTGCGCAGTATCTACAGGATCACCCACAATTTTTCAATGAATACGCCGACTTGTTGGCGGATATTCATATTCCTGGCTTGCACGATGATAAGGTTGTTTCAATCAATGAGCGGCAAGTTGCCTCATTAAGAGAAAGAAATCGCGTATTACAGGATAAGCTACTTGAATTAATCAGTTTTGGTGAAGAAAACGATGCGATTGGTGAGAAAATGCATCGCCTGACCATCGCATTACTTTCTGTTTCCAATATGAGTGAATTCTTCAATGCACTCTATTTCAGTTTGCGTGAGGATTTTGCTGTGCCGCTTGTGGCAATGCGCTTGTGGAATATTTCCTGCAGTGACCAGGAGCACGTTGAATTTACCCCTGCCAGCCAGGATGTTCACATTATTGCTGAAAGCCTGTCGCAACCTTATTGTGGCAATCATATTGCGGACGAAATCCAGTGTTGGTTTGGTGAAGGCGCGGAGCATCTCAATTCATTTTCCATGATTCCACTGAATACCACACAAACCATTGGTTTGCTTGTTCTGGGTAGCCCTGATGCCGAAAGATTTTATCCGGAAATGGGCACACTGTATTTAAAACGGTTGGGGGAGTTGGCGTGTACTACGATTGCCCGCTATGACCTGGCGGAAACTGCAAGCAGCGAAGTAACGCAAGACCATGTAACCAATGAGCAGTAAACCTGAGTCACTGGCCGCCGCCTATATTCATCATCTGACTTATGAACGGCGTTTGTCGCCACTGACCAGCGAAAACTATGCGCGTGATATTCGTATTTTGCTGAAGTACGTCAATAAAGACGATTTAGAACAGATTCAATCGCCGAATATCCGTCAGGTGATCGCGCAACTTCATGGCAAAGGGCTTTCCAGCCGGAGTTTGTCCAGGATGCTATCGGCGTGGCGCAGTTTTTATCGTTATTTGATACGCGATCATCAGTACCGGCATAATCCTTGTATTGGTTTACATGTTCCCAAATCCGCGCAGAAATTACCCAATGTACTTTCTCCTGATGAAGCCACGCAGTTATTGGCATTCTCACCCGATCATATGTTGACAATACGGGATAGCGCCATGTTTGAATTGTTTTATTCTTCAGGCTTAAGATTGGCTGAATTGACACAGCTCAAGCCCGTGGATATCAGTTTTGCGGAAGGAACGGTCAGAGTGCTTGGCAAAGGTGGGAAAACACGTATTGTGCCGGTCGGCGATTATGCAATCCAGGCTTTGAAAGCATGGATTGAACAACGCGCACAGATTGTCAAACCGGATGTATCCGCGCTTTTCTTATCACAGCATGGCGATGCGATCAGTGCCCGTACTATTAGCTATCGTTTGAAAAACAGGGCCAGACAGCAAGGCATTCATCAAAATGTACATCCGCATATTTTACGGCATTCTTTTGCGTCACATCTGTTGCAATCCAGTGGTGATTTGCGCGCCGTTCAGGAAATGTTGGGGCATGCTCATATCACTTCTACACAGGTATATACGCATCTGGATTTCCAACATCTGACAAAAGTTTATGATACCGCGCACCCGCGGGCCAAAAAAAGAAGCTGATCATTTGCTTATTTTTCTATCTGAGTCAGCCATGCTTTATAGGCTATAATGATATTTTGTAACGAGTTAAGCAAATTTCATGACAACGATTGTTTCAGTAAGGCGCGGCCGTCAGGTTGCATTAGGTGGTGATGGTCAAGTAACACTGGGTGCTGTTGTGGCTAAATCCAGCGCGCGTAAAGTCCGCAGGCTCTATCATGACAAAATTCTGGCTGGATTTGCAGGCGGTACTGCAGATGCCTTTACACTATTCGAACGTTTCGAGGGTAAACTGGAAGCGCATCATGGACATATCATGCGTGCCGCCGTTGAATTGGCTAAAGACTGGCGTACCGATCGAATTCTGCGCAGATTGGAAGCGATGTTAGTGGTTGCCAACGAAGATGCGACGTTGATTATTACTGGCGCTGGCGATGTGATCGAACCTGAGTTGGGTATTGCCGCTATCGGTAGTGGCGGTTCTTATGCTCTGGCAGCCGCTCGCGCATTATTGGAAAATACCGATTTATCGCCTCAGGAAATTGTGAAAAAAGCACTGACGATAGCGGGTGATATCTGTATTTACACCAACCAGGATCATGTTATCGAGACCATTGACTAGGTTATTCCTGTCAAGCAGTAAGAATATTTTCTATTGTTGCAGAGAGCGAGCAGTTGATTGACCTGCGTCTCCCATTTGGAATTTTGTTCATTTTACATCTAACACTGAATTTAAAATCATGTCTCAAATGACCCCACAAGAAATTGTCCACGAGCTGGATAAACACATTATCGGCCAGAATTCAGCCAAGCGGGCTGTGGCGATCGCACTTAGGAATCGCTGGCGCAGACAGCAGATTGCCGATCCATTACGCCAGGAAATTACGCCTAAGAATATTCTGATGATCGGTCCGACGGGTGTCGGTAAAACCGAAATTGCACGTCGTTTGGCAAAGCTGGCGAACGCGCCCTTTATAAAGATTGAAGCGACTAAATTTACCGAAGTGGGTTATGTTGGGCGTGATGTCGATTCGATTATTCGTGATTTGGTTGAGACAGCGATTAAGGAATTGCGCGAGAGGGAAACCCGCAAGAAGCAACCACTTGCGGAGGATCGTGCAGAAGATCGCATTCTTGATGCGCTGCTGCCGGTTGCTAGAGATCTTGGTTCACTCAATGTGGATGAGCAAGATAATTCCACACGCCAGAAATTCCGCAAAAAATTGCGCGAAGGTGAGTTGGATGATAAAGAAATTGAAATAGAAGTGGCAGCGCCGCGCGCTAATATGGAAATCTTTGCACCACCCGGCATGGAGGATCTGACATCCCAGATTCAGGGAATGTTTCAGAATATGACCGGGGAGAAAAAGAAAGCCCGTAAGATGACAATACGGGAAGCCAGAAAAATGCTGCTCGAAGAAGAAGCCGCAAAAATGGTTAATGATGAGGAACTAAAGTTGACGGCTATTCAGAATGTAGAGCAGAACGGCATTGTATTTCTGGACGAAATAGACAAAATTGCCAGCCGTACCGGTAATACCGGAGGAGATGTTTCACGCCAGGGTGTGCAGCGGGACTTGCTGCCTCTGGTTGAGGGCACAACCGTATCAACCAAATACGGCATGATCAAAACCGATCACATTCTGTTTGTTGCCAGTGGTGCGTTTCACATGTCCAAACCTTCTGATTTGATTCCCGAGTTGCAAGGACGCTTTCCCATTCGTGTTGAATTGGCCAGTTTGAGTGTCAGCGACTTTGAACAGATTCTGACGAATACGGATGCCTGCCTGACTCGTCAATATGAAGCATTGCTGGCGACAGAGGGTATACAGCTGCAATTTGCCAGTGATGCCATTAAACGTTTGGCTGAGATTGCATACTCTGTGAACAGTAGAACTGAGAATATTGGTGCCAGACGTCTACATACCGTCATGGAGAAATTACTGGAAGAAGTCTCATATAATGCACCGAAACACAGTGGAGAAACTGTTGTTATTGATGCGGCATATGTCGATGAGCGCCTCAAGGATCTTTCGCAAAGCGAAGATCTGGCACGGTATGTTTTATGAGTTTTCAGTTTAAGATTGATTAGCTTTAGGATGCTAACCTTATTATTCATCATGCTGATGAGATAAGAATGGTAGCTTCTTAAAGTTAGGTGAAAGGGATTTGCTTGTACTGCGAAGATTGTTTTGATGCAATCAAAATGCTTGGCCAAACCGATAGTCGTGCGTGTTTTACTTCTTTGGGTAGACTAATTGAACTTAATTCATTTAGTTTGTTGAATTTAATAAGAAATAATCCTAATACGCTATCCGGTCTGGCCTAAATACAGGTTACTACTATATGACAGCTAGTTGCTCTTGCTTATTTGTCAGATTTTTTGTTCAACAAGGAGGCAAGTGATAACCGCGCCTTCAATATTAGTAGGTTGATCCTGCTGCTGGTCCGCCCTGTCTAGGATTCTTTATTTTTGCAGGACAGGTAACTTTTTCACCGTCAGTACGATCTTTGATTGTGTCACCAGCTTTTTTACCTTCACATGCCATTTTGTTCAGAATATCTTGAGCAGATACCGGTGGCAGTCCGGATTCTAGATTTCCACTTGCAAAAGTAACAGAAGAACCGAATAGAAATACTGAAGCGAATACTGCAATAAGAAATTTGTTCATTTTTAACTCCTATATTATATATTATCGAGGAAGCCAATTTTAATGCGTCTGACTTTCCAAACATGAATTTATCACAATCATAAATGTCATGGCCATTTCTTTTAAAAATCTTATGATTTGAGCCAGCGAACTATAGCATAATTTTCTGCTCCTGCAGTTACCGTTAAATAATCTATTTTCATATTTTTATGAAATTGTTGAGTCTCATCAAGGCTCAATAAGTATAGCTGCAGCAACACGACGTCCTTCCTCAGCCAATATGTTATAGGTACGGCAGCAGGCTTTTGTATCCATAACTTCAATACCGATACCTAGTTTGACTAATTGGCTTAGTAGAGATTGATCTGGAAATTGATGTTTTGCGCCTGTCCCCAAGATTACGATTTCAGGTGTATGCGGCAGCAGGTTCTCAAAATGCTGAACTTCGAGTTGTGAGACTGACAGTATTGGCCAATTCTCAATTAGATAATCAGGTAATACGATCAAGCTTTTTTCATAACGGGTTTGATTAATCAGTACATATCCATCGCCGTAGCCAGTAAAAATATATTGATGAGCAAAATTTGCCAAATGTAATTTCAATAGTTTGCTCCATAGGATGATATTGATAGTTGTAATTATGCATTAATGAAATCAAAAAACAATCAATACATTCGGATTACCTGAGTGCCACATGTACTGTGGAATAGTACATTTTTATGTATTGAATAATTTTAGAGTGATTGTTTGTTTTTGTGAGCTACTTTTCTTTCAACAAAATCAACTAAAGTGCCGAGCGTTTGAAATGTTTGCGCACTAATCTCATCATCATTAATTGAGATTGAAAATTCTTTTTCTAGGGCCAAAATAATAGTTACCACGGCAACTGAATCAAGCTCGGGAATATTGCCCAGTAAAAAAGTATCTGCTGTAATGGAATCGCATCGTTCACCTAATCCCAAGATATCAGATAAGATTATTTTTATTTCAGTGGTATAGTCCATTCGGATTAACTGTTGGAAAGCTTTGTGTTTTTATAGGTATATTAAGTAACCTGTAATTATAAGTCTGATTTAGGATTTTGATTACTTTGTTTGCATGGCGAGTAATTAATTGACAGCATACGGTCAGTACAACTGTGAAAATTCTTGATTACTGGGGCTAAGGTTGTATTTCAACGATTGAATTAGTGCGAGCAATTCCGCTAGTGATTCGCCCCGATTTGTTGCGAACTTGAACGACTTGACCTTCGGCAGCATCAGCCAAGGCCTGACCTTCCGAACTGATATTAAATCCTCGTCCCTGAACAACCAGATTGATTTTCTGTCCACGCAAGATGACGTAGGGTGCGCGTAGCATTTGTGGGCGCAATGGTTGTCCGGCAGTAAGGTTAGTGGTGGCAACTTTGCCGATTACTTGTGCCGCATTTGTGAATATACCATCAGGCATTTGCGTTAGATTAACATTCTGTAACGTTACATCTTCGTATGCGAGTGTTTGTCCAGTTGAAACGGAACGTGCTACATGCAGTACATTGGCCATCACATTTACTTCAGCCTGAACGTAGATAGTCCAAGTCGCAGATGGACTGTTGCAGCGAACACCAACGGAAGTTTTTCCCCATAAACGGCCGCCGGTAGGTACAAAAGGCTCCAGTTCCGGGCACTTGGGCAAACTGAGATGTTGATCAATTTTATCGACATTAGCAATGACCTGACCGGATAGTGTCGCAGTATTACTGTAAATAAAATTTTCTACCGCGTTTTTAATGAGCGAAATTTCTTGCTGTTGGGGAATAGGCTTGTGCTGTGATGCCAACAAAGAAAACGGAAAGATTGTAAGTACTGGTAGACAAAGCGTTAACACTAAGTAACGTATCATATTTATTCGACCATTAATTGTTGCCGTTTTCGGCAATTGTTGCCGCAGTATCGTTATCTTAAACAAGTACGCAGAAATTTATGTTTAAAGATAGCATCTATTTCACGCCTTTTTCGCTGATTGGTCGACCAATTAAAGCATTTATTATACTTGGCATGCTAAATGCTGATAGAACGATTGAAAGATATATTTAATCAGGATTAATAGAATGATTAACAAACTTGATAAAGAGCTGAATTTTCACCATCAAGCCCTGAGCCTAAGAGCTGCAAGGCAAGAATTACTGTCGAGTAATGTGGCCAATGCAGATACTCCAAATTTTAAAGCGAAGGATATTGATTTTGCTGGCGTACTACGTGAGAAGCTTTCACCAACTACGAATCCGAACACTGTAAATTTAAATACGACATCTTCAATGCATATTAATCCCGCTACCCAGAGGGGGCTTGGAAACGACGTATTGTATCGCGTTCCTTTGCAACCGAGTGCAGATGGTAACACAGTGGATATGGACATGGAACGTACCCGATTCGCGGATAACTCAATTAAATATGATGCGAGTATCACATTCATTACGAACGAGTTTAGGAACCTAACACTAGCTATGCAGGAGAGATAATAATGTCCTTATTTAATGTATTTGATATTGCAAGTTCAGCAATGTCGGCACAATCTCAGCGTTTGAATGTAGTAGCCAGTAATCTTTCAAATGCTGATAGTGTCACCAGTTCGACGGGTGAGCCTTATCGTGGGCGCCAAGTGGTTTTCAGCACGTTGCAGGCGGCTGCTAATGGTGCGAGCGGCGTTAAGGTTGCTGGTGTTGTGCATGATCCCTCGCCGATGCGACAAGTGTTTGAACCCAAACATCCGTTCGCAGATAAAAATGGGTATGTGACGATGCCGAATGTTAACGTGGTAGACGAAATGGTCAATATGATGTCTGCATCGCGTTCATATCAGAATAGTGTGGATATGATGAATACCACCAAATCACTACTACAAAAAACGCTGACTATTGGTCAATAAAGGAGTACATGATGAGTGCAATTCAACAAGCCAGTTCACAGACTGCTGCATCGGCAGCAACGACAGGTGTCACAGCTAAAAAGAATGTTGAGGATTCGCAGGATCGTTTCTTGAAACTTTTGGTTACTCAGATGAAAAATCAAGATCCGCTTAAACCACTTGATAATGCAGAAGTCACCAGTCAATTGGCACAAATCAGTACTGTAACGGGTATCGATAAATTGAATACAACACTGCAATTGCTGACTTCGGATGTTGAAGATAGCCTGTCCATGGAAGCGACGGGAATGATAGGACACAGTGCTTTTGTTCCTGGAACAGCCATTAAACTCGAAGGAGATTCAACTGTGGCTGGAATCGAATTAGCGCAACCCGTCGATCACCTTAAAGTAACAATAATGGATAGCGCGGGTATACCGGTTCGGCATATGGATCTTGGCGCACATCCGACAGGTATCAGCACAATTCCGTGGGATGGCCTAACAGATAGCGGTGCAAAAGCGGCTGTTGGGAACTACACTTTTTCTGTAAACGCGAAGCAAGATGGAAATGAAATAAAAGCAAATACACTTTCACTAGGTTTGGTCAATAGTGTTTCATCGGGTGAGAATGGCGCGCTGCTTGATATGGGCGAATTAGGGCTTGTCAGTATGTCTGATGTCAAACGGGTATTCTAATTAGGAGATTGTCATGAGTTTTCAACATGGTTTAAGTGGACTGAGTGCAGCATCGACAAACTTGGATGTCATTGGAAGTAACATTGCCAATGCGAATACTGCCGGATTTAAACAATCTCAAGCTCAATTTACTGATATTTTCGCAAATTCCCTAGGCGGCTCAGGTTCATCTCAAGTTGGTATTGGTGCAAGAGTATCAACTGTTGCGCAGTCATTTAGTCAGGGAAATATCTCACCGACCAGCAACCCATTGGATATAGCCATTAATGGTCAAGGTTTTTTTCGTATGGATGAAGGTGGTGTGGTTAGCTATAGTAGAAACGGTCAGTTCCGCTTAGATGGCAATGGGTTTCTTACCAATGCGAATGGCGCGAATCTAACCGGATATATGGCCGATACAAATGGAAACATTGATGCCAGCAAACCGACCAATTTAAAATTAATTACTTCTGATCTTGCTCCGCAAGCCACATCAACATTCGAAATGGGCTTTAATCTGAATTCGGGTGATGCTGTACCCACTATAACAACATTTAGTGCAACTAATCCAGAAACCTATAACTGGCAAACATCAGGAAAGATTGTCGATAGCTTAGGTAATGAACATGTCCTTGCTACTTATTTCCAGAAATCGGCGGCTAATACTTGGAATATCTATGCAACGGTTGACGGAAAAGTTGATGCCGCGGGTGTGCCCGAGGGAGTTACCTTGGGGGGAACCACTTTAACATTTGATGGAACTGGTGCATTAACTGCACCTACTGCACCAATGACTGTAGATGTTAACTGGACAACTATTAACCCAACATTAGGTGCTGTTTCTCCGTTGAATTTCTCATTGGATTTAACCAAAGCGACTCAATATGGAGCAGCTTCTGGTAAAAGCGCTATCTCACAAGATGGTTTTACTTCCGGCCGATTGGCTGGCTTTACCACGGCTGCCGATGGCGTGATTCAAGGCACTTATACGAATGGTCAAACTAGAACAGTTGGACAAATTGTTTTGGCAAACTTTGTTAATCCGCAAGGATTGAACCCCGTGGGGGATGGTCTTTGGGTAGAGACACCAAATTCTGGTCAACCTGTGGTCGGGCCGCCAAAAACAGGAACGCTGGGTACACTTCAAGCTTCTGCCATTGAAGATGCTAATGTTGATCTGACAACTGAACTGGTAAAAATGATCACGGCGCAACGTATGTATCAGGCTAATGCTAAAACAATTGAAACTCAGGATGCGGTTTTGCAAACATTGGTTAATCTCTGATTATTTATCAGTAGCTTATGGGTTATTGGAAGTTGCTTGTATTTTTATTTCACAAAATTGAGTAAAAAATGGATAGATTAATTTACACATCAATGACTGGAGCAAACCATACAATCAATCAACAAGCTACGGTTGCTCATAATCTTGCCAATGCTGCTACAACCGGTTATCGGGCAGAGAACAATGCATTCCGTGCTATCCCGGTATTTGGTGATGGATTGCCTACACGTGCATTTGTTGTTGATTCAACAATAGGTGCGGATTTTACGCCAGGTACATTACAGACTACTGGCCGCGATCTGGATGTTGCAATTAAAGGTTCTGGTTGGATTACTGTGCAATTGGATAATGGTGAAGAGGCCTATACTCGAAATGGCAGTTTGCAAGTGAGCTCCAGTGGTATTTTATTAACGCAAAATGGACTTAAAGTGAAAGGTGACAGAGGGATTATCGCGATTCCTCCGGAGACCCGTATCACGATTGGTGTTGATGGAACTGTGTCGTCTGTTCCTATTAATCCTCAACCAAACACAGTTGCATCAGTAGGTCGCATTAAACTGGTTAATCCACCTGAGGACAATCTTGTTAAGGGCGCTGATGGCTTGTTTCGTCTCAAAAATGGCGGCGAAGCGCCGGTTGATGCCAGAGTGAGATTGGTGGATGGAACCTTGGAAGGCAGCAATGTGAATGTTGTGCATGAGATGGTCAGCATGATTGGCTTGGCTCGTCAATTTGATATGCAGATGAAAATGCTTGAAAGTGCACAACGTAACGCAGAGCAGGCCAGTGAAATAATGGTTGTAAGAGTTTAATCAGGAAAAATTCAAGAGGTCAATTACGATGATACGCTCATTATGGATTTCCAAAACAGGTCTTGATGCACAGCAAACGAAGATGGATGTTATCTCCAATAATTTGGCGAATGTTAGTACCAATGGATTTAAGCGTGCGCGTGCGGTTTTTGAGGATTTACTGTACCAGACAGTGCGTCAACCAGGTGCGCAATCTTCCCAGCAAACTCAACTGCCTTCAGGTTTACAAATAGGTACTGGTGTCAAACCGGTTGCAACAGAAAGTATATTCACCCAGGGTGGGCTGCAACAAACGGATAATCAACGCGATGTTGCCATACGGGGGATAGGTTTTTTTCAAGTTCTATTACCTGATGGAACAGCAGCTTACACTCGTGATGGTGCATTTCAATCCGATCTGAATGGTCAGCTTGTAACATCCAGTGGATACGCAGTACAACCAGCGATCGTTGTTCCCCCGAACGCGCAGAGTATCACAATCGCACGAGATGGGACAGTATCGGCAACAGTACCTGGTTCTACTGCATCTATCCAAGTTGGCAATATCCAACTGGCCAGTTTTGTAAATCCGGCGGGATTACAGAAAATGGGTGAAAACCTGTATATGGAAACTGCATCCAGTGGAACACCTAATCAGAATGCTCCCGGTACGAATGGGTTGGGGCTATTAGAACAAAATTTTGTTGAAACATCGAATGTGAATGTTGTGGAAGAGTTGGTGAGTATGATTCAGACCCAGCGTGCATATGAGATGAATTCCAAATCAATTGAGACTTCAGATCAGATGCTGCAAAGATTAGCTCAACTGTAATTTGGATGATTATCCGGAGTAATGTGATGATTAATAGCAATTCGCTGAGGAAACATCAAAACCTGCATGCATGCTTATTGATACTTGTTTTGTTTATATCAGGTTGTGTAACACCATCAACAACTACCCATCAGCCTTATTCGTTACGACCACCCCATCAGGGCGGGACAGCAGTTCAACCGAATGGGGCAATCTTTCAGACTGTGAATAGTACAGCTGGAGGAGTTCGTTATACCCCGTTGTTTGAAGATCGGCGCGCACGAAATATCGGCGATACTATCATTGTAACTTTAAACGAAAAAACAAATGCTAGTAAAAGTTCGGGGAGTAATGTTGATCGTTCTGGAAGTATTGATTTTTCGATTCCGAATCTGTTAGGGGTTCCTTTGACCCTTTTACAGAAAAACGCAACCATTGAGGCTAAATCCAACAATAAATTTGATGGCGGTGGTGAAAGTTCAAGTAAAAATGATTTCAAAGGAACAATTACAGTGACAGTGATAGAAGCACTACCGAATGGGAATTTGGTTGTCAGCGGAGAAAAACAAATAGGTATCAACCAAGGGCAAGAGTTTATAAGGCTCTCGGGTGTTGTGAATCCGATCCATATCATGGGGAATACAATTTCTTCAACTCAAGTTGCGGATGCACGTATTGAATATCGAGCCAATGGATATATTGATGAGGCTCAGACAATGGGCTGGTTGTCACGGTTTTTCCTTACCGTTTCGCCTTTCTAAAGAATTAAATGTACGAAAAAGCCATCAGCTTAGAGGTGCACAAAACTATGAGAATACAAAACATAATTATTTGTTTTTTTCTTGCTCTTGGTTTGCTTCTACCGGGTCTAGGCGTTGCTGATCGCATTAAGGATTTAGCATCCATTCAGGGAGTGCGCAATAATCAATTAATCGGGTATGGGTTGGTTGTGGGTTTGGATGGCAGTGGCGATATGACAACTCAAACACCATTTACAGTACAAAGTATCATCAGTATGTTGGGGCAGCTAGGTATTAACTTACCGCCTGGCACTAACTTGCAATTACGCAATGTCGCCGCTGTGATGGTGACAGCGACATTACCTGCATTTACCAAACCCGGTCAGCAAATTGATATCACAGTATCTTCCATGGGCAATGCGAAAAGTTTGCGTGGCGGCACACTGTTAATGACTCCTCTCAAAGGCATTGATAACCAGGTGTATGCAATGGCTCAGGGAAATATTCTAGTAGGGGGGATTGGTGCGGCTGCTGGAGGCAGCAGTGTGCAAGTTAACCATCTCAATGTTGGGCGTATCGCAGGTGGTGGTATTGTGGAGCGTGAGATCCCTACTGCAGTTGGGCAAGGTGATTATATTAACCTTGAACTCAATTCAGTTGATTTTACAACGGTTCATCGTATTGTTGGTGCAATTAATGGCATTTATCCTTCAGCTGCAACTGCTGTAGATGGCCGAGTGATCCAAGTAAGAGCGCCTGCTGATAATAGTCAACGTATTATGTTTATTTCCCAAATTGAGAGTTTGGATGTAACGCCCGCAAAGGCGCCTGCCAAGGTTATTGTTAATTCACGAACTGGTTCAGTCGTTATGAATCAAGCGGTAACGCTTGAAAGCAGTGCTGTTGCACATGGTAATTTATCAATAATTATCAATACGGAACCTGTAATCAGTCAACCTGGCCCATTTGCGCAACGGGGTGAGACAGTGGTTACGCAACGATCTCAAGTTGAAATACGTACTGAGGAGGGAAATTTAATGCTTTTGCCCAATGGTGCGGATCTTGGTGAAGTTGTGAAGGCATTGACGGCGATTGGTGCAACGACGCAGGATTTGCTGTCCATATTGCAGGCATTAAAAGCAGCGGGTTCATTGCGTGCCGATCTAGAGATTATTTAATAATATGGTGATATGAAGATATGATTATCTCACCCGATACTTCGAGTAAGCTTGCAATTGATGCCAAGAGCATAGATGACCTGCATTTAATGGCCAAGCAGCGTCCAGATGAAGCCTTACAAAAGGTAGCGCAACAGTTTGAATCATTGTTTATGAATATGTTGCTGAAAAGTATGCGCGAAGCGACTCCTAAAGACGGGTTGTTCGATAGTCAGCAAACTCAATTTTTTACGCAAATGTATGATCAACAATTGGCTCAACATATATCAACCAGAGGTATCGGGATTGCTGACATGATGGTGAAACAGTTAACTCGAACTAATAATTCAATAAATCCAGAAACTTCTATTAGCCAAACAGATGCTATTTTATCCACGATTAATTCCATCAGTCACTCCTCTTTAGTTAAGGATGGGCATCCAAATGACAAATCAGCACAGTTATGGCCAAATTCTCAAACTGCATCCAATGCAGGGGCTCCACTAGGAATAATAAATCCCCCTATTGGAGGATCTGCTGCGACTATCCAGTCAGAAACACAATTTAGAAAACCATCCAATCATTCAACGAGTTTCATCGATAAACTTTTGCCGCATGCAAAGGCTGTATCGCAATCAACCGGTATTCCTCCTCATTTCATGCTGGCACAGGCTGCTTTGGAGAGTGGGTGGGGAAAACATGAGATTCGTCATGCGGATAATAGCCCAAGTTATAATTTATTTGGTATCAAAGCAGGTGCAAGTTGGAAAGGAGATGTTGTTGAAACGGTAACTACCGAATACATTAATGGTGTACCACAGAAAATGGTCGAGAAGTTCCGTGCTTATAATTCGTATGCTGAAGGGTTTAATGATTATGCCAAATTACTACTGGATAATCCGCGCTATGCAAAAGTTTTGAAATCCGCCGATGCCGCAACGTTTGCAAATGGTTTGCAACGTGCTGGATATGCAACTGATCCATTGTATGCTGAAAAGTTAATTCGGATACTTAATAGTGAGGTATTGCAACGCCAAGAATTGATTTAATGTCTAGGAGCTTCATTAATTCTTTTGTCAATTGGCCGATATTATAAATATAAGCTTTTTATATAATTAAGAACTGAATTAAGATTATGGGAAATAGTATCCTTGATATTGGAATTAGTGGCTTATTGACTGCACAAAGCCAGTTGCAAACAACAAGTCATAATATCAGTAATGCCGACACACCTGGCTATAAGCGTCAGCAGGTTATTCTTAATACAAATATTCCACAATCATCAGGTGCTGGGTTTGTTGGGCGGGGTGTTCATTCAACTACGGTACAGCGTATTTACAGTCAGTTTCTTGTGAGTCAATCATTGCAAGTCCAAACACAAAGTCAATCATTGGATAGTAATTTTGCGCAAATAAAACAACTGGATAATATGTTTGCTGAAGCTACTTCCGGTCTTTCTCCAACACTGCAAAATTTTTTTAGTGCTATACAAGATGTAGCGACCAATCCTTCTGTAATTCCGTCACGTCAGGCTATGCTGAGTAATGCAGAAGCGCTGGTATCGCGTTTTCATAGTATGGATCAGCGAGTGTCCCAAATTAGAGACGGTGTAAATTCTCAGATTACCAGTAGCGTTACTGAAATAAATTCCCTGGCCGATCAAGTAGCTGAGATGAATCATCAGATTTTGTTAGCTGAAGGTGCCGCTGGTGGACAACCTGCTAATGATATGCTGGACCAAAGGGATGAGCTTGTTAATCAATTAAGTAAATTGATTAACACTGATACAGTAAGACAGAATGATGGTTCTATAAATGTTTATATCGGCAACGGTCAGGCATTGGTTGTGGGTTCTCAAACACTATCACTGCAAGCAATTCCATCCCCCGATGATCCGGAAAATTTAACAATTGGTTTAATGAGTGGCGGCAACACTATTCAATTACCCGAAAGCCAGATCACAGGCGGAGCTTTAGGTGGTCTTTTATCTTTTCGGAACGTTTCACTCGATAGTGCACAAAATGCACTGGGAAGAATAGCGATAACGTTAGCACAAACATTTAATGAGCAGCATCAGCTAGGGCTGGATCTTAATGGAAACATGGGGCAGGATTTCTTTATCGTGCCTCCACCCAAGGTGATTTCCGCCTCGACTAATGACTCGTCTTCGGCTATCGCTGTAGGAATTAGTGATTTTGGCGCTCTTACAACAAGCGATTATGAATTTTCTTATGATGGCACGAACTATACACTGACACGGTTATCAGACAATAGCTCAGTGAGTACATTGGCGGCTCCATCAGGCGCCACACCTCTGATACTTGACGGCGTATCTGTTACGGGAGCGACTATTCTTCCGAATGAAAGATTTCTAATTCAACCAACTATTGATGGCGCAAAGAATATAGCGGTAAATATTACTGATACAACTGAAATTGCAGCGGCGGGACCCAATCGCACCAGCGCGGCTTTGTCGAATACCGGTACTGGGACAATTAGTGCCGGAACTGTAAATTCACTACCACTTGACCCTAATCTTCAGCAACCGCTGACCATCACGTTCCATGCGCCATACGATGGGCAGTATGATGTGACAGGCACGGGTACTGGATTACCAGCTACCAATCAAGTTTATACCGCAGGAACTGATATTAGTTTTAATGGTTATACCTTTCAGATTGATGGTAATCCTGCCGCAGGTGATGTTTTTACAGTTACTCCTAATAATAGTGGGTCTGCTGATAATCGTAATGTGCTATTGCTGGGTATTTTGCAGACAACCAATACCTTGGAAAATGGTTCTGCAACATTTCAATCCGCTTACGGACAGCTTGTGAGTCAAATTGGTAATAAGACGCGCGAATTGGATGTAACCAGTAAAGCCCAAGCTAATTTGCTTGCGCAAACTGAAAAATCAATACAATCAATATCGGGTGTTAATCTGGATGAAGAGGCCGCTAATCTAATGCGTTTTCAACAGGCTTTTCAGGCTTCAAGTAAGGTCATTGAAATTAGTAATTCACTGTTTGACTCAATCCTTCGAATTGGTTGAGAAATTTAGATCAGAGGAAGTATTATGCGTATTAGTACAAATACAATTTATGAGACTGGGATTAACTTAATGCTTCAGCAGCAGGAGTCGTTAATTAAAACACAGCAACAGGTTTCTACCGGTAAACGCATCTTAACACCCTCAGACGATCCAATTGCTGCTGCACAAGTATTAAATATTACACAATCAGCATCGTTAAATAAGCAATACGCAGTGAATCGTGCCAGTGCAGATTCTTCATTGGTGTTAGAGGAAAATGTATTAGCAGAGGCAACATCACTTTTACATGCTATGAAAGAATCGGCACTAAGTGCCGGAAAAGTACTTACCGACGCTGATCGAAAGATGATTGCTGCAGAATTTCGTAGTCGATTAGATTCGCTTGTTAGTCTTGCCAATACGACGGATGAGAAAGGGCAGTTTTTGTTCTCAGGATATCAAGCAAATACGAAACCTTTTATTCAAACTGGATTAAACGTGCAGTATATGGGAGACCAGGGACAGAGATTGAATCAAGTGGGACCGACAAGCCAGCTTGCTGTTAGTGATTCCGGTACCGATATTTTTGATCGGATCAAAAGCGGCAATGGTGTTTTTACAACAGCAGCTGATCCATTGAATATGGGGGCAGGTGTTATTGATGTAGGGTCAGTTATTACACCGACCAGTCTTACCGGTAATAATTATGAAATAAGCTTCACAGTTACTGCAGGTGTAACAACTTATGATGTTGTTAATACAACTACAGGATTACCTGTTTCGGCAGCCAATCCCTATGTAAATAATAATACGATCAGTTTTGACGGGATGCAGTTGAATATTAAGGGGGCTCCTGCTAATGGAGACAAATTTACTGTTTCTCCAAGTAGTAATCAAAGTATTTTTAAAACAGTAGGGGATCTGATTACAGCACTGGAAACACCTTCCAATGGTCAGCCCGGTACCCGGCTCGAAAATAGTTTGAATACAGCACTACAAAATATGGATAACAGTCTGGAAAACATACTCACGAAACAATCCACTATTGGATCTCGGCGTATGGAAATTGAGTCGTTGGAAAATTTAGGCAGTGGTCAGGATATTCAATTTGAACAAATGCTTACGCAATTACAAGAAGTTGATCTTGCGAAAGCGATATCGGATTTGCAACGGCAACAACTATATCTGCAGGCTGCACAACAATCGTATATTAAAATTTCTGGCTTGAGCCTGTTTAATTTTATTTAACCGCTACGAGATACTACTTCTTTCGATAAAAATTAATTCCCTGATATCCTATATCGCGGCGAGCTTGATAATTATTGAAAGAAATACTCTCGATTAATTTGTAGGCATTTTGTTGCGCATTTTTAATACTCTCACCTAGCGCTGTTATACATAAAACACGCCCCCCGGCAGTTATAAATTCCTTGCCACCATCCCCCCCCATAGCGGTTCCGGAATGAAAAATGTGGAAACTGTCTGTATTATTTTGCTCAACAATCAAGTTGGACAAACCATGGATGACATCATTCTTTCTCGGATTCTCAGGGTACCCGTGTGCTGCCATCACAACGCCCAGCGCAGCACGTCGATCCCATTCAACATCCACTTTATCCAGTGTCCCATTCACGGCATGTTCGACTAATGTCAGAAGATCACTTTTTAAGCGCAACATAATGGGTTGAGTTTCCGGATCTCCTAATCGGCAGTTAAATTCCAATACTTTTGCCTGATTTTCTGCAGTAATCATTAACCCTGCATAGAGAAAACCACTATAACTAATCCCCTCTTGTTTCATTCCTGTGATGACTGGATGGATAATATCTCGAATGATTTTTGCATGCAGGCTTGGGGAAATAAATGGCGTGGGTGAATAGGCACCCATCCCACCTGTATTGGGGCCTGATTCACCGTCGTACAGACGTTTATGATCTTGACTAGTTGCTAGAGGCAAAATGTGTTGACCATCAGTCATCACAATAAAGCTAACCTCTATTCCTTGCAGAAATTCTTCAATAACAATTTCACTGCCAGCATTACCCAGATTTTTTTCAACGAGTATGGCATTGACCGCAGAATGTGCTTGTTCATTGGTTTGAGCAACCACCACGCCCTTTCCCGCCGCGAGGCCGTCCGCTTTAACTACCAGAGGCGCAGATTTTTGATCAATATATTGATGTGCCAGCACAGGGTCTGTAAAACTTGCATAAGCTGCGGTAGGAATATGATGCCGCTGCATAAATTCCTTGGCAAAGATTTTTGAAGTTTCAAGTTGCGCTGCTTGCTGTGTCGGGCCAAAAATTTTAAGATCAGCGGCTTGGAAGGCATCAACGATACCTGCCGCAAGTGGAATCTCCGGGCCGACTATCGTAATTGCGATATGTTCTTTTTTTGCAAATTCGACTAATTCAGGGATCAACGTAATCGGAGCATTCTCAAGCTTGCGTTCTAATGCGGTACCCGCATTGCCTGGTGCCACGAATACTTTATGTACCCGGGGGGATAGGCTTAATTTCCATGCCAATGCATGCTCTCTGCCGCCGCCGCCAATGACCAGTAGTTTCATAATATCCTGAGATTATCTAGTGTCTGAAATGGCGGATGCCGGTGAACACCATTGCAACACCTTGTTCATCGGCGGCAGCAATGACTTCGTTGTCACGAATGCTACCACCGGGTTGAATGATTGCAGTTGCGCCCGCTTGCACCACGACATCCAATCCGTCCCGGAAGGGGAAAAATGCATCCGATGCAACTACCGACCCTGTCAGCGTGAGACCTGCTTGCTGCGCTTTTATCGATGCAATACGCGCACTATCAACGCGGCTCATCTGGCCGGCACCGATGCCGACGGTTTGGCCATTGTTACAAAATACAATCGCATTCGATTTAACAAATTTCGCAACCCGCCATGCAAACAGTAAATCTTCCAACTGTTGCGATGTGGGTTTTACTTTTGTAACGATTTGCAGGTCTGAAACCGTGATGTTCTGGGTATCGGGTGTCTGTACAAGCACGCCACCACCGATACGTTTTAAGTCGTAACGATGAAATCCGTGCTGTAAAGGCAGAATCAATACGCGAATATTGTTCTTTTGTGCCAGAAGATGCTGCGCTTCTTGGGTAATTTCCGGTGCGATGATTACTTCAACAAATTGTTTCAAGACGGTTTCCGCAGTATCTTTATCTACAGTTCGGTTAAATGCAATAATGCCGCCAAAAGCAGACGTTGGATCCGTTGCAAACGCCAGTTGATACGCACGTAGTGTGGTTCCGGCAATGGCTATCCCGCAAGGGTTGGCATGCTTAACAATCACGCAGGCCGGATGATCAAAAGTTTTGACACATTCCCAGGCAGCATCGGTATCAGCGATGTTATTGTAGGACAATTCCTTGCCCTGTAATTGTTGGTAGTTCGCTAAACTGCCCGGAGTAACGGTTTCGTCCCGATAAAAAGCAGCTTTCTGGTGCGGGTTTTCGCCATAGCGCAAATGCTGTGCAATATTGAAATTCAGATTGAGTGAATCGGGGAAATCTTTACACTGATAACTCGTATCAAGGGAAGTTAAATAGTTGCTGATGGCACTGTCATAAGAGGCCGTGTGCGTAAAAGCTTTTTGCGCCAATTTGAAGCGCGTGGCCAGACTGATAACACCATGATTCACGCCCAATTCTTCACTGAGCAACGAATAATCTTGAGGATCCGTGACGATGGTTACTTTGCGGTAATTTTTAGCCGCTGCACGCACCATGGTCGGGCCGCCAACATCGATGTTCTCAATAGCTTCATCCAGACTGCAGTGTTGTTTTGCAATTGCTTCCCGGAATGGATACAGATTGACAATGACTAACTCGATATTCGGAATGGCTGCATGATTAAGCGCTTCCTGATGATCCGGTAAATCGTCGCACGCGAGTATGCCGGCATGAATTTTGGGGTGGAGCGTTTTTACCCGGCCATCCAGCATCTCCGGAAAGCCAGTGTAGTCGCTGACCTCGGTAACAGCTATTCCGGCATCATGCAATAATTTGGCAGTGCCGCCTGTTGATAGGATAGTTATGCCGTACTGGATTAATGTTTGCGCTAAATCAATTATTCCGGTTTTGTCTGAGACACTGATGAGTGCATATTTAATGGTCATTTAATTTGGTATTGTTTCATTTTTTGACGTAGTGTGTTGCGATTAATTCCAAGTAATTCAGCAGCTTGGGTTTGATTGCCTTTGGTGTGTTGTATTGCAATTTCAATCAGAGGTTTTTCAACACTATTGATTACCATGCTGTATAGATGCCCTGGCTTCTCCCCGTCCAGGTCATTGAGATAGCCACCAATAGCCTTGCGGATACAGGATACAATCTCATTCTCCTTCGTTGCATTCATAAACTGACGTCTCCCCATTATTGATATAACTCAATCTTTGATTTGCTTCAGCTGATTTCGAGAAAAAGATATTTGTCTCTGATAGTTGCTGTTCACTGGTCTGTAATTGATTCATTGCGTGACGAAAACCGGCAGAACCAACCAAGCCTTTGGTATACCAGGAAATATGTTTGCGTGCGATACGAACACCGGAGTATTCACCATAGAAATCATATAGATCATGTAAATGATTAATGAGTACCTGATGTATTTCGGTGACTTCAGGTGGTTGTAGATGTTGGCCTGTTGTCAGATAGTGGTTTATCTCGCGAAAAATCCACGGACGTCCTTGCGCAGCCCGGCCTATCATAATGGCATCGGCCTTGGTATAAGCGAGGATATGCTTTGCTTTTTCAGGGGTAGTGATGTCGCCATTTGCAATGACAGGAATCTTAACCGCCGCTTTGACCGCAGCGATTGTGTCATATTCTGCCTCACCCATATAGGCACAGGCACGTGTGCGACCATGAATAGCCAGTGCTTGGATACCGGCGTTTTCTGCAATATGTGCAACGGATAACGCATTTTTATGCTGCTTATCCCAGCCTGTGCGAATCTTGAGTGTTACCGGAATATCGACAGCCTTCACCACAGCATCGAGAATTTTTCCAACCAAATTTTCATTTTGTAGCAAGGCGGAGCCTGCCATGACATTGCATATCTTTTTTGCCGGACAGCCCATATTGATATCAATGATTTGAGCCCCATTCTCAACATTATAGCGTGCTGCAGCGGCGAGCATGTCAGGATCGGCACCTGCGATCTGAACGGAAATTGGAGAAACTTCACCTTCGTGATTGGCTCTGCGTTCAGTCTTTTTTGAACCCCACAACAAGGAATTACTCGATACCATTTCAGAAACCGCCATGCCGGCACCCATGAGCTTGCATAATTGCCGGAATGGTCGGTCGGTAACGCCGGCCATTGGAGCGACAATGAGCTTGTTTCTTAAAATATGTGGGCCGATTTGCATGTGGGAATGCTTGTGAGTCAATGAATGAAGTATTTCTATTTAATAAAATTCAGTATCTTCATGTACTTAAGAAGATAAATAATAACTCGGTTAGCACTAAAGCAATATGGGTAAGATTTTTACAATTGCTTTGTTGCCAATTATAACTTTTGTCCGATCGGATTGGGCAACTATGATCTGAAATTATCCTCTTGCGCCAAATATCATGCGACGTGCAACAAATCGTTTAAGTGGTGGCATGCAGTCCAGTGTACTTAATCCTAATCCGCAGGCTTGTCTTAGCATTTTGCTTTCATTAGAAAAAAGCTTGACCAGCGAGTCTGTGAAAATTCTGCCGGCACTACTATCCATTTGCCTGCTTTGACGGTATCTCGACAGCATGGTCGATGCGCCGATTTCATTGCGTGTGTTTTTTGTAGTGATAACTTCATTGGCTAATTCGTAAGCATCTCTCAATCCCAGATTAAACCCTTGTCCGGCAACCGGATGCAGTGTTTGCGCAGCATTCCCGATTAACGCAATTCTTTGTGTTGTAATCGGTGTCGCATATTTAAGGGTGAGTGGAAATGCAGATCGCTTGCCTGCCTCGATGAATTTTCCGAGCCTATCACCAAAATGCTGGTGCAATCGAGTTAAAAATGCCGCATCATTCAGTGCAGTGATTTCTTTGGCTGTTTCGGGAGCGACAGTCCAAACTAAGGCAAAATCTTCCTGATGTGGAAGCAAGGCGACGGGGCCGTCATTGGTAAAACGTTCATACGCAACACCTGTTTGTTTTTTCTCAGCTTTAACATTGGCGACCACTGCCCACTGTTGATAATCATGGGTTTGATACGTGATATCAGGGAGTTGCTTGGCAAGCTGGCCGCCGTCAGCGAGAACGAGCAGTTTCGCGGTAACTTTTTCTTCTTTGCCTTGGTAATCGAAATATACCGTACCGGAGCTTTCATGAGTTTCCAACCGGGTAACGGTTGCGCCAGCAATATAATCCGCTTTGTTTGCAGTTAATTTTTTATGCATTGATCGGAAAAGATCATGATAATTCACTACAAATCCCAGCGTGGGTACACCGGCATCATGCGGCGTTAAGATAGTCTGACCGAAATTGCCGCGATTGGAGACATGAATCGTAGTAATTGGCGTATTTTGTGTCAACTTGTTCCATACGCCTAAGCGGTGCAAAATTAAATGACTGCCATGTGACAAGGCCAATGGGCGCGGATCTTCAACTTTTTCGGGTAGACCGCGAGCCTCAAGTAAGAAGCTGGAAATACCGGTGTCGTGTAGCGCAAGCGCCAATGCCATGCCTACAGGGCCGCCTCCGATGATAATAATGTCATATTGCTCAGCAGCCATATGATTTTCTTTGGAATTTTTTCACAGGGACACGGGATTAAATGTTGGTTCGGTTTATCAGCAAAGCTACTCGGGTTTTGTGATTCATTTTCATTCATGCATAGGCCAAAACCGCGATTCGACCAAATTGATTTCGCATGATTAAGCATAGCATAGCGCTTACAGTCATGGAATAAGTCGATTGACTATCGATAATGATATGCGGTTAGGAAAATGGCATAATTGCATCATCTTGCGTGTAAGCGCTGAGAAAGCAAAATTATTTTAAATGCTGTGCATATGTTGGTCTGGGTGGTTATTAAAGCTATAATGATTTGTATTATATAGGAATTTTTGCATGACGAGTGTATTAAATAATAAATGGACAAGATGTTTATTTTGTTTATTGGCTTTTGCTGTTACCGATGCCTGGTCCATGAAGATTGAAACAGAGCTTGTGAATGCGGCGGACAAAGGTAATTTTCCCCTGGTAAAAAAAATACTGGATACTCAGCAAATTGAGCAACAAGAATTGAATACTGCTTTTTGGGCGGCTATCAAAAAAGGAAATGCCGCGATCGTTGAGCGATTTTTGCAAGCAGGCGTGGATGTAAATCTAAGAGGAGAAGATCGCTATACTCCGTTGATGCAGGCCGCTCGCGACGGCCGTGATCAAGTTGTGGAAATGTTACTGACTGCCGGTGCGGACGTTAACGCCGTTTCCGAAGACAATGATACGGCGCTGATTCTGGCATCCGAGAAGGACAGGAGAAAGGTTATTCCATTATTATTAGCTGCCAATGCGGACATCAACGCGAAAAGAAGCAATGGCATGACCGCGCTCTTGATTGCTGCGCAAGAGGGATACCAACAGACAATCCAAATCTTGATCAAGGCACATGCTGATGTCAATTATCAATTGGAAAATGGCGCGACAGCATTGATGCTGGCTGCGCAACACGGTCATCTGGGTGCGGTTTATTCGCTCATTGCCGCCAATGCGGACCTGAATCTGAAAGCAAGCAATGGTATGACAGCCATACAGTTTGCTAATCTTTATCGTTATAAAGAAGTGATTGAATTGTTGAAGAAAGCTGGTGCGAGATAGCAAAATAACGAACGGCTTTCATCAAGTTACAGTATCCTACGGAGCTGTATCGTTAAACTAACAAAGGAAATAAGGAAAATTGCACATGAATGCTTTCACTGTTTTATTGCTTTCTACAGCATTGTTGTTACTAATCAGTTGCGGTGAACAACCACCAAGTGATAAATCAGAGGCTAGCACTTCGTCAGAGGTTATGGCCGAAGTGACCAAGCTGGGTGAGATTCCATCAACGATCAGCGAAGGCCTGACACCTGAAGAAAAAGCTGAGCTAAAGGAACAGATTCTGCCCTCAGGGGTGGGTGATGTTGAAGCGGCGGAGAAAAAATTCAAAGCGCTATTGGAGGATGCAAAAGCGGGGGATCCTGCTGCGCAGAATGGCTTGGGTGTTATGTATTATACCGGTGAAGCCATTTCAAAGACTGCTTCGGGTCAAGTACTCAATAATGACCCGGAATTAGCGGCAGGCTGGTTCTTCCGTGCAGCCGAGCAAGGATTTTCAGATGCTCAGTTTAATCTGGGATTAATGTATGCCAATGGCGAAGGTGTGGAAAAAGATATGACACAGGCTGTTGAGTTATTTAAGAAAGCTGCGGAACAGGGGCACGTGGACGCGCAAAACAATCTGGGTGCACTGTACTTTACCGGCGAAGGCGTAGAAAGAGACGAGAAAAAAGCGATTGGATGGTTTGAGAAAGCTGCAGCTCAAGGAAACGAAGATGCACAAGCCAACCTCGATGCAATCAGAGCAGCTGGAAAGTAAAGCCGGCGAGCCTGAGGCTGCAATGCTGGAAATAATTCGACTTCCCGGCGCGGCACAGTGTCATCAGATTTTTTATCCTATGCTTTCTTCGTTACATTCGACTGAAAATCGATAACCCGTTCCCCGCACTGTTTGTACCAGATTCTCCTTGCCGACGGACTCAAGAATCTTTCGTAGTCTGCGAATGTGGACATCAACGGTGCGGTCCTCGATAAATACATGATCACCCCACACGCGATCCAACAGTTGCGCGCGCGTGTGTACGCGTTCCTTATACGCCATCAGAAAGTGTAACAGGCGGAATTCAGTAGGCCCCAAACTGACTTCCGTTGGCCTTGATGGCTCATCATTGCTACAGACATGCACTCTGTGCGTGGTTGGATCAAGCCTTAATCCACCCAGTTCAATAATTTCATCCGACATTTCCGGCAAGCGCCGACGCAATACCGCTTTAATCCGGGCAATGAGCTCACGCGGCGAGAAAGGCTTGGTAATATAATCATCTGCACCGGCCTCCAGTCCTGCGATTTTGTCATTTTCCTGAATGCGGGCAGTCAGCATGATAATCGGAATGGCCTTAGTACGCTCTTCCCGTCGTAATCGTCGCGCAAATTCCAAGCCCGTGACATCCGGTAACATCCAATCCAGTAATACGAGATCAGGAAGCACGTTGTCGATCAATAATTTTGCTTGTTCCGCGCTATCAGCGCATAACACCATATGGCCTGCTTTTTTTAAATTGAGGGCGATCAATTCTTGAATTGCAGGCTCATCTTCAACAACGAGTATTGTTACAGCCATATTTATATTAAATGTAATTAGGAGTTGTTGAGATAATATAAATAAAGCGTTACATTTTTATGACAGCCTGATGAAAATAAGAATTTTATTAAATGATGGCTATCAAATAGTCTGATTTACCGGCTAATTTCTTGCCAAAGACCGATCAATTCTCCGACCAGAACTTTCACAGCGTCATATCCAGAATAAAAATCAACGTGACGTACCTCGGCGTGAAATAGGGCCGCAGGATACGAATCTGTTTGAAGACTGTCACGTTCAATGACATCGAACTGTCATGAAAATGCAATATTCAACTTGTAGTATGCACAAGCATTGTTGATGAGGAATTTATGCGCAACCATTTTTCGAAAAAAATAATTTCATGTGCCGGATTGGCGCTGCTGTTTTCCGCTTCTGCGGCGATGGGAAGCAGTCTGGAGAATTTAGCGAAGTCGTTGGCTAAGATTCGCGGTGAAGTCGAGACACTGCAGACACAACTGGATCTTGAAAAGGAAAAGCATGGCAGTCGGATGTCCGCACTGAATTCGCAATTGGCGGATTTGAGCGTGGAAGAAAGAAGGCAAAAGCTGAGTATCGAGAAGTTGCAGCATTCCATTGACAAGATGACCGAGAGTGCAAAAAAAACCGAGCAATCAGGCGAGACCCTGAAGCCTGTCCTGTTAGCGGTGCTGGCTGATTATAGACGCCATATTCAAACAGGTTTTCCATTCAAGATGGAAGACCGTATCAAGGCGATTAATAATCTCGAAACTAACATTACCAATCAACTGATTGATCCCAATAAAGCGGTTAATCAAGCATGGTCATTGATTGAAGATGAAATTCGGTTAGGCAAGGAAAATGGCATTTACCAGCAAACCATATTGCTGGATGGAGAAAGCGTGCTGGTGGATATTGCCAAGCTGGGCACGGTATTTCTTTTTTTTCAAACCCGGGATAACCGGGGGGGAATGGCCAGACGATCAGCAGAAAGTGGTTGGAAATTTGAGACCGTTGATAACGCAGGTGATCTGGAGCGCATCAGAAATTTATTTGATTCGTTGAAGAAACAGATACGCCAAGGTTATTTTGAATTACCTAATCCATTGAGAAAATGAGAAAAATAGTATTGATTGCGTTAGTGCTGATGGTGATCGCCAGTTCAGCTTATGCCAAAGAGAATAAATCAGCGGTTAGTGCCGAGGACGTATCCGCATCAGCGCCGGAAGGTAAATCTGAAGCTGCATCACCTAAGAAGCAAGGTGCACCCAAGCAGGAAGCCGTTAGCCTGGAAACCGCCTATAAACGCGAGTACGCATTCCTGGAAGCACAGAAACGGGAATTGACCGAACGGCTGAGAGGTTATCAATCCAGTGCAAACCGCGAAGAACAGGCACTCAACAGCAAGATTAATGCGCTTGAACGCAGCTCCGTTGAGCGTTCGACGAAAATTGATCAACTGACTGCGCAGCTAACCGAAGTTGAACGCAAAGAGGCCGCCGTTACCGAGCGCAGTGATGCACTGGAGACCACATACCTACAGGCAGAGGCGACCCTGAAGAATCATGGTATCGAAATGCCTGCGTCCATGAAGGAAACCAAAGGCAATGACCCGGATAAAGTGGGTTATTTGTTTAAACAAGCGCTTGCTTTATCGCAGGGACTCGGTGCTATTCAGACAAAACCGGGAAATTTCTTCCTGGAAAATGGTAAGCAAACGCAAGGAACACTAATTCAGCTGGGCAATATCGCAGCGTATGGTGTCAGTAGCGAAGGTGGTGGCAGTTTGGTGCCTGCGGGCGGCGGTGATTTCAAGATATGGAAAGGTTCCGGTGCGGAAAGTGCCGCTGCGTTGAGCAAAAACCAGCAACCTGACATTTTGCAGTTGTATTTGTTTGAGTCACGGACAAATGCCATCGAAGAAACGCCCGAGAAAACCATCATCGGTATTATTGATTCAGGTGGCCCGATTGGCTGGGTCATCGTGATACTGGGCGGCGTTGCAGTCTTTCTTATCCTGATTCGGTCTTATTTATTGCGCGCCAATAGCGCCAATACGAAACAACTCTCTGATCAGATCATGCAGCAATTGGCTTGCGGCGATCTGGAAGTCGCTAAAAAAAGCTGCGCAGACAATTCATCCGCTATCGGGCGTGTTTTGCACTATACCTTGCGTCATTTGAAAGATGATCGGGATCATATGGAAGGCATCGTGTACGAGGCGATTCTGCAAGAATCCGGTCCGCTGGATCGGTTTGGCCCGGCCATTCTGGTCATTGCTTCGATAGCGCCTCTCCTGGGTTTGCTGGGAACGGTAACCGGGATGATTGAAACGTTTGACATGATCACCGAGTTTGGTACCGGCGATCCGAAATTACTGTCCGAAGGTATTGCCATTGCACTGGTGACTACCGAACTGGGCTTGATTGTTGCCATTCCGACGTTGCTGCTGGGTTCCTTGCTATCTTCCTGGGCGAGAAATATCAAGCGTGACATGGAACATGCAGCACTCAGAATCATTAATGTTTTTTTGGGTGGCGGGCTTGATCTGGAAGAAGCGGCTGGCCCTGCTGTGAATGAAAGTACCCTGGTTGTCGCATAACTCTTGAAATGAATTTGTCTGAATTGATTATTTTGATTAAGGAGTTGTTTGTTGCCGGTGGAATTGTCATGCCGCCGTTGGTGCTCTGTGTCTTGTTACTGTGGTACGGATTGGGGTGTCGATTCTGGATCATGAAAGCGCCCAAATTGATGGGGGTGCGCGACATGTTGAAATATTATCAGACACACGATGACAATCCGACCGGAAATATTGTGGCACAAGCGATCAAACAAGGTATCGCGCTAAAGAAGAAAGGTGTCAGAAATCTGCGGCGCCACCTGGACGCGGCTTTTTATGAGTATGAAAGGGAAATCGGGAAATTTTCTGTTCTGGTGCGCGTGGTGATCCTGATTTCTCCATTGTTGGGCTTATTGGGTACGGTGATTGGCATGATTGAAACATTCGATTCCTTGGCGACGATGACATTGCATTCCCAATCCGGCGGCATTGCCGGCGGCATTTCACAGGCCTTGTTTACTACGCAGATGGGACTGACCGTCGCGATTCCGGGTTTGTTGGCGCATAGCATCCTGAACCGGAAACAACATCAGATCGAACAGGATCTTGCCCAAGTCAAGGACCTGTTGTGCCATCATCAAACGCTGAGCCATCACGCCACCCAAACGAAGAGTTACTCACAATGAGAAATCACGAACCTGCTGAAGCCGAAGCCACCATCGATATGGCGCCATTGATTGATATCGTTTTCATCTTGTTGATTTTCTTCATGGTGACGACGACTTTTGTCAAAGATATGAAACTGGAGCTGGAACGGCCTAAAGCCAGTAGTTCTGTCGCGGCATCGAGTAAGGCCATCCGCCTGTTTATCGACCGCAACGGCGATACCTATGTGGATGGTGAACCGGTGCGGCTATGGCTGATACAGAGCAAGTTACGTGATTTGTTGAGTACTTCTGCCAGCAAAGTGATTCTGGTGGTAACGGATGAAGGTGTGCCAGCGGGCAAGCTGGTTGAAGTAGTCGATCAGGCACGCCTGGCGGGAGCCGAGAGCGTGGGTGTAGCAACTAAAAAAGAAGCGGGGTAAGGAAAAATGGCAACGATGAAATTGCAGCAGCACTTGGCAGGCGCGGTATCCATGCTATTCGGACTGATATTGGTTTTCGGTCTGATCGTGATAATGAATCATTATATGGGGAAGATTGAAAAGACGCCTCCTCAGGAAGTCACAGAAATCAGTATGACCAGGGAGATCAAACAGGAACCCAAAAAAGAAATCAAGAAAGTAGAGCCGAAAAAACAAGCGACCCGGCCGCAAACCCCTGCGCCTTTTAAAGGACTGGATACCGCGTTGTCCGGTATTGACTTGGGATTGCTGGGCTTGGATAACGGGCAGGGCGGGGGGCTGGATGACAACTTATTAGGTAAAACCGGTAATGTCGTCATGACGGCGGATCTGGTCGATGTTCCGCCCAAACCGATCACACGCGGCGCTTTTAAATATCCGCCAGCAGCTAAAAAGAATGGCGTCAAGGGTTATGTCGTTTTGTCGGTACTGGTTGAAACGGATGGTTCGGTGCATCAGGTACAAGTGCTCGAATCCAGTCCATCAGGGATTTTTGATGCGGCTGCTTTACAGGGTATCCGATCATGGCATTTCGAGCCGGCAAAATATAAGGGAGATACTGTCAAAGTATGGGCAAAACAAAAGATTCGATTTGATCTTTCCTGATGTTCTCGCTGAATACTTAATTTCGATGAATAAAATGAAATTCCCGATAACCAGGCAGATTCATTACCTCATTGCTGCCATTATCCTGGGATATTACAGCAACCCAGTGTGGGCAGCCGAGAACAAAATTCAGCCGACGGATTTTCTCGAATTGGCTGCCGTCATGTTGAAAGACGGCCATAACGATCGTGCTCTATTGGCATTACAAAGCGTCGATCTGGAAAACAAGAAAACAGATCTGGCCAGATTTTATACCTTGCAGGGCTTGGCCTATCTGGGTTTGAACGACCTTGAAGCGGCCAAGGACAGTTTGCAGCAAGCGATCAAGAATGGACAAAAAGACCAGGCAATTTATATCTATTTGGCGCAAATCCATTTCGGACTTAAAGATTATCAGCGGACTATTGATGCGATTGGTAAGGCAGGTGAACAGGCCAATAAAGATGCCACTTTGATAAGTTTAAAAGCGGAATCTTACTGGCATTTGAAACAAACCGAGGCCGCCATCAATGCATTGAATGATGGACAGAGGATTTTCCCGGCAGACTTCCGCTTTCTCAAGCGTAAGGTTTTTTATTTTGTCGAGCTTGGGCTTTACCAGGAAGCGGTTCGGTTGGGCAGGCAATATTTGCAGCGATCCAAAGCTGCGGCCGCCGATTATATTGCGTTGGGAAATGCATTGCGGCTCAGTAAAGAATATCAGGAAGCGCTGAGTATTCTGGAAATTGCGCGTTTGCAATTTCCTCACGATGAAATGGTTGCCAAGCTGCTGGCACATACCTATCTGGATCAAGGGAAACTCAATTCCGCGGCATTTATTCTTGAGCAGGCGGCACTGCAGAATCCAAGTTTGCAAGCCGAAGCGGCGGAAATCTACCGGCGCGCGGGACGATTTCATAAAGCATTGACGTTGAATGAAAGCATCAGCGATCAGAAAGTAAAACTGAAGCAGCGATTATCCATTTTGCTGGCATTAAAGCAGTATGAGCGTGCGGCCAATATGGAATCCGGCTTGTATCGCAACGGATTACTGGAAGATCAGGATGTCCGTTACGCACTGGCGTATGCGTTGTTTTCAAGCCGCCGTTTTTCCGAAGCCAATAAGCATTTGGATCATTTGACAAGTGCCGAGCTTTTCAGAAAAGGCACCGAATTGCGGCGTTTGATGGAGGTTTGTAAAAGCGAGCCATGGCAATGTACTTAATACGATCACTGCAGCCGCTTGTAAATTCTGGCCCGCAAGTACTATCCGTTGTATTTCTCTCTATGCCGCCCTAACGCCTTACTCAAGAAAGACACTTTCCTTAACTGATAACTAAAAATTTATCTTCACGAGCAATTGGATTGCGGGTGAAGAGGGGGCTTGATACGCCGAATGAGCACTGAATCTAACAAATCTTTCTGGTCTTGTGGTTTGCCGGGCATTGAAACGTATGTCTTTGCTGTATTGGTTCTTGTAGTTACTGTCCTGATAAGTCCATCTGCTTGGGGAGAAACTGAAAAGGCTGAATTTTCCCTGCATTTGTTTCAAAATGGCCTGCCGATAGCCAATGCCGAATTGCTCATCAGCAGCGAGTCTTTTGATAAATCCAGCGCGAAGCTGATTTTTGAGGCGATACCTGCTACGTATACTTGGAAGGTCGGAGATGCGCCGCTTAAAACCAACGAAAATGGTAGTTTGGCTGGTAAATTACCTCCCGGGCTTTACCAGTTCACGATCAAAGCAGGCGCTCGGGAATTCACCTTTGATTTGCCGCTGCGCTCTGCAGAGAATGCGCAAATTCTGGTTACTTTTTATGCCAGTAAGAAGAAGCCGCTGCTCAATATTGAGAGTTCCGTCGCAGGCACCATGGCAGGCACGGATAAGGCTCCAGCGGCTACGCAAGATCAGGGCGATGGAATTCTCACGGTGCAGGTTTTATCTGCGGAAACCGGAAAGCCCGTTAAGGATGTGCAGGTTTTTTTAAGCGGTTCAAAACAGAAATTAAGAACGGATGAACAAGGGAAAGTAACGGCAACGGTGCCTGCCGGCAGTTACAGTGTGTCGTTGTTGCACAGCGCTTACAGCAGCCAAACGCAGGACGAAGTGAGCATTAAGGACGCACAGACGACCGATCTCAATTTTAAATTGACACCAGCCGGTGTTGAATTGGCAGAGTATGTGGTATTGGAACCTCATCTTGCGGGGACTGTTGCATCGATCATCGAAGAACAGCGCACCGCGACATCCGTTGCAACGGTTATCGGTGCCGAGCAATTCAGCCGGGCAGGTGACAGCGATGCCGCCAGCGCGTTACGCAGAGCTTCCGGATTAACGCTGGTGGGTGGTCAATTCATTTTTATCCGCGGTTTGGGTGAGCGATTTTCAACCACCCTGGTGAATGGCGCGGCAGTACCCAGTCCGGATCCAACGCGGCGTGTTGTGCCGATGGATCTTTTTCCGACCAATATTCTGGAAAGCGTGATGGTGCAAAAAACCTATTCGCCAGATCGCCCTGCGGAGTTTGCAGGGGGTACGGTGGAACTGCGCACGCGCGGTATTCCCGATGCATTTTTCTTCAATTTAAATTTGCAAACGGGTATGAATGATAATACGACTTTTCAGGATGGTTTGACATACAAAGGCGGAGGAGCCGATTTTACCAGTTACGACGATGGCGCACGCGCCATGCCTGATTCGCTTGCCGATGCAACCAAAAATGGAAATCTGCAACCAGCCTCCGCTTTTAATCCGAATGGCGTGACACCCGGGCAACTCGAAAAACTGGGAGAGAACTTATCGGGGACATGGGATGTAAACAGAAATAAGCGCGGACCTGATACCGGTTTTCAGACTTCGATGGGAGATAGCTTTACTTTTGGTGACTTCAGGGTGGGCTATATTGCTGCGGCGGGTTGGAAACAGGAATTCAGGAAGCAAAATGAGCTCAATCGTGAATTTGCTTCTTCGAGGTTGATAGAGACTCAGAATTTGGATGTGCAACGATCGCTGCGGGAGGTCGCGGTAACCGGCTATGCAGCAACAGAGCTGGAATATAAGGACACTCACCGGTTATTTGCCAAGACCATGTTTTTGCGCCAGTCAGTCGATGAAGCGCGGATTTCTCAAGGGTTTGTTGATTCCGAAACAACGGATGTTCGCAGGACGCGACTGAGGTTTTTCTCTAATCAATTATTGATGAATCAATTTGGCGGTGAACATCGATTTGACTGGTTGAAAGATTTTTCTATCAATTGGTTATATACCGATGCCACGGCCAACCGGGATGAGCCTAAAACGCGGGATTATCGCTACGATACGAGTCCAACAACGGGTAATTATATTTTTTCTCAAAGAGCGGATAGTAATGTGACCACATTTGCTGATTTGGTCGACAAGGACCAGAGCTGGCGGGTGGATGGAAAATTGCCGCTGCAACTGACACCCCATCATAAATTGACGTTGAGTAGTGGATTGATTACTCAGAGTAAAAGCCGGGATGCAAGCGCACGACGGTTCAGTTACTTTCGATTTGGCCCCGATGCATCGAATACTGCCATTACTTCACAATCATCGCTTGAAAATATTTTGCAGCCGCAGTATATCGGTGCCAATGGATTCCAGCTTCGTGATGTGACGCGCTTGAGCGATCAATATACCGCTTCGCAGAATTTGTTGGCTTACTATGGCAAGCTGGATTTAATGTCCTATGAAAGAGTTAATATTACGGGCGGTTTACGCTGGGAAGACAATGATCAGAGAGTGAATACATTTTTGAGAGGCCTGCCTACAACAGCGCGATTGGATCGAATTGATATGCTACCGTCGGTAGTGGCCACTGTTTTTCTTACGGATAAACAGCAATTGCGGGCAGGTTTCAGTCAAACATTATCACGGCCTGATTTCAGGGAATTGTCGTCAGCTCCCTTTTTTGATATGAATACTAATCAGGAAACCGTTGGTAATCCCCAACTGAAACAAACAGCGATTACCAATTGGGATTTACGCTGGGAATATTACTTATCGCCGACAGAAAATATTTTCGCCGGTTTTTTCTGGAAAGATTTAACCAGCCCCATTGAATTGGTTGCTCAACCAGGTACCGGAGCTTTAAATACCTATCAGAATGCGGAAAAAGCAAACGTGTATGGATTTGAATGGGAGGTATTGAAGAAATTGGATTTTGTACATCCGCTGTTGCAGAATTTTTATGTGGGCGGTAACTACACGTGGTCTTTATCGAATGCTCAGTTAAGTGCGCAGAATCTGATTGCTCAGACAACGAACAATAGATCATTGCAAGGACATTCTGAACATATCGTCAATTTTCAGATCGGGTATGACAATCCAAAATGGAAAACACAAGCAACACTGCTATACAATGTTTCCAGCAAGCGTATCATGGCTGCCGGTGTATTGACCGCGCCGGATAAGTATGAACAACCTGTGCATCAACTGGATTTTGTGTTCAGCCAGAATTTATATCGAGGGCTATCCATGCAGGCTTCCATGCAAAATTTACTGGATGATGACATACGCATTACACAAGGTGATGAAATTACGCGCCAGTTCCGCCGCGGGCGCTTTTTTAATCTGAGTGTGCGTCTGGCGTATTGATATTACTAAAAACTAGAATCGATAACCCAAACGCCCACCCAGAGTATCCATGCCTTCGTTGGCAGCGGCGAAGTAGGCGTTGGAGACATGATCAAAGAATATCGATAATGAACCTTTGGCGTTGAAACGGTAGCCTATTTCAACAGGAATATGAAATAAAACTCGCGATCCAAGTGCTTTGCGGTCACTATGGTGCAGATGAAGTTTTCCATCGTGAATGGCTCCACCTAAGCCAATACCTGAAAATAGTCCGCTGCTATGTTCATACTGCCAGCGCATGCCTGTATAAAGCTTGGAAGTATCTCCAACTGTATTGACTGAACCGCCCAGCGCAGGACGAATGGTGCCACCGAGAAATTGGATATGTGGTGAGAAAATGGTTTCCAAATTAAGATCAACACCACTTTCACGACGAAAGTTACTCCATAAACCACCTGTGTCGTGATGAAGCACCCCAAATTTGATTTCATGTAACCAAGCCGTCATCTTGCGCTCTTCTGCAAAGACATGGGAAGAGCCGATGCTGCCTATAAGGAAAAGTAAACAACTGGCAATGGCTTTATCTAGTAACTGATCCTTTTGCTTTAAATTCATGTCATTCATTTCAGAGCGTATCCGATTGGCTTTACTGATCACGCTAAATTGCAAGTTATCTCATTGAAAAATAACGACACGAGTATACAACCAAATTTTTTTCGTGTTCAGCATGCATTAATTTTCTGTAGATTATAGTTGCAATCGTCAATTGGACGTAGCTGATTAAAAGAATCAGGAAAGGATCTGATCATGAAAAAACTATTCATTCTTATGATTGCAATCATGTTGCTTTGTGGCTTCCGTGCACCCAATGGTAATATTATTTCCAAAGGGGATTTGTCGGATAAGTTGCTGATTAATTTAGGCGAGCCCAATGTGCGGACTGATCTGGGGCTTGTCCAAACCCGCGCATTTGGCGGCGTTTTCTATATTAAACGGGAAGTGTGGATCTATCGAATTGATCAGTACAACTATCGCTTCATTATTCAAAATGGTCAAATTGTTGATGAGCATTGGACGCGGTTTTAATGGATCAAAGCTTCCCATGGCGAGAGATCGACATGGTTGATTTCCAGGACTTCCCGTCAGATCCATCTGTAATTTGAGAATCGATTATTCATCGATAAGTCATTCAAGTTATTGTTGATTCTTCTTTAATATGAAATTACATGTAAATGTAATATTCCCGTCATGTTCACCTGTTAGATTGGCTTACCCTAAATAAAAATCGGAGGTGGGCTTATTATGTATCAATTAAAAAATATAAAAGAACAATTACTAACAACATCAGCAATTCTATTAAGCAGCGTTGCATTTAATGCGCATGCAACCGCAACGTATGATCCTGTAACTAATACAGTAAATCTTCCCGTCGTTGAAGTGTTGAGCGGCGGATCTTCAGCATTTTATAACGCACAATTACAGCTTGTTGGCAATGAATTACAACTGGTTTCCGCTAATCCGATTGCTGCTGTAACAGGGCAACGTAATGTGTTTGATTCGGATACGAATTCAGTGCATGTGGCTTCAGTAACGGTGGGTGCTGACAGCTATTATGCCAAATTGAAATTGGTGCCTGGCTCTGATCCACTGCGTTTTACCATCGATCAGTTGGTCAATAACGCATTTACCGGTTGCCCAAGCTTTGCACAACCGGGAGCCTCAGCGAATTCCTGTGTTTTGAGTGGCACGATTACTTCGGATGTTACCTTGACAAAGAACATTGAATGGGTACTACAGGGCAATGTTTTTGTGGGTGCTGATAATGCTCAAAGCGCTACGCTTACCATTAATCCTGGAACTAAAATCGTTGGTGTGGGTGGCCAGGGGGATCAAGCAGCTTTTCTGTGGATCAGACGTGGTTCAAAGATCATGGCTGAAGGAACACCGGACAATCCAGTCGTCATGACTGGCCCCACTGAGGCATCGGCTGGCGAATGGGGCGGTTTGCTGATTTCCGGCAATGCACCGGTGAACGGATGTAATGAAGGCGTGCCTGTCTGTGAAGTTCCTTTTGAGGCTTTCGTCAGTGAAATCTACGGTGGTAACAATCCGGCTGATAACAGTGGCGTGCTTAAATATACACAAATTCGGTTTGCCGGAAGTGCCGTGCGTCAGGATGAAGAGCTCAATGGTCTGACACTCAATGGTGTGGGTTCAGGAACGATTATTGACTATGTGCAAGTTCACGAAGGTTTGGATGACGGTGTCGAAGTCTTTGGCGGTACGGTAAAGATGAAGCATCTGGTGCTCACGAACATTCAGGATGACTCTCTGGATTGGACCAATGGCTGGCAAGGTCGTGTGCAATTTGCTCTGATCAAACAAGCGGCTACCATTGGTGATCGCGGCATTGAGGCTGACAACAATGAGAGAAATCATGACAGCATTCCACGTGCTCAACCGATTCTGTCCAATTTGACCATTATTGGCCGTACCGGTGATTCAGCAACACAAGGTGTGTTATTGCGCCGTGGAACAGGTGCGAATATTTGGAATTCCGTCATTACCGGTGCTCCAACTTGCTTGATGATCGATGGCGAAAGAACTTTTGCGAATGCGGGTGCACCAGGTAGCTTGACAGGTGGATTAACCATGCAAAATTCGTTTGTCAATTGTGCTGCCAATTTTGCCGATGGCGAGGGTGCTACGTTTACCACATCGGATTGGTTCTTGTCGCAATCTGAAAATCAGGAAGGTGATCCTCTGTTGAGCGGTTACTTGCCGGCAACCGGATCACCGCTGACACTGGGTGGTGCTGCTGTAAACGACGCCTTCTTTGCTGTCGTGGATTATGCTGGCGCATTTAAAGATGCGAACGATGATTGGACCCGGGAATGGACTTTCAACTTTAATTAATCCTTGTTGACCTACAGGCGTTGAGAAACGTTTTTGATGCGGCAACGCAGATAGTTTTTCAACGGCCTGCTAAAAAGCTTCTCTGTTTTCTCAATGAATAGAGAAGCTTTCGATTCATTCAATAGACTCTCTTCATTGAGTTCATAACAATTGCTGGATTTACCTTTATGCGAACCGGCAATTTCTTCTTTTAGAAACTCCATGGATTCTGAAAAAATCCGGAAAGCACTGCAACAAAGCATTCATAAAAAATTCATTTTGCTGACATCAGTATTTAACGTCAGGGCGATAGAGTAGCAGCGACGAATGCAGTTTATTCGGTTTATCGTCCCGAAGCTTATCGAATGTAATCCTCAGTTCCTATGGAGAACCACATGAAAAAATCGATGTTAACGCTACCTATTTGCGCTGCTTTAACCACCATTGTCTATGCTGATGCGGTATATATCAACGGTCCTATGAAGTTCAAGCCCATCGCTGCTTCCGCCTACGAGCAAACGACGAACGATCCACTCATTTTGAATAGCAAACCTTGGGTGATTCCGGCAGGCTTTACTCAGTACATTATTTCTGATGAGAGTAATTTGGATATTTATCCAGATTCTAACGACTGGAATGACATGAATACTGCCAACGAAACCGGAAAGCATGCGGGCAGATATCTCTACCGCACGCATGAAGTGCGCCCAGGTACAGACCCCTACTTGGGTGGGGCGATTTCAATCGTAGATTTAAAAACCGGTGCGGCCGAGATTCTGGCGCAGCGTGCCGATTGGGAAGCCTTGGATGGTCTGGTATGGACGCCCTGGCAAACGTTGCTGTTTGCTGAAGAGACCATCACAGCGCAATTGCTCGATCCTGATGCGCCTAATGCACAGAGCGGCATGTTATATGAATTGAAATTTGCGAAAGATGATCCGACGACTGTCGAGGAAATCAAAGTGCGGCCCATGCTGGGATCACTATCGCACGAAGGTATTGAAGTTGATGAAGAAGGCAATGTGTATGTGATCGATGAAGATAGAAAAGGTGCTATTTATAAATTCGTTCCCAATACCTTTGGCGACTTGAGCAGCGGGCAATTGTATGCGCTACGGGTAAAAAATAGTCAGAAAACCGGGGAAGCCGAATGGGTGGCTTTGGACATGAATCAAGTGCAAATCAATGCCAGAATCGCTGCGCAGGCGGTGAATGCAACTCCTTTCTGTCGTCCGGAAGATTTGGAGCGTATCGGCCGCACACTCTACGCTGCGCTTACCTGTGAAGATGCCACCGATCCTGCCAACATTAACGGTCCCGGGGCGATACTGGCAATTCGCCTGACATCCGTACCGAAGGTGAATTATTTTGTACAGCCCGGCGTGAATGTGCCTGTTGAAGTCAAACCTACCAGCACTACGCCTGGGGTGACCGGCTTCAAGAGCCCGGATAATCTGGCAAAAGGCCCGGATGACAAGCTATGGATTGTTGAGGACAACGATAATAGCGATATCTGGGTGGCTTTACCTGATGAGGATGATGATGGTTACAGCGATGGTGTGCACCTGTTTGCTTCTCTGAAAGATAAAAGTGCGGAAGGGACGGGTATTTATTTCGGCAAGGATCCGCACACTTTGTTCGTAAACGTGCAACATTCCGAAACGGGTAATGACAAAACCATGGCAATTACCCGCAGAGGCATCGAGTCTGAAAAATAATTTC
Source organism: Nitrosomonas sp. (assembly GCF_024282095.1). GTDB lineage: Bacteria > Pseudomonadota > Gammaproteobacteria > Burkholderiales > Nitrosomonadaceae > Nitrosomonas. The sequence continues at coordinate 40,502 of NZ_JAMWZS010000013.1, forward strand.
CAGGGGTAGAAGATCATGAAAAACGATAATGTTTTTATCGTTGTAGCGGTAAGTATCTGCTTGACTTTGTTAGGTGCAGTGTATGGCGTTTCATTGTATGCAGTTGATGTAGATTGGGACAGTATTTCGGGCATTATCCTGGGAATTTATCTCTATGTGGCGTATCTCTTGCTCAGTATTATCTGTGGCAAGCCCCAAAATCGGCTGCAGTCTTTTCAAAGAGCAATGCTGCATGGAAAAAATCCAAAGGTATATCGCAACGAGGTATACGAGTATTAACAAGCAACTAATTGTTTGTTAATAAAATATTGTGTGATTAATTAAGATATTCCTGTATTCAAGGAATCTTTTAGGATTCAAACGGTCTTTATAAGTATCTATACTCCCCTTTGTTTGTGTAGATAAACCGCTTAGCCCAAGCACTTCTGTGAGTGGAAGTGTCACAACGATCCAGGGGATCGGGGGCGTGTTGAATTGGGTTTTTTATATTTCGTTTCTACCTCCACTACCGCACCTCCCAGCCAGCGAACTGCTGGCAGCCGTTGGGAGGGCTTCCATCCTTCCAAGCAATATCCGTGTCATCATCTTGTAATACTATCTGATTAAGATTTCATCTGATTTAGGCGCTATTGCCCATTGCTTTTAGGCAGGAGAATTTTAGATGAAACCACACTGTGGTCTTGCATTGTTTACGATTGCTATACTGCTTGTCACCCGCGTAACCTTCGCTGCCGACATTACCGGTGCTGGTGCAACCTTCCCTTATCCGATATACGCCAAATGGGCGAATGCGTATAAAAAAGCAACCGGTACCCGATTGAACTATCAATCCATCGGTTCCGGCGGCGGCATCAAACAAGTCAAAGCCAGAACAGTTGATTTCGGCGCATCTGATAAACCCTTGTCACCGGAAGAACTGCAAAAGAGCGGCCTGACCCAGTTTCCGACAGTCATCGGTGGTGTCGTACCGGTGATCAATCTGGATGGTATTAAAGCAGGTCAGATCCGCTTAACGGGAACAGTTCTGGCCGATATTTTTCTGGGCAAAATCAAGCGTTGGAACGATCCGGCGATTGTCAGCCTGAATAATGGTTTTGAATTGCCGGCCAGTAACATTACGGTAGTGCATCGTGCTGACGGCTCCGGCACCACTTTTTTGTTTACCGATTATTTGAGCAAAGTCAGCCCGGAATGGAAACAGAGAATCGGTTCGGACGCTTCTGTAGCGTGGCCGATTGGTACCGGCGGCAAAGGTAACGAAGGCGTGGCCAATTTCGTGAAACAGATTAAGAACTCAATCGGTTACGTGGAAGCTGCTTACGTTAAGCAAAGCAAAATGAACTACATTCAATTGCAGAACCATGATGGCGCATACGTCATCCCCGCAGAGGAAAGTTTTAGCGCTGCTGCCACCAATACGCAATGGGATAAATCAACTGATTTTTATGAAATTCTTACCAATAAGCCCGGCCAGAACAGTTGGCCGATCACGGGCGCTACTTTTGTCTTGATGCACAAATCCCAGATGAATCCTGCTCAAGCCGCAGAAGTACTGAAATTCTTTGCATGGGCCTATGCCCAAGGCGATGAAATGGCGCTGGAACTGGATTATATTCCGATGCCCGACGATATCGTTAAGTTGATCGAAGATTCCTGGCAAGCAAATATCCAAAGTAAAGATGGCCATGCTATTTATACCGCCAGATAGCAATCAATATGAAAGGTAATTTAGCGTTATGGGCGACTGTCATAGCATGACAACGATAACAGAGTTGGGCTTAGTGCGTTTTCAGTAAACAACACGATGATGTCAAAAGTACATTCTGCAGCAAAATTAAAAAGACAACTGCTATTCGATCGGGTATTCCGTAAAACCACTTGGTTGTTTACTTTGATCGTTTTTACGCTGCTGGCGGCGCTGATTGGTTCATTAATCATTGGCAGTATGCCGGCGATCAAGACTTTCGGTTTCGATTTTCTTTTGAACGCTGAGTGGAACCCTGTTACTGAACAATTCGGCGCACTGGTGCCGATCACGGGCACGTTGATTACTTCAATCATCGCCTTGTCGATCGGTATTCCGATCAGTTTCGGAATTGCGTTGTTTCTCACGGAATTATCTCCGCCGTGGTTACGCCGCACGCTTGGAACGGCCATCGAACTGCTGGCCGGAATTCCCAGTATTATTTACGGCATGTGGGGTTTATTCGTATTTGCGCCTTTGTTTGCAGAAACTTTGCAACCCTGGCTGCAAGATACGCTGGGACATGTACCCGGGATCGGTTTGTTATTTGAAGGCGCTTTTATGGGCATCGGCATCCTGACCGCAGGCATTATTCTGGCTATTATGGTAATTCCTTTTATTGCTGCGGTTATGCGTGATGTGTTCGAGATTGTGCCGCCCATGTTGAAGGAATCAACCTATGCGCTGGGCGCCACCACCTGGGAAGTGATCTGGTATGTGGTTCTTCCTTATACCCGTACCGGTGTTGTCGGCGGAATCATGCTGGGTTTTGGCCGCGCCTTGGGCGAAACCATGGCGGTTACGTTTGTGATCGGCAATGCACATCAATTGCATGCTTCGCTTTTCATGCCGGGAAACAGCATTGCCTCAGCGCTGGCCAATGAATTCACTGAAGCCGATGGCGAATTGTATACCTCAGCCTTGATTGAACTGGGTTTGATTTTATTTTTGATTACTTTCATTGTACTGGCTTGCTCCAAGGTGCTGTTGATGCAACTTAAAAAACGCGAGGGCAGTACTTCCTAGAGCCGCATCATGATACCAATTTATACCCGCCGCCGCATTGTGAATGCCATTAATCTGATCTTTTCCGTACTGGCGATGGGCTTCGGTTTGTTTTGGCTGTTCTGGATCTTATTCACGCTGTTCAATAAAGGGTTGGGCGGCATGAGTGTGGCTTTATTTACGCAGATGACGCCGGCACCCGATGATACCGGTGGCTTGCTTAACGCCATTGCCGGTAGTTTGATGATGGTCACGGTTGCTACTTTGATCGGTACCCCGATCGGCATCATGGCGGGGACTTATTTGGCTGAATTCGGCCAGCGTGGCTGGCTTGCTCCCGCTACCCGCTTCATTAACGATATTTTGCTATCGGCACCGTCCATCGTGATCGGTCTTTTCATTTATACCGTTTATGTCGCCAAGGTAGGCCATTTTTCCGGCTGGGCCGGGGCACTGGCGCTATCGCTGATTGTAATTCCAGTGGTTGTGCGCACGACCGAGGATATGCTGCGACTCGTTCCGGACAGTTTGCGCGAAGCTGCCGCCGCATTGGGCGCACCACAATGGAAAGTTGTTACGCTGGTGACTTGGCGCGCTTCCAGGGCCGGCATGCTGACGGGCATATTGTTAGCTGTTGCGCGTATCAGCGGAGAAACCGCGCCATTACTGTTCACTGCGTTGAATAATCAATTCTGGAGTGCGGACATGAATCGGCCCTTGGCTAATTTGCCGGTCGTTATCTTTCAGTTTGCCATGAGTCCATACGAATACTGGCAGGAATTGGCCTGGAGCGGCGCATTACTCATTACGCTGAGCGTTCTGGGACTGAACATTGCAGCCCGCCTGTGCTTGCGTAAGCACTAATTTCTAAATGATCACCGAGATGAATATAAACCATTTGCAATCCGCTGCTGCCAAAGTGACTCTGCATGATCTGGATTTTTTCTATGCCGGCTATCATGCATTGAAATCCATCAACATGCGTATCCTGGAGAAGAAGATTACCGCCTTTATTGGGCCCTCCGGCTGCGGAAAATCAACGTTGTTGCGCACCCTTAACCGCATGTACCAGCTTTATCCTGACCAACAAGCCAAGGGTGAAATTATGATGGATGGCGTCAATATTCTCGATGCGAAACAGGATTTGAATACGCTGCGGTCAAAAATCGGCATGGTATTTCAGAAACCGACGCCATTCCCAATGTCAATTTTCGATAATGTGGCGTTTGGCGTAAAACTGTATGAAACGTTAAATCGTTGCGAACTGGCGGAGCGGGTGGAATGGGCATTAAATAAGGCGGCACTATGGGAGGAAGTCAAGGATAAGTTGCATCAAAGCGGTACCAGTCTTTCCGGTGGCCAGCAACAGCGCTTGTGCATTGCCCGCACGATCGCAGTGAGACCCGAAGTGGTGTTGCTGGATGAGCCGACTTCAGCGCTGGATCCGATTTCCACTGCGCGCATTGAAGATCTCATCTTCAAACTCAAAGAGGATTACACCATTGTCATTGTTACGCACAATATGCAGCAGGCGGCGCGTGTTTCCGACTATACCGCTTATATGTACTTAGGAGAGCTGATCGAGTTTGACGATACCGATACCATGTTTACTACGCCCAAGCAAAGAGCTACCGAGGATTATATTACCGGCAAATTCGGCTGATAGCAGATTGAAAGCTGGGGCTTAATTTAGCTCGGAGTGTCTGTGTATGCAAATTGAGAAAATGCTAAATCCAGGATTGATGTCATGCTGTTTATCCATGATTAATATGTTTAATCGGGTAGTATCCTAGGAGGAATGTCCTGTTTTTTTGCGTTGTTTTTCCTACGCAATATCAGATAAAGTGGGTATTCAACCCACGCTATTTAATGGTACAGTCGAGGCTGGTAAAAATCGATAAGTTGTGATTTTACCGGTTGTTATAATTCCAGCTTGTCATAAATCTATATGGAATATGGCGGAAAACGGTCCGGGATTGAGCGTAAAACTGTATGAAGTCCATGAGCTGTTGCAAGCTAATGTCGTATCGTAAGAAAGAAGTGAAGTAAGTTTTTATTTGGTTTCTTGAGAAGCTCAGGACGCACGACAACGTTTGAATGACATTCGAGATGAGTACGCTGGACCAGGCGTGTAGTCATCTTATGCAAGTTTTTTAAAGAACAAACTGTGTCGAACTAGCGCTAATCCCTCTAATGGCTAGCAGCAGTGGTGTTTGCGTATTTCCGCACTATTGCGCGGTGAGGCCCGGAGCATAGTGTGCGACATCGCTGATAATCTCGATTAATTAACCTACTGATTACTTTTGAATGAAAGTCAAAAGGATGAAGCCTAACTGAAAAGAAAGGAATTTTTATATGCGAATTGAAAATAGTATTCAATCCAGGATCAGCATCAGTCTCAGCGGCGCAGCTAAACAAATATGTACCGTATCGATTGTATTATTATTTGCCATCGGAATGGTTTTGCCGTGGGGAATGGCGCATGCCGGTGCTGTATTCATTCCACCTGTGGATAATCCGATCAAATGGCATCCCGGTCATTACGTGACACTCGTGAGTCCAGGTCCGAATAACCCCTGGTATATGGAACAAGTGTATAGTGAACTCAAAGAAAATCCAGCACTACAAGGCATAACCATCCGCTACCGATGGTCAGAACTGGAGTCGGCAAAGGGTGTTTATGATTTTTCCGCTATCGACGAACATCTGAAAGAGCTGGCCATCCATAAAAAAAGACTTATCATCTTATTGGAGCTAAGATCATCAGTGGAATATCTGCAAGCAGAACTTGTGCCGGATTACGTGAAAGCAGGCATATTGTATGAAGGGGGGGTATTTCCTTACAGCGGTTCGCGTAGCACGGACATTAAAGGATACAACATCAAGCTGTGGAATCCGCTAGTGCGTGATCGCTTGGCCGCACTGATGCGTGAGTTGGGGAATCGCTTTAATTCTCATCCTTATTTTGAAGGTGTGGGCCTGACAGAGACTTCCATGGGTAAGCCATTAATCACGTTATCCAATGCTGAAATAGATGGCTATTACAAGAATATGATCAGCATCAATCAGCAGATGCGTCAGTACTTTCCAAACACCATGGTATTTCAGTTCATCAATTACCCGCGTCAGCTTATTGAGTCATTCGTGAATAATATGAAAGAAACAGGAATAGCATTGGGTTGTCCGGATGTTTTCCTGGATGAGCCAGGATTGTTTTACGATGCAGCGAAGAATCCGCCGAAAGGTATCTATAGTTACTATCCTGAGCTTTCCGGGCAAATACCCCTGACGATTCAAATAGAGAAAGCAAACTATGAGAATACTCGGTACGATGGGAAAGGTTATCAGCCGACCATTTCTGAACTCCTGGCTTTTGCGCGGCACAAGTTGGATGTCAATTACATTTTCTGGACACGAAGCCCAGACTATTTTTCTGGTGTACTGGAAGTGATGGGCTGGAAGAATCAAACACGTGATGCGGCAGGCGGATTGAATTCAGCTTGCCCCAGCAGTTATTTTGCTTGTGTCGACTAGATTTATTATAGGATAAATGGCAGCTCTACATACGGTCTGGTTGCGGGCACTGCCCCGGCCTTGATGAAATTCATAAGTTAACCGGCGAGAAACCTGGATTAGGATGGAATAGGTTTCTCGCCGCTTTGTTAGTCTGATATATTCCAGCTATTACTTTTGTTTTTCACCGTTACCCAAATTGAAGCGTTCATATCAGTCAGCAAAATCAGATGAAAGAAGAGACCAGATTCTGCAAGTTTTGGCTGGAATGCTGGAGCATCCTCAGCAAATAAAAATTACCACGGGTGCGCTGGCCGCTCAGCTGGGAATTTCAGAATCCTCGATTTATCGCTGCTTTTCCAATAAGTCACAAATGTTTGAGGCGCTGATTGAGTTTATTGAGCAGACATTGTTTGTGCTGATTAACAAGATTTTGCAGGAAGAGCAGTGTGGCGTTAAGCGGATTGAAAATTTACTGCTGTTGCTGTTAGGTTTCTCGCAAAAAAATCCAGGCATGACGCGTATTCTGATTGGCGATGTGCTGGTCAATGAAAATGAGCATTTGCAATTACGCATCAATCAGTTACATGATCGGTTGGAAGTTACTTTAAAACAGGCATTGCGGTTTGCAGCTGGCGAACGTCAAATAAATGCCAATTTGGATGTTGCGGTGCAGGCCAATTTATTCATGTGCTTCGTTATCGGCCGTTGGTATCAGTTTGTCAAAAGCGGATTCAGGCGTGGTCCTTTGGTAAATTGGGAAGTACAGCGGCTGATTTTGTTGCCGCCACAACTTCTTTAAAATCCGGAAACTGATTGCTCATTGGGTTGCAGTGCTTGTAGATGCTGCAGAATGACATACCGGGCAGGCTGGGTCTTTGTGTAACTTGATCGAGCGCCAGTTCATCGTGAGACTGTCCAATAATTGCAGGCGGCCATTCAGGCTTTCTCCGATATTTAACAGAATTTTTAGTGTTTCCGCAGCTTGCATGCAGCCGATAATGCCCACCAATGGCGAGAATACGCCCATGCTTACGCAAGGCATGTCTTCTTGTTCTCCATCGATTGCCGGATATAAACAGTGATAACAGGGACTGTCGGCATGGCGTAAATCGAATACGCTGACTTGGCCGTCAAAACGCACAGCGGCACCGGAAATCAGTGGTTTCTTATGGGTGACGCAGGCTTGATTGACATGGTGGCGTGTGCTGAAGTTATCGCTGGCATCAACGACAGCATCGACTTCTGCGGCGAGTTGTAGCAGTTTTTCCGCGTCAACCTGCTCCTGGATCGTGATGATGTTAATTTCTGGATTGATTCTGTCGAGTGATTGCTTTGCTGATAGGACTTTTGCTACGCCGATTGAATCGCTGTTATGGATAATTTGCCGCTGCAAATTGGTCAGATCGACCTGATCACCATCACAGATGATCAGGTTGCCAACTCCGCTGGCAGCAAGGTACAGTGCTACGGGAGAGCCTAAACCGCCGGCACCGACAATGAGTACGCGAGATTGATTGAGCTTTTCCTGCCCCGCAATATCGATTTGCGGGAGCAGGATATGACGGCTATATCGAAGCAGCTGATTGTCATTCACGATCCTTGAGATCAGCTCTCTGTTTTATCACTCTTTTTCTCGGGTGATGACGTAATGCCCTTAAAGTAGTTCATGGCTTGCGTCAACAAGAGGTCTTCTGCAGAGCCGAATTCAATAGGGGCTTTGTCCTTGTCTTTTTTCTCTTTATTCTTTTTCTCTTTCTTATCGCCGACAGGTTTCAGTGCTGCTTTCTCAGTTTCAGAGGTAGCTTTTTTCTTTTCCGCTTTCTTGCCATTGGATAAGTGACGATTCAGATCTGCTTCACGCAAGCGCTGCTCATCACCGCTGTCCGCTTCATCCAGAATATCCGGCGTAATGCCTTGTGCCTGGATAGATTGACCATTGGGCGTGTAATAGCGTGCCGTAGTGAGTTTAATGGCGGTATTATTTCCTAACGGCAGTATGGTTTGTACCGATCCTTTGCCAAAGGTTTGCGATCCCATTACGATAGAACGTTTATGATCTTGCAGGGCGCCTGCGACAATTTCAGATGCTGAAGCGGAGCCTCCATTCACTAATGTAATCATCGGTACTGTTTTGACCTCGGAAGGAAGCCCTTTCAAGTAATCATCATCCGGTCCACGTAGATAATACTCAGGATTCGCGTGCAACTTCATTTTGGCATCAGCGCTACGTCCTTCGGTGTAAACAACCAATGCATTTTCTGGCAGAAAAGCAGCAGATACGGCAACAGCACCATTGAGTAATCCGCCTGGGTCATTACGCAAGTCCAATATCAATCCTTTCATGGATCCGGTGTTTTCAGCAAACAGTGTTTTAATGGCTTGCGCTAGATTTTCACCGGTTTGCTCTTGAAATTGTGTGATGCGGATATAAGCGTAGCCAGGTTCAATCATTTTTGATTTGACACTCTGGATTTTGATGATGTCGCGTACTAAATTGAAAATCAGTGGCTCTGTTTCGCCTTCTCGCACAATGGTGATCTTTATCGAAGTATTGGGTTTGCCACGCATGAGCTTGATCGCATCGTTCAATGTCATACCTTTGACCACTGTGTCATCCAGTTTGACAATCAGATCGCCGGTTTTGATACCTGCACGAAATGCGGGTGTATCTTCAATCGGCGAAATGACTTTTACCACACCGTCTTCCATGGTGACCTGAATGCCTAGCCCGCCGAATTCACCCTGTGTACCGATTTGCAATTCTTTGTAATCGTCTTTGTCGAGATAGGATGAATGCGGATCCAGTCCGACCAGCATACCATTGATAGCTTCAGTAATGAGTTTTTTGTCTTCTACAGACTCGACGTAATCGCTCTTGATGCGACCGAATACTTGGGCGAATGTGCGCAATTCTTCGATTGGCAGCGGATGAATCGCTTCTATGCTGTCCTTTTTGGCAATCGCAGAGAAATTCAGACTGAGCATCATTCCAGTGATTATGCCGATTAGAATTAGGCCTGTTTTTTTAATTCCGTTACTCATGATGCTATCTCCGCATTAATCGAATTGATGAAGATGACTATTACGATTACTCTATTTTTATCCACGTCAAAGGGTCAAACGGCTTACCTTTATGACGAAGTTCAAAGTATAAACCTGAATCTGCATTACCACCGCTATTTCCTACGATTGCAATTGTATCGCCTCCGCGAACAATACTGCCCACTTGTTTTTGGAGTGTTGCGTTATTACCATAAAGGCTCATATATCCACTGCCATGATCTAAGATGATCAGATTGCCGAAGCCTCTCAACCAGTCCGCAAATACTACTCTTCCTTCAGAAATAGCTTTAACGTCATTACCGATAGACGATTGAATAAACAATCCTTTCCATGTCACGTGTTTACCTGAGCGTTGACCACCAAAGCTATTCATAAGTTTCCCGCGTACTGGTAAATTTAATTTGCCTTTGAGTGATAAAAACGCAATGCCTGTCGTAGAGGCATCGGGAAGCTTGCTGTTAATCGGTGCGTCCCTGGGTTTTTCTTGAACAAGCAGTTTATTGATTTCATTGACTAAGTTGGTTATGCGCTTTTCATCATTCTCCAGCTTGTTAATTTCTTGTTGTTGTTGGGTAATCTGCCCGGATATCTGTGCAAGCATGGCCTGATGCTTACTTCTTTCTTGTTCAAGTTTTTTTCGTTGTGCGAAATATTCGGTTTGAATGGTAGTGATTTCTTCTTTTTTTTGACGGCTGGCTTGAGTCAAAGTTGCTATTTTATATTGATTATCTTGAAGGTTTTTAATACTACCTGAGTAAGCGAGTGAAAGCTGTTTGTAATAATGAATATCCCTGGCGATTTGATTAGGATCTTGTTGTTTCAGCATTAATTGCAGATAGTCTTGCCGTCCTCCTAAGTATTGTCGATAGAGTAGCTGCTCTAACTGCTTGCGTTCTATCTGAATTTCGTTGCCAGTTTGCTGATACTGTGTTTGTAATTGTTTGAAATCCTCATTGGCCTGCCGGTCATGCTCGATGAGTTTGGTCAATCTGTGATTGATCGTGTTGATTGCACGCTCAGTTTCCTGCACTGCATCTGACGTGTTTTGCTTTAGAGTTTCTTTACTTACCAGTTCTTTTTGTAATGACTGGATACGTTCACGTAATGCTTTGAGATTTTCCTGATTATCCGAGAAAGCTGAGAATGGATAAAGAGAAGCCAAAACGCAAATCAGCATTAACTTAAGGTATTGAAAGTAGATAAAATTAAACGTACTGATTTCCAAGAATGACTTTTTCAAGATAATACGTTTGCTTGTGAATAAATGAGCTGATAAGTACTTTAAATTTTTGATTTGCCCTGATTAGCCACAATCTGCATCGCTTCCTGAATTTCTGCTTGGTTTCCCAAGTAATAGTTTTGAATTGGCTGCATGTTGTCATCAAGTTCATAAACCAGTGGAATGCCGGTAGGTATATTGCAGTTTAGAATTTCTTCTTCAGACATGTTATCCAAATACTTTACAAGTGCCCGTAATGAATTACCATGCGCCGCAATGATGACATTTTTACCTGCTTGAACTTGGGGCGCGATGGTTGTATTCCAATAAGGTAAGAATCTTGCTACAGTATCTTTGAGACATTCAGTCAAAGGTATATCGTCGAGAGTTAGATTTTTATAACGAGGGTCAGCGCCTGGGTAACGATCATCATCGGTGGTTAATGCGGGCGGTCTGGTATCATAGCTACGGCGCCAAATCAAGACTTGTTCATCACCATATTTAGCAGCGATTTCAGCTTTATTCAATCCTTGCAGTGCACCATAATGTCGTTCATTTAAGCGCCAAGTGTGCTGAATAGGAATCCACATCTGGTCCATTTCATCAAGCGCTATCCATAGCGTGCGGATAGCGCGCTTCAGAACTGATGTGTAGGCAATATCAAATGTATATCCCTGTTCTTGCAGAAGTCGCCCAGCATTTTTGGCTTCCTGTAGGCCTTTAGGTGTTAAGTCAACATCTGTCCAGCCAGTAAAACGATTTTCTTTATTCCAAGTACTTTCTCCATGTCGTAGGAGAACAATTTTCTTCATAGTTATCTTTTTGTGAAAAAGGGGATGATTATCAAGTAAGTGAGAACCACTGATAGATTGATATTTTATTATATTTTATTGGGGAATGCAGCATCTGACTGATTTTCTGTGCGAATATTTATGGGTAATATACATTTTTGTGGAAAATGATATTGCGGTATAGATGCATATCGTTTTTGTTAAAATGGCGATTCAAATGTCAAATGGTTATGCATTTGTATGCATAATGTTAATATGCGCAGGTTTGGTTGGTGAGATTCATTGGATCTTTATGTATCCTGCGATTTTTCAATTTCGTTTCTGATAAAATTAACATTTAAATAATAGAATAAAAGTATATGGACTTATCATTGTTTCAAGACCATTTTCTTCTTAAGCTGGAGAACTTGTTGTTTGTGATCACAGCTGTGATCAGTGGCTTATTATTATTGTGGCCATTGATATCGCAGCGTGGTATCAAGGAGATAGATACACGCGTTGCTATCCAATTAATCAATCATCAGGACGCATTGGTACTCGATGTGCGCGATGACAGTGAATATGCGGCGGGTCATTTGCCTAACTCCAAGCACATTCCTTCTGAGAAGATAGAAGAGCGTTGGATTGAGATACAAAAATTTAAGGAGAAACCTATTGTAATCATATATCGTAGTGGTATTCGATCAAATCGCGCAAGCCTGTTTCTTAAAAAGAATGGATTTGCTCAGGTATTTAATCTAATGGGAGGAATTGATACCTGGAAACGCGCAAACTTGCCTATCGTCAAACGCTAAAGGAAGCTATGGCCAAGGTTATTATGTACACAACCGGTTTTTGCCCTTATTGCAAGATGGCTGAGAATTTGCTGCGTGCTAAAGGAGTTCAGGATATTGAAAAAATCCGTATTGATCTGGAGCCGGAGCAACGTGCTGAGATGATGGATAAAACAGGCCGTCGTACGGTGCCACAGATTTATATTGGAGAAAAGCATGTTGGTGGCTATGATGATTTAACGCAACTCGATCGTAAGGGTGAGTTGTTGGCGTTGCTTGCATCCTGATCGCATGATTGGAATGAGTGTAGGTTACAGTTATGGTAGGTTAACTTCTTAATTAAACATACTTGGTAGATAAATATGAATGAACAACTGCAACCAGTTTTTGCCATAGAAAAGATTTATGTAAAAGATTTGTCTGTGGAGATTCCTAATGCGCCCAATATTTTTTTGGAGAGAGAGACACCTGAGATTAATATGCAGCTCGGGGGTAAGAATCAGAGTATTGATGACGGATTGTATGAAGTGCTATTAACAGTGACGGTAACCGCCAAAATTAAAGACAAAATCATGTTTTTGGTTGAAGTGCAACAAGCAGGTATTTTTCGTATTCGTAACTTGTCCGATGAAGAGATAGATCCTGTATTGGGGATTGGGTGTCCCAATATTCTTTTTCCATATTTGCGCGAGGTTGTGTCGGATATTGTGACACGAGCTGGTTTCCCTCCCGTAATTCTCAGTCCGGTAAATTTTGAGGCGGTCTATCATCAGAAAAAGGCAGAGACCAATCAGAATTAGAAAAGAACCGAAAAACATATAGAGTAAAGATGTTGATGCAAAAAAGCTTGTTGTATAAGTTATTGAAGTTAAGAAACCGAGCCTGTGGGCTAGTGGCAGGTGCTTTGCTATGTGTGCCTGGCTATATTATGGCCGAGATCGAATATTCTTCGATTGCTGAGAATGCAGTCATTATGTATGACGCGCCGTCTCTTAGAGCGGATAAATTGTATGTGGCGAGTCTATATCTTCCGGTTGAAGTTGTGGTAAACGTTGATGGTTGGGCAAAAGTGCGTGATAGTAGCGGTAGTCTTGCTTGGGTTGAAAAGAAAGCGTTGAGTCAGCAACGTTACGTGGTTGTGACCGTACCGTTGGCTGATATACATCAATCAGCCGATATGAATTCAACGCTAGTTTTTCAAGCGGAAGAGAATATCGTTATGGAGTGGCTGGATTCTGATGCGAAGGGCTGGGTGAAAGTGCGCCATTCTGATGGGCAAACTGGTTATGTCAAAGTCAATCAGGTTTGGGGTTCATGAGAATTGCTGTATTGGGTGCAGGTGCATGGGGTTCGGCATTAGCGATCAGTTTATCGGCGCGTCATCAAATTAGGTTGTGGACGAAGGATCCGAATCATGCAATTGAGATGGATAAGCATCGAATTAATAGAAGCTTTTTACCAGGCTATGCATTGCCAGAATCTTTGCAGATTACAGCGGTACTCGATGAGGCATTAGATGAGGCAGATCTTGCTTTAATCGTTGTGCCTATTGTAGGCCTGCGCGAGACTTTACGCACAATTGTCGCAAGCAAAATTAAAGTACCTGTCATATGGGGATGCAAAGGATTTGAATCAGAATCCTCCAAATTGCCGCATCAAGTAGTTGAAGAAGAATACTCCGACATATTGCCATACTGTGGTGTGTTATCCGGCCCCAGTTTTGCAGAAGAAGTAGCGCAGGGTCTGCCGGCCGCATTAACACTGGCATCCAAGGATATCGATTTCGCCACTAAAATAGCTGCTGAATTACACAGTTCAAGATTGCGTATTTATACTAGCCAGGATGTTATCGGCGTGGAGACGGGGGGAGCGATCAAGAATGTCATCACTATCGCAGCGGGCATCTCTGATGGCATCGGGTTTGGACATAATGCCCGTGCGGCATTGATAACACGCGGATTGATGGAAATTACCCGCTTAGGGCTCGGCTTAGGTGGAAGTATGAAAACTTTCATGGGATTGGCTGGGGTTGGTGATTTAATTCTGACGAGTACCGGGGACTTGTCGCGAAATCGGCAAGTAGGATTGATGCTGGCAGAAGGGAAGTCGTTGCATGATATTTTGAATGAATTAGGGCATGTTGCTGAAGGGGTGCATACGGCAAGATCGGTGTTGCAATTAGGCAATCGATTGCATATTGAAATGCCGATAACACAAGCAGTTTGCAATATCCTTCATGAAGGCGTGCCGGCTCGGGATGCCGTTGAAGTGTTGTTAAATCGTGAACAGAAAACAGAAATTTATTAATACAAAATTAATTCACAAAACTTCAAGTAGTTTGTCGGTTTAATAACTAGTTATTTGTTTTTATGAAATTATATGATTCATATTAATGGTTGGAGCTTACTAAATTAGCGCGATGGCGAAATCAATAATGTAACGGAAACCCTTAATTTGCTTGACCAGGCGTTGACGGCTTGATATAAGAACGTTTGCAGTACTTGCTTGTGATTTAATTACCATTAACTTAGAAGGGGAATTATATGAACAAATCCGAACTTATAGAAGCTATCGCAAAATCAGCTAAAATTTCCAAGGCCTCTGCGGGTAGTGCATTGGATGGGGCATTATCTGCAATAAAAGGAGCGCTTAAAAAGAACGAAAGTGTAACTCTGGTCGGATTTGGGACTTTTAAAGTAGGTACTAGAGCTGCTCGCACAGGCCGTAATCCACGTACAGGTGCTGCCATTAAAATTAAGGCAGCAAAGGTTCCTAAATTCAGTGCTGGTAAAGCACTCAAAGATGCAGTAAACTAGCGGACTTTATGACTGGGTGCTTAGCTCAGCTGGTAGAGCGTCGCCCTTACAAGGCGAATGTCGGCGGTTCGATCCCGTCAGCACCCACCAGTCAAATAATTAGTTCTAGGAGTGGTAGTTCAGTTGGTTAGAATACCGGCCTGTCACGCCGGGGGTCGCGGGTTCGAGTCCCGTCCACTCCGCCAAAAATATCAGTTTACATACAGTAGAAATTCTTCAATCTTATTTTTTTAGTATTCTCAGGTTTTAATTGTGTTTGATTTCGTCAACCGTAAAAAGCGTGTCGTTCAAGTCATTATGGGCTTGGCAGTATTGCCGTTTTTATTTTGGGGCGTTGAATCGTACCGTGATAAGGGTGGCGAAGGCTATGTTGCAATAGTTGACGGCGAAGAGATACCGCGCCGTGAATATGAGCAAGCACTGCGTGATCATCATGAAAGAATGCGTGGCATGTTGGGTGCGAATTTTGACAGTGCAATGCTGGATACTTTCGAAGTAAGAAATTCGGTTTTGGAAAGGCTGATTCAACAACGATTATTAAATCGAGAAGCTGTTAATAATGGGTTTATTGTCCTTGATTCACAGCTAGTAAAGACAATTCGAGATATACCTGCATTTCAGAAAGATAGTAAGTTTTCTAAACAGCAATATGAGGAGTTGTTGCGTGCTCAAGGACTTACTCCGGCAGTATTCGAGTCACGTGTGCGCCAGGAACTCTTACTGCAGCAATTGCTGGATGGCTATAGCGAGAACGGATTTGCACCCAAGTCTGTCGCTGAAAGAGTGAGATATTTAAGTGAGGTGCAGCGTGAAATTAGTCAATTGCAAATTGAGCCAGAGCAATTTTTATCACAAGTAATACCGGTAGAAGCAGATATTGACGCTTACTATGAGAAACATAAAACGGATTTTCATCTACCTGAACGTGCTCGAGTTGAGTATCTGGTTTTATCATTGGATGCGGTAGCTAAGAATGAAACGGTAAGTGATGAAGCAATCAATGCATATTTTACGGAACATGGAGACGAATTCAGTCAACCTGAAGAGCGGAAAGCTAGTCATATTTTGATTAGTGTGCCGGTTGGTGCACCGGAAGATGAAAAACAGATAGCGCGAGAAAAGGCAGAAAATTTATTAGAGCAAGTTAAACAGAATCCAGAGCAATTTGCAGAGATTGCAAAGGAGCATTCAGATGACTCTGGTTCGGCGGCTTTAGGCGGAGATCTTGGTTTCTTTGGTCGTGGTGTCATGGTGAAATCATTTGAGGATAAGATTTTCTCGATGCAACTGGACGAAATCAGTGATATTGTGGAAACAGATTTTGGCTTGCATGTAATAAAATTAACTGACATTAAGGAAGAAAAACGTTCAACTCTGGAAGACGTGCGAGAGCAAATTGCGGATAAGCTCAAAATACAGATGGCAGGCAGTGTTTTTGGAGAAATTGCTGAAGATTTCGGTAATGTTGTTTATGAGCAAAGCGATAGCCTTCAATCGGCGGCGGAAAAATTTGAGTTAACGATACAACAAAGCGACTGGATTACAAGAAATTCTACAGAACCATCGATTCTTGCTAATGAGAAACTGCTGTCAGCCATTTTTTCAGAAGATACAATTTCTAAGCAGCGTAATACTGAGGCTATAGAAGTAAAGCCCGATACATTTGTGTCGGCTCGTATCATCGAGCATAAACCAGCCACTGCCCAATCACTCATGGTGGTTAAGGATCAAATTGTTGAGAAGCTTAAGATGCAAATGGCTAAAGCCAAGGCGATCGAGGAAGGGGAAGCGAAACTTGCACGTCTGCAAGATGGTGACAATATTGATGTTGAATGGACTGAGGCAAAGCAGATTTCTTATATGCAATCACAAGGGGTGGATCATGAAACCTTGCGCGCAATCTTTAGAGCACAAGTAAATAATCTACCTGCTTATGTAGGCGCAGTAAGCCCAAGTGGTGGATTTAGTCTGATACGAATCAGTAAAGTCACAGAACCGCAATTTACAGAAGAAATGAACCTTAATAATTTTAATAAACAATTGCAGCAGATGATTACTCAAGAAGAAATTTCTTCTTATTTTTCAGTGCTTAGAAAGCAATATGAGGTAAAGGTTAAACAAGATAATTTCTAGGTTTAATTGGTGAGATCAAATGCGACGGTATTGAAGCCAGCGTCTACATAAGTAATTTCTCCGGTAACACCACTGGCTAGGTCGCTGCATAAGAAAGCAGCAACATTACCTACTTCGTCTGTTGTAACGTTACGCCGTAATGGTGAAACTTTTTCGGTATAACCCAGTAATTTTCCGAAATTCCCAATGCCGGCAGCAGCGAGGGTTTTGATAGGTCCAGCAGATATAGCGTTTACACGTATTCCTTTGGGGCCTAGACTGGAAGCCATGAAGCGAACATTGGCTTCCAAGCTGGCTTTAGCCAACCCCATGACATTGTAGTTTGGCATGACCCGTACTGCGCCCAGATAGCTTAACGTCAGAAGTGAAGCGTTTCTGTTTTGCATCAATGGTAGAGCTGCTTTAGCAAGCGCGGAGAAACTGTATGCGCTAATATCGTGTGCAATGCGAAAAGCCTCTCTATTGACGCTTTCCAAGTAATCGCCCGTTAATGCTTCACGTGGTGCAAAAGCAATCGAGTGGATAATGCAATCCAGCCCATCCCAATGTTTCTGCAAGTTCTCAAAGCATCGGGTGATTTCGTTATCACTCGCTACATCACAAGGAAATAGCAAGTTGCTGTCAAATTCAGCGGCTAACTTCTCAACTCGCTCACGTATCTCTTCTCCTTGATAGGTAAACGCTAGCGTTGCTCCTTCGCGTTTCATTGCTTTGGCGATACCGTAAGCGATTGAGCGACTGCTGAGAAGACCGGTAATGAGTACACGTTTGTCCGCGAGAAACCCCATAAAATTTCCTTGTAAAATTTAGAGAATTAACGAATTATAGCTGAAGGACAAGAAAAGTGGCGTTGTGTGAGAGAAGATATATGCGATGCACATTTTTTAAGATAAGCTAATTTCGATGGACTTTATTTATTACAATGAGAAAAGTAGCTAATACATCTTGGTTGTTAATGTTATTGATAGCTTTGCTATCCGCCTGCGGTGAATATGGTTGGAATAATCCATACGCTACAACCGATGCTGGAAAGAATGTTCTTTATAACGTATTTAGTGAGCGCCCCAAGCATCTTGATCCGGTGCAGTCCTATAGTTCCAATGAAATTCAATTTACTGCACAGATTTATGAACCTCCATTGCAATATCATTACTTAAAACGCCCTTTCGCATTAATTCCGGCAACCGCAAAGGAAATTCCTGTCGCAAAGTATTTCGACGCTGAAGGTAATCAGTTGCCGGACAATATGCGTGCCGCCGATATTGCTTATAGTATTTATGAAATTTCAATCAAGCCGGGAATTTTCTTCCAGCCTCATCCGGCGTTTGCAAAGAATGAGCAGGGTGATTGGCTTTATCATAATTTGAGTAATCAAGAGCTGTCATCGATATTTAAGTTATCTGATCTTCCTCAAACGGATACGCGCGAACTGACCGCAGAGGATTATGTATACCAAATTAAGCGCTTGGCACATCCGAGATTGCATTCACCGATCTATGGGCTTATGGCAGACTATATCGTGGGGCTTGCGGATTATGCGCATGTATTAAAACAAGCCGATCAAGAGCGATCTCAAGGACAAACATATCTCGATCTAAGAGACTATCCATTAGAGGGAGTGCAAGTAGTCGATACTTATACCTACCATATAAAAATAAAAGGTAAATATCCACAATTTCTTTATTGGCTGGCCATGCCTTTTTTTGCGCCAATTCCCTGGGAAGCTGATCTGTTTTATTCTCAGAAGGGATTAATACAGAGAAATATTGCACTGGATTGGTATCCGATTGGTACGGGCCCTTATATGCTCACTGAAAATAATCCCAATCTGAGAATGATGTTGGAAAAGAATCCCAATTTTCATGGTGAATACTATCCAATGGAGGGTATGCCGGGCGATGAAGAAAATGGTTTGTTGATTGATGCGGGTAAGGAATTGCCATTTATCGACAAAATTATTTTTACCCGGGAAAAAGAAAGTATTCCGCGGTGGAATAAGTTCTTGCAGGGCTATTATGATGCTACCGGAATTGGTTCAGATAGTTTTGATCAAGCCGTGCAGTTGGTCGGCCAAGGGGAGGCGACTGTAACGGAAGAAATGGCGGCACAGGGAATCAGGTTGGAGACGACTGTGGCGGTATCGACTTATTATATGGGTTTTAATATGTTGGATCCGATTGTCGGCGGAAGTAATGAGCGTCAACGTGAGTCGGCTAGAAAGTTGCGACAGGCAATTTCAATCGCTGTGGATTACGAAGAGTTTATTTCAATTTTTGCAAATGGTCGCGGCTTGCCGGCACAAAGCCCTATTGCACCGGGTATCGCGGGCTATCGCGATGGAGCAGAAGGTATTAACTCAGTAGTATATGATTGGATCAATGGTCAACCGCAGCGCAAATCAATTCAAGTGGCAAAAGCTTTGTTGGCGGAAGCGGGCTATCCCAATGGAATAGATCAGAGGACAGGCGCGCCCTTGGTTCTGCATTTTGACGTAACCGCACGTAGTTCAGAAGATAGATCTAAGCTCGACTGGATGCGTAAACAATTCCAGAAATTAAATATACAGTTGATTGTTAGAAGTACGGATTACAATCGCTTTCAAGATAAAATCCGCAAAGGCAATGCGCAGATTTTTGAATGGGGTTGGAACGCAGATTACCCCGATCCGGAAAATTTTCTGTTTTTACTGTATGGACCACAACGTAAAGTAGGTAATAATGGTGAGAATGCCGCCAACTATGACAATGCAGAATATAACCAATTATTTGAGCAGATGAAAAATATGGAAGATGGGCCGGAGCGGCAACAAAGAATTGATCGTATGTTGGAGATATTACGATACGATGCCCCTTGGTTGTGGGGCTATCATCCAAGAGATTATGGGCTGTACCATTCCTGGTACCAAAATGTGAAACCGAACAGAATATCCAATAATAACGTAAAGTATTTTAAAATTGATGCAAACCTAAGGGAGCAAAAGCGCCGCGACTGGAATAGGCCTGTATTATGGCCAATGGCATTGACGGTAGTTATGCTGATAATCAGTTTTATTCCGGCAGTAATGATGTTTCGTCGTCGTGAAAGCAGTGCTGCGGTTAGCGGTGCGACATCATCTTAAAGTGGTGAATAGCAACGATGCTTAGCTATATTCTTCGGCGTATTTTGTATGCAATACCGATTCTTATTGGTGTTAATCTGATTACGTTCACTTTGTTTTTTGTGGTGAACACGCCAGACGACATGGCACGAATGCAATTGGGCATTAAATATGTCACGCCTGAGGCCATCGAAAAATGGAAAATTGAGCGAGGTTACGATAAGCCATTACTTTTGAATGATAAAGAAGAGAAATGGAGAAAGCTAACTGAGACAATCTTTTTTGAGAAATCAGTGGCGATGTTTGTATTCAATTTTGGACAAGCAGATGATGGGCGGGATATTGCGCAAGAGATCAAGTCACGCATGGTGCCCAGTTTAGCAATTGCACTACCCGTATTTGTCTTGGGATTAATTGTATATATCACTTGTGCATTATTGATGGTTTTTTTTCGTGCGACTTATATCGATTTCTGGGGAGTGGTATTATGTGTTGTACTAATGTCGATTTCCAGCTTGTTTTATATTATCACCGGGCAATTTCTGATGAGTAAGCTATGGCATTTGGTACCTATTTCAGGTTATGGTAATGGGTTGAGTGCCGGAAAGTTTTTGCTATTACCCGTTATCATAGGTATAGTGAGCAGCGCTGGATCAAGTACTCGTTGGTATCGCACAATTTTTCTGGAAGAGATGAATAAAGAATATGTGCGTACAGCCAGAGCAAAGGGACTGTCTGAACGCACTGTTTTATTTAAGCATGTGCTAAAGAATGCAATGATTCCGATTTTAACAGGTGCAGTTGTGGTGGTACCTTTATTGTTTTTGGGCAGTCTGCTAGTTGAGTCTTTTTTTGGTATACCGGGACTCGGAAGTTATACTATTGATGCAATCAATTCACAGGATTTCGCGATTGTAAGAGCGATGGTTTTTTTGGGTTCAATGCTTTATATAGTTGGTTTAATCCTGACAGATATATCTTATACGGTTGTTGATCCAAGAATTCGATTATCATAATGATGATACGACCCTCGAATACTTATATAAAGTTTGCGGCAAATAAAGCAATCGAGCTATGGAATGTGGAGAAGAGTAGCTTGATTATAAGCTTTACGTCACTTTCAATCTAAAACTAGATTGACTTATAAGTGCAATGTATTCATAATCGCAAGTTTCGTTTGGAGGGGTTCCCGAGCGGTCAAAGGGATCAGACTGTAAATCTGACGGCTCTGCCTTCGAAGGTTCGAA
>NZ_JAMWZS010000073.1 GCF_024282095.1 Nitrosomonas sp.
TGAATCAGATTCAACAGGAAAGCGGTATTCCGGCACAATATCTGGTTTCATTCTGGGGATTGGAAACCAGCTACGGTGGATATTTTGGCGATTGGTCCGTAACCGACTCATTAGCCACACTGGCCTGTGATCCACGCCGCAGTAGTTTCTTCACACAAGAATTGCTCAATGCGCTGCGCATTGTTGATGCCGGTGACATCTCCGCTGAACGTATGATTGGTTCATGGGCAGGTGCCATGGGGCACATGCAATTCATGCCGTCCACTTTCTTGCGTTATGCCAAGGACATGGATGGGGACGGGCGTCGCGATTTATGGGGCAGTATTCCGGATGCTTTGGGATCCGCCGCAAACTTTTTGCGGCAATTGGGTTGGGTCCCTGGGTTAGACTGGGGACAGGAAGTTCGGCTACCGCCATCTTTTGATTACTCGCTAGCCGGGCGAGACCAGATGTTAAGTCTGATCGAGTGGGCAAAACTCGGTGTTGCTACTGCTTCTGGTGCGGCATTAACACCAACGGAACAAAGAGCTGCATTGCTTGTTCCTGGTGGTCATCAAGGCCCTGCTTTTCTGGTTAGCAAGAATTTTTATATTATCATGCGCTGGAATCGATCTGAATTTTATGCGCTGTCAGTTGGACATCTGGCAGATCGTATTGCGGGCGCGCCTGCATTACAGCGCCTGCCACCGGTTGATACGGTAAAAATAACGCGTGAACAGGTACGACAACTGCAGATGGATTTGTCAGCACTGGGTATCGATGCGGGTGAGGCGGATGGCGTAATGGGTTCAGCGACGCGGCAGGCAATCAGCCGTTTTCAACAGAACACGCAACGCATTGCCGATGGTCATTTGGATGCCGCATTGCTAATAGCAATTCGTGAAGCAGTGAGTACCTTATCTCGTTAGTAGATGTTTAATGGCTTCTTGCTCAGTCAGTAATTCCTGATAGCTTTTTTGCATTCTTTCCTTATCCAGTTCACTGATTTCCAGCCCTTGGACAATTTGATACTGGCCGTTCTGGCAAGTCGCAGGGAAGCTATAAATGACTCCGCTAGGAATACCATAGCAACCATTGGAAGGCACGCCCATCGAAACCCAATTACCTTCCCCGGTACCAAAGACCCAATCCTGCATATGATTGATAATGGCATTAGCCGCGCTGGCCGCACTCGATTTGCCCCGACGCGCCTCGATAATGGCTGCGCCGCGTTTTTGCACAGTCGGGATAAAGTGATTTTCTACCCATCCGGAATCTGTTAACAACGAGATTACTTGGGTATTACCGACGGTTGCGTGGCTTAAATCCGGAAATTGCGTATTGGAGTGATTGCCCCACACGATCATTCTCTTGATCTCCGACACCGGCACCCGCAGTTTTAGTGCAACCTGAGATAAGGCGCGGTTATGATCCAAGCGCAACATCGCGGAGAAATTGCTGGGATCAAGATCGGGAGCATTTCTCATGGTAATGTATGCGTTGGTGTTGGCAGGATTGCCGACGACCAGCACCTTGACATTACGTTTTGCAGCGACATTCAACGCTCTGCCTTGTTCAATGAAAATAGGGCTATTGGCTGCGAGGAGGTCTTTGCGTTCCATATTTTCCCCGCGCGGACGCGCGCCGATCAGCAAAGCAATATCTACATTATTGAATGCAACTTCTGGATTATCGGTAGTGATAATTTCAGTTAATAACGGAAAAGCGCAGTCATACAACTCCATGACGATGGCATCGAAAAAAGGCTGCGCTTCAGTAACATCGTGCAACTGAAGAATAATCGGTTGATCGTTGCCGAACATGTCGCCTGCTGCAATGCGGTACAGCAGGTTATAACAAATCTGTCCCGTTGCACCGGTAACAGCAATACGAATAGGCGGTTTCATTTCTTCCAATCCTCGAAAAGCCACCAATAGGCTGAGAAAATTGGCGGTATATGGGGAAAAGTGATCGAATTATACTTGCAATCAGAGTCCCGCGGAAGTGTAAGTTTGTTTGAGAAGTAAAAAATCACGATAGGGTATTGATTGCATATTAGAATACAAGAGAGAATTTTGGAAAACCGGATCAGATTTGCGAAGGCGCGGTTTTGATAAAGCGGACTTTCCGGGGTATTGGGTTTCGGGAAATTATCGCGCTGTACGACTTATTGTTACGCATTCATCCGTCGATAGCTGCGCATTCGCGATGTCAATTCTGAAAAAATTCGACGGGCTGCTCTGGGCGGATGTGTTTGAACGTGTGATTCCTCGCACTTTTGGTGTGGCGATGTGCAAGTTTATTACAAACCGGTATAGAGTCCTGGTATGCCGATACGCTGTATACGGATAGCGTTGTTTCCTTCTTCGTACGCAAGCAATTTACCTTCTTCCTGCCACAGACGAAATGCCAGAGAGTAGGATAATACGCGTATCGGATAGTCGCGAGGCAGTGTTTGCAAATACGGCTGGATAGTTGTGAAATCAGTGGCGCCATATTGCTGCATGATGAAACGCAGGCCTCCGTTGGCTGGGCCGATGTTGTAGGCTAGTAAAGCCAAAAAGAGATCATCTTTCATTTCAGCTAAGTAGTGTTTAAATGTGGCTGCACCGACAAAAGCATTGTGCCGGGGATTCTCCAGGGAGATTTTTTCAGTACCCAATTTTTGTTGTGCCTGCGTCATGACTATTTTGGGGACTCGGGTGATTTGGAATAGGCCACGCCCACCATCACTGCTGTCTCTCGGTATAAAAGACGATTCTGTTGCCGCGATACCTTGTAACAGATGGGCATTAACATCGAAAGCCTTGGCTGCATCTCTGATCGCATGTTGGTATTCCTGGGACCGGTCAAGCATTTTCTGCAGTTGTGCTGAGTTATGCTTGCGATAAGCCGCATAGACTTGATGCGCAATTGTCATCCGGCCTGCTTCTTCCTTGCCGCCAACCAGTGTGCGGAAATTTCCGTAAGCCAGAGTAAATTGATCGTGGGTCACAAACCAGGCGATTAGAAAAACAAATGATAAGGATAGAATCAAAGGTAAGAATTCAGAATGGAGTTGCAATTTTTTCCTGAGTTTCCACCAACCGATGAGAAAAGCAGAAGCGACTACTATTAATATCAATACGCCAGCAGCGAACGGCAGCAAACTACCGAAAAAACTGGTACCCGAAAACCGGTTTGCAGAATAACCCAACAGCATGATGATCACCAAGATTGCAGTAGCGCCCAAACCGAGGATTTCTATGCTTGTCAGCAATAATTTCTGTTTAAGCCTGCTGGGCTGATTTCTTTTCAGCCGTTTCAGGGGCTTACTTTTACCAGTGCGTACTGACGGATTGTGGCTGCGCTTGCGTTTGGGTTTTGTATTGTTGCCGGGTTCAGGATTGCTGAGATTGGCTGATTTATCCATTGGAATACAGAATTCATGTGATTCAGCAGATTGTAAGAGCTAACCGGACTGCTTGCAGTAAAAATATCTGACTAAATGGTGAGACAGTAACAAGATGGTGCTATCTGGCCAGCATTACAATTATGGTTGGAAGGGGTTAAGCTGAATAACGTATTGACTGAGCTTAGTAAGCATTATCTTTTTGCACGACGATCCAGACGGTACGCAGGATGATCCAGAGGTCGAGCCAAATGGACCAG
>NZ_JAMWZS010000074.1 GCF_024282095.1 Nitrosomonas sp.
AGAGAAATTACGAAAGCATGGTCGCTATGGCATGTGGGTATCTATGGTTACCTATGTGAAATGTCAACAGACCCTAAGAAAAATAAAATTTATTTATATCTGCGATGGATCGAATTTCGTTTTAAGTATCGGCGTGATAATCTTTACTTTGCAGTACTTAAAATTAGCATGTATAAACCCACTTCAACTTCCTAAGACTCTTAAATACTAGCTGATGAACAAATTAGAAGAATGCGATATAGAATTATCGAAAGAAAACAATGGACAAACCGAGCCTATTAAAACTGTGACAGTGAATAATTGTGCTATCACATTACTGGGAACTGCGCATGTTTCAAAAGCCAGTGCAGATAAAGTTCAAGAGCTGATTGCGACAGGAAGTTATGATGCTGTGGCTGTTGAGTTGTGTCCAAGTCGTCATAAAGTAATCGTTAATCCCGACGCGATGGCTCAGATGGACTTGTTTCAGGTGATCAAAAACGGTCAGGCCAGCATGGTTGCTGCCAGCCTTGCATTAGGTGCCTTTCAGCAACGCATGGCGGAACAGTTAGGCATTGAACCGGGCGCCGAGATGCGTGTTGCGATCAAAGATGCACAAACAGCCAAGTTGCCGGTTTTGTTGATCGATCGTGAAATCGGTACGACCATGAAACGGATTTATCACAATGTGCCGTGGTGGAAGCGTATTCATTTGTTCGCCGGTTTGATCGCCAGTGTGATCAGTAAAGAGAAATTCAGTGCCGCTGAAATCGAGAAATTAAAAGAAGGCGATGTGCTGGAAAGTTCTTTCTCACAGTTTGCGGAAAACGAGAAAGATTTATTCCGACCGCTTATCAGTGAACGGGACGAATATATGTCAGCCCGCCTCATTAAAGAATGTAAGGAAAATAACTATCAGCACATTCTGGTAGTAATCGGCGCCGGTCACCTGAACGGCATGGTACAACAACTTGAAACGCAAAGCATTACCAATCCGGATGAGAGAATTGCACAACTGGATACCATTCCGCCGTCATCGCAATGGCTCAAGTTGATTCCCTGGATAATTGTTGTTTTCATTCTGGCGGGCTTTGCGATCGGTTTTATGCGCAGCCCGGAAATCGGTATCAGTATGATCGTTGAATGGATAGTGATCACCGGCGGACTGTCTGCAGCAGGAACGGCGATCGCTTTTGGTCACCCACTGTCTATTTTGAGTGCTTTTCTGGCGGCTCCGCTGACTACGCTACATCCAGCCATTGGCGCGGGCATGGTTGTCGCTGCCGTCGAAGCTTATTTGCGCAAACCGAAGGTCAGTGATTTTAATCGACTCAGAAATGATACGACCAGCTTGAAAGGCTGGTGGAATAATCAGGTGACACGAATTTTGCTGATTTTTATATTTTCGTCATTGGGCGCTGCAATGGGCACTTATGTGGCTGGGTTCAGGATATTCGAGCAACTTAGCAGCAGTTAAATAAAGGGCGGCTCTAACAATCCAAACTTCGTTACAATGTTTCGTTACTCACAAGAAATGTTTCCTTACATATCAATAATATGCTACGTCAACATTTTTTTCGCGCCTTGCTTTGTTTAGAATTTTGAATTTCTAGAGGTACCCTGAACATGTTCGATTTCTTCGAACGCCTAATAAACCCTTACCCGCCGGAGCATCCTGCTGAACCACCACAGGGGCTCTATCAGTTTTGTCGCCACTATATTCAGGGGATTGAGCTTTATTTGGTTTTGCTGGCGCTATTGACCACTTGCCTGGCAATCAGTGAAGCCATGCTATATGGCGTGCTGGGGCAAATGGTCGATTGGCTGGCGGAAAAAGAACCCGCACATTTCCTGGAAGAGGAATGGCCAACTTTGCTGGTCATGTCGGTATTCATCCTGATAGTGATTCCACTTCTGGTGCTGCTGCATTCATTAGTGATCCACCAGACACTAATGGGCAATTTACCGATGCGGGTCAGGTGGTTATCACATCGATATTTGCTCAATCAAAGCTACACTTTCTTTCAGCATGAATTCAGTGGCCGGATTGCCACCAAAGTGATGCAAACCGCGCTGTCGGTACGGGAAACGGTGATGAAACTGCTCGATGTCATGCTGTTTGTCACTGTGTATCTCACCACCACATTCATGTTGGTGCTCAATGCCGATCCGCGGTTATGCTTGCCGTTACTGGCATGGCTGCTTTTGTACATTGGTATTCTGTGCCATTTTGTGCCGCAACTAAAACGCGTCTCCACTTTGCAGGCCGATGCACGCTCTCTGATGACGGGGCGTATTGTCGACAGTTATACCAATATACTGACACTCAAGCTATTTTCCGGAAGCCAGCGGGAGTCTGCTTACGCCAAGGCCGGCATGGAAGAATTCATGTCCACGGTCCATCCGCAAATGCGTCTCTCGACCGGGCTTAATGCCTGCGTGTGGATTATCAACATGCTGCTGGTATTCGTGACGGGAGCGTTTGGGATTCATTTGTGGCAGCAAGGCGCCATCGGCCCAGGGGCTATCGCGATTGTCATGAGTCTGGCAATCCGGCTGACCGGCATGTCACATTGGGTCATGTGGGAAGTCAACGCGTTGTTTGAAAACATCGGTACAGTACAGGATGGGATCAATACACTCTCCAAACCCCAGAATGTCACCGATGCACCGAATGCGGATAGACTACAAGTGCATCACGGCGCAATCCATTTTAATCATGTTTGCTTTTCCTATCATTCGGATCAGCAGGGATCTCGTAGTATTTTTGACGATCTGAGTTTACATATCACCGCCGGCGAGAAAGTGGGAATCGTTGGCCGTTCAGGCGCCGGCAAATCAACCTTCGTTAACCTGTTACTCAGATTTTATGACATCCAGCAAGGCAGTATCACCATCGATGGACAAGAT
Organism: Nitrosomonas sp.; assembly: GCF_024282095.1. Lineage (GTDB taxonomy): Bacteria > Pseudomonadota > Gammaproteobacteria > Burkholderiales > Nitrosomonadaceae > Nitrosomonas. Next base: position 2,890 of record NZ_JAMWZS010000074.1, read on the forward strand.
ATTCGCACAGTAACCCAGGATAGCCTGCGTGCCAATATTGCCATGGTGACGCAAGATACGTCGCTGCTACATCGTTCGGTGCGTGACAATATTCTGTTTGGCAAACCGGATGCTACCGATGCACAGATGATTGCGGTAGCCAAACAAGCCCAGGCGCATGAATTCATCCAAACATTGCGGGATATCAAAGGTCGAACCGGTTATGATGCGCACGTGGGCGAACGTGGCGTTACGCTCTCCGGCGGACAGCGGCAACGCATTGCCATTGCCCGGGTGCTGTTAAAGAATGCACCTATCCTGGTGCTGGATGAAGCCACCTCGGCACTGGATTCCGAGGTGGAAGCCAGTATTCAGCAAAGCTTGTATCAACTGATGGAAGGTAAAACGGTCATAGCCATCGCACATCGACTATCTACGATTGCAGCAATGGATCGACTGATCGTATTTGATAAAGGCCGTATTGTTGAACAGGGCAGTCACGCTAAACTGATCGCCAATAATCAGCTATACGCGCAATTATGGAATCATCAGTCGGGTGGTTTTTTAGGGCTGCTCGAAAATGAATAAACATGTGCTGAGCGGCATGGTAGCTGATGATTGGACAAATGTGGTATCGGATAAGCTGATTGGGCGTTGCTGTTGAATTGCCAGAAAATTAAGCACTATCCGATAGATATCAAGCAAATATTTTTTAGAATGCTATGGTTTTTGTACTGACGTTATTGATC
>NZ_JAMWZS010000075.1 GCF_024282095.1 Nitrosomonas sp.
ACCGTAGCTGGTTTCCAATCCCCAGAATGAAACCAGATATTGTGCCGGAATACCGCTTTCCTGTTGAATCTGATTCAGTAATCCACGATGCTTAGCCAATAACTCCCGCCCCCGCTGAACACGCTCATCATTAATGCGCGTATTAAAATAATTTGCAAATGTCTGCGTGAATTCGGGCTGGCGCCGATCCAATTCAATGACGCGTTGGTTGTGTTTGACCTTGCCCAGCACTTGCTGAACCGTTTTGTCGGAAATACCTTCAGTCTTCGCTTGTGCGCCTATTCGGGATATGCATTCATTAAAATGACTACTATCCGCATAAACATCATGCATCAATAACCAGCTTGAAAACACCAGAATCCCGGAGAATAGACGTCCATAACTGATATCAAGCAAGGCAAGCTTAATTTTTGGAGGGCAGCTTAATGCAAGTGCATGCATTTTATTATTTTCGATGAGGGCAGGTTGGCTTGATACAATCCGCGTATAAAGACAATGAGTGCTCCTGCAACCGGAATCCTCGATCGTTCGCAATAGCTTCCTGGCGTTGCTCTATTTCAGAATCATAAAATTCTTCGACACGACCACATTGCAAGCAAACCAGATGATCGTGATGCCCCCCGCGCTTCAGCTCAAATACCGCTTTACCACTTTCAAAATGGTGCCGCTCCAACAATCCGGCCTGCTCAAATTGTGTTAAAACGCGATAAACGGTGGCCAGTCCTATGTCTTCACCTTCGTTAAGCAATTCCTTATAAACATCTTCCGCGGACAAATGACGCACACTGCTTTGTTCAAATAAATTCAATATCTTGAGTCGCGGCAGCGTTGTTTTAAGGCCACTATTTTTGAGATCTATGCTTTTAAGGTCGCCGGAATTACTCATGGTTATCTCTGTTCAGAAAATGATTTGTTGTATCATATAGTGCTATGCTCACTTTGGAAACATATAATATCATCAATAAAATGGTTGCAAACATTCTCGCACCGCTGGTTTTCCTCATCTTAGCAGGGTGTTCATACCTTCCTCACATTCTATACAAGATCGATGTGCAACAAGGCAATGTGGTCACCGAAGAAATGCTGGAAAAGCTAAAGCCGGGTATGACTAAATCGCAAGTTCTTTTTGTCATGGGATCACCGCTGATTGTCGATACATTCCGCGACAATCGATGGGATTATGTGTATATATGGCGCGAAAAAGGCGATCTGATTGAACAAAAGCGGCTGACAATTTATTTTGAAGACGACAAATTAGTCAATCTTGAGAACCACCTGAGTTTTTCTAAGCATCCGGTCAAACCCAAGCCTATTGAGGCTAATCCTGAACCGGAAAAGATTCCGTCAGATACCACAGAGGCAAAATAAAGTGATAACTTTTATTTATTGCTCATCTAAACTTAAAATCATTGTAGGAATAAAATGATCATTCAAAAGATTGCTATCGCAGGCAGCGCCGGACGCATGGGGCGCACATTATTGGAGGCGGTTTCACAAGCCCCCGATATGCAACTCGCCGCTGCACTGGAAAGAATAGGCAGCCCTTATCTGAATAAGGACGCAGGAGAATTAATAGGCGCCAGTTGCGGCATTCCGGTTGTCAGCGATTTTGCAGCCGCGCTGAAAAATTGCCACCAACTCATTGATTTCACCCGTCCTGAGGGCACGCTCGCACACCTGGCCGTTTGCCGGGAAGCCGGTGTCAAAATGATCATTGGCACCACTGGTTTCTCTACCCAGGAAAAAGCACAACTCAAGGCAGCCGCACAGGATATTGCGATCGTATTCGCTCCCAACATGAGCGTTGGCGTGAATGTGACTTTCAAGTTACTGGAAATCGCCGCAAAAGTGCTGAATGAAGGCTACGATATTGAAATTATCGAGGCGCATCATCGGCATAAAGTGGACGCGCCATCCGGCACCGCGCTACGTATGGGCGAAGTCGTTGCTGATGCATTAAAAAGAGATCTCAGCAAAGTGGCCGTGTATGGACGCGAAGGTGTCACCGGCGAAAGAAATCCCGAAACCATTGGATTTGCAACCATCCGTGCAGGGGATATCGTCGGCGATCATACCGTCATGTTTGCCGGCATCGGCGAACGTGTGGAAATCTCGCATAAGGCCAGCAGCCGCATGACTTTTGCAATGGGCGCATTGCGCGCAGTGCGTTTCCTGGCCGATCAGCCGAATGGTTTGTTCGACATGCAGGACGTACTCGGTTTACGTTAATTTGTACAATCGTTAGCATAATTATTAGCTACCTGACTTAAGCGATCGCCAATCATGGCAACTTATGCAATGGGTGATCTTCAAGGCTGCTTTACGGCATTTCAGCGCTTGATTGACCACATTCAATTTGACCCTGCTGCAGATAAATTATGGCTGGTTGGCGACATCGTTAACCGCGGCCCCGATTCACTCTCGCTCTTGCGGCATATTAAACAAGCAGGCAGTGCGATGATTATGGTACTGGGCAATCACGATCTGCATTTATTGATGGTAGCTGCAGGCATCGCAAAGCAACATCCCAGCGACACGATTCAACCCATTCTGGATGCGCCCGATCGCGACGAATTATTGCATTGGCTGCGGCAACAAAAATTATTTCACACCGCAGACCAATACGCCATGGTACATGCGGGCTTATTGCCGTCCTGGTCGATTGTACAAGCCGAGCAATTGGCCCGTGAGGTTGAACATGCCCTACGCCAGGACGATGATCAGGAATTATTTGCACTGATGTATGGCAATGAGCCGAATTACTGGCAGGACGAATGGACCGGCCATGTTCGCCTGCGGGTCATCATCAACGCCATGACACGCCTGCGTGTCTGCACACCCGACGGCAGAATGAATTTCGCTTTTAAAGGCGATCTGCAATCCATCCCATCAGGTTATTTGCCATGGTTTAACTTACCCCAGCGAGCCAGTCGGCAACATACCGTCATCTGCGGCCATTGGTCGGCATTAGGATTACATCTCGCGGATAATGTGATTGCGCTGGATACTGGCTGCGTATGGGGCAGAGAATTGACAGCTATCCGGCTGGAAGATCGGAAAATTTTCCAACTTTCTTGTGCGGAATAGGCAGTGACAGCGCCTCAGCAATCGCATGCTCCGCGAAACGAGCTAATTCCCGTCGATTCTTCATCCCACATTGAACCGGTTCACGCACGATGAGTTCAACATGGATGCTCGTCTGACTCAGTATTTTTTGCAGCGATACGACCAAAGACGATTCGATATAGGCAGCTTCCGCGCAAATATCTCCTGCCACATTGCGATAACCAATGGCCACTGGGTAAAGCAGCGCATCGGATGCAACAGCCGATTGCAGCAACGAAGCGTGAAAATGATTGAGTTGAGTGCCATCAGTGGTAGTGCCTTCGGGAAACATAGCAACCCGCTCGCCTT
>NZ_JAMWZS010000014.1 GCF_024282095.1 Nitrosomonas sp.
TCACCCAGAATATATAACCTTAACAGACGGGATGCTGATTCAGGGATTTTCTTAGTTCCTTTTTTCCATTGCTTAATTGTTTTTTGATTTTCTCCGGTTATTCTTTCGATTTCTTGGCAGTCGATGCTTTTTATTAGATCTTCCATTTTTTCTGCCCAAAGATTACATCATTGCAAACTTCTGGAAGCTTTATTATTTAAACAAAGCAATGTTTCATATTGATTAAAAAGGTTTATATCACTTAACGGGTTTAGGGATATTCAGCAAAACGTGAATAAATAGAAAGAGGGTTTGGAAGGGATTTGAATCTAGATAAAAACTTATAAAATTTTCTCTTACAATAATTAATGATATGTACAATTTTACATAATACAAATTATTGGCAATAAACTGGTATTAGTTGCAAAACCCTGAATAGCATTTAATAAAGGATTATTAGCTTATAACGTGTTATAGTTCATGTGTGACAAATAAGCAGTAAAAATATTTTTATAAATTTTAAGGATAAAGCTACAAATGAAACATTCAGTATTTTTTGTTGTAATATTTTTCGCACTAACATTAGTGGCTTGTGGTAAACCTACAGCGCCGGAAAGTGCAAGTTCTGACAATTATGGCACGACACATGAAGGTAAGCCTGCTGAAGGTCGTAATGAGCTTCCAGGAAAATAAAAATAGCTTATAAAAAGCTATTGTACGATTTATCGTTCAATGTCGTTTAATCGACTGAGAGATACCCTGTAGGATCTATTCTGTTGTTCCTACAGGCGCTTTACAAAATGAAAAATCTTAGTAATAGAATCGCTCTTGCAGTTTAAAGAAAGCCGCTCAGTAATTGATTTTAGCCATTTCGCGTCCTCTGCGCTCATTCACAGTGGCAAGCAATGCGAGACCCAGTATAAAAAACACCAGCGTACTGAGTAACGCGATGCGGTGATCCCCCTCGAATAAATAGACTATGCCGCCATAAGTCAGTGGCCCGATAATCGCTGATAATTTTGTCGCCAATCCCCATAAGCCAAAGAATTCGCCTTGCCGCCCAAGCGGTGTGAATTGCCCTACCAATGCCCTACCCGCTGATTGCGCGCCACCAAGTGCAATGCCAATTAAATTGGCGGCAATCCAGAATAACGCCTCATCAGTAGCAAAATAAGCACAAATAATCGCTGCAGACCAGATCAGCAAGGTCATGGCAATACATCGACTGGAGCCGATTCGATCCTGCAGATGACCACACACAAAAGCACCGATTGCCGCGGTCACATTCACCACCATGATCAGAATAATCGTATCCTGAGTTTTGAATCCCATGACTTCTTGCGCATACACCGCTGCTAACACGATGACGATATGAATACCGGAATAATAGGTGGTTAATGAGATTAAAAAGCGAAATAAATCGGTGTGCTGACTTGCGTGTCGCAGCGTACTGCTTAATCGCTCAAATCCTATTCGTATTAAATGACTATTTTTAATTGATTTTGAAACCCCATTACGTTCGCGTAGCCAGAGCAATGTCGGTAAAGCGGCGATTCCAAATAAGGCGGCGACAATCAATGTGGAAACGGGTACATAGTGTGCAGCATCCAGCCCTTGATTTTCTGCATAAGTGACATACGCCAGACATAAAGCCAATGACAGCAAACCACCCAAATAACCCAGTGACCAGCCATAACCGGAAAGCCGTCCTATCGTTTCTGGAGTGCTGATTTCAGGTAAGAATGCCGCGATTAAGTTTTCGCCGCTGGCAAACATAAAGGTCGCCAGTATGACCAAAATAATCGCCAAAATGACATCGCCGGGGCCGACGCAGCTCAATAATGCGGTAAACAGCACGCAACCCAATGTCGTCACGACCAGAAAACGTTTTTTTGCGCCGGAATAATCAGCGATCGCACCCACCACGGGTGCACTGAGTAAAACCAGAATGTTGGCGGCGGCGATTGTCAGCGTCCACAGCAGCGTGGCGTGGCCATTACCACGCTCAGCGGCAACCACGCCGACAAAATACGCATTGAAAATGGCCGTCAGTATGACGGTGGTGTAGCCTGAATTGGCGAAATCGTACATGCACCACGCAAAACGTTCACGGCGCGTCGCTGAATCGGTATTTTTGCTGGTTGATAACATGGTAATGCGGTAAGGGAGGCAAATTAAATCGCCCTACTTCCCTACCATTTTTTCCGGAATAACCCAGGATTCAAACTGCTCAGCAGTGACATAACCGGTTGCAATCGCGGCGGCTTTTAACGTGATGCCTTCACGATGCGCTTTTTTGGCGATTTCGGCCGCTTTGTCATAGCCGATGTGTGGATTCAGCGCGGTGACCAGCATCAGGGAATGATGCATCAGCATGTCGATGCGCTCAATATCGGCTTCTATGCCGATTGCACAGTTGTTGTTAAAGCTGATCATGGCATCTGTAAGCAAGCGCACGCTCTGAAGAAAATTATGAATGATCATCGGTTTCATGACATTCAATTCAAAATTACCCATCGCACCACCCATATTGATCGCCACATCATTACCCATCACCTGACAACATACCATCGTCATGGCTTCGGATTGTGTCGGATTGACTTTGCCCGGCATAATGGAACTGCCCGGTTCATTTTCAGGGATTCTAAGCTCACCGATACCGCAACGCGGCCCGGATGCAAGCCAACGAATATCATTGGCGATTTTCATCAGCGATGCCGCCAATGTTTTCAATGCGCCGTGCGCATGCACCAATGCATCATTACTGGCCAGCGCTTCAAATTTGTTCGGTGCACTGACAAATGACAACGCGGTTAAACGGGAAAGCTCGGCAGCCACTCGCCCGGCAAACTCAGGATGCGCATTGAGTCCGGTGCCCACCGCCGTGCCGCCCAGAGCCAGTTCATGCAAGTGCGCCATGGATGCCTGTACGTGCTTCAATCCATGATCCAGTTGCGCAACATAACCGGAAAATTCCTGCCCCAACGTCAGTGGCGTAGCATCCTGCAAATGGGTGCGACCAATTTTAACAATACCGGAGAACGCGACTACTTTAGCGGCCAGAGTTTTTCTTAATAAGCGGATGGCCGGATTCAGGCGATGGTGCAACTCCTGTATGGCGGCCACGTGCATTGCGGTGGGAAAAACATCATTGGACGATTGGCCTTTGTTGACATCGTCATTGGGATGAATTTTCCGGTCTGCGCCGCGCCCGCCACCCAAAATTTCCGAAGCCCGATTCGCCAGCACCTCGTTCATATTCATGTTAGTTTGCGTGCCTGAGCCGGTTTGCCACACAACCAGTGGAAACTGATCGTTATGATCGCCGGCAACCACTTCATCGGCAGCACGAATAATGGCGGCCGTACTGGCAGCATCCAGCAATCCCAGATCATGATTGACCGTAGCTGCTGCACGTTTGACCTTTGCCAGTGCTTGAATCAAGGCAATGGGCATATGCTCATTAGAAATTTTGAAGTTCTGCAACGAGCGCTGCGTTTGTGCACCCCATAATGCGGCGGCGGGTACCTCGACCACGCCCATGGTGTCATGTTCTTCACGGGTTTGCATGGGTATTTACCTCACTGAATCGGATAAATTTGGGTACTGGCTTACTAAGATTCCGGTTTGACATTTCATTCATTGCATATATATAACACTCAATCAGGGTCGCACCGCTTGCGGTGCATTCCCTTGCAACGAAAGGTTGGGACATTCACGAATAACTCGACTTTCCAGCATAAGCCGCTCGCCTCGATCGGTAAGTGACCAGAACAACGCCATGCTCCCCTGGGTAGTTTTGGTGTATTGGGTCTGAATTAGTCCATAAGCATTGAGCTGAATGGCAACGGTCTTGAATTCTTGATCATTGATTCTTGGGGTGCCCCCTTTCTTTCCAGCTCGCTCAAAGAGAGATTCAGACAGTTTAACCTTCACAGATGTATCGTTAGGATGCTCAATAAGATATGGGGCAATGAGCGCAAATAAATCTCTCCAAGAGATTGAACACTTGAATGTATCTTTACCATAGGAAGCGTAGTATGTTCCGCGAAAGGTATACAAGGAGTCTATATTGGCAATGTCGTCGATAACTGGCCGGTCAGCTGAGGCCAATCTCTGAATGGATTGTTCGAGCTCTGTGTTCTGCTTTCTAAGTTCGTTGAGCTCAAGTAGCAAAGTTTCATTCGGAACACTGCTTGCCCGTACCCAACCGACCGCAGGAAAAGTCTTAATAGTTTTAGACAAGCTAAGCGCTACCAGACCAGGAAGCTCCTCTGTCGTTTTCCAGAATTTAACCAAACGCCCCGTCATGGCTTTTTGTTTGAAGCTCTCGAGTCGAGCTCGTAAGTCGGGTTCTTTCTCCGATTTTCCAAAGGGGATGTTATCCGATTCCCCATGGACTAGAGCAATCACCTTGAGCCCAATACTTACGGCGTAATCGAACTCCTTTTCCGTGTAGCTAATGCCGTCAGGTGTGGTCGATCCATACCGACCACCAATTACAAGTAAGTAGTAGTCACAGTCGTCAATGACTTTCTTAATGAATAACCACTGTTCTTCATCTGTAGCTGGGAACAGTTCCATGCCAGCGGGAATGCAATCCATCTCCATCAGCGCCTGTATTACGCGCTGTCGTTCTTCTTTTAAGTCAGCATATGTAGAACTGACAAAGACTTGATATCGCTTATTCATAACAAATCTGACTCACTAAGCCCATAATATATGCGATGGTTAGCTATTCATCGGATCAATCCCAACTCAACGCACCACCGGTTTGATATTCCGTCACCCGCGTCTCAAAGAAATTCTTTTCTTTCTTGAGATCAATCATTTCCGACATCCACGGGAATGGATTGCTGGCATTCGGATAAAGGATATCCAGACCAATTTGCTGGCAGCGGCGATTCGCGATATAGCGCAAATATTCCTTGAACATCGGTGCATTCATGCCCAACACGCCGCGTGGCATGGTGTCTTCGGCATAGCGGTATTCCAGCGCAACCGCTTTCTGCATCAGCTCATTGGCCTCATCGCGGAATGCCTTGGTCCATAAATGCGGATTTTCCATCTTGATCTGGTTGATCACATCAATACCGAAATTACAGTGCATCGATTCATCGCGCAGAATATATTGATATTGCTCGGCCGCGCCGGTCATCTTGTTTTGTCTGCCGAGTGCGAGAATCTGCGTAAAGCCGACATAAAAGAACAGCCCTTCCATAATGCAGGCAAAAACGATCAGGCTCTTGAGTAATTGCTGGTCGGTTTCTTGCGTACCGGTTTTGAAGTGCGGGTTCGTCAAGGTATCAATAAATGGAATCAGAAATTCATCCTTGTCGCGGATGGAAGACACTTCATGATACGCGTTGAATATTTCACCTTCATCCAGCCCCAGTGATTCCACAATATATTGATAAGCATGGGTATGAATGGCTTCCTCAAATGCCTGACGCAGCAAATACTGACGGCACTCGGGATTGGTAATATGGCGATACGTACCCAGTACGATATTATTGGCAGCCAATGAATCCGCCGTCACAAAGAAACCCAGATTGCGTTTGACCAGGCGACGCTCATCCTCGGTCAAGCCATTGGGATCCTTCCATAAGGAAATATCGCGGCTCATACTAATCTCCTGCGGCATCCAGTGATTGGCGCAGGCGCCCAGATATTTATCCCAGGCCCATTTGTATTTGAACGGCACCAGTTGATTGACATCCGCGTTGCAATTGATGATTTGCTTGTCTTCAACCGATATGCGACGGTTGGCGCTTCCGGCTATCGCCTGGTCGGTAACTGTTTCACTGGTATCTGCAGCAGTATCACCATGCCGATGCAATGGCGATGGTGTCAACAAGTCAGAATCCTGCGCGCCTAGTCGATGCAATGGATTGATTTGTGGCGGTATTTCAGCTTTTACGGGTTCATCTTCAAATGTCAGCATGGCTTACTCCTTTTTTCATATCCATTCGGTCGGTTATTGGCACGATTCGCAACTTTCATCATCGATCGCGCAATATTTGATTTCGATGGAAGATACTTCCATCATGGCTTTAGCGATACCGCCATCGGACGGCACGGCATTCAATGAACCTGCACGCACGGTCGATTTTTCAGCCGCTGTCGCACCCATCGAACGCAAATAATAAGTGGTTTTTAGACCACGAATCCAGGCCAGTTTGTAGGTATCATCCAATTTCTTGCCGGAAACCCCCGCCATATAAATATTCAGCGATTGCGATTGATCGATCCACTTTTGCCGCCGTGCACCGGCTTCGATCAGCCACAACGGATCCATTTCAAATGCAGTGGCGTACAGGGTGCGGACATTTTCCGGTATGCGGTCTATCTTACTGATGGCGCCGTCGAAATATTTCAGGTCCGCGATCATGACTTCATCCCACAGATTGAGCTTCTTCAGATCGTTGACCAGGGATTTATTGGCAATCGTAAATTCACCCGATAAATTGGATTTAACATACAGATTCTGATAAGTCGGCTCAATACTGGCCGATACGCCGACGATGTTGGATATCGTTGCGGTCGGCGCAATCGCCAAGCAGTTTGAGTTGCGCATGCCATGTTCGTTAATGCGTTGACGCAATGCATCCCAATCCAGTGTCGTGGATAAATCCGCTTCGACAAAGCCACCCCGTTCTTTGCGCAATATTTCCAAGGTGTCATGCGGCAGGATGCCGCGATCCCACAAACTGCCTTTATAAGAACTATAGCGACCGCGTTCTTCGGCCAATTCGGTCGACGCCCAATACGCCTGATAAGCCACTGCTTCCATCGAACGATCGGCAAACTCGACTGCCTCGTTGGAACTATATGGAATACCCAATTGATGCAGGCAATCCTGGAATCCCATAATGCCCAACCCGACCGGCCGGTGTTTGAGATTGGCGTTTCTGGCTTTTGCCACCGCATAGAAATTGATGTCGACGACATTATCCAGCATGCGCATGGCAATCCGAATCGTGCGTTTCAGTTTGTCCATATCCAGCGCGCCATTTTTCAGATGCGCCACCAGATTCACTGAGCCCAGATTACATACCGCAATTTCCTTGTCATTGGTATTCAAGGTGATTTCCGTACATAAATTGGAACTATGAACCACGCCGACATGATTCTGCGGTGAGCGCACATTGCATGGATCTTTAAAAGTGATCCAGGGATGACCTGTCTCAAACAGCATGCTCAGCATCTTGCGCCACAATTGCACCGCCGGAATTTTTTTGTACAACGCCAGTTCACCACGCTCGATTTTGGCTTCATACGCCAAATAGGCTTGTTCGAATTGCTGACCGAATTTTTCATGCAAATCCGGTACATCCGAAGGCGAGAACAATGTCCAGTCGCCGCCCTCCATGACCCGCTTCATAAACAAATCGGGAATCCACGTGGCGGTATTCATGTCGTGCGTACGGCGACGATCATCGCCGGTATTTTTGCGCAACTCCAGAAATTCCTCGATATCCAGATGCCAGCATTCCAGATATGCACATACCGCGCCTTTGCGTTTGCCGCCTTGATTCACGGCCACCGCGGTATCCGATACCACTTTGAGAAAAGGCACCACGCCTTGCGATTTGCCGTTGGTACCCTTGATACGTGCACCCAGGGCGCGCACTGCGGTCCAGTCATTGCCCAATCCGCCGGCATATTTGGCCAGTAACGCATTTTCCTTAATGGCTTCGTAAATGCCATCCAAATCATCCGGTACTGTCGTCAGGTAGCACGATGACAATTGCGAACGGCAAGTGCCGGAGTTGAATAAAGTCGGTGTTGAACTCATGAAATCAAAGCTGGATAGCACGTGATAAAACTCGATGGCACGTGCTTCCCGGTCAATTTCATTCAATGCCAAGCCCATGGCCACGCGCATAAAAAAAGCTTGCGGCAATTCAATGCGCTGTTCTTTGATATGCAGAAAGTAACGGTCATAGAGCGTTTGCAAACCCAGATAATCAAATTGCAGATCCCGTTCGGCATCCAGTGCTTCCGCCAAACGCGCCAAATCGAACTGCGCCAAGCGCTCGTCCAGAAGCTCGGCTTCGATGCCACGTTTAATGAAAACCGGAAAATAATTGGTATAGTGCGCTTGCATCGTCTGCTGGGAAACTTCCTCGCCGAGCACTTCATAGCGCATGTTATTCAGCAATAATCGTGCAGTGACATAGCTATACGCAGGGTCTTTTTCGATCAAAACGCGCGCGGACAGAATCACGGATTTCCTGACTTCATCGAGCGATACACCGTCATACAAATCCTTTAATGTGGCTTTCAGAATCAAGGAAGCATCGACCGCATTTTCCAATCCACTGCATGAAGACTCAATCAGCGCAGATAATTTGACCAAATCCAACGGGATTCTTTGCCCGTTATCCACAACATATAACGTCTCCGCCGCTATCTCCGTGGCAGTTTTTTGCTTGAGCTTGGCTCTTTCACGCGCACGGTCTTCACGATACAGCACGTAAGCACGCGCCACATCGTGTTCACCGGAGCGCATCAAGGCGAGCTCGACTTGGTCCTGAATATCTTCAATATGGAAAGTGCCGCTATCCGGCTGGCGACGCAGCAATGCATTCGCCACATCATTCGTCAAACTTGCAACCACCTCACGCACCCTGACAGATGCCGCGCCTTGGCCACCATCCACTGCGATAAAAGCCTTGGTCATGGCGACAGATATCTTGCTTGGTTCGAATGCGACGACTGCACCGTTACGACGAATGACTTTATATTGAGAAAAACGCGAATTTTGTGACCCAGTATCTAAAAAACTTTGATTTCCAGGAGTAGGTTTGAGGTTAGTATGTTCCGTAGCAAGTTGCATCGATGTTCTCCCCTAACTGATTATTCAAGATAGAGAATATAAATTTCTGTTGATTCAATGAAATATTATTTCTCTGTATAACCACAACATATAGTGCAATAACAAAATTTTTGCGGCATTGATGGTAGTGCAAGTATTGCACACTTCAATAAAAGTTGAAAACTTTTTGTTTACTTCGGTGTGATTAATTTGCTCAATCAAGTCGTACTGCCTTGATTGATCTACTGTTCAGGTATCATTGTAAAAATTGAATGAATCGCCCTATATTGGACAATTGATTCTTGATGGGAGATATACGCAAGGATCACTGACTCCGGTATTTATCAGCACACTGATTCTGAGTGGCTGTAGCTACAATCCGCTCTACTCAGCGGATGAGCAGATTAAAGCAGACTGGGCGGCAAAGAATTAACTAGATAATAAAAGTGTTTTGTCTCTCGATGCCCTGCCTTAACATTTTTCATTAAGCTACGGAGCCATGATATTCACCAGAATGATTCAATATGCCAATCTGTAAATAACGACATAATTTCTTACAACCCATCATTTAGACTCAGGAAAGTCAAGTGCACACATACATTGGTATTGAATTTGCGCGGGGTATAGCCGCATTCATGGTACTTACATCACATTATGCTCATTTCCTCACTGAAGAAAGAACAGCATTAAATTTCTTATGGACAGGGGTTGATCTTTTTTTCGTAATCAGTGGTTTTGTTTTTGCAAAACTGATTTTCTCTTCACAGGTTAATGTCAGCGCATTCTTTATAAAAAGATTCTTTAGGATTTATCCCCTCTATTTCGTTTCTTTAGTCATTTATTTTCTCTTGAGTAGCGATAATGCAGAGAAAGTAAATTATTTCATTCACCATGTATTCTTTTTGCACACAACGAACTCAAAAGAAGAAGCCTTCTTTTTTAACGCTGCATTCTGGAGTCTACCTGTTGAAATGGAATTTTATATATTTATTCCTATACTGATATTCTTCCTTAAAAAGTGCAAAAAACTTCTTTTTGGCATATTGATGTTCTCAATGTTTCTGAAATTATTTTTGTACAGTAATTCAGCCCACCCTGCCATCAATACCTATGACATACTGAGCGTTCATTTAGTAGGTCTCTTGCCCGAATTTTTAATAGGCGTATATCTCTACCAGTTTGTTATTTTTAGTAAAAGCTATCGCAAAGGCACGCTCATGCAATGGAATTTAATCAGTGCCTGTCTTGGAATTGTATTAATCTCGATTCTGGCAATATATTTTATAAAGAATGGTGATGATGGGCTAAGAGCCAATACTTTAATTGGAGGATGGTTTAACTTTGCATGCGCTCTTGGTTATGCACTCATATTATTTCCACTTACCTCTATCGATCAATGGAAATCATCAGAAAATTTTCATAATATCTTCATATATATTGGTTCAGTCAGCTATCCTGTTTATCTTGTGCACAATGCAACTCCAAAATTATTTCAGGAGATTGGCGTCGATATGAGTGGTGTTGGTCTTTTTATAGCTTGCACTACACTCACCATCATCGCTTCAATTTTCTTGCACCGCTACATTGAAGAACCATTCAGAGTATATGGCAGAAACTTGTCCAATAAATGGAGAAGCTAGTCTTATTTTGCTTAATCAAGCGTGCTACCTTGATTGATTTACTCTTCAGGTATCATTGTAAAAATTGAATGAGTCGCCATATATTGAATAATTGATTTTTTATGGGAGGCATACGTATGCACAAAGGATTACTTACTCTGATATTTATCAGCACACTGATTCTGAGTGGTTGCGGCTACAATACACTCCAATCAACGGATGAGCAGATTAAAGCAAGCTGGGCGGAAGTGTTGAATCAATATAAACGCCGTGCTGATCTGGTTCCCAATTTGGTTAATGCGGTCAAAGGATTTGCTGCGCAGGAAAAGGAGGTGCTATTAGGTGTCACCAATGCGCGTTCCAAAGTTGGCGGCATTCAAGCCACACCGGAACTCATGAATGATCCAGAAGCATTTGCCAAGTTTCAGAATGCACAAGGAGAATTATCGAGCGCGCTTTCGCGTTTGCTGGTTGTGTCGGAAAATTATCCTGAGCTGAAATCGGATGCCAATTTCCGCGACTTGCAGGCCCAACTGGAAGGTACCGAAAACCGCATTACGGTAGCCCGCAACCGGTATATCAAAGCAGTACAGGAATACAATATCGTGGTGCGTTCTTTTCCCAGCAATCTCACAGCCATGGCATTCGGTTTTCAAACCAAACCCAGCTTCACTGTTGACAATGAACAGGAAATTTCCGCGGCACCCAAGGTTGACTTTAACCTTCAAGCACCCGCCAGGTAAGCACAATGCTTTACACGCCACCTGGTAACACGATGATATCCGCCGGAATGCTACAGGTTTGGATAAGAATTCTGGTGCTAGCCACCCTACTGTTCACTGCAGTATGTTCCCAAGCGGATGTGGCGATTCCGCCGCTTAAATCTCATGTCACTGACCTGACTGCAACACTTTCCACCCATGAGGTCACGCTTCTGGAGCAAAAATTAGCGGCACTTGAACAGACAAAAGGCAGTCAGATTGCGGTGTTGATCGTACCCACGACACAGCCTGAAGCGATTGAGCAATATGCCATACGCGTTGTTGAGGCTTGGAAAATAGGGCGTAAAAAAATTGATGACGGTGCATTGCTGCTCATTGCCAAAAATGACCGGGCATTGCGCATAGAAGTCGGCTACGGCTTGGAAGGCGTATTGCCTGACGCCATGGCAAAACGCATTATCGAGGAAATCATCGTACCGCAATTTAAAGCGGGAAGCTTTGCGGACGGTATTACTGCGGGCATTGATGCCATGCTCAGTTTGATTGCGGGAGAACCACTGCCACCACCAACCCGGCACAGCGCTGCTTCCCCCAATTTCAGCAGCGCACTTGATCACTTTATTCCCATTTTAATAGGACTCATCGTATTGGGAAGGTTGTTGCAGACATTGCTCGGGCGCCTTGCCGGAGCCACTGTAACAAGTATTGGCACAGGGTTGATCGGCTGGCTCATGCTTTCTTCTATCGCTGCTGCGCTACTGGCAGCTGTTTTTGTATTCCTTTTCAGTCTTTTTCAACAGACGGGCAACGGTTTTTATAGGAATGGGCGTGGCAATTGGCCCAACGATCATTATCGCGGTGGCAATAGTGGATACGACGGTTTCGGCGGAGGATTCGGTGGTGGAGGCGGCGGATTTGGCGGCGGTGGCGCGTCGGGGAGGTGGTAAATGAATTTGACCCGCATCCTACGCCATCTGTTAACCGGACAACTGGCAGTACGCCGCAAATTCCCCGCCGCTTCTCTGACGGCTATCGAACACGCGATTCAGCAATCGGAAATGCAGCATGACGGTGAAATTTGTTTTGCCGTCGAGGCCGCACTCAATACCACCGCATTGCTCAGAAATCAAACCGCTCGTGAGCGTGCGCTGGAAGTATTTTCCCAGCTGTGCATCTGGGATACCGAGCACAACAATGGCGTATTGATTTATTTGTTACTTGCCGATCGTGATGTGGAAATCATCGTGGATCGCGGCATTCATGCCAAAGTGGCTAGCCATGAATGGGAGACGATTTGCCGTGCGATGGAAACAGCATTCCGGCAACAGCAATTTGAAACAGGCGTCATTGAAGGCATTCATACCATCAGCCATCATTTACAAAAACACTTTCCGCCTCGTCAGGGCAATGAGAAAAATGAGCTTGCTGATAAGCCGGTGATTATTCGGTGATCCGGGGATAATCATCGTTGCAAGACCGTGACTATTTCCCAGGCTTCTCTAGCGCCATCCACTTGATTAAATATGGGATGCAGTTTGATCTCAGTGATTGTACATAGCCGTGTGTATCTTTCCGGGTCACGCCTCCTGAGTTTTTCCAATAAGTGATTGAGTTCATAAGCTACCTGACCCGTGGTCACAGTAATTAATCCACGCAATTCCTCATTGATGATTTTATTTCTGTCGAAATGATAACCTCGCTGATCCGCCTCATCCGCAACACTGCGCAAGTAATCGGCAATCGCCCCTGCAGGATTTTCAGCAGCCTTAAATCGTATTAGTTGCGGATGGTTTTTATATCCCTTGGTTTTGCCAAGTAGCACATGCTGCGCTAACAGCCCTTCCCGCCACAGTGCAACCAACCCTTTTGCATCCAGATAGCCTGGGTGTATTGACCAAAGTCTCATAGTTATTCCGTATACAGTGTCGTCAATAATATTTATAAAATATCAGCTTATGAGCGGCAATTCTCTCTGCGGAGAGATTGCGGCATCATGCATCGAATGGATCGGAGACAGTGCGCTGGCTTTTACCCCAAGCAGCCGAAGCTTTTTTCTTAGCGATACCCGCCGCAGGCATTCTCCCGCTGCACGGCGTATTACTGCAGGATCGGCAGTATGTGTGGTTAATGTAAAATCGCGCGTGATTGTGCGGAAATCCTCGAATCGTAATTTGATGCTGATGGTACGGCCAACATACCCTTTATGCGTTAAATCCTCCGCCACTTGTGTACATAGCGTTGTGAATGCCTCTGATAGCATCAGGCGATCCTGGCGAGGATGCAGGTCGCGTTCAAATGTAGTTTCCCGGCTGATGGATTTGGGCTTGGCATCAGTGATTACCGGGCGTTGATCAATGCCGCGGGAAACTTCATATAGCCAAGCCGAATAACTGCGGCCAAAATGGATTTGCAGGAAACTCAAATCAGCTTGTGCCAATTCGGCGATGGTTGTGATACCGAGCAGCGCGAGTTTTTGGGCGGCTTTGGGGCCGATACCGTTGATTTTACGCACCGATAATGGCCAGATTCGAGCGGGAATATCAGACATCTCCAGCACAGTGAGTCCATCGGGTTTTTCTAAATCCGAACAGATTTTAGAGAGCAATTTATTCGGTGCGATACCGATTGAACACGATAACCCGGTAGCATCCCTTACTGCTTGCTTGATACGTTGTGCAAGCACTAAAGTATCATCGGGAAGATGACTCAAATCAATGTAGATTTCATCAATGCCGGAATCCTCGATGTGTGAGGCAATGCCGGCAACCGCCGCTTTAAACAGACGCGAATAATGGCGATAACTATCAAAATCGACCGGCAAAAGAATTGCATCCGGTGCGAGCTGCGCTGCTTTCATGACACTCATCGCAGAGAAAACACCTGCTGCGCGCGCTTCATAAGTGGCGGTTGTAATCACACCGCGACCACTATATTCACGCAGCCTGAAAAAATGTTTGCTGCCATCTGCCTGCAGCGTGGGCATGTGCTCGGGGCGTCCGCCGATTACCACGGGTAAGCCGCGTAACTCCGGATAACGTAGCAGCTCAACCGATGCATAAAAGGCATCCATATCCAGATGAGCAATGCGGCGCTGTGAAGTATTCATTGATATATCAACTAAGGGGACAAGCCCATATCCGTACGGATAAATGCCAATTACACCATAAATTTACATAACTGCCCTACTTCTTCAAACAGCGCATTGTGCAGCTGCGCAATGTTGTTCTGCAACACCACTTCATAGTGCTGATGACTATTTGTTGATGGGATTCTCAATAATATTAGTTAATGAAAGATAAACAAGCTATGATTATCTGTCTTGATTAAACTAACCCGCAGCTGATAATTTCATGAAAAACAAATGCCTGTCCTATGTCGGATTAATGAGCTTTGCCGCCCTGATGTCCGTTGCATCGTTAGCACGTGCGTTACCTGATGAGTGTTTGGATTTGACCGCACCGGTCACTTTTCTTGAAGCAAGCGGTTTGGTCTGCTTGCAAAAAATAGTCATCGCCGATGAAACCGATACTCAGCGCTATAAGGCATCATTGCAATGGCTAGGGGTAGACAATCCCAGCCGTTTTCAGTTGTTAAACGTAGAATTCGATGATGCCTCGGAGCGTGATAGTCCAATTTATTCAACGACTAGCGGATTACTCACTTTGCCCAAAGTGGATGTTCCTAAACTGTTTGGTACCGAGCGCTACGCCGTCAACCTGATCACGGTACCGAATATCGATGACCCGGCGACCATGTTATTTGAATTAGCCAAAGTCGACATATACAACAATCCGGATTATGTTCCCAACGAGACCTGGAAACCTTACGGCATGCTGTTTCCGGAAGAAAGACGTGCTGTCGACTTGTTGGGGCGGTCTATTCCCTATGCGCAGCTTGCCGATGCGATATATGATTTTGACAATGTCGCGGTTGGTTCGTGGGATTTAATCGTATCCAATGGAAAAAACTCCGGAATGGATGCAGGTGTTTATAAAAACCGCGATACTGATGAATTAGTTCTGGCATTTCGTGGTACTGAAACTTGTGATTTTCCTTGCTCGCTCAAAGAAACCGAAGATGTTGCCCGTGATGTCCTGGCTGATACGGCCATAGGCATCGGCACCGTCAGCGATCAATTTAAAGATGCATTTAATTTTGCGCAGGATATTGTCAATCGCTATCCTGGCAGCAAAATTACTGTCACAGGTCACTCATTAGGCGGCGGTCTTGCTCAAGCAGTGGGTGCAACGCTGGGGCTTGAAACTTTTGCATTTAATTCTTCACCGGTTCCCGATCATTTCTTCGATACTTATACCATTACACTCCCAAGCGAAGAGATCCAAGAATTAATTTATGTCATTGCCGACATACACGATCCGGTTTCCAACACCGATAAAACCGGAAAGCTGTATCTGGATTCCCATCATGTCACGCCGCTGATTCAATTTAATTTTGACTTGAAAGAAATCACACCCAATGAATCGGTAAAACTCAAAAACCTGAGGTTCGATCGGCATGGTATTATTGAACTCCATGATAATGCGCTGAATCTGATTAATATTTACCAAGCAGGCTGGTAGCGTGATATTCAAATCAACCGATAGGGTTTATGCGCTTCGTCATTCACAAGAGATCCGCCCATCTCGCCATGCACATTAACCCATACATGGGGTAAACCCAGCGCATCCAACCAATCAGCCCCTTGCTCTTCCTTGAGCATACCGATCGTCGATGCGCTGCCGGCAACCACACAAAAATCGCCGATGACACTCACTGCCGCCATATAATTGACGGGCCAGCCGGTTTTTGGGTTCAGCACATGCCCGTAACGCACACCATTCAATGTGATACAACGCTCATAATCGCCACTACTGGCAACAGCACCGGAATGCAGCAACAGCGTTGTCAGCAAACCCTCCGGTTGGCGTGGATGCCGTATCGCTATGCGCCATGGACTGCCGTCATCATGCGGTCCGATGATCTTGACATCCCCGCCCAGATTGACGATGCCATGACGGATTCCGGCGTTCCAGCATAGCGCTGCAGCGCGATCAACCGCATATTCTTTGACGACCCCGCCCAGATCGATCTGCATATCCGGCACGGTAAAAGTCAGCACAGGCCGTTGCCAGATCAGTTTATGCCAGCCGATTTTTTTGAGCAGCGCATGTATGGTTTCTTGTTCCGGTATGACACCCGATTTAAAATCCCATGCCTGGCGCAGAATCCCGGAAGTAATATCAAATAAGCCATCGCTTTGTTGGTAACACGTCGCTGCATAATCCAGCAATCCGGCAGTTTCATCATCAACAATGATCCGCCCTCCTCCTGCTGCAGTACGGTTTATTTCAGACAAGAAACTGTCGTCGCGATAGCGCGAATAACGTGTTTCCAGGCGATACACATCATCCATGGCAAGCTGGGCCGCACGTTTTCCCAGCGCTGAGTTTCCGGCATACAACTGGATCGAGCAAGGCGAACCCATCGCTTTAAAATCATAGTGATAATAATTGAGCTGTGGCACGATATTTTGCTAGCGCGGTACTTAAAACCGATAGCTCCAGGTTGCTGCGAGGGATCCCTTGCGATCCAATTGGAATCCGTTGAAATCGTTCCTGACGGGTTGTATCCATTCAAAACCGAAGCGATTACCGGCAAATCGGCCGCTTGGGATGATGGCATTCACGCCGAATCCAACGTCCCAGAATTGCCCGCCGTAATTTTGAGGAAAATCCATCGGACCGATACGTGCATTGAATGCATCAAAGTCGCGGTGTACCGCGCCTTGCAAGGTATACACACCACGCACCGAAGCGGTCAGCCACTGCGTCAAATCATAACCACCCCAGGTTGTCGCCTGAAACATATCGCCCAAGCGATAACCGGATTTGTTTTTTTCTTCCAGGCGTTTGGTACCACTGAGTTGCGCACCCCAGGACCAACGACTTTTTTCACCGGCATACGTCAGACTGGGCATGAAATCCCAGGTACCGCTACCCAATTGCATACCAAAATGGATCAATCCGCCGTCGGCCTGAGCCATACGACGCAATTCGATATCCACCTTGCCGGTCGGTGCGCTGAGTCCCAGATTCATGTGCACGCGATGCCCCGGAATGTTAATCAGTTTAATCAAGGATGAAAAATAGGTATCTCCAATAGCCCCGGTTTCATGACCAGCCACGCCGGTATGTTCATGCACACCCGGTGCAGCGGGCGGTGCTCCGGCCAATCTGCGCAGATTCATGTCCATGTCCATAAAAGTCGGCATCAGCATGACATTGAGCCACTTGGTCGGTGCATACATAATATCGAGCATATGCATGCGCATGTTCATGTAAGCAGGCGTAAACCGGCACGGCGTATCACTGCAACCTTGATCGACAACAACCTGGTCGCTGACTTGATGTGCGCCATGCATCATGGATCCAGTGGATTTGCCCAGCATAAACCGGTAGCCCATCATGAAATCGCCGGGTTTATCGAGCATATGGCCGAACATGATGCCCGCAGGGGGGATTTTATGATGGTGGTGCTCAGCAGCATGCGCATGTGATCCGGAAGATCCGCTGGAACCAACGATCGGCAGCGCAGTGGTCGGCTCAATATCAAACTTTATCGCCGCATTCGCCACATAGTAATCAAAATCAGCAAAACTGTTATTGCCGCTGCCGATCTGCATCGAGCTGGCACGGGTGTAGTATTCAAAACCGGCTTCCAACGCGACGCCTTTTCCGAGCATTTTACCCAATACCACGCCACCACTTAATGCACCAAAACCTGCCAGACGATGATCACTGGAAAAACTATCCGGTAATTTCCCTGCATCAAAGGATATCATTTTAGCGGTAACATTGACTGAGAACCCATCAACCGGGCTGCCATTTTGATCAACCAGATTAAATCGATCATCGCCAAAATACTGCTTATTAAGATTATTCTGATCAACCCAGACCTTCCGTCCGGAACCATCAACTTCTTGTTTACTGAAGGCTTGTTGAGAAAACAAATAAGGCCGGTAAAAGCTGGCGGCATCTTGCGAATAATAGCGAACGCGCGGCGTTAACGTCCATCCGCTGCCAATCTGTTGCACCCAGCTGGCATCAAAGGTGTGGGTATTGACGCCCCAATCATCCACCGACAATCGATAACCAAGGTGCATGGCCGCATTAAACGGGCTGATATATTGAATATATTTTGTGTTTAATGCAACCTGATTACGTATATCCGGCCGCTGCTCGATCAGTGCACGTACCTTCCCGGTAATTAAACTGGATTGCCCATTGTTCAATTCAGCCGGATCAATAAAGATGGCTGACATTGCTTTATAGGGATTTTCCATAAACCCATTACTATGCGTGTAACCAATATTGACATCTACCAATGCGTTCTTGGTCAACACCTGCGATACACCGACATTCGCTACCCAATCCTGCCGATTGCCTTGCAGGATTTCAGAACCACCGCGGCTGACAATTTGTGGCAAGTAAGCAGTCTTTGTAATATAAGGGGACGAATCATGATCCAAAATGGCGCCAACATCACTGTGCGTATAGCCGCCATTGAATTTAACACTGGTCAATTTCTGGTTAAAATCAAGACGCCCGCCAATGTTGCCAAAGCTGGATTTATAATCACGTTCCCGTGAAAAACCACCCGCCACATGAATGGCGGCTTCATTCCATTCATGACTCAAACCAAAAGTGGCTTGGCGGCGCGTTTCCGGCGAGGCTGATGACATCACCATCACTGATCGGGTATCAACGACTCCCAATGATTGTTTCGTGATGGGATCTCGTCCAATGGGATTTAAATCACGGTCTAACAGGACATTGCTTTGCAGCAGTGGAGAGGCGCCGACCACTACTCCATTATTGAAGTACGGACGATTACCGCCATCGGTGGCCAACGGCGTTATGGTAACGGGTGTCGCACCCGACCAGGTGTCCTGCGTATAACCAAAAGTGAACTTGGTGCGATCAGTCAGAGAAAAAATACCGCTGCCATGCAAAACGTCGGCGCTGATTGGTTTTAGGCTCGGAACGCCGTACAGATTACGTTCGCCTTCCTGGTAACGGCTATATTGGAAATTGATCCGATCTGTTCCCGCCGCGTGTCCTGGTGTTATCAATAGTCCAGGCAATACCAATGCAGCAGATGTCAATGCATGGAGTGTATTTCTTGATTTTACAGACGAGACTTCCAGATCATTCAATCGATGGCTGCCACCCTGGCGCTGCGGCATTCTATTCCGTTGCAAATTTCATTCACCTAGAAACAACGTTTAGCGGGGATTCGCTTAATAACAGCCACAACCACCGCCACCTGAAGAGGATTTATGGCTTGGTGCCGCTTCGCGGCTGCTGTAGTTATGCGATTGTAATTCACTTTGCAGCGGATGTGGATCCAATTCCATCTGAGGTTTTGCGAGATTACCCCGTTCCCATGGCGCGATGTTGACACACCCGGTTCCGCCAATACCCATTGCGAGTATTGATCCGAAGATTGTCAGATAGTATCGAATCTCTCGCATGCAGGGGGCAAGTACTCAAGAATCCCTATTGCTAGGGTTCCATCACCAATTGCGTAATCAATGCACGCAATTTTTCCGACTCATCCGGACGGAATCCTTGATGAATATGACGAATGTTGCCTTTCCGATCAATTAAATAAGAAGTCGGCATTGCCATCACTTCCAAGCCTTTGGCGCATTGTTTGCTCAGATCTGCAACAATCGAAAAATCAACTGGATTTTTAGCAAGAAATTCCTGAGCATCCGCAACTTTCTCATCCAGATTGATACCGATCACGTGCAAACCTTTATCCTTCAACTCATGATCCAGTTGATTTAAAAAAGAAAAAGACTTTACGCAAGGAGGGCACCAGGATGCCCAAAAATCCATATAGACAACTTTTCCTTTCAATTCTTGTAAATCATACGCAGGCTTACCATCTAATGTAGTCAATGCACACGAAGACGATGCCTGCTGCAGATGTTCTGCAAATAAATTTGTCGTAAACAAGAGCGACAAACTAATAATCAACAAGGATAGTTTTATTTTTTTCATCGCATATTACCTCAATGATCTTAAAACGTTATTGCACGAATAGATCATCATTCAAATTGATAAACAAGGATATCTGTATCAGTATGTGTAACCCCATCCGCCGCTTTGCAATGATAGGATACGGTAAACGATCTCGCGCCCGCAGCGGTTTTGTTCACCAGCAAAAGATAGTTACCATTTCCGCCTGCCACCCTGACAGAAGGACTAGGCTCCGCATCTCCTGAGATAGGATCAGTTGTGCTGATTGCATGATTAAAATTATTACCGATGTGTATGATTTGCAAATTAACCAATAAATTGTCCTGCGGTAGTGAAGTATCTGTGATGCTCGCTTCCAGGAAACTCGTCGGAATGCTGCCACTATTAGTACAAGTAACCAATGCAAAACCGGTAAAACCGGCAACAGTACCGTTGGGATCCATGGTAGCGCCCGCATCGTGCGCACTACTCGCACATGTATAACCAATTGCGGCTACAAAAAGAACGACGTTCGATAGTTTACCAAATGATATAGATAGCATGATCGTATTCCTTATATCGAGATCAGTTTAATAAGTGGCATTATATTATATGAATGTAGCACTTTCATAATTGAAGCCGTATTCATCGATCTGCCATGTACATGTATTCATATCTATCACCCCCCTTAGGTTCTTAAAAAAAACCTCGCTCCGAGAAGGAGGGAGAGCGAGGTTTCATAACAGCAACCTATATTAAATATTCAATCATTACTGTGGCCAGACTTGATTGCCATCCAGTTTAATCGGCATATCCCGATTGATTTGCGCGGCTGAAGGTTTAACTTCAACTGCCACTCCAGTAGCACCGCAAGATGCCGGCAGAGCGCTGGTACGAGTAATGGTCAGTGATGCTGCACCATCTTCGCCGACACGATCATAAGGCGTGCCCAGTCCTGCGAGAGTCCACCGATTGATTGTTTCATCGCTAAATCCGGAAACGGGCGTGATTTCACAAATATCGACAATCGATACATGGAATTTCACACTGGCGGCACAGGATTCCGGTTCAATAATTGCTGCACTGGTTCTGAATGGAATAAAGCCACTCATGTCATGCGGCAGGGAATCACCACCACCGGCCCAGAACCCCACAACATTGTCACTAGCATCCAGTTTCTCGCCTTGAAAGGTAAAAACAGCCTTGCTATAGACTTTCTGATTCAGATTTCCCCAATTTTGTACAAAGTCCGTCAATGCACCCGCATGCGGTTGAC
This sequence comes from Nitrosomonas sp., assembly GCF_024282095.1. Classification (GTDB taxonomy): domain Bacteria; phylum Pseudomonadota; class Gammaproteobacteria; order Burkholderiales; family Nitrosomonadaceae; genus Nitrosomonas. Next base: position 21,444 of record NZ_JAMWZS010000014.1, read on the forward strand.
CATCCACTGTAATAGTTGAATCCACACCATCCGGAAACACCACACTGGTACCTATGGCGTTACGTTCCCCGCAACCGTGACCAATCACAACGTTATTAGACACTCGGATACCTTCAGAGATTGAGGGTGTTTCTAGCACTGTATGGGCAAAAACATTATGTCCAATCATTGTTATTGTCGCAGCAATCATTGAAACCGTGATTAATTTTACTTTATGATTTGTATGCATCTTTATACTCTTTATCTTCCAATAATTTATTAATATTTCCTGCATGGAATATCTTGTAATTTTTAATTGCACTCAAGCATTTAAGTACTTTTCCATCAATTCACATACATGATGCATGTTCGTAAATCGTAAACTGAGATTTTCCATGAGAGTCCTTCACTACAAATTGAATTCTTTCTGATCAATCTATTAGTGGCTTGATTATCTGACCGCAGCATAAAATTATCAATGTGACAAAATGTCGCACCTATTGTTGACGCCATTTTCAAGCCAAGAAAAGTAAAAAAATGATTTTAAGCAGATGAAATGAATTCCCCAATGCCTTTTTCACAAGGCAAAGGGAATTATTCGCAGTAAGGATTATTGCTGCTGTCTGGAGGTAATACTTGTGCCAGTATGTACATTACCCGCAGTCTTGCAGTGATAGATCACATCGTAACTGTCGGTTCCCGCAGCAGCATGTTTAACGAATAGATAATAAGTACCGGCTCCTTGGGTGACTTTAATCAAAGGGCTATAACCGGTATCACTGTCTGTAGTATCCAGACTTGATTGCGCACACTTATTAGTCGTGCAAGCCGTCCCTTTATAGATCAAAATATTCACTTTGGATGTGTTGGCCGTCATATCCTTGACCTGCGCTTCAAGATAGGAAGGCGCACCGTTACCGTCGTCAAAGCAAGTGACTTGATAAAAATCAACACCGGCAGCTAATCCCGTGGTGAAACTACCACTTTGATTATCTGCCAATACTGTACCTGTCTGACTCATGATCAGCCCGCCAAAAACTGCCATCGCAACCTGCTTCAAAATTGAGAATTTCATCATATATTCCTTCAAATTAGTAAACTCGACAATGAATGATTTGCCATTGTCTGTTCAAACAATACTAAAACACGATACGATCAGTGACTCTTGTAAGATTCAAGCTTCATCGCAGCCAGTTCTCTGACGGCTTGCTCGTCGTCATTGAGTGCTTGTTCAAGCAAATTGACGCTTTTTTCATCAATTCCCAAGCTATCTATCGCCATCAGGCGCACCGACAGTTCGCTGTCATTGAGTGCTTGCTCCAGTAAAATAGGAAAATCCGCACACATCTGTTGTGCAATGGCATACACAGCCTGTCCTCTGACATTGGAATCTTTATCCAAAATGGCTTTTTGCAGGATTTTTTGCACAACTCCGGCATCAATCGGACCTTTCTCAGCCAATTGCGACAAGGCGCTGATCCGTTGTTCGGGATTACTCGATGCAGCCAAACTCACTATCTTTTCGGTGAATGCCAAATCAGGTTGGCGTTGATCATCACTGTCATCAGCAAAACAACTCACCTGAAAAGACTCCAGGCTGTTAAATACCAACTTGGTATCCGAATTACCAATGCTGTCTGCCCGAGCAGTATGGATCCTCATGACAGCCCAGGAAAAAATCATGAGCAGTATGAGCACACCGATCTTTGCGTTTTGGAATTGCAACATAATTACGCACTCCTCATAAATGAAGAAGATGAACAAGAGCTCCCGTTCTTGCCCACCCTCTAGTAAAAAACTTGCTATATGCTTGACTTGTTACGCTTAAGGTTTCGGCCAGATTTGCTTGCCTTTTGTACTCACAATCGGCATATCACGATTCAATTGCGCAGCCGATGGAATCACTTCAATGTCCAAGCCATCGCCACACGCCGCATCCATTGGGTTATTTACCAGATCACGCGTTACTGTCAAGGTGGCAGGAGAATTGAAGCCGTGCAGTCCGGGGCCGTCATAATCCGAGCCCACTGCCGGTGTCCAGAGATTGACGATGCCTTCAGCAAAACCTGTCTTATTCGTAATCTTGCAAATATCCGCAATACCTAAAGACACTTTCACGCTCCTGGCACAAGAGGTGGGTTCAATCGACATTGCACCCGCTCTGAATGGAACATAGGTGGTGTAATAGTCAGGACTTTTTCCATCCCTTGCATAAAATCCAACTGTATTACCGTTGGCGTCATGCTTTTCATCTTCATCCTTGAAGACGCTGTGATTGAGTATTTTTTGATACAGATTGCCATAGTTGGTTACATAGACATCGATGGTGTCGGCAGTCTGGGTACCGTTTACTTTCACAATGGAATCCACGCCATCCGGAAATACTACCGAGTGAGCAATGACATTCGTTCCGTCTCCGCACGCATGTCCAATGACAACATTGTTGGAAATCCTCAGGTTTTCAGCGACCGTTGGTATTTCCAGGCGGGTATGCGAAAATGCGCTGTGTGAGATGCCCATTAGCAAGGCAATTGCCAATGCACCATGGGTGGAAAACTTTAATTTTTTAATTAACATGTTAGAAGAACCCCTTTTTAACTTTTTAATTGAATTATTTTTGTAATGCTCACTAAAGGCTACTTTTTGAGGTGACGCTCAAAAAGTAGTCTGAAATCCACTCCATTCTTTTTCCATATCCCCGGCAAAGCCTGATTGCCAACATATTTCTCAAGAAACAGGAATTTCTTTCAGCGCGAATCATATTTTTCGATTCACTAAAAAACAATGCGGCAAAATGCCGCATCCCTTCACTGGCATATCGCAAATCACAATACGCGCCGCATAACCCATTATTTAATTAACAATTAATCGTTCTTCGTTCAAATTATGGAATGCTATTTTTGCTGCTGCTGCGACAATTTGCCGCATTATCAACACTAGATTTCTTGCATACAATCCAAAACCATCAAGTAAAGCAGTAGAGCCATCGATATTTTTCGCAGATCAGATACCACCTCCTCCAGCTTGCTTCTTTCTGTAAAACATCTAATAAAAAACGAACATCTATTTTCAGGAACAAAAATGACACATATGCGCTTTATATTTCAGAAAAAAATGCAGCTAATGCTATTAGTTATGGCACTCGCACAAGGATTTAGCCTGAACAGTTTTGCTCAGAACGATGCTGGTTCCGGATCCAAGAGCAATCATTGCCATGTATTAATTGCCGAACGGATTTTTGATGGCTTCAATTTGCTTGAAAATGCTGCGGTTTTGTTTAAAGGCAACAGAATTGCTCAGGTAGGCGATCACCATCAATTCGATGGGATATGCAACAACATCATCGACTTGGGTGATGCGACTATCCTTCCCGGTTTTATTGAATCACACGCGCATTTAGCCATTCAAAACATTCCACATGAAAAAGTATTAAGACACGGCATCACGACAGCCAGAGACACCGGCGGTCCACTGCTAAAACCAATGGGCGGTAACGGTACCTTGCGCGTATTGAGTGCCGGGCCTATCATCCAAGCAATTGACGGTTATCCACTGAATGTCTTTGGCCATGACGAAAACAATCATCAGGGTAAATATGATGCGGTAGGCATTGCAGTTGCAACCGTTGAAGACGCTGAAACAGTCGTCAAAGACTTGGTCGCAGGGGGCTCAACGATTATCAAAATTGCGCTGGAGCCAGGCGGAGAAACCGGCGCACCATGGATGTCCACTCATGGTCACGGTGCCCCCCCCAAAACCCCCTGGCCACTACTTTCGCTGGATATCGTCAAGGCGATCGTTGCCACAGCACATTCATTGAACAAGAAGGTGGCGGCGCATGTAGGGGAAAATACTGGTGTTGAGCTGGCGCTGGATGGTGGCGTAGATGAATGGGCGCATATTCCTTGCGCGGAAATCCGTGAAGATCTGTTGCATCGCGCGGTCGCTCAAAACGTAGCTTTTGTGACCACCATTGATACGCTCTCCACTTGTACAGGCATTCATGCGAATACGCATAAGCTCGCGCATATCATAGCCCATGCTCCGGAAACAAAATCCAAGTTTATTTATGGATCTGAAATTGGCCATGACAATGTGCCCTGGGGGATCAATGGAGAGGAGATGAGTCTGATGTTGCATTTAACCAGCGGTGAATCCACTGATTCTACAGACGTGCTGAATGTATTGAAGGCAGCTACATCCGAAGCAGGTAAAAACTTGGGCAAACCGCTATTGGGAACATTGTTGCACGATGCACCGGCCGACATTATCGCCGTGCGCGGCAATCCGTTTATGCGATTTAAATTACTGGAATATCCCGACTTGGTCATCTCGGGCGGTCAAATTGTTGTCAATGAATTCAAGAAAAATAAAGAAAATCATTCGAGGTAACGCATGAATCAACCATCTTCAAATATTCTGGGAAAAACCTGGCTTTACTGCACCGTATTTCTGACCGGTGCAGCGGTCATGGTGATCGAACTGCTGGGTACACGCCTGATTGCACCCTTTTATGGCGCCAGCCTTTATGTCTGGACCTCACTCATCGCCGTCACATTAATCGCTTTGGCATTAGGTTACTATGTGGGCGGCATCTGGGCGGACCGGTCGCGGTCAGGACTTGCATTCATCATTGCAGCCGCCGGATTATTAACACTGATTATTCCTTGGTTAACCGAACCTGTGTTACTGGCAACCGATCCCTTCGGCTTGCGCCTGGGAAGTTTTATCAGTACCTTGATCCTATTTTCCCCCAGCTTGATGATGCTGGGCATGGTCGGGCCTTTCGCGGTGAAGTTATCCACGTCGGCTTTGGCCAATGTGGGCGCCAGTACCGGCTCCATCTACGCGGTCAGTACGGTAGGCAGCGTGATCGGAACCCTATTCCTCGGTTTTTATCTCTTTCCACTGGTCGGGTCGCGTGAAATTTTCATCGGCTTGGGAATTGCGCTGCTGGTATTGGCCGTGATCGTCGCCATTATTGAGCGTAATTATTTAAAATCCGTGATGGTCATGGCACCAACCGCTTTATTGGTGATCGTCAGTGCGGGTTTATATCCGCAAATCGCTAATTCAGGCAAAGCCGAATCGAGCGATGCCTTGCAAACCCGCTTTGAACGCGAAAGCCTGTACGGTTGGGTTCGGGTGATTGACAAGCCCAAAGAAAATATTCGCCTGCTTACCGCAGATGCTTCCACAATTGGTGCAGCCAGCATCAGCCACGGTGAGAATCTGTTGACGTATCAAAAAATTGTGACCCGGATCCCTGCACTGGTACCCAATCTGAATAATGCCTTACTGATCGGCCAGGGCGCCGGGCATATGGCGATGGCGCTGAAAGATTATGGCATCGTGACGGATACGCTGGAAATAGATCCGGCGGTTGCGGAAGCGGCCAGCAATCACTTTGGATTTACGCCCACAGGTCGAACCATTATCGGCGATGCGCGTTATGAAATCCGTCAGCTTAAAGGCCCTTATGATTTGATCATCTTGGATGTATTTACCGGCGGCTCGGAACCCACGCACCTGTTGACGGTTGAGTTTCTGGCTCAATTGCGGCAATTACTTGCCGACCAAGGCATACTCGCACTGAATTTTGTGTCCTTTCTGGAAAATGGCCAGAATGCAGCACTGGCCTCTGTTGCCAAAACACTGGCGCAAGTTTTCCCGCACCAGCAAGTATTCATTTCCGATCCGGGTACGGATTTTAATGATTTTATTTTTCTTGCCACCAATCACACGATCAATCTGGACGATGCGGCGCTGCCCAGTACACATCGCGCCTGGTTAAAGCAGCGACACTTGAATATTGATCAATCCCGGGGCGTGGTGCTAACGGATAATCTGAGTCAGCTGGAACGCCTGCAAATGCGTAAATCCGAGCATTATCGGCGCATGATCGTTGATTCTCTGGGAACCCGTCACTTTGTCCGTTAATGGATGCAAGTTTGAACCGCCCCGGGATTTCCGGAACATATGAATTAATTGCGCTGGATTTTCCGAAATGCAGCAGCGATTTCACGGCTTAATTTCTCTACAGCCTGACTTTGAGCTGACACCAGGGACTCATAATCGCGCGAGTCCACGGCTTCTCGTATCACTGATTTTTTGACTACCACGCGTTCTTTATGCGCTTGGGTGATGATCATCCAATCGACATCAAGGACGACTTGCCCGCCCAGATCGCCATCGAATCGTTTAACGTCGATCGCAACACGGTAATCGATAGTAAACGGCACATTTTGTCGTGGCAGAAAAATACGCTGAGTATCCAGGAGGATGGACAGGTTTTCGCCAAGCACCCTTACAAAATCAGCTTCCAGCGATCCACCCCAGCGTCGGAATTCATGAATTGCTAACGTATACGCCGTAGGCCGGGTAACGATTTGCGGGCGATCCAGATAGGATGGAAACGAAACGAGGTTCAGCGAAATAGTGGTATCACCGCCGTGATAAGCGGCTTGAGGCGTCGGATCTACTGCCTGCATGGCACTTAACGTATAAAATGTGTAAGTAGGCGTAGTTGCGCATCCGGCTATCAATATCGCCACCAAGACGGTTAGACAATGAAATACACGGGATATCGGTATCATTGATTTTCTCGCTTACCGTGAATGAGTGCCTCGGGATGTCGCTCCAGATAATCGGCCATCATGCGAATAGAGCGGGCAGCTTTTGACAACTCATCGAGCACATCTTGCAGATCATGTTGCGTGGACGATTCGCTTTGAATTGTTTGCTCCATGGTAGCAAGCGTCTTCCGGGTCTGATCCAATGTTGCGGTGATCGCCGGTGTAACGAAAGTATTCAGCGTTTGAACCAATCGTTCCGTTTCCTGCATGGTCGACGTCAGCGTAATGACTGATTCCTGAAACTGGCTGCCAATTTTCTCCAATGGGAGCTTCTTCAGTTTTTTGACCAGGCTGGCAAGCGTGGTGCTGATTTCCTCAAAAGGTGTTGGCGTGGTGGGAAACACAGGCGGTGCTTTTTCCCAATTAATGCTTGCGGTAGGCGCATCAGTAATAAAATCCAGATCGACAAACAACTGACCTGTCATATAATTTCCGGTTTTCAACTGGGCACGCATCCCTCGGTTGACGAAGTCATTCATAACTCTTTTGTGGTGGTCGCGTATAAATTCGATCTGGTTGGGTACGCCTTTGAATATCATACGCTCAGGTATAAATTCTATCGTTACTGGAATCATGATGTCGTTTGATTGCGCATTGAATTCCATATTGATACCAATCACTTCCCCGACCTTAATTCCTCTGAATTCTACCGGTGCACCCAAACTTAGGCCGCGCACCGAACCGGAAAAATGCAATACATATTCAATCTGAAATGCATGACTTTCCCGCATGGTAGCTTCACGGTTTTTGAACAGAACAAATTCATAGTCCTTGGCAACAGGTTCTGCCTCACCCAGTTTTTTTGGCGTTTCAAAAGCGATGCCACCCATCATGACAGTGACCAATGATTCAGTACTGATATGGACACCATTGGCATCTAAAGACATTTCCAGGCCGCTCGCATTCCAAAAACGGGTACTGGAATTGACCTGTTTGTCATGAGGTGAATGGATGAATACATCAATCTCCACCGATTGACCATCCACAGCGAATCGATAGCCGATTACCTGACCTACTTTGATCATACGGTAATATATCGGCGATCCGACATCCAGAGAACTCAGGTTATCGGCACGAAGAAAAAAATGACTGCCAGGCGCATAATCCGTCAACGCCGGTGGAGTTTCCAGTCCGACGAAATGCTTCGCATCATCACCTTCTTTGCCGGGATCTATACCGATATAAGCGCCGGATAATAGCGTACTCAGTCCGGAAACCTCGCCCGCCGCAATGCGTGCGCGAACTACCCAAAACCGCGTACTTTCTGTCAAATAATGTTTGGCGTCCCTAACCAATTCAGCAGTGACAATAACGTGCGACAGATCATCGCTCAGTTCAATTGACTGGATCTGGCCAATTTCGACGTTTTTGTATTTGATCTTGGTTTTACCCGCTTCCAGTCCTTCTGCGGTTTTGAAGCTTATCGTGATAGTGGGGCCAGTTTCAGACCACGTTTTATAAGCCAGCCATGCACCGACAAGTAGTGCCACCAGTGGAATCAGCCAAACGATGGATATTCCGTTGCGGGTTTCCAAGCTCGCTGCCGGCAGGTCGTTGATCTGTTTTTCATTTAAGCTTTGCTCATTCATTATTTTTCTCTGCATTATCCCAGATCAGCCTGGGATCGAATGACATGGCCGCCAGCATCGTCAGTACTACAACCGCCCCAAAAGCTACAGCGCCGCTGCCCGCATCGATATCAGCCAATCCTTGAATTTTGACCAAAGCCACCATCAATGTCACCACATAGATATCAACCATGGACCAGCGCCCCATGATTTCCGCCAAACGGTATAGCCATGCCCGTTCCCGGGGGCGCCACGAAGAACGCACTTGAACGGAAATCGCCAGATAAGTGAGAATAACCAACTTCAGTGCAGGTACAAAAACGCTGGCTATAAATATTATCAGGGCCAGTAGCCACGAACCTGTAACCAGAAGATAGTTAACACCGCTTAAAATCGTATTCGACTGGATCGATCCCAGGTTGGTCGTTGTCATAATTGGCAATACATTGGCCGGGATATACAAAACGTAGGCGGCAAGCAAATAGGCCCACGTCCGTGGCAGACTATCGGGTTTGCGTAAATGCAAGGATGTACCGCAACGGTGGCAACAAACATGTGCCTCGGCCACTTTATGCAACAGGCCGCAGCTGTGGCAGTTTATCAGACCGGCAGCGGCTGCAGTAATCCAGGCGTTAGTTTGATCGTTCATTGGCTAGCTCCCAGCTTTTCCCATACCAGATCCGGGTCGAGGCTGGATGTGGTCGCTGCCAATACAAAAATAAGAATGCCAAAGGACCACAGGGCAACGCCAGGAATAATCGTCGCCATGGCAGCCAACTTGACCACGGAAACCAGAATACCGAGCATGAAGACTTCCATCATGCTCCAAGGCCTAAGCGCTGATGTAAAGCGAAATACTTCAGCCGTATAGGGCGCAATGCGATTGAACTTTAATGGTAAAAATACATAGAGCAACGTGACAAGCAAGGTAAAAGGCGCGAGGATGGTGGTAGTGAATACGAGACCTGCAAGCAGGTGCATGTCCTGATCAAGCAGTTCCCGGACTCCAGAAAGCAAAATAGTTTCTGTGCTTTGCCTTTCAAATTGAAAGCCGATAATCGGAAAGGCATTGGAGATCACAAATAAAATCAATCCGGTAATCGTATATGCCAGAGTCAAATCCAGGCTGTGTCGTTTATGTTTAAGTAGTACAGCAGCGCAGCGAGGACATTTCACCACGCCCTCCTCGAACGAATGATCCACGCGCAACAGTAAATCGCACTCATGACAGGCCATTAACGAAACGCAACCAGTCATCCGTATTTCTCCTCCTAAATTCGCTAATTTACCACGTAAAACAAGTACGCAAATCTGAGTACTCTCAATGGATGGTTGTTGATTCAATGGGTACCAACCATTTTATCCGGTAACAGGTTGCTGAAAAATTATCTGCGTTGTCTCGAATGCGTTTTTCAACCACCGGTAGTTGAATCGCTAATCGCCAGCACCACCTTGCAACATCTCCGCAGCATGCTGACGTGTTGTTTCGGTGATGTTGATCCCGCCCAACATACGCGCGATTTCTTCGATACGCTCCTGCTGGTTCAGAATGGTGATTTTGCTCAGAACCTGCTGATTTTCTGCGTTGCCAGCTAACTTAACAACTTGCCATTGTTGATCTCCGGTCGCTGCCACTTGCGGCAGGTGCGTAATACACAATACCTGCCGTTCTTTCCCCAACTGTTTCAACAAATGGCCAACAATCTCCGCAACCTGCCCACCAATCCCGACATCGACCTCATCAAATATTAATGTGGGTACCGCGCCGACTTTACTGGTAATCACTTGGATAGCCAGACTGATACGCGACAATTCACCGCCCGAGGCCACTTTCGCCAGAGGCCGCAATGGCAATCCCTGGTGAGCTGCAACCTGGAATTCAATCTGCTCCAGACCATTGGCGTTTCCCTGTTCCATGGGTATCAATGCCACTGAAAATTCACTGCCGGCCATGGCAATGGTTTGCATCGCAGCACTCACTTGGCGGGATAATGCTTTGCTGCCTTTTTGGCGTATCGCGCTCAGTGCTTGCGCTTGTTTGAGGTATTCAGCTTGTGCGGCCGCTTCGAGCGCTTGTAAGTGACTGATATTTGAGTCCGAACCGAGTGCTTCCAATTGCTGCGTAATGGCATCGAGCAATGGCGGTAATGCTTCAGGTGCCGTACGAAATTTTCTCGCCAGCGTATGGATTGCTGACAAGCGTTGTTCGATATCCTGTAATGCCTGCGGATCCAGATCCAGACTCTGGCGATAATGCTTCAGTTCATAAACGCTTTCCTGCAGCTGGATGTGCGCTGAATCCAGCAAATCGGTAATGGGCTTAAGCTGATTGTCGTACTCGAGAAGATTGCGCAATTGGCTATTGATTGCATTGAGTTGCGTCAGTACTGACGATTCGCTTTCAGATAACGCCTCAATCCCTGTTTCAGCCGCCGCCAATAGCGTGGCGACATGCGATAACCGGCTATGATCAATCTGTAGTGCGTGCCATTCTTCCGGCGTAATATTGAATGCTGATAATTCATGCAATTGCCATTCAAGCTGGTCACGCTTGTCACGCGATTCCACCGCACGCTGTTCCATGGCAATTCTTTGCTGATAACAGTCCTGCCAATTCTGATAAGCCGCCCTGACCGCATGCGCCAAATCATCGCAACCGGAAAAAGCATCCAATAATTCACGCTGCGCGTCTTTCTGCAACAGGGATTGATGGGCATGTTGACTGTGAATGGCTACCAGGTATTCACCTGCGGCACGTAACTGTTGTAACGTCACCGTATGCCCATTGATATAACCGCGCGAACGCCCATTGGTTTCAATAATGCGGCGCAGTAAACAGGTATCCGCATCGCCGTGCAAATCGTTTTCGTTCAACCACTGCGACAACTCCGGCGAGCGACTGATGTCAAATGTCACATTGATTTCAGCACGCTCACAACCGAGCCGTATCTGGCTGGCATCACCGCGTTCCCCCAGGGCGAGCGTCAGCGCATCAATCAGAATGGATTTACCTGCTCCGGTTTCTCCGGTCAATACCGTGAAACCGGGCATCACATCCAGTTCGATCCGATCAACAATAACGAAATCTTTGATGCTCAGGTGCGTTAGCATAATTGCGCATTGTGCGGACACATCAGGGAAATTCGCTCCAACCCAATTTTTCCCGCAACATGCGGTAATAACTGTGATTGACTGAATGTAACAACCGCACGGTTTTTGGGAAACGCCGCACAACGATGCTATCCGTCTGTTCCAGATCAAAACAGGAATGACTGTCACAGTTGATGCGCACATTGACAGCACTTTGCATCTGGATTTGTACACTGGCATCCGGTCCGATGACAATCGGGCGATTGCTCAGCGTGTGGGGACAAACCGGTACCAATGCAATCAGATCCAAGCTGGGATGCAGAATGGGACCACCGGATGATAATGCGTAAGCCGTTGATCCGGTGGGTGTCGCCACGATCAAACCATCGGAGCGCAGGGTATTCACATACTCGTTGTCAACTTTCACTTCAAATTCGATCATGCCACTGCTCATGCCCCGATACAGCACCACATCGTTAAATGCCAAGCTGCCAAACGCACTACTGCCGTTACGAATCACTTCGGCATACAGCAACATGCGACGCTCGGTGGTATATTGCCCCGCCAGCATTTCATCAAGCGTTTCAAACATGGTATCCGCGGACAGATCCGTGAGAAAACCCAGCCTTCCCTGATTAATGCCAATTAAGGGCACATCATAGGAAACCAGCATGCGCGCAATATTCAACATCGTGCCATCGCCCCCCATGACAACCGCGAGATCAGCTTGCTCACCAATTTCTTCCAGTGACAGCACGGGATATTTATCGCTACACACATGAGATGCCGTGAGATGATCCAGCAGAACTTTATAATTCTTTTTGATCAAATACTCAGCAAGATTGAGCAGCGGTATCGCAATTTCCGGATTTTTATGTTTACCAATCAGTGCAATTGTTGTAAATGGAGAACTCATTACTTAAAAGTATTGTCAATGAAATGATTGTGTTAGATGAAAATCAAATATAAACGCTAAAATTGCCACTAAAAAATGCACTCAGTTAACGATCAATCTGTGTAGGATGTAAAATAGCTTCATCGCGTATGCCCAGCCACAAATTAAACCAAGAAAAATAACCAAACATACAATGCAGCTTAAGCGATTAAAGATAGGCACTAATAGCCTGCTAATACTTGGAAAGTTTAGCATATATAAGGCACAATCACTGCTTACTACGCAATATGAAAACTATCGGTTGGTGTAGAATTACCCTATGTTAAATGAACGCGCCCAAATATTATTAAAAACTCTGGTAGAGCGATATATCCACGAAGGTCAGCCCGTTGGTTCCCGCACCCTGTCAAAATTTTCCGGATTAGATCTCAGCCCTGCAACTATCCGCAATGTCATGGCCGATCTTGAAGAAATGGGACTGGTCATCAGTCCGCATACTTCTGCAGGGAGAATCCCGACACCCAAAGGCTACCGCTTGTTTGTCGATACCTTACTGGTGGTCAAAACCCTGGATAAGGTCGAACTCAATCATCTGGAAAACCAATTACATCCTGACAATCCCTCCCGCCTAATCAATGCCGCATCCCAGCTGCTTTCAGAGCTGACTCACTTTGCCGGTGTCGTGATCACGCCTAAACGTAAAGGTGCGGTGTTTCGGTATGTCGAGTTTATGGCATTGTCAGAAAAACGCATTTTGCTGATTATCGTCACACCTGAAGGCGATGTGCAAAATCGCATTATCTTTACGGATAAACCTTATAGCCAATCCGATTTGATCGAAGCCGGAAATTTTATCAATCAACACTATGCAGGCTGCACCCTGGATGAAATTCGCAGCCGCCTGGATGGCGAGTTAAAGCAACTGCGTAGCGAAATGATCAGCCTGATGAGTGCGGCGATCGAGGTGGGTGGTAACGCAGTCAATGAAAGCAGTGAAGCCGTGGTTTTGGCCGGCGAGCGAAATCTCCTGCAAGTTCATGATCTGGCGGAAAACTTGATCAGTCTAAAAGAGTTATTTGAATTGTTTGAGCGTAAAACCAAATTATTGCAATTACTCGAATTAAGCCGGCAAGCCCATGGCGTCAAGATTTTTATTGGCGGCGAAGCGGATGTGGCATCGCTGGAAGAATTCAGTGTAGTGACGGCACCTTACGAAATCGAAGGGGAAATCGTCGGCACCGTCGGCGTCATCGGCCCCAGACGTATGGCTTATGAACGTATTATCCCGATTGTCGACATTACCGCCAAGCTTCTATCCAGCGGCCTATCACAGCATTAATGCAGCTAAATAATCTATGACCTCCAAATCAATCTATCAACACGGCTCACCCAATCGCACCGGTGTACTACTCATTAATCTGGGGACGCCTGATGCACCCACTGCACAGGCATTACGTCCATATCTCAAGGAATTTCTCAGTAATCCCCGAGTGATTGAGATACCCAAGTTGATTTGGTGGCCCATCCTGCACGGTTTTATACTGCCCTTCAGGCCCAAAGCATCGGCCGAGAAATACGCAAAAATCTGGATGCCGGAAGGTTCTCCGCTCAAAGTCCATACTGAGCGGCAAACCAAGCTGTTGCGCGATGAATTACACCGGCGGTTACAAAATCCGCCCATTGTGGAATACGCCATGAACATCGGCAAACCTTCTGTCGCCACTGTGCTGTCGAAAATGCAGGAGCAGGGTTGCGAACGCATTCTGATCATTCCCCTTTTCCCTCAATATGCAGCCAGCAGCACCGCCGCTGCGATGGATAATGTGTTTACAGTATTAAGCCACATGCGCAATTTGCCCGCTATTCGCACCGTCAAACAGTATCACGACCATCCCGGCTATATTGCGGCATTGGCACAGAATGTTCGCGATTATTGGGAGGTGAATGGCCGACCTGACAAGCTGATCATCAGTTTTCACGGCACCCCGCGCGCAAGTCTGGATAAAGGTGATCCGTATCATTGTGCATGCCAGAAAACCGGGCGGTTACTGGCTGAAGCCTTGGCGCTAGATACAAACCAATATTCAGTCTGCTTTCAATCGCGCTTTGGCAAAGCCAAATGGTTGACTCCATACACCGCAACCACCGTCATGCAGTTGGGAAAAGAACAGACACAACGTGTGGATGTGGTATGCCCGGGATTTGTATCCGACTGCCTGGAAACACTGGAAGAAATTGCCATGGAAGTAAAAGATACATTTACCCAAGCCGGCGGCAAGGAATTTCATTACATTCCTTGCCTGAATGAACGTGGCGATTGGATTCAAGCGCTGGCAGATATTGCTTGCACTCATTTGCAGGGATGGCTTGAAACACCAGTCACAGAAGAAGCGGCCAAGCTATCCCGAAAACTGGCGTTAGAATTGGGCGCCAGCAACTGAAATTCGAGTCTTTAAGAATTGCAAGTTATTGATCTTAAATGACCCAAATATCACTTGCACTTAATGCAGGATGAGTTACAGTGCCCAATACTTCTAACAATACCGTACCGCCAACGGCGCTGCCATTAGCGTCATAAATCAGTGCTCCGGTAGTAGTGTTATAGATCAACCGATCATCTACATCATGTGCAACACCGGAATCGGATGCCCAGAAACGCACATCCATAGCCGCAAATTGACCTGTAGCGCCCAGCGAACCAAGCACAGATTTGCTCAATTGCAATTTGTCGATACCGGTAACAAAATCAGTGACTGTATCCTTATTTGAGGTTGCATTGGCTGTGGTATTAAACCAGAAAATATCTGCCCCATCACCGCCGGTCAATTCGTCATTCCCTGCGCCCCCTACCAACACATCATCTCCGTCACCGCCATTCAATCTGTCATTGCCTGCCAATCCAAACAAATTGTCGCCACCCGCATTACCTACCAAAATATTAGGACTGCTATTACCTGTGATCGCATTAGCGCTATCATTACCGGTACCATTGATAACTGCAGTTCCGGTTAAGGTTAGATTTTCCAAATGAGTACCCAGAGAGTAGCTTACGCTCGCCTGAACCGTATCACTACCATTGATTAGAATATCCGCATCTTCAGCGATTTGATCAAGTGCATTGTCAACAATGTAAACATCATTCCCGGCACCACCATTCAGCGTATCAATACCAACGCCACCATTCAGCGTATCATTGCCAAGCCCGCCCACTAAGGTATCGTTGCCGGTACCACCTGAGATGCTATCAGTAAATATCGTGCCCATTAAATGATTACCGCCTGCGTTACCGATGATGATAAGACCATTGGGTGCAAGTGAAGCATCTACATTCAATGTTGTCGTTGCAGTGGAAACAGCAGTCGTCGCATTACCCGTTCCGATGACTACTCGTTCTATGCCGGTATCAGCCGCATAAACTACCAGAGTGTCGTTAGCAATTGTCGAGGCAAAGCGCAATTCATCCGCTACACCGCTGCTATCTGAAATCTCAGAAACCATGTGATCAGTCGCAGTATTCAAGATATAAATATCATTACCAGCACCACCACGCAACGTATCCATACCATTTCCACCTGTGAGTTTATCGTCTCCAATTCCTCCATCGATAAAATCATCATACGATGTGCCTAGCAAAATATTTGCACCCGAATTACCCATCATGATCAGGGCATTCATCAGTGCTGATGCATTCACACTGAGCGCGGTTGTGGCAGTCGTTATCGCGTTGGTGCCGGTACCGGTACCAATAACTACGCGTTCAATGCCCACATCTCCGGCATACAAGTTTAACGTACTGGCAACTGTCGCTGTATAGCGAATCTCATCGGTTCCTGTACTGCCTTTATCCGAAATTTCAGCGGCCTGATGATCCGTAGTCAGATCAATTTGATAAATATCTGGCCCTTCTCCCCCCTCCAAGCTATCAATTCCGGCTTTACCATTCAGTATATTGTTACCGCTATTACCGATGATCGTATTGGCTAGGTTATTACCAACTCCTTTAATATTAGCTGCGTCTGTCAGCGTCAGCTTCTCAACATTGCTTGCTAAAGTGAAATCGACGGAAGACTGCACTAGATCGATGCCACCTGTTGTTAAACCTTCAATGGCCTTATCTAAAACGTTATCGATTACAAAAGTATCATCACCATTGCCGCCGGTCATGACATCAGCACCGTTTCCACCGTCCAACAGATCACCGCCGGAATCACCATTCAGCGTGTCATTGCCATCCAACCCATACAACGTATCATCGCCAATCGTGCCATTGAGAATATTGGCATTGCTATCGCCGCTGAGTGTTTGTCCCTTAAAGGTTGTGACGCCAATTGAGTAAACACCGGTTGCAGAAAAATAATCCCAGGCTGCAAGGTAATATGTTCCTGTTGTTGCAGCTGTATAGATAATTTGTGAATCTGTTACTGTAGAACTCGCATTATCATTGAATGCCACTCGCATCAAACTAGGGCTATAAAGCTCAAGGTATGGATTCAGAGCCCCATCAATTTTGTCGAGATCGAATACATATGTCGTACCAGCCGTTAAACTGACTTTGAAAAGATCACCGTCATACATCGTTTCGATAGCACCTGACACCGTCGCACCATTTACAGACACAATGCCATTCGTGCTTGTGGCCAGTGGATAATCATCAGCGCTCGACACAACATCATCGTTTACGATAGTACCTGTCGCGGTGGATGTGCCAAGCGTCAAACCGGATGAAGGATTTGACAGCGTCACTGTAAAATCTTCATTCGGCTCTACCGCCAAATCTCCTGCAAGTGAAATTTGTAATGATTTTGCAGTTTCTCCCGGCTGGAATATTACGGTTCCTGAAGTAGCAACAAAATCACTGGCATCTGCCGGAGAGGAACCGGATCCTGTCACAATCCAATCAACAGCTTGAGTAGTCGCACTGGGTGTATTTAATTGAACGGTAAACGAATAAGTAGTTGATCCACTATTGCCTTCCGCTATTGAAACCGAACTAGCAGCGATCGATACAATAGATAAGGAAGTGATAGGTGTTGAAATACTTCCAATTAACTCATTGATCGATTTTGTGACATCAGAAAAGATGAAATTTTCACAATTCCTGACAGTATCCGAGCCTGTTTCACTGCTGCTAAAAATAAAGGTTTGATCAACACTGGAGGAAAATGCATAGCTCGACCAAGTTCCTAAAAACACTATAGAATCGGAACCATTGCCACCATCAAAGCTGTCATTACCGGTACCCGCCATCAGCGTGTCATCGCCATCTCCACCAGCTACCGAATCATTTCCTGCGCCGCCATCCAGCCGATTATTTAACGCATTACCGCTTATCGTATCCGAACCGGCACCGCTCGTAGCATTCTCGATATCGCAGGTATACGCAATGGCAATGTTATACGTCATATTGTTACCTGAAGAATAACCTCCGGGCATCAAATCAATGATGTTTGATGTAGACCACCCCGATAGATTAAGTGTATCAATACCGCTCGCGTCATAAATGGTAATGATCGGATTGAGATTAACTGAGAAATTATAAATCGCCGATAATTTGTCGGTAATATTGCTTCCAAATCCGTAAATTGAATCACTCGCCCGAGTCGTCGTTTCAGTCCCATAGATGGTTTGCATTGCCATCACATCATTGAGCATCGGTGTTTGCGGAGAATATATTTTTCCATCCGCGCCAACCCAATCGGCCCAAGCAACCGAACCCTCACCGCTCGCTTGACCAGAGCCCCAGTTGGGACCGAAATAGGACATTGCGGAATAAACACCGCTATCTTGGTAACTTGAAGGAATCCAGGATCCTGATCCATTATAATTGCCCATGTGATCAAGCCCAAAAGCATGGCCAATTTCATGCACATAAGTTAAAAAAGAATGTTTGCCAACTTGCGGCGATAATAAATCTGCGTAGGCACGACTGAACCATACACTACTGATGGTCGGCATATAAGAATGCGCAAAATTTACACCTGTCGTCGAAGTTCCAAATTCAATATTTGATGTTGTTGCCGTTGTGCGTTGCAAATCCGGAGCAATCAAATCATCCCACGTCTGAAGCGCGAGTTCGGCGTAAGATTGTTGAACCGTATTTAATACTTGAAACCCAGAAGCTTCCTGAGCGCCATAAATACCTGCTGATGATGTCGGAAAAGCATAAGTGATCGTATTTCCACTCCAGTGATAACCGGAATCGAGTTGATCAAGAATTTGTTGGTTAGACCATGATGAAAGTATCATTTCGCCTCCTTCTATTTGTGTAAAGCAAAGTCGAAGGAATGCGAACAAACCGATTCAGAGAAAATCGGTACGATGCAACCCGGCCACCCTTCCTGATTATGGTTAGGGCCCTCGGCTTTGCGTCCGGAAGTCTCCTTCCGTTTGCCTTTAAATCGCTTTTACGTATACTATAAAATTCAGATTCTTGTCAAGAAACTTATAATCATCTCTCCCGGTTTAATTCCGCCTCCTGGAACGTAACTGGTCGAAAACCAGCAGTTGGAAGATGCATTCAATACCTCACGGCTTGCAGCAGAGCGCTCTATTTTGCTGTTAAGGCCGACTGAAAAAGATCGGCTGTTACCTGTCCACTCGTTTTGCTCACATAATTTGTTACAACGGGGATAAATTGACCCACCATATCAGGGGAGAGATTCAGTTGCTGGAATGATGCTGCGAGAGCAGCCACACTGCTCACTGCATTACCGGAACTTCCCATCAGGGAAGATAAACCGCCGGCTCCTGACATAGCAGGCGCTGCATTGAGCATGCTATCCATTCCTGGGATAGATTTAGATAATGTGGCAAATGCCTGCGGATTCATATTGCCTTGAGCCGTTTGAAAGATCGCCCCAGCACCACCCAATGCTTGTTGTGGTGATACCCCTAGCCGATGAACCAAAATATCAACCAGCCCGATTTGATTGATTCCTGCTGGATTACTAGCAGCCGCTGTACCGGCATTAAGTATTTGCCTGCCACTTTGCGTTGCACCTTCTACTGCTGACAAACCTTGGCCTGCCGTGCTTATAGGATTGTTAGGATTGCTATTCGTCGCGCAACCTACGATAGATATCAGCACTATTAAAGCACCCAGTTGAATATAATTGACTCTGTTCATAATAATTCCTTGTAAAAATGGAGAGCGATTAAACACTCACTATAAATAATGTTTCAACGAGTAGCAATGCCATTAAAATGTTTAGTACCATATAATACATGCGTTGTCATTAACTCTTCATATCTCTGTCATCATATTTTCATATAGATCAATTAAACTTTCTCACGTTATTATTTATTTGTATTAAAGGAGAAAGTTATGTATTGCCTGATTAAAGAATGGCCGAATAAAATGGCAACCCTAATGACGGAAGACGGCGTAGTGCTCTGGACATTCAGTAATGTGGAAGAAGCTCATCAAGTATGGCAGGACTGGTGTTCATTGCAAAAAAACAGAATTTCAAACCAAGTCGAATATCTCAGCAAATCGGAATAACTTAAAGCGACATATTTCCTCTCTTCCTTCCAGAGGATCTGGCAATATTTGCCACCCTCCTGATCATTAATGATCAGTCTCTTCTTGTTTCCCTAACTGCAAGTAAAACCCTTAGAATAAGCAACTTGGTCACTAATACCAGGTTAGCATATATGAATTCCACTTTACCGCCAGAACGTCACGCACCGCAACAATCCGATAAAACAGTTTTAAGCAGTGCGGCCGATAAATCCGGACTTCCACCGGGCACATTGATACATATTGGGGAAAAGCATGAAGCGGCATGTAAAATTTCGATTACACAATATAATGCTGACACGCTGATACGACACGACGCCGTTTCGATCGCGGAAATGAAACAATTGCAAAGCACAGGGGTAATCACCTGGATAAATGTGGACGGATTAAGCGATATTCATATCGTAGAAAGTATCGGCCAGGAATTAAATATTCATCCGTTGGTGCTGGAAGATATCTTAAGTACGCATCAACGCCCCAAACTGGAGGAATACGAAGATTTCCTTTATATGGTTATCAAAGGTATCAATCTTGACCAGGAAAAAATTTTTAGCCTGCAATATGAACAAATCAGCATCTTGTTGCTGGCCAATTATGTGGTTACCTTCAAAGAAAAAGCCGATGACACATTTGATCCTATTTACAATCACTTGCAAAATCGCAATGGCAGATTGCGGCAGTTTGGCAGCGATTACCTGGCGTATGTCATTCTCGACACGATTGTTGATGAATATTTTGTTGTAGAAGACAATCTGGACGAAATCATCGATCCTCTGGAAGACAATATATTATTCAATTCCAACAAAGCAATGCTGCAAACCGTCCAGCAAATTCGACGTGGTTTAATTTCTATGAAACGCAATATTTCTCCATTACGCGAACTGCTGGTAACCATCCAGCGCGCAGATACTCCATTACTCCAAGAAAAAACGTTGCGATACTACGGCGATGTGTATGATCACGTACTGCGCGTTACCGATTCCCTTGAATCCTACCGGGAAAGAATTTCCGCCATGCATGATATTTATTTGTCCAGCATTAGCAACAAATTGAATGAAACGATGAAAATTCTGACCATTTTTGCATCAATCTTCATACCATTGACTTTTATCGCCGGTATTTATGGCATGAATTTTGAGTATATGCCGGAATTGAAGTGGCGTTGGGCCTATCCTACGATCTGGGTGATTTTTATTATGATCGGCGTGGGCTTACTCATTTTCTTTAAAAGGAAGAAATGGATGTAAGCTATTTATTCACATTGAGATTGCTACATCTGCACACCAATAGATTTTGTTCCATGCAGCACGTAATCTCTGGAGTTGTCCGACTGTTGTGCTTATAATCTAAGCGGTACAAACTCAGAACCTAGCTAAGGAGAATGGTTTGCTTTTAACACGTGACGATCGCAAGATTAGTATTATTGGTGGCCTGCTCTTGTTAGGATTGACCCTAACGACGGGTATCGCAGTTTATAGTGCGATGCGACAACAGATTGAATCCGTACTGGGCCGAGGACTGGATGTCGCGTTGCAAGGCAAGGCGCTGCACATTGAAAGTCAAATTGAAAAAGGAATAGAGGATACTCGCGCGTTGGCACTTCGTCCCTTTATCATTCAATCGATGCAGGAACTTAATGCACAACCAGACAACAATAACGCGCTGCACGATCTCGCACGCAACGTTAACTCATTAACGCAAGCAGGTTTCTCGGCAGCAGTTGTTTATGACATACGTGGTAATGCGCTGTCGCAAGTCGGTCAGTTTTCTGAAAAACAATCACAATCACTGCCGCTCAATAAATATCACAATACATCTTTAGTGTGGGATGGGCAGTTTATTCTGCGCACAAATAAAGAAGTACTCGATGCGGATATGCGTCGTATCGGCAGTATCATGACGGAAATCACACTGCCCCAGCTAACGCGCAGATTCAGTGAAATAAGATCAATCGGTGAAACCGGAGAATTTATATTGTGTGCACCGCCGGTGCAAGGTCAGCAGGAAATGGCCTGTCTGATAAGTCAGATTGACGGTGTAAAATTCAAGCATTTGAAACGCATAACAGAAGGCGGTGTGCTGCCAATCAGCTATGCGCTGGATGGAAAAAGCGGCGTTATCGCCGTAAAAGATTATCGTCAAATACCGGTAATCGAAGCTTACGCACCACTGCGCGCTATCGGTCTTGGCATGACCCTGAAATTGGATGAGGAAGAACTATTCAAGCCGGTCAACGAAGAACTGAAAATTATCATTCTGTATCTGGCCGGATTGATCATTGCTGAGATATTGCTATTGAATTGGTTTGTCCGCAAACTGATCAAATCAGAAAGAGAAGCACGCGATGCCAAGGAAACAGCCGAGCAATTCTCCATTGAACTGAGCCATAAAGAAACTGAGTTACGCGAACGTTTGAAGGAAATTACCTGCCTTTACGAAATTCGCCATTGCATCGGATCAGGGATATCAGTAGACGATGTCTGCCAGCAAATTATTGAACATCTAATACCCGCCATGCAATACCCGGAACATGCTTCCGCGATGATCGAACTTGATGGAAAACGTATCACCTCCTTCAATCAGGATCAGAGCTTGGCACATGAATTGCAATCGGAGATTAATGTCAATGGCAAGGTATGTGGCCGATTAAGCGTTTTCTATCCTGAAGACAAATCATTCCTGGTTCTGGAGGAACAAAGAATGATTAATGCCATCACAAACGATCTGGCGAGGTGGCTTGAGCGTAAGCAAGTCGATGGATTATTGCACGTGCGACTGAAGGAAATTACTTGCCTTTATGAAATTCGTCGCGGTATGGGACTGGAATTATCCATGGATGATGTTTCTCAACATATTTTTGAGCATCTGATACCTGCCATGCAATTTCCGGAAATTGCCACTGCCATCATCGAATTCAACGGCAAGCGTTTTACTTCCAAAAATCAGGATCAGAACCCT
Source organism: Nitrosomonas sp. (assembly GCF_024282095.1). Classification (GTDB taxonomy): domain Bacteria; phylum Pseudomonadota; class Gammaproteobacteria; order Burkholderiales; family Nitrosomonadaceae; genus Nitrosomonas. Next base: position 44,088 of record NZ_JAMWZS010000014.1, read on the forward strand.
ATCAACAAAACACCATCCAGCATTACTACTGAAAACAACAAAGTGTGTTTTGAGTGCTATAAAAAAAGCGATGCCATCGGATTCGTGTTGCAATCAAAAATCAAAGTTAATGACAAGGTCTGCGGTCATTTGAGTGTATTCTATCCTGAAGACAAGCCATTCTTAGTATTGGAAGAACAAAGACTGATCGATGCCATTGCTGATGACCTGGCAAAATGGCTGGAGCGCAAACAGGTCGACGAATTATTGCGTGAACGCTTGAAAGAAATTACTTGCCTGTATGAAATCCGTCGTGGAATCGGAGTAGAGTCATCCATCGATAATGTGTGCCAGAATATTTTTGAGCACTTGATCCCTGCCGTGCAATTCCCTGAGATTGCCACCGCCGTTATCGAATTGGATGGCTGGCGATTCATGTCTGGAAGGCATGGTCAAGGTCTTGCACACCAGCTGCCATCAAAAACCAAAATTGTCCCCAGGACACGCGATCATCGACGTGCTGATCGAGATCCCGCATGTACCTGTTGGTCTGCAATTAATGTCAATGGCAAGATCTGTGGTCAGCTACGGGTATTTTATCCAAACGATAAACCATTTCTGGTGCTGGAAGAACAAAAACTCGTCAATGCCATCGCAAGCGATCTGGAGAGTTGGCTGGAACGTAAGCGCCTAGAACAAGCACTGGTATTTGTAGCAGAAGAGCAGGCACATACAATCGGACAGGAATTGCATGATAATCTTGGGCAACAAATAGCGGCAATCGGCTATCAGGCCAGAGCGCTGGAAAAGAAAATTTTTTCTGAGGGTAATGAAAGTATGGCAACTGTGGCTGCTTCCATTGCTACGCAAGCACAAATTGCCGTGATACAGATCAAACAGCTCGCGCAAGGATTATTGCCGTTTGAATTGGAAGCTAATGGCTTGATACCCGCATTGCAGACTTTGGCAACCAGAATAGCAACAACTTACAGTATTATTTGCAACTTCTCATGTAAAGACGGCATGGCTATTAATGATAATGATCTCGCGCTTAACCTGTATCGAATCGCCCAAGAAGCTGCCAATAATGCAATACGTCACGGTAAAGCGCAGCATCTGAACATATCGCTTACCATCGAAGAAGGTATATTGTGCCTATCAATCTGCGATGATGGCAGCGGTTTTGTCGGAATTGATACCAATCATAAAACAATCTCAGGAATGGGCGTTAAGATTATGCAATACCGTGCTAAGCAGTTGGGTGCAAAATTGGAATTTTTATCGCGCACCGAAGGTGGCACAGAAGTCCGTTTAGAAATGCGAATGATCTAATATGTCAAATGTAAAAGCAAAAGTAATGTTGGTGGATGATCATGCCATGTTGCGTCACGGTATGGCGATGCTCATCAATATGGAACCCGATATGGAAGTGCTTGCTGAAGCGGGCGACGGTAACGAGGCACTGGCAATACTCAAGAAAAATGATCCCGTCGACATCGTGTTACTGGATGTCACCCTTAAAACCGTATCTGGTTTCGAAGTGATCAAAAGCATACACGCGTTGATTCCCACGCTCCCCGTACTTTTTATTTCCATGCATGATGAATCCGTTTATGCGGAACGTGCGCTGCGAGCTGGTGCGCGCGGTTATGTGATGAAGCAAGAACCTGGCGAAATACTGCTAGCCGCTATTCGTGAAGTATTAAAGGGCAACGTCTTTTTAAGCAAACATATGCATGAGAAATTATTGAAACGAATTGCAACAGGGGGAGCAGAGCCTGAGCAATTGATCAATACACTCACCCCAAGTGAGTTTGAAGTATTGCATTTGATCGGGCAAGGATATAGCAGCCAGGAAATTGCCAAACTGCTTTGTCGCAGCATTAAAACAATCGAAACGCACCGTTTCAACATCCGAGTTAAATTGAACTTGAAGGATGGCGCCGACTTAATACGCTACGCCACGCGTTGGATTGCTGAAGAACATTAGAACATCAAGAAATCCATTAATAGATTATCGATTAATGGTTTCCCTTAGTAAAAAACCAGAGTTTCCCCAATATACCCGCAGCACCGTCTAAGATAGGATGCGCACATGTCATTCTACTTGGAGTTATTATTATCATGAACACAAAACTGGGAAAATATTTATTAGTATCACCGATACTTTTTCTAGTGGTTGCCTGTGCAGGATTGAGTCCATTGGAAACGCAAAATGCAGATAATAAAATCTCTGCACAAAATGCCAAGACGTATAGTGACCATGATAATTTAGCGAATTACTATGATAATTTAGCTAAAGAAATGATCGCCAAAGCTGAGGAAAAGAAAGAATCATTAGAAGAATATGATGATCATAGCTATTACTATGGCCGGCAAGGTCAGGATTTTAAGTCACACACTACAGCCAATATTCGTTATTACGAAGAAGCTGCAAAAGAAGCCTCACAGCAAGCTACTTTTCATCATAAAGTGGCTGCAGAATTGCTGAAACGTGAGTATGCCAACAAACCGGCAGAATCACTTGAGCAACTAAGCAATCAAAAAATCAAAGTAAAGCTAAAATCAGATTCTAATAACGCTTATTAGAATTGGTCTTAGTAATCATCGGCTAATAAAAAAAGACGAAAAAGCTCATCACTTGAACCGGATTTTGTTTGCTTGAATAGTTACTGCAGTTAGGCAGCTGTGACATCAAACGAAATCCGGTTTTCTCTTTTTTAACGCAAGCAAATCGTCATACTGCCTCTCCGATTACATCAATATGACATCATATTGTTCTTGAGTATATGATTCCTCAACCTGCAGGCTGATTGGTTTTGCTATAAAATCACCTAGTTGGGCCAAACTCTGGGATTCTTCATCAAGAAACAAATCGATGACCTGCTGTGATGCGAGAATACGAAATTCATTCGCTTCAAATTGTCTGGATTCTCTCAGTAATTCACGTAAGATCTCATAACAAATTGTTTGTGCGGTTCTAATCTCTCCTCGCCCTTGACAGGTTGGACAAGGCTCACACAATACATGTGCCAGACTTTCCCTGGTTCGCTTACGTGTCATCTCAACCAGCCCAAGTGTACTGAATCCATTGACAGTGATGCGTGTACGATCTTTCTGCAGGGCTTTATTAAATTCCATTAATACCGCATTTTTATGCTCTTCGGAATCCATATCGATGAAATCAATAATGATGATTCCACCCAAATTGCGTAAGCGTAGTTGTCTGGCAATGACCTGGGCTGCTTCCAGGTTTGTTTTAAAAATGGTGTCGTCAAAATTGCGTACACCAATGAATCCACCTGTGTTCACATCCATTGTGGTCAGTGCTTCCGTTTGATCAATAATCAGATATCCACCTGATTTTAAATTGACACGCTTAGCCAAAGATTTTTCAATTTCTTCTTCAACACCATATAAATCAAATAGCGGGCGATCTCCAGTATATAAAGTGATGCGCTCAGCAATATCCGTCATATAATTTTGTGCGAATCTAACGAGCTTCTGAAAATTCTCACGGGAATCCACCAGCACACGAACCGTATCTTCATCGACAAAATCCCGTAATACCCGGTGACCGAGATCCAGGTCCTGATAGAGCAATACAGGGGCTGCAATCGTTACAGATCCTTGTTGAATGTCATGCCATAGCTTATGCAGATACTCAAGATCAGCACGTAAATCACTTTCGTCTGCCGTCTCGGCCATGGTCCGGATAATGTAGCCGCCCTTCTCTTCCAAAGGCAGAATTTGCTGCAATCTTTCACGCAACAATTCGCGGTCAGTATCATCTTCAATGCGCTGAGAAATACCAATGCGGGATTCCTGTGGCAGATAAACCAACAAACGGCCCGCCAGACTTATTTGAGTTGATAGTCGCGCTCCTTTGGTACCTATCGCGTCTTTAATCACTTGAACCAGAATGCTATTGCCTTCATGTAACAATTTTTCGATAGGTTTGGCAGCATCACTATACTGATTTGGATTCCAGATATCCGCAACATGCAAGAATGCAGCCCGGTCCAGGCCAATATCTACAAATGCGGATTGCATACCCGGCAAAACTCGGCTGACACGCCCGTTGTAAATATTTCCAACAATACCATGGCCGCTCATCCGCTCAATATGCAGCTCTTGTGTTATGCCCTGCTCTAATATTGCAACTCTGGTTTCTTGCGGCGTAATATTGACAAGAATTTCGTTATTCATTGTGCTGGTACAAATTTTTATGTATTTTTGATTTAGACGTTTGTCAGGTTAACAATAAAATAGCCTAGAACTTGACTATTAACTGCAGCAATCGGCAATAAAATGAGTACATAAATTAAATTGCTATTGAATTTCATAACTATAGGTATTCGTTATCGTGGAAATAGTTCTACGCCGATTTCTTCTAACAATTGTGCTGTCTCGTACAGAGGCAATCCCATCACGCCACTGTAGCTACCTGATATCTTTACAATAAATGCCGCAGCCATACCTTGAATAGCATAGGCGCCGGCTTTATCTAAGCAGTTATTCTGCGCGAGGTACTTGCGGATTTCTCGCTCACTGATTTCACGAAATTGTACTGTCGACGTCGATAATCTGACTTGTACCTTATCTTTGACCCCAACACCAATCGCTGTTAGCACTTGATGCGAGCGTCCCGATAAAGTTTTTAACATGTCTTCTGCTTGTACGACATCTTTAGGTTTACCTAAAATACAGCCATCGAGCGTTACAATGGTGTCGGCGACCAGTACCGGTAATAATGGAAATTTACGCTGCAGTATTCGCTTCCAACTTTCATTTGCTTTGGATTGAACGATACGATAAATATAATCCGTCGGCGTTTCATCAATCAGTGGCTGCTCATCAATATCAATCGGGCGACCCAACGTTTCGCGCATCAGTAAAAGATTAAATCTCACACCGATTTGTCTGAGTAATTCACGCCTTCTAGGGCTTCTTGAAGCAAGATATATTTGGTTATCAGAAAACATCATGGCATAAAAAATTCCAAAAACGAATGGATATTACTCTCTTGTTGAGAGTGCCTTAAAACCGCATGAATAATGAAACTGATTCATGTTCGATGATAAGGGTGCCCTTTAATGATCGAGACAGCGCGATAAAGTTGTTCCGCCAGAAGTACTCGAACAAGGCCATGCGGTAAAGTCAGCTTGGATAATGCAATCATTTCACCGGCTGTGCGTTTGATTTCATCATGTAATCCATCTGCGCTACCAATAATAAATGCAACCGCATTGCCATCCATCGTCCATTGCTTTATGACATGAGCAAATTTCACCGTCGTCCATTGCTGGCCATTTTCATCAAGAGCCACAATCCGGCAATCCGCTGGTAATACTGCACGAATCCGTTGATATTCTGCAAATAACAATTGCTCTGTCTGTTTGCCACTTGTGCGCTTCTCGGGTTTAATTTCTATCAAATGTACGGTTATTTCGCGTGGCAATCGCTTGATATATTCTAAATAGCCCGTCCCGATCCAATCCGGCATCTTATTGCCAACTGCAAGTATAAAAAATTTCATAATAAGGGAGGGCAAAAAATATCTTATATCTCGCCTGTTGTTCTGAATAGGTTGCTATTGATTTTTACCTAGACCACAGCGCTTTCAGATTGTAGTACTCACGTGCAACCGGTAGCATAATATGCACAATCACATCGCCCAGATCCACGAGAAGCCATTCTCCTGTCTGCTCCCCTTCCACGCTGTACACCTTTCCTCCAGCAGCTTTGACTTTCTCTTGCACATTATTCGCCAGTGATTTTGTCTGACGCGTGGAATCTGCACTGGCAATAATAATGCTTCCGAACATTGAAGTTATTTTTGAAACATCAATGACATCAATATCGTAGGCTTTGATCTCCTCCAGTGCATCAATAATGACAGTTACTAATTCTTCAGAATTCATGTTTTTCCGGTGTATAAGCGATTGGATTTAATATATTCAGAGACATTGTCAGGAAGCAGATAACGTATACTTTTTCCGGTGTTTATCAATGATCGTATGTGTGATGCAGATATTTCCAGCAGCGATGTCCGTGCAGTATAGATAAAACCACTGGATTGTAACCGCAAATCACTGACATTCATGACACAACGGGAAATAAATTCTTTTCGTATCTCAGCGGGCAGGTTTTGATCTTCGTTGATGGCAATGTATCCAGGGCGGGCAACTATGATTAAATGGCATAAACTGAACAACTCCTGCCATTCAGACCATTGATGGATCTTAACGAATGCGTCTATTCCCAATATAAAACAAAGTGTCGAGTGATCGCCTAATTCACATTTGTATTCACGCAATGAATGCACTGTGGTACTAACACCGAGGCGATTGACTTCACGCTCATCCAGCGAAAACAACCTGTTATCTTGAGTTGCCAGGCGCACCATGGCGGCGCGGTGATTTCTTGATGCAGCAGGAGCGGCGCGCAAACGAGGCGCACCGGATGGAACAAAGACGATTCGTTGCAAACCGACGATATCAAGCAGCTCTTCAGCGATACGTAGATGGCCATAGTGAATCGGATCGAATGTCCCGCCATAAATACCGATCAGAGGAAACTTATCGACAGCTTCCATCTTGGTGAATATACCTAGCAGCGGTAATTATCATAATAAAGCCAGACGCATATCCGTTAGCACTTCTGATAAATGTGTCGTAAAACGCGCCGCTGTTGCGCCATCGATGACCCGATGATCATAGGAAAGCGACAAAGGAAGCATCAAGCGCGGAACGAATTGATTGGCGCGATAAACAGGCTTAATACTTGCTTTTGAAATCCCCAGAATGGCAACTTCAGGGGCATTGATAATCGGCGTAAATGCCGTGCCGCCAATCCCGCCTAGGCTGGAAATGGTGAAGCTCGCGCCTTGCATATCGGTTGGTTTTAACTTACCTTCGCGCGCCAGTGAAGACAACCGGGTTAATTCTTCGGCGATGGCAGTGATTCCTTTCTGGTCGACATCTTTAATCACCGGAACGACCAATCCACTGACCGTATCCACAGCAAATCCGATATGATAATAGCGTTTGATGATCAGGTTTGCTTCACCGTCAGCACTATTATCGATTGATGCATTGAATTCCGGAAATTTTTTCAAAGGCGCGATTAACGCTTTCATCAGAAACGCCAGCAATGTCAGTTTCACTTTGTTTTCTTTGTCACTGTCATTGGATTCTTTTCGTAGTGTCTCTAAATCAGTGATATCGGCTTCGTCAAACTGAGTCACATGCGGAATCATCACCCAATTTCGGTGCAAATTGGCACCTGAAATTTGTTTGATACGCGTCAAAGGTTTCAACTCAATCGCACCGAACTTGGCAAAATTAACTTGTGGCCAAGGCAGCAAATTAAGTGCTGAGCCGGTTCCATCGCTGCGAGACTTGGATAATTCGTTTTTTACATAGGCTTGCACATCTTCTTTGAGAATACGATGTTTAGGCCCATTACCCGTGACCAAATCGAGATTTACGCCCAGTTCCCGCGCAAAACGACGAATAGATGGACTGGCATGTGCTTTAGAAAGCACATTGTCTGTAGTGGAAACATTGTTCGTTAAATTCTGTGATCGCTGAGTAGCGACCTGCTTGACCTCAGTTTCTGCTTGAGGTGCAACATCTTTTTGAATAATTGCTTTCTCAGGGGCTTGAACAGGAGGTTCTGCTTGAGCGCTATCGGAAACTTCGATAGTCAATATTGCCGTGCCTTCTGATACTTTATCGCCCGCTTTGACAAATAATTCCTTGATCAAACCAGGATACGGGGATGGAATTTCTATGGTTGCCTTGTCGGATTCCAGCGTAACTAATGAATCCTCAGTTTTAACAACATCACCCGCTTTTACCAGTATTTCGATCACTGGAATATCTTTGAAGTCACCAACATCTGGAATGAATACTTTTTTTAATTCAGTCACATGCTTTCCTCATATTGCCTCGGCCCTAGCTGATTGCCGGATTAGGCTTCTCCGGATCGATGCCATATTTATGTATGGCTTGATCAACCTGTTGACTTGATATTTTCCCATCTTCAGACAGCGCCTTGAGTGCTGCAACGGTAATATAAAATCGATCCACTTCAAAGAAATGGCGCAATTTCTCGCGCGTATCAGAACGCCCAAAACCATCCGTTCCCAAGACACGATATTTCCCAGGGACAAATTCACGAATCTGATCGGCATAGATTTTCATATAATCGGTCGCGGCTACCACAGGTCCTTCGCGTCCTTTCAAACAATTTTCGACATGCGACACTTTTGTCGTCTGAGTCGGATGCAACATATTCCAGCGTGCCACACTCAGTGCTTCCCGTCTTAATTCATTAAAGCTGGTCACACCCCAGATATCCGCATTCACGTGATATTCTTTTTTGAGTATCGCTGCAGCAGCAATTACCTCGCGCAAAATGGTACCGGCTCCCAGCAATTGCACACATGGCTTATTGCGACTCTTGCTCCCTTCACTGAATAAATACATGCCTTTCAGAATATCTTTTTCGGCACCAGGGGGCATCTCAGGATGCGGGTAATTTTCATTCATTACCGTAATGTAATAATAGACATCCTCTTGTTCCTGATACATGCGCCGCAAGCCATCTTGAATAATAACAGCCAATTCATACGCAAATGCGGGATCATACGATACGCAATTGGGAATTGTTGAAGCCACAATATGACTATGTCCATCCTCGTGTTGCAGCCCCTCGCCATTCAATGTCGTGCGCCCTGCCGTTCCACCCAGCAAGAAACCTCGACAACGCATATCCCCAGCCGCCCAAGCTAAATCACCGATACGCTGAAAACCGAACATGGAATAAAATATAAAAAACGGAATCATCTGAATACCATGCGTACTATAAGATGTCGCAGCCGCGATCCAGGATGACATGGCACCTGCTTCATTGATACCTTCCTGCAGAATTTGTCCGTGTTTGTCTTCCTTGTAATACATTAGCTGATCGGCATCCTGCGGCGTATACAATTGCCCCACCGATGACCAGATACCCAATTGCCGGAACATGCCTTCCATGCCAAAAGTGCGCGATTCATCGGCAACAATCGGAACAACATGCTTACCGATCTGCTTATCTTTAACCAGAATATTCAGAATGCGCACAAACGCCATGGTTGTCGATGATTCACGCCCTTCTCCGCCGGCTTTCAGCAATGATTCAAAAGCGGACAACGGTGGTGTCTGTAATGCCTGCGCACTGGTCTTGCGACGATGAAAGGCACCGCCTAATGCATTACGCCGTTCTTGCATATACGTAAATTCCGGCGAATCCGCGGCGAGCGTGAGATAAGGTATTTCGTCGATCTTGTCATCCGGAATTTCCAGACCAAACCGATTGCGAAAAGCCTTTAATGAAGTCGTGCCCATTTTTTTCTGCTGGTGCGTAATATTTTGTGCTTCACCGGCCTCACCCATACCATAACCCTTGATGGTTTTAGCCAGTATCACTGTCGGCTGGCCGGTATGCTTAACCGCAGCGGCATAGGCCGCGTAGACTTTGTAAGGATCATGCCCGCCCCGATTTAACCGCCAGATATCGTCATCCGACATATTGGCGACCATCTCCAGCAACTCAGGATACTTACCAAAAAAGTACTTGCGTACATATGCACCGTCTCTGGCTTTAAAGTTCTGATACTCACCATCCACGCACTCCATCATGCGTTTTTGCAATAATCCTTTGATATCCTTGGCTAATAAAGGATCCCAATAAGACCCCCAAATCACCTTGATGACATTCCAGCCGGCGCCACGAAAAGCACCTTCCAATTCCTGAATAATTTTGCCATTTCCCCGCACCGGACCATCCAGACGCTGCAGGTTGCAATTGACGACAAAAATCAAATTATCGAGGCTCTCGCGTGATGCCAGTGGAATAGCGCCGAGTGATTCAGGCTCATCCATTTCACCGTCACCCATAAAAGCCCAGATTTTACGCCCATCGGTATTGACCAGCCCTCGGCTACCCAGATACTTCATGAATCGGGCCTGATAAATCGCCATCAGCGGTCCAAGTCCCATTGAAACGGTTGGAAACTGCCAGAAAGTGGGCATCAACCAGGGATGCGGGTAAGAAGATAAGCCGTTGCCGCCGGCTTCCTGGCGAAAATTATCCAGTTGTTCCTGAGTTAATTCTCCAGACAGAAATGCATACGCATAAGCCCCCGGAGAAGAATGTCCCTGCACATACACCAAATCCCCACCGTGCGTTTCACACGGGGCATGCCAAAAATGGTTGTAACCGATGTCATATAGCGTCGCAGCCGATGCAAAACTGGCAATATGACCGCCAACATTGGTATCTCTATTGGCACGCAACACCATCGCCATAGCATTCCAGCGAACATAAGAACGAATGCGATGTTCTATCGCGTTATTACCTGGCGAGCGTTCTTCTTTTCCCGTTGGAATGGTATTGATATAGGCTGTGGTGGCACTATAAGGCAGATAAGCACCGGAACGACGCGCTTTTTCAATCAATTTCTCCAATAAAAAATGAGCACGTTCCGTACCACCATTGATGATGACTGAATCCAATGCCTCCAGCCATTCTTGTGTTTCCTGTGGATCTGTATCAGGTTGCAATTCCATGTTCAGGCATACCCTCAAAAATTAACTTTGCTCACCCACTTCAACCGCCGGCCTGTGCGCGTTCAGCAGCCAGAATCGTATTACACAGCAACATGGTAATCGTCATCGGGCCGACGCCTCCCGGAACCGGCGTAATATAACCGGCGATATCTTTGACCGATTCATAATCAACATCACCGCAGAGTTTCCCATCGGCCAAACGATTAATACCCACATCAATCACCACGGCGCCAGGCTTTACCATGTCAGCCGTGATCATGCGCGGTTTTCCGGTTGCCACCACCAAAATATCCGCATTTTTTGTAAATTGCGCTAAATCACGTGTTTTTGAAGTACAGATGGTGACGGTGGCACCCTGCTCCAGCAACATGAATGCCATCGGTTTACCCACAATATTGCTACGCCCCACCACTACGGCATGTTGACCTGCTATGGGAATATGATTTCTTTCCAGCATGACCATCACACCATACGGTGTGCACGGTGAAAATACGGTATTCCCGGTAACCAGCGCCCCCACATTGTAAAGATGAAAACCATCGACATCTTTTCCAACTGCAATGGCAGTAATAACACGATTATTTTCAAAATGCGAAGGTAGCGGCAACTGAACCAGAATGCCGTGAATGTGCGAATTTTCATTGAGCGCTTGAATACAATCCAACACTTCACTTTGCTGCGCATTCATCGGAAAAGCATGCACCTCTGAATAAATGCCGATTTCATTGCACGCTTTAACCTTGTTCCTGACATAAATACCCGATGCCGCATTGTCTCCAACAATGATCACTGCCAGTCCAGGCTGCGTACCCAGCTGAGTCAGTCTATCAGCACGTACTTTCCATTCAGCACGCACCAATTCAGCTATTTTCTTACCGTCAATAATCTGGGCGCCCATTGTCACGCACAACCAATCTGGTCAATTAATCTGAATGTGATGCGACGGATAGTATCGATCATATGATATAAGCACCTATCAGCATTAGCTTATTTGTTTTGCTTTCTTGATTTTTGCGCGATACATAAAAATACCAATCAAGAATACCGGTATTACAAAAAGTGCCGCCGCAATAAGTCCGGCAGCCAAAGTGGCAACCGTACTGTTTCCCGGCATGAATAAGGTTACGAACCAGATCACTGCAAAGGCTATGAGCAAGCCACCGTATAGCATGATTTTTCTACCACGATCGTACAGCCGCCAAAAGGCACCGGAAACTTGCATGTCGTCGATGTAATGGTCAAATACTTCTGCCAAACTGCTATCATTGGGTGCAGATTCATAACCGATCGCTACAGCCAACGCATCATGATCATCTTCAAGTTTGGACATTTTCCTTAAAAATTCGATGCGCTTGGCTGCTTTTTGTTTTTGCATGCCATCTTGCAGCAACATCGTTTGCAACGCTGTGAATGCCAGCTCGCGTGCATCATCCGCATTTCCCAAACCTTCAGCAAATTTCCACATCACGCCCAATAAATAAAGCTGAATGGTCATGCTCTTAAACTCAGGCGCAAAATCATAATCTTTGCTTTTGATGAGCTCCAGCTGCACGGCTTGAACCTCTCTGGCACGTGCAATGCAGGCATCCATGATTGAAACATCCGCGGTAACTGTCTTCGAATCCGGTGCTTCTGCAATTGATTTATCTGAATCAGTTTTTTTCTCTTCCATTTCGAAACCTCGCGCTTTTTACTTTAATCAGAATTGACACGCATTATATACTGGCTGAGGGGATCAGGAAAAAGATCATGCCGGTTTCATGACTGATGTTCCGCAAACCCATACTGCATTAGCTTGCGATTATGTGGTTTTATTTGATCCGTATTGCAAAAAACATGGAAGTGGGGACTAATCTGCATTTCCTTTAAGATTCAATCGCTGCCATATCATTGATGTCAGATTGGCTGAATTCAATGTATAAAAATGTAATCCTGGCGCACCCGCTTGTAATAAGCGTTCGCAAAGATCGGTGACGACATCCAATCCAAAAGCTTGTATCGAAGCGCTATCATCGCCATACCCCTCGAATTTCTTACGAATCCAGCGTGGAATTTCGGCACCGCAAGTATCCGAAAACCTGACCAGTTGTGAGAATTTACTAATTGGCATGATTCCAGGAACAATCGGAATGTTCAAACCGGTCGATTCGCAGGATTCCACAAAATGATAGTAAGCATCGGCATTATAGAAATATTGGGTAATCGCCGAATTAGCGCCGGTTTCAATTTTACGCTTAAAATTTTCAAAATCTGCTTGTGCAGAGCGCGCTTGCGGATGATATTCCGGGTACGCTGCTACATCAATATGGAACGAAGACCCAAATTCCTGCCGGATAAAAGCGACGAGTTCACTGGCATAACGAAACTCGCCGGCTTGTGCCATGCCTGATGGCAAATCACCGCGTAACGCGACAATGTGCCGAATGCCTGCTTCATAATATTTTTCCAGAATGACGCGAATATTCTGCTGCGTTGATCCAATACAAGACAAATGCGGCGCAACAACATGCCCTTCTGCTTGAATCTCCAAGGCGGTTTCAAGTGTCCGCTCACGCGTGGAACCACCTGCGCCAAAGGTTACAGAAAAAAACTTCGGATTGTATTGAGCCAGTTGTTGTCGTGTTAATCGTAGCTTCTCAACACCTTGGGGTGTTTGGGGTGGAAAAAGCTCAAAACTGAATGTAGGAGAGAATTTTTTTTGTGATTCCATCGCTTTGCAAGTCTATCAATACAGAATTATCACAATAGGGGCCAATTAACCTATGACCTTGAGTCAAGCCTTCTTAATGGGAAAGCCATGTAAATTCAAATGGCACTTATCCCATTAAGATCGCAAGAGCGGATGATTAATACCGGTACATCTCTGGTTTATAGGGACCGTTCTTGCTAAGCCCCAGATATTTTGCCTGCTCATCTGTCAGCTCAGTGAGTTTTACTCCCAGCTTCCCAATATGCAGACGCGCCACCTTCTCATCCAGATGTTTTGGCAACACATACACATTCTTTTGATAATTCTCCCCGTTCTGCCACAACTCCATCTGCGCCAATACCTGGTTGGTAAATGAGCTGGACATCACAAAAGAAGGGTGTCCCGTCGCACACCCCAGATTCACCAATCTACCTTGCGCTAATACAATAATGCGGCGCCCTGTTGGAAATATGACATGATCCACTTGCGGCTTGATATTTTCCCACTGATATTTCTGCACGGATGCGATATCAATTTCAGAATCAAAATGTCCAATATTGCAAATAATCGCCTGATCCTTCATTTTCAACATGTGGTCGTGCGTGATCACTCGCAGATTCCCGGTTGCAGTCACAAAAATATCCGCTTGATCACAGGCATCATCCATGGTCACGACACGATACCCTTCCATCGCTGCCTGCAACGCACAGATAGGATCGATTTCGGTAATCCAGACGGTTGCACCTAAACCACGCAAAGACTGAGCACAACCTTTACCGACATCACCATACCCGCACACCACGGCGATCTTTCCGGCAATCATGACATCAGTTGCACGCTTGATGCCATCGACAAGTGACTCTCTGCATCCATAGAGATTATCAAACTTTGATTTGGTCACAGAATCATTCACGTTAAATGCTGGAAATGGAAGCTCGCCAGTTTTATGCATTTCATATAACCGATGCACGCCTGTGGTAGTTTCTTCGGTGACGCCCCGTATCCTGGCAAGGTTTTTTGAATACCAATCAGGCTGCGCAGCTAATTTATTTTTGATGGACGCAAATAATGCCGTTTCTTCTTCGTTAGCAGGATTGGCAATAACCGCCGGATTTTTCTCGGCCTTGGTACCCAGAATCAGCAGTAATGTTGCATCACCGCCATCATCCAAGATCATATTGGCACCGCTCGGTTGCCCGGCAACTACCCACTCGAAGATCTGATGGGCGTACTCCCAGTAATCTTCCAGAGATTCACCTTTATAGGCAAATATCGGAATATTCTTGGCTGCAATGGCTGCGGCCGCATGATCCTGGGTGGAAAAAATATTACATGAAGCCCAACGCACTTCCGCACCTAATGCGACGAGTGTTTCGATCAGCACGGCAGTTTGAATCGTCATATGCAAAGAACCGGCAATGCGTGCACCGGCCAATGGTTTTTGGCTTCCATATTCCTTGCGCAATGCCATTAACCCCGGCATTTCCGTTTCGGCGATCGCTATTTCTTTACGCCCCCATTCCGCCAGTGAAATATCGGCAATCTTATAGTCAGTAAAACGGCTACCATCTGAATTGAGCACAGCGTTCATAGTCTTCTCCTCAAAATATGAACGAGCGCCGTTGTAACAATATCCTCCTATGCTGAGCCTCACGGAAAAACCGCTGCAGCGCTCCTCAGTACAGGGGGGAAAATCGATTAAGGTGTACTAATACCAACAAATACTATTAAGAATTTATATACCGGCATCGGCACGTAATTGAGCAGCTTTATCTGTAGCTTCCCAGGTAAATTCCGGCAATTCACGTCCGAAATGCCCATAGGCCGCAGTTTTAGCGTAGATAGGACGCAATAAATTAAGCGCATGAATGATGCCCCGAGGACGCAGATCAAAATGCCTTTCAATTAATTGAACAATCTTTTCGTCAGCAATCTTACCGGTACCGAATGTATTGACCATCAATGAAACAGGCCGTGCAACACCAATCGCATAAGCAACCTGCACCTCGCATTTACTGGCAATTCCAGCCGCTACGATATTCTTTGCAACATAACGTCCGGCATAGGTTGCTGATCGATCCACTTTGGATGGGTCTTTGCCAGAAAAAGCGCCGCCGCCATGGTGTGCTGCACCGCCATAACTATCAACAATAATTTTACGACCGGTCAAGCCACAATCACCCATCGGCCCACCAACTACAAAGCGTCCGGTTGGATTAACCAGATAGCTAATACGATCGCTGATCATTGCAGCAGGTAATACCGGTTTAATAATCTCTTCAATAACTGCTTCCGTTAGCGCTTGATGTGAAATATCGGGATCATGTTGTGTTGAAATCACAACGGTTTCAATACGCTGCGGCTTACCATTTTGGTATCGAACCGAAACTTGTGATTTTGCGTCCGGACGCAGCCAAGTCAGTCGCCCGTTTTTCCTCAGCTCCGCCTGACGTTCGACCAAGCGATGCGCATAAAAAATTGGCATCGGCATCAACTGCGGCGTTTCGTCGCAAGCAAATCCAAACATCAGCCCTTGATCCCCCGCTCCTTGTTCCATTTCTTCTTCTTTCGTGCGATCAACGCCTTGCGCAATATCCGGCGATTGTTTATTAAAAGCTGTTAAAACCGCGCAGGTAGTCGAATCAAAGCCAATATTAGAACTGGTATAGCCAATATTCTTAACTGTTTCACGTGCAATAATGTTGTAGTCAACGGAAGCATGTGTTGTTATCTCGCCTGATAGTACAATTAAACCCGTACTGCATAATGTCTCACAAGCAACTCGGGCGTTGGCATCCTGGCTCAGGATTGCATCCAATACCGCATCAGAAATTTGATCGGCGACCTTATCAGGATGCCCTTCGGAAACAGATTCAGAAGTAAAAAGATATTCACTCATAGCGTAATCTACTCAATTAAAATTGTGGAAATCTCTTAAGTATACCCGATTGTATTTTTTATAATAGGATTTGGTTAAGTACAATTCTTTCTGTATTTAGGTTTGCCATAATAATTATCTTCGTAAATTTCTACAATCGAAATTACACTATAAGCTTCAAGAAGCATTCAACTTAAATCATTCGTAGTTCAAGCGCGCAGCACACTGTTTTGCTCGATATCAAGCAATATTATTTCTACTCTATGCATCGCTATTTTGTGATCGAATTCTTGATAAGGATTTGCGATCTATTTGCAATAATTATCAACTGCTTATTTGTAAAAATAGCGACAAAAGTATGTAATCATTGCTGTAGAGAGGTTTTTCATTTGGAAAAAGTGTTGTTTAAAATA
>NZ_JAMWZS010000076.1 GCF_024282095.1 Nitrosomonas sp.
TAGTATGCCAAAGACTGTTTCTGCAATCAATGCGCGGTCTTGTGCGCCGAGCATAGGATTCTCACGGAAAAAATTCCGTAAGATTGCATCGGCGGGATATTCCAAGGGCAGTATCGTACGTAGCGCAACTACCGCTGCGTCCAGCTGAAAAGGGGTTAATTGCATGGGTTTCCTGATGTGTGTTTGATCCGCTAATGCATCGGATTAATGACGGCCGGCTTTGTAGCTAATGTTAATTCCGGTAACTATTTTATCGATTTCTCGGCCATTTTCTTCTACTGAAACGATGCGAACAGGCAACATGTGATTGCTCGGCGCAAGCCATAGTTTCCTTTTAAGTTTGGAATTTTTATCTTCCTGACGGGTCAATACGATTGCTTCTATTTCTCCAATCGGAGTGCTGAGTATTTCTTTGGTTACTTTGTAGCGCGACAGTCGCAGACTATGCCCATTGGTAACATATCTCTCTACATAATGTTTAGGTAGCGGCGTAAACATGAAATTGTACGATAAGCTCAAGCGATCCAAAGTACCTTCCGGTAATTTTTCCTGTGCCTGATGTCCTTTATGTTGCAGCGTGATGATGTGATTCTCCCAGTCAAACACGGCCAGGCTGGGTTCTTTCTTCCCGCGTTTCTCATAGGCGCGAGAAGGCCGTAGTCCTTGTTTGGTGATGGTTCCTTCGCTATGACGCACAATGCTATTGGGTTCTATGATTTTGAAAACGCCGGTAGCTTGCGCTTCGCTATTAATAGTATAGCTATGTCCACCATGAGCATGCGTGATTTCCATTACTTCAGTGATTTCCCCTTGACCGATATCCGTTGTCACGGCGTAACTGATTTCGATGCGTGACGGTATGTCTGTCGCAAATACTGAAGAACTGAATATCCACAGTAGAAAAATCGATGAGAAAAATTTCATTCAGGTAATTCCGGTGAATAAAGTGCTGTCTCATTGACACGGGAATCCATCACTTCAACGTGAGTTTCGCTCAATTTGATCCGGTCTTCCATAAACCAGCGTACAGCCTGAGGATAGATGCGGTGTTCTTGCTGTAATACACGGGCCGCCAGTATTTCTTCGGTATCGCTGGGTAGTACAGGGATGGCGGCCTGAATCACAATGGGGCCATGATCCAGTTGTGGCGTGACAAAGTGGACAGTACAGCCATGAATTTTGATACCTGCTTGCAGCGCGCGCGCATGTGTTCCTAAACCAGGAAATGCGGGTAATAATGACGGATGAATATTCATTAATCGGCCTTGAAAACGGTGTACAAAGCGATCGCTGAGTATGCGCATGAAGCCGGCCAGGGCAATCAGTTTCGGCTGACAGGCATCGATTCTTTCTGCCAAGGCAGCATCGAATGCTTCGCGATCCGGAAAAGTGCGATGATCCAGGACAATGGTTTCAGTACCATATTTTTGGGCAATTGTTAAGCCTTCTGCATTGGGATTGCTACTGATGACCGTGATACGGTCCATTTCAAACTCGGCTTCCAGCAATGCCTGCATATTACTGCCACGACCCGATATCAGAATAACCAATGATTTCATGATGTTGTCGTATAAATAATCACTTACGCTAAAATAGTGGGCGGCTGAGTGGATATGCGTTGTTTGATTTCACCAATTTGCCAGACGGTTTCACCTGAAGCACGCAAACTGTGCATGGCGTTTTCGGCATGATCGCTTGCAACAACGATCACCATGCCAATGCCGCAATTAAATACACGCGCCATTTCAAGATCAGCGACATTGCCTTGTTGCTGCAACCAGTGAAATAGCGGTGGCATTTCCCATGTGTTTTTATGCAAAACTGCCATGACTTGATCCGGCAGAATACGCGGTACATTCTCGACCAATCCGCCGCCGGTAATGTGTGCTAAGCCCTTAATAGGCAATCGTTTAAGCAATTCAAGCACGGGTTTGACATAAATGCGCGTCGGCACCATGATGGTGTCGGCAAGTGTCTTGCCGTTAAAATCGCTGGACAAATCAATACGATTATTTTCAATGATCTTGCGAATCAGCGAATATCCATTGGAATGTGCGCCACTGGACGCAAGACCCAGCACAATATCGCCTTCCTGGATTGTGGTGCCATTGATGATCCGGTCTTTTTCGACGACACCGACAGCAAATCCGGCCAGATCATACTCATCGTGCGGATACATGCCAGGCATTTCGGCCGTTTCACCGCCAATCAACGCGCAACCAGCCAGTTCGCACCCTTTGGCAATACCGCTGATCACCGCAGTAGCCGTTTCCACATTGAGTTTGCCGCAAGCGAAATAATCCAGGAAAAATAAAGGTTCCGCGCCTTGTACCAGAATATCGTTGACGCTCATTGCGACCAGATCAATGCCAATGCTGTCATGCCGATTGAGCTGAAAAGCCAATTTAAGCTTAGTGCCCACGCCATCAGTACCGGAGACCAGAACAGGGTTTTGGTATTGTTTGGAAATTTCAAATAGTGCGCCAAAACCGCCGATTCCGTTGAGTACCTCGGGACGTAAAGTGCGTTTGGCAAACGGTTTGATATTTTCAACCAAGCGATCCCCTGCATCGATGTCTACGCCGGCGTCACGATAGGAAAGCTGTGTTGCATCAGGATGATCAGAATGAGATGAAGTCAAGTTGAGTTCTCGCGTGATTACTGGCCAGTGTTGCTGAAAAATTGTAATTTTACCGCAAATGAATGATGCGCACGCTGCGGATGTATAAAATCATCTGAATTTCTATTTTAATGTCCTCTGGCTGGGGCTAACATGGGATGGGTAATGAGTTGGTAATGCAATTTTGAGTGGACGATGCTTGATGGTGAGCCGGGTGCATTAATTTTTCTAAACTATGCTGTAATCATTTGAAATAACTTGGTTTTTTGTGATTCTGTTTGACATGGTGAGATAGCGGTGATATACAGAAAATACAAGAGGCCTGTCTGGTTTGCAATGGATATTCTCTTGATCTTGTGGTGCTAGATTAATTTTTAGAGGAATATGATCATGAAAGTAATCAATTCTGCATTAATGCTGTTGGGGCTTTTGGGTTTATTCTGTGGACAAGCTTATGCGACAAGCGATAGGGTAGGCGGTTCTGGAACCACGGTTAATGTTACGATCAGCGATGAAGTGTTGTGGACTACCTTGCG
>NZ_JAMWZS010000077.1 GCF_024282095.1 Nitrosomonas sp.
GAAATGGCATATTCCTGATTATATTGCCCTATCCTGCATCAACAGCCATAGTCAACCAACGCCCAAGGATCTGGGTCCGACGCTACAATCCTGTGTGGCAGTATCTCGCTATTTGGCCGATTATTTTCTATTTCCGCACGAAACGGAGAAAATGACCGCGCTAACGGAAACAGCGCACAACTGGCTTGGGCTGGATCACGCAGCACTCATCGACGTGATTAAAATCATGGAGGTGAGCCTAAAATCCGTTGAGGATCTGTTTGATATTAGCATTCATGATGCATTGGAAGCCGATGGTGTCCTGGCTCAAGCTAAAGAACTACTCATGATACATAGTTTGGCCAGAATGAAGGAGCTGGAAGAAAAATCGCAACGGGATGGACTGACCGGTGCCTATAATCGCATGTATTTTGACGAAACCCTGCGACGTGAATTTAATCTGGCAACCCAATATCATTTGCCTTTGACTATCGCGATTATCGATTTGGATCATTTTAAAAAAGTCAATGACACCCATGGGCATCTGGCAGGAGACTCGCTGTTGGTGACGGTCGTGAAAACCGTTTGTGCGCAGATTCGCCAGGATGACACATTGAGCCGCTACGGCGGCGAGGAATTTGCTTTGATTTTACCCGGCACAACATTGGAAGCTTCAAGAAATCTCATTGCCCGTTTAAAAGAGGCGATTACTGAAATCGCTTATGAACTGGACGACAGTTGCATCATCCAAATCACGGCATCGATTGGCGTCGCAGCCTATCATGAAGGATCAACCACTTTTAATGAACCACTGAACATGATTAAAGCGGCCGATTCGGCTTTATATGCGGCGAAACATGCTGGACGCAATCGCATTGTCGAATGGAATTCACTGCTTTAAATATTTTGCACTCAGTCAGTTGTCTATCTATATCTAATATCTTGCACATTTATGAATCTAATTATCCAAGGACTGGACGTAAACAATAGTGATTTGCGGGAAATCGCAAAACTCTCTCAGGCAGACGGGATCGAACGGATTACCGGTCAAGCCTTTCGCATAACCAATGCCACACATTCAGATCAGATTGCAGAATACTGCACGCAAGCTGAGCTGGATTTTGCATTTGTTAATCCCAAACAAAAACTCTCAGATTTTAAATTGATTGCCATGGATATGGATTCAACACTGCTGGCAATTGAATCTATTGATGAAATTGCTGACATGCACAATATCAAGCCACAAGTGGCCGCCATTACCCTGCAAACCATGCGCGGTGAGATCAGTTTTGAGGAAAGCATCACGCGCCGCACCGCATTATTGCAGGGTGTGCATCAGGATGCATTGCAAAAAGTCTATGATGAACGCGTCAAACTGAGTCCTGGGGCTGAAAAAATGCTGCAACAGGCAAAGTTATCCGGACTAAAAACCATGGTAATTTCAGGTGGTTTCACATTTTTTACCGACCGAATCAAAACAAAACTGGCATTTGATTATGCGGCCGCCAACATTCTGGAAATTGATAACGGCCATTTGACCGGCAAAATTATTGGAAAAATTCTTGGTAGAGAAGGCAAAGCGGAAATACTGAAGCAAGTCAGTAAAGAATTAGGCGTGGGACGTGAACAAATTATCGCATTGGGTGATGGCGCTAACGATTTGGATATGTTGGCCGAGGCCGGCGTCAGCATCGCTTATCATGCGAAACCCATTGTAAAAGAGAACGCCACCTATTCAATCAGCTATGTGGGTTTGGATGGCATTATTAACTTGTTTAATTGATTAATTGCGCACGATGTTGATCGATTGAGGCTAATCATCGTCGCTATTGCCTAATAATTCGGTTCATACATAAGCGAATGAATATAACTTTCCAAATCGTTTGGCAATTCAACATCGGTTAAACCTTCGCTGACGGCCACACGACAAACTGCAACAGCAATTGCATGCGACACTTCACGCACGCGCGTTAACGTAGGATAAATTGCTCCCGTGGCTATTTCTTGTTCGGTCACAATACTGGCCAACACCTCGGCAGCAGCCAAAAACATACCTTGCGAAATCAATCGGGCAGAACTGGCATAAACCCCAAGACCTATGCCTGGAAAGATATAGGCATTATTACCCTGTGCGGGCCTGAAAAGCTTATCCTCATACTGCACAGGATTAAACGGACTACCACTGGCAAAGATGACCCGCCCATCACTCCATTGATAGGCCTGTTCTGCAGTGCACTCCGTATGTGAGGTAGGATTCGACAACGCAATAATCACCGGGCGCTCATTCACTGTCGCCATCTTGCGTACAACCGTTTGATCAAATGTTCCGGCCACACCGGTTGCACCAATTAATACATCCGGTTTAATAGCATCAATGGCATCCACAAAGCTGCATGCCGCATGTTCATGAGCAAAAGGCTTGATACGTGGCTTAATGTTTTGATTGGTTGATGTCACCAAGCCTTTTCGATCAATAAACCACAATCGCTCTTGTGCTTGCTGTTGACTGAGTCCCGCGGCACAAAATGCATCCACCACCAGTTCTGCAATACCGCCAGCAGCAGAGCCCGTGCCCAGAAACATAATATTCAGATCGGAAAATTGCTTATGGGTAACGCGACATGATGTATAAATCCCTGCCAGCGTTACGGCAGCGGTGCCTTGTATATCATCATTAAAACAACGCATTTTTTTGCCATACATATCCAAAAACTCAAATGCATGTGGCGTCAAGAAATCCTCAAAC
Organism: Nitrosomonas sp.; assembly: GCF_024282095.1. Taxonomy (GTDB): domain Bacteria; phylum Pseudomonadota; class Gammaproteobacteria; order Burkholderiales; family Nitrosomonadaceae; genus Nitrosomonas. Next base: position 2,726 of record NZ_JAMWZS010000077.1, read on the forward strand.
TGAATCAGTGCATGTGGAAAACGGTATTGCACCGCATCGACAAATTCATCCACAAGCAATCGATATTCATCCCCTTGTATACGGGGAT
>NZ_JAMWZS010000078.1 GCF_024282095.1 Nitrosomonas sp.
TCAAGTTCGAGTTTGATACGGTTGATAAGCTCGACGTAGCCCACAAGTAAGCAATACATGACTAAAGAAGAAGAGCCAATAGTTAATATTACTTTTCTTCTTCATCTCTCTAAAAATGAGGAATAAATAATGAGCGAAGTAATCGATTACAAATCACGTGTCAGTGATCCAGCAAGCCGTAAGTTTGAGACATTTTCCTACCTGCCTGCGATGGCTGACAAAGATATCAAGAAGCAAGTACAGTATTTAATTAGTAAAGGCTGGAATCCAGCCATCGAGCATACAGAACCAGAGTATGTAATGGATTCCTACTGGTATATGTGGAAACTGCCCATGTTTGGTGAAACTGATGTAGACCGCGTGCTGGCAGAAGCTGCCGCATGTCATAAAGCCAATCCGAATAATCATGTTCGTTTAATTGGTTACAACAATTTCAACCAATCACAAGGCACTGCCATGGTGATATACCGCGGCAAGACTGTGTAAGACACAACGGGTTTCGTACCCTGGAACCCCCTTACCTGTTAAAGGCTCGGGGGTTTTTTTTGACCCAAATAAAGTACTTTTCAGATAGCTATAACAGGAGTTCATCATGAGCGAAATCATTGATCAATACCGCGTAACCACCGAGCCCTATTACCATCCCGTAGCTGATGAGGTGGAATTATATGAAGCCGCCTATTCGGTGCGTATGCCGATGATGCTGAAAGGTCCTACCGGCTGTGGTAAAACTCGTTTTGTTGAATACATGGCCTGGAAATTAAAAAAACCGCTGATTACCGTGGCTTGTAACGAAGATATGACCGCATCTGATCTAGTGGGTCGTTTCTTGTTGGATGCCAACGGCACACGCTGGCAAGATGGTCCGCTAGCTGTTGCGGCACGCTATGGCGCCATCTGCTATTTGGACGAAGTCGTTGAAGCACGCCAGGATACCACTGTGGTGATTCATCCGTTAACCGACAATCGCCGTGTCTTGCCATTGGAAAAAAAAGGTGAACTCGTTCATGCGCATGCTGACTTCCAGATTGTCATTTCCTACAATCCCGGTTATCAAAGCTTGATGAAAGACCTCAAACAATCCACCAAACAGCGTTTTGGCGCACTGGATTTTAATTACCCTAACCATGACGTTGAAAGTGAAATTGTGTCGCACGAAACGGGCGTATCCACTGAAATTGCTGAAAAACTGGTATCGATTGCGGAACGTGCACGTAACCTCAAAGGCCATGGATTGGATGAAGGCATCTCAACGCGTATGCTGATTTATGCAGGTAGTCTCATCGCCAAAAAAGTGGACGCGCATGCTGCTTGCCGTGTTGCTTTGGTTCGCCCAATCACTGATGATCCGGATATGCGCGATGCACTGGATGCCGCAGTCAGCACTTTCTTTAATTAACAGTTTTTATACTTCAGAAAATTTTTGATTGTTTTGTGAATATAAACAGGTGCTCCCATGAGTATTAATCTGGATGACTACAAAGAATTACTGGAAGATTTAGAACCGGAATCGATTGAATTACTCAAGCATGCATGGCCAGAAGCTGTCAAAATTTTCTCGGCGCGTGGATTGGATAACTACCTGAAAGGCGCTTCGGCAATCCGGGGATTAGGGCGCGGACGTAGTCTGGTCGATTGTTGGATTGATGAAATCCCATTGGTTGCCAAAGAAATTGGTGAGGACGTTATTAGCGATCTGGCAACTTCTGCACTTTCACTCGCCTCCAGAACTTCAGGCGCAGTGATTGAATTAATGTTGGCGACTTCCCCCACTGCGGCAAAACGTCTCGGTGATGCGCAGCTATTCCAGAATTACCTGCAATTCCTGAATACATTGATTGCACAAGCACCGCGCGGCATGCGTCCGATGCTCAACAAATTGGATATTCTGTTTGGGCAACTGACTCTGGGCGGATTGCGCCGCTGGGCTATGTGGGGAGCGCATGCTCATCGCACGAATTATGAAGAGCAAATCAAATATTTTGGATTGGAATCCAAGGAATCACTCGCAGTACTGCAAAAAGAACGCAAGGGCACCCTGTTTGTGGATGTGCAGCGCCGCATCAATATGTATCTGCGCGCACTATGGGCACGTGATTTTTTCATGAAACCCACCTCCGGCGACTTTGAAACGCGCGAAGGTTACAAACCCTATATTGAAAATTACTTTATTTACCTGCCTGATGCTTATGACAGCCATGCAGGTGTAACCGCCACCGAGGTGTATCGTGCCGCCGCCGCTCATGCCGCCGCACATCTGGTGGAAACCAAACAACCGATCTCTGCGGAAGGATTGAATCCGATGCAAATGGCGTGCATCTCCGTGATCGAAGATGCACGCGTCGAAGCACTTGCCATTCGCCGCTTTCCGGGATTACGCAAAACTTGGGCGGCCTTGCATACGGCCACGCCGGATATGGCTGTCACCATGGGCGATTATCTCAATCGCCTGGCACGCGCCTTACTCGATCCGGATTATCAGGACAACGACGACTGGATTGCAGAAGGCCGTCAGCTTTTTGCAGCCGCACAGGATAAACTGGACAGCCATCAGATCTCTTGGGACATCGGCGTTCAACTGACGCATAGTTTTAGAGAAAAAAATATTCCTTTCGCCATGCTCACGGATCAGCTCACCGCGCCGTATCGCGACGACAATCGTTATTTCTGGGAATTTGAGGAATTCGATTTAAACAAATCGCTGTCGGCTGGCTATGAAGCGCCCAAACAAGTGCGCAAATACGTCAATGTGATGGAATTCGCCAACGAAGTCGAGGTGGAAACCGCCGGAGATGATGCCCA
>NZ_JAMWZS010000079.1 GCF_024282095.1 Nitrosomonas sp.
AGATTGTAGTGCTAGAGTTACCAAGTGAGATTGTAGTGCTAGAGTTACCAACATTGTTTATTTCTAGGAAGCATTAACATATTGATGCCTGATAATTGGCTTAGCAAAATCAACTGGACTGAAGATGGATTAGTCCCCGCCATTGCTCAAGAAGCTGACAGTGGTAAAATTCTTATGGTTGCCTGGATGAATCGAGAAGCGCTAAGATTAACTGTAGAAAAACGTGAAGCGGTCTACTGGTCGCGTTCGCGTAAAAAACTCTGGCATAAAGGTGAGGAATCTGGGCATACTCAAAAAATAAAGGATATTTATCTTGATTGCGATGAAGATGTATTGCTTCTCATTGTTGAGCAAATTGGCGGCATCGCTTGCCATACCGGACGGCATAATTGTTTCTTTCAGAAACTTGAGAATAATGAATGGGTTATTGCTGCTCCCGTTATTAAAGATCCAGATGAAATCTACCATAAATGACTGATCTAACTATCCTGCGCCGTTTGGCGCAAACCATTGAAGAACGCAAGCAAGCAGATGCGAATAGCTCATATGTAGCCAAGCTCCTTCATGGCGGACAAGACAAAATACTAAAAAAAATTGCGGAAGAATCTGCTGAGACGCTGATGGCCTCTAAAGATGGCAATACCAATCAAGTAATCTACGAAACAGCCGATCTATGGTTCCACTGTTTAATATTACTCGCCTATCATGGATTAACTCCTGACGATGTTTTGAATGAATTGGAAAGGCGCGAAGGCGTTTCTGGCATAGAAGAAAAAGCATCGAGGACAAAAGACTAAAGCATGGATAATTGTATATTTTGTAAAATAGCAAGACGAGAGATCCCCTCCAATAAAATCTACGAGGATGAAGAAATTCTTGCTTTTAATGACATCAATCCGGCTGCACCTATCCATTTCTTACTGATACCCAAGCTGCATATCGATTCATTATCTGCAACTGAGGATAATCATCAGGATTTGCTGGGTAAGATGTTATTATTAGCTCCCAAATTGGCAAAAGAACAAGGTTGCGAAGATGGTTTTCGCACAATTATCAATACCGGACGTGTAGGTGGGCAAGAGATATTTCATTTACATTTCCATATCATCGGAGGCAGGGAACGTTTGCCGGTAATGATTCATCACGGCTAAGCAGTACTGTCCCATTTAAAAGGAGAAAGCGATGGGTACCTTCAGTATTTGGCATTGGATAATCGTATTGGCAATAGTTGTCCTGGTATTTGGAACTAAGAAATTACGCAATCTGGGCGGTGACTTGGGCAGTGCTCTAAAAGGTTTCAAAGAGGGTATGAAAGAACAGGATACTGATCCTTCGCCATTCCAATCGTCGCATGTCAATGATCAAATTCTAGAAGTCGAAGCTAGAAAAGAAACTTCAGCACATACTGTACATAAGGAAAGTACAAAAGAAGAACAACGCACATCGGTAGGTCCTTCTTCCTCACCTATGCAATCGAACAAGGCATCAGTCGAACACAGCACAAATCATCCAGTAACCGATACTGAAATCAAGGAAAAGTCGCAAGCGAAGATTTAGCCGCTGCGTTAATTTCCGGAATAAAATACGACTCTACTTAAGATTTAAGTAATCATTTCATTCATAAAGCTTCAACCAATGGAATCGTATGTTTGATATCAGTTTTATGGAATTACTGGTCATTTCGATGGTTGCACTCATCGTGATCGGACCTGAGCGATTACCGACTGTGGCTCGTACGCTGGGGCACTTATATGGACGTTGCCGCAACTTCGTTTATCGTGTCAGAACCGATATCCATAATGAAATGCGCATGGAAGAATTGAAAAAAATGCAGTCCTCGGTAGAAGAAACCGCTGATTCAATTGAAAACTCTGTAAAGCAAAGCATTGATCAATTGAAAACAACCGTTAACGATGTCAAAGCTGAAGAAAAACTATCTACCTATTCATCTATTGCATCATCGCCCCATGCTGACTCACAACAACCGACCTCAAATATTAACGATTCATCTCACAACACTCTTGATAAGGAAAGAAAATAGCTACCCGATGATCACCCGATTTGATGAATCATTGATACTCATTCAATTTAACCCATTTTAGAAAAATCATCATGCTTGAGGGTTCATTCTTATCGCATTTAGTAGAACTACGCACCAGGCTGATACGTGCACTTGGCGGACTCATGCTCGGCTTTCTTCCTTGTGCTTTTTACGCGCGGGAACTCTACACTTTACTTGCACAACCCTTGTTGGAGAAACTGCCACAAGGCGGTCAAATGATCGCTACAGATGTGGCCACTCCATTTTTCGTACCCATGAAAGTCGCCATGATGATGGCTTTTGTGATTACTTTACCGCATACTCTCTATCAAATATGGGCTTTTGTTGCACCCGGACTCTATTCTCATGAAAAACGTCTGGCGCTGCCTTTGGTGTTTGGCAGCAGCTTTTTATTCTTTTGCGGAATGGCTTTCGCTTACTTTGCCGCACTTCCCCTGGTCTTTGAGTTTATTACCTATTTTGCACCGGAAGGTGTAGCCGTAATGACT